>CANLMX010000021.1 GCA_947492385.1 Planctomycetaceae bacterium | reverse complement strand
TCGGACGGCATGTGCCACGTGTCCGAGCTGGCGCACGGCTTCGTGAAGAACGTGACCGATGTCGTCAAGATCGGTGACGTCGTGAAGGTCAAGGTCATCAACGTCGACGACAGCGGCCGCGTCAAGCTCAGCCGCAAGGCGCTCATGGAGGCGCCGGCCGGCGGCGAAGGCGGCGGCGACCGAGGCGGCGACCGTGGCGGCGAGCGGCGCGACCGCGGTGACCGCGGCGGCGACCGTGGCGGCGACCGTGGCCGGCGCGACGGCGGCGGCCGCGACGGCGGACCGCGCCGCGACCGCGAGCGCGAAGGCGCGCCGCAGTGACCGTGGCCCACGCCTGACGGGCGTGCGCAATCCAGCCACTTCCACGCACCCCGCGGCGAACTGCCGCGGGGTGCGTGCGTATCAGGGGGTGCACCCAGGCCCACGGCATAACCCGCTGCTCCGTCGGCACCTGCAGCAGGGGCCGCCGGACGGGCTTGGAAAGGACTCCCGATTCCCCTGAACCGAACCGAAATTCACTTGCACAAGTCCGGAAACCGCCGCACAATACGCCTCGGCTCGGGTCGTTCGCAGCCGAGGGTGCTCACACACCCGCTTCCGTGTGCGTCGTAGGGGCGTACGGAGCAAACAAGACGGAGCCCGAATCCACATGGCGAACAGCACGCTCGAGAACATCGAAGGTCAGGTGAAGTGGTTCGATCCCCGCAAGGGCTTCGGCTTCATCGTCGGACCGGAAGGTCAGGACATCTTCGTTCACTTCTCCGTCATCGAGCAGGAGTCGGGCTTCCGCACGCTCAACGACGGCGAGATGGTCACCTACTCCGCCACGCAGGGCGCAAAGGGCTGGGCCGCCACCAAGGCGCGCTCGCTCTCCCGTGTGCCGGCTGCCGGCACGGGCGCGTGACCCCCACGACAACCCCCCAGCCTGTCCCCTGGATCGCGATCCTCGCGGTCGATGTCGTCCTGCTTTCGCTGGCGGCGTGGTGGATGTCACGATCGCTCCGCGCACGCATCCGTGATGCAGGGCGCACGGCGGCGGAGGACGCGCGAAACGCCGAGATTGCGTCCATGACGCGGGGCCTGGCGCACGAGATCAAGAACCCGCTCTCGACCGTGGCGCTGAACGCGCAGCTCCTGCGGGAGGAGATCCTCGACAGCGGGATCGAGGACGCGGCACGCGACCGCGTCACCCGCCGGGTCGACACGCTCGCGCGCGAGGCCGCCCGGCTCCGAGACATCCTCAACGACTTCCTCCGCTACGCGGGGCGCATGCAGCTCGACCGCCGCCCCATCGACGTGCGGACCGTGGCGGAGGACCTCTCCGACTTCTTCCTGGCGCAGGCCGAGCAGGCGGGCGTCCGAATGCGCACCGAGCTTCCCGCCGATCCCGCGATGGCGGACGCCGACCCCGCGCTCATGAAGCAGGCGATCCTCAACCTGCTGCTGAACGGGGTGCAGGCGATGGAGTCGCTGCCTCCCGAGGCCACCCGGACCCTCACGCTCCGGGTGACTCCGGTGCCGCCGGAGGGCCGCGGTGCGGCCGCGCGCCCCGCGCGCATCGCGATCGAGGTCCAGGACACGGGCCCCGGCCTCGCGCCGGAAGCGCGCTCGCAGGCGTTCGAGCCGTACTTCACGACGAAGGCCGGCGGCAACGGGCTCGGCCTGGCGACCGCGCGCCGCATCGTGGAGGCGCACGGCGGCAGCATCGGGGTCGCCGACGGCGCCCCCGGCGCACGGTTCCGCATCGAGCTGCCGGCGGTCAGTCCAGCCAGTCCTTCTTCCTGAGCCGCTCGGGCACGTACGTCTCGCTGACGTACGAGATGTCCTTGGTGATGAGCGACTCGACCTCCATCTTGAACCCGTTGGCCAGCAGCGCGTCGATCTCCTTCTGCCAGCCCCGGTGCCCGGCGAACCACGGGTAGGCGGCGATCTCCTTCGCGCGCTTCACGTCGTTCTCGGTGAGCTCGATCTTCACCGCGTCGTCCAGGCCGCACTCGCGGAAGTCCTTCGCGCGGATCCCCAGGAACTTGGCCTCGGGAATGGCGAGGCGCGAGCTCTCGAACGCCAGCGAGATCGAGCCCTGCTTGATCACGCTGTAGATGTAGTGGCCCCACGGGTCGTTGTCGAGCACGCAGATGATGGGCAGCTTCAGTTCCTGGTTCAGCCGCTGCAGCAGCCGGCGGCAGCCGCGAGGCGGCTGTCCTGCACCGTGCGTGAGGATGCAGTTGTGCTTCTCCCAGAACCGGTCCTCGTTGAATCGGTTCCAGACCGTGCCCTTCTCGACGTGCAGGACGAACTTCGCCTCGCACTTCTTGAACTGGATCACGTCGGGCTCGACGATGGACGGCAGCGCGTACCCGCCCGAGCCCATGCGCCGGCAGTCGATCTCGTCTCCCTTGTCGACGATGGTGATGTTGCCCACCATCGATCCCCGGTTCTCCGCGAAGACGTGCAGCTCCTCGCGCAGCGCGCCGAGCGCCACTTCGAGGTCCTCGAGGATGGGGTCGCTCTCGTCCTGCGTGTCGAAGGTGTTCTCCCGCGTGCCGGCGACCGTGTGCTTGGCCTTGTAGAAGACGCCACGGAGGCTGCTGGTCTTCTCGGCCGCGATCAGGTCCTTGATCGTCGACGCATGCAGCATCGTCTGCATGAACTGCTTCGCGGTCTTCAGGTCGAAGAGCGGGCGCTCGGCCACGCCGTCGCCCATCTCGAGGATGCCGCGCTTCTTGTTCCAGATGGTGTTGCTCTTCGTGCGCGTCGGGATGTCGATCTTCGGCTCCTTGCCGCCGAGCGACTTGCGCGCGACGTCGGCGACGAGGTCGACGATCTTCTTCGTGGTGGCGGCATCGCGCTCCTTGAGGCTGCGCGTGCCGGTCTTGCCCTTGGCCATGTGTTGGTTGCCTTCCGTGACGGGTTCGTGGGTGTGCGTGTTTGCCGCAGGTCAGAAGAGGCCGGCGGCCCCGGGGTCGCCCTTGCCACGCGACGCGGCCTTGGCCACGCGCGCGCGCAGCTCCTCGCGGGCGGCGCTTGCCTTCCGGGGCTTCGCGGCCCGGCGAGGTTCCGTGCCCTCCGCGGCGACGCGGCGGCGCGCGCCCTTCGCGGGCGACGCCTCCGCGGCCGGGGCGGCGGCCGGGATGGCCCCCGGCACCGGCGCGATCGCGTCCGGCACCACGATGACCCCGTCCTCGTCCATCGGCTCGTCCTTGACGATCTTGCCGTCCTCGTCGAGCACCTGGTCGGCGACGGCGGTGCGCGCCTTGGCCTGCTTCAGCAGCGCGTCGAAGACCTTGCGCTGGTCCTGGCCGGTGACCTCGTGGATCGCCTTGGAGATTTCGCCGATGTAGCGCTCGAAGACGTCGCGCCGCTCGCCCTCGCGGCGCATCTTCTGGCGCTTGCGCAGGTACGTGCCGAGCTTGCGCCCGCACTCCATGAGCGCGAGCTTCATCTCCTTGCGGATCTCATCGTAGTCGGCGATGGCCTCCTTGCTCTCGCTGGTGAAGGGCACCCAGACCGAGGCCATGTGGATCATGATGACGAGCGGCCCGACGGGCAGCGCGCCGCGCGGCTGCTGCAGGTTGTAGTTCTTCCACGCGGTCTCGGTGACCGCCTTGAAGCTCGAGCACGCGCTCTGCTGGAAGAGGAGCGGCACGCGGTTGGCGAAGCGGATGACGCGCGCGGACTCGTCGGCGGGAAGCTCGCCGCCGAAGGCGATGGCGGCCTCGATCTGGAACGGCCGGCCGCGGTAGACCTCAGCCGTGCGGCTCGACGCCGAGTAGAACTCCGCGCGCACGCCCTTCAGCATGCCCGCAAGCAGCTGGCGCACGCCGATCGGGGCCAGGCAGTCGGTCGGCGGCGGCGCCAGCTTCGACTCCTGGAAGACCTTGTAGAGCTTCTCGGCCTGCGGGGGCTCGATGTCGCCGGCCTTCGCACGGCTGGTGACGCCGATCGCCTGGCACATCGAGGCCGCGGTCTGCGGGCTCACGCGGCAGAAGCGTTCCTGCAGGAAGTTGTAGAGGGTGCCGCCCTTCTCGGCGAGCTCGTAGTCCTTGAGCATCTGGAGCAGGATCCCGAGCTCGATCCCCTTCGGGTGCGGCTGGATCTCGCGCGTCTCGGGCGGGAGCTCCTGCACGCCGCGCGGGAACACGATGACGCCGTTGGTCTCGGTGGTGACCGTGGCCTTGGCCGCGGCGGTGGCCTCGGCGGCCGCGAGCACGTCGGGCTCCTCGTCCTCGGTGACGCGCGTCGGCGGCACGAAGACGATGCGCGCGTGCGGGTTCGCGATGGCGGTGAGTTCGAGGAACTCGTCGACGGAGCCGCGGCCCTTCTGGTACTTGCCGTCGAGCTCGATGCTCACCGACGTCCCGGTCGGAAACTCGCTCTCGGTGAGGAACCCGCCCTGCTCGGCGAGCGCCTTCGTGCCGGCGCTCATGTCACGGAAGCGCCGCGGCGGGAACTCCTTGACCTCCTTGTCGAAGGTGACCTCCGCGCGGTTGGTCTTCGTGTTCATCGCCAGCTCGATGTGGTGGGTCGGCTGGCCCGCCTTCGGCTTGGTGAAGATGGTCATCGGCCGACCCGTCGTGATCAGGCCGTACATGCCTGCGGCACTGATGCCGATGCCCTGCTGGCCGCGGCTCATCTTCAGGCGGTGGAACTTCGATCCGTACAGCAGCCGGCCGAAGATGTTCTCGACCTGCTTGCGCACGATGCCGGGACCGTTGTCGATGACGGTGATCCGGTAGCGGGAGCTCTTCGCGGTGGCCGGTCGGTTGGGTTCGAGGTCCTCGAGGATCACCGCGATCTCGGGGAGGATGCCCGCCTCCTCGCACGCGTCGAGCGAGTTGTCGACGGCTTCCTTGACCGTGGTCAGCACCGCCTTGCGCGGGTTGTCGAATCCGAGCAGGTGGCGGTTCTTCGCGAAGAACTCGCTGACCGAGATGTCGCGCTGGCGCGCGGCCATGCTCTCGGCATCGGCCCGGGGTGCGGTCTTCTTCTTGCGCGGCTCAGCCATCGCAACGGCTTCCTTGGCTGTCATGGGGCCTCCTTGCCATCCTCGGCCGGGGAGTGCCGAGGGGCGGATACGGTAGCACGATCGGCCGAAACCCCCTGCGAACTGGGCATTTTGCTATGATCAACCCCCTTCCCCACGGAGACACACATGGAAACCAGCCTCATCATCCTCAAGCCCGACGCCGTCCAGCGCGGCCTCATGGGCCGCATCATCACCCGCTTCGAAGAGAAGGGGCTCCAGGTCGTGGGCGCCAAGCTCATGAAGATCTCGCCGGAACTGGCGGCGCAGCACTACAAGGACCACGCCTCGAAGCCGTTCTATCCCGGCCTCGTGAAGTTCATGACCTCGAGCCCGGTCATGGTGCTCGCCATCCGGGGCAACGGAGCCATCACCGTCTGCCGAAACCTGATGGGCGCCACGTTCGGCTCGAAGGCCGCCGCCGGCACCATCCGCGGCGACTTCGGCGTCTCGAACAGCTTCAACCTCATCCACGGGTCCGACGGCCCCGAGGCCGCGGCGCGGGAACTCGCGCTCTTCTTCGGCCCGGGCGAGGTGCTCGAGTTCGGGCGCGCAGGTGATGCCTGGGTCTACGACATGAGCAGCGGAACCGCGGAATAAACGTCTGATAACTCACTACCGCGCCCTCGCCCTCCGGGCGGGGGCGCTGTTCATTTCAAGAAACCGTGAATCCTGTGCGAACCACAGGCGAACCGACGCGTACGGACCTCTGTACGGCCCACCCGCTTTCACCTCGCGAGGGTCACCCCATGCCCCACAACCTCCCGCGCTCCACCCTCACGGCCCGTGGACACCGCCTGTCCGGCGTGAGGCATCGGCATCGCCGGACAGAAGGCGTCGAGTTGCGTGTCGGTTCGCGCGCAGGGATTCCCCGTGCCATGACCGCGGAACCGAAGCAATCCGTCCCTGCGGTGGCGCGCCCGTCCGGAGCGCCGACGGCTGCGGACTTCGCATGGGCGAAGGAACTCCTCTCCGAGGAGATCGACTTCATGGACCACCCCGACTTCCGCAAGTCGAACGCGGAACGCCGAATCTTCGTCGACGCGCCTGCGGTGCCGAAGCCCACCGTCAACTGGTACCGCCCGATGATGGATTCGCTCGGCGAGCAGCAGCCCCGCCGCTACGAAGGCGTGCTGCTCACCGCGGCGCAGGAGCGGGTCATCTTCATGCAGTTCAACTACGCGCGGTACCGGATGCGACGGATCCAGCGCTCGCTCCGTGGCCGAGACCCCGGTGCCGCCGAGGTCCGTGAGCTCCTCACGTGGCACCGGCGTGCGTCCGCCATCCGCGACCAGATCGCCGAGACGAACCTGGCGCTTGTCCTTGCCATGGCGAAGCGCGTCCGGCTCGGCGAGGGCGAATATCCCGACCTGATCGGCGAGGGCAACATGGCGCTCATGCGGTCGGTCGACAAGTTCGACTGCGCCCGCGGCTTCAAGTTCAGCACGTACGCGTGCCGGGCGATCCTCAAGGCATTCAGCCGCCACGGCATCAAGGTCACCAAGCACCGCCAGCGCTTCCCCGTCGAGTTCGACCCGGCGCTCGAGGATGGCGACGGGGCCGTGACGGCGCGGGTCGACGCCGAGCGGCAGGACGCAGCCGAGGTCCGGGACATCGTCGAGACGAACCGCGCGCAGCTGAGCGACGTCGAGCGAGCGGTCGTCATGCACCGCTTCGCGCTCGAGGGCGCCGACGCGCGCCGCCAGCCCACGCTTGCACAGGTCGGGCGGCTTGTCGGGCTCACGAAGGAGCGCGTCCGGCAGATCCAGAACAGTGCGTTGGCGAAGATCCGCGCGGCGCTCGAGGGGGGTTCGGCACCGCAGGAGCACGGTCTTTCCGCTGCGCACTGAGCGCTCGGAGACGGGTGCGAGAAGTCACGCGCGCGAACCAGGCGCCGCCCGGGACACGCGCCGCGCGAGCCAGGCGACCACCGCAGTCGAGGCGGCGTGGGCCACCGCGAACAGCACGATCGTCCACGCATAGTCGCCGTAGCCCGGCTCGCCTTCGCCTCCGAGCGCCGCCACGATCGCGATCGACAGCGCCGTGCCCGCGAAGAATCCAAGGTCGCCGGAGGCACGGAAGGCGCCCAGCGCCACCGTCCCGCGGCCGCTCTCGGCCGCGAGCGCGATCGAGCTCGCGAACAACATGCCCGCGGACACGCCGATCGCCGTCATCGCGGTCCCGAGCGCCCATTGGCTTGACGCGGCCCACGGCAACGCCGCGAAGGCCATCGCATACGCCACGCCCGCGAACAGGCGGATGCGAAGGCTTCCCACACGGTCGCACAGCGCACCCGCCGGACCCGTGCACACGGCCATCAAGAGCAGCGGCAGGCCCACGAGCCACCCGCGCTCGCGCGCACCGTACCCAAGGAATTGCGCGAGCACCGACGGCAGCGTCGTGGTGATGAGGCCGCCGGTGGCACGATCGAAGAAGGCCATCGTGCAGCTCCACGCCAGTGGACGCGGGCGGTCGTCGAGCGGGCCGTGCGGGACGCGCGCCGCATGCGACTCGCCCGAGGTCGCCGCGGGGCCGCGTTCGGGCTCGACTTCCGCGACCGCCGCGATCCAGCGCCGGAAGGCAAGCGCGCCCATGGCGACCGCGACGCTGGCCATCGCCGACACGCCGAACACGGCCACCGCCACGTCCGCGCCTCCGACCGGCCCATCGGACGCCGGCCCGACGCGCTGCGCCGCGAGGCCGCCGGCCACCGCGCCCGCCCCCAGCCCCAGGAGCAGGGGGGTCGACGCGAGCCCCAGCCCGCGCGCCGCATGCGGACCCGACACGCGCCGCACCAGGTCGAAGAGCCCGGCGAACACCACCACGTCGGTGACGCCCTCGGCCGCCCGCACCGCGAGCGACGCGTTCAGCCCGATCGGCGCGGCGAGCGCACCCAGGAGCAGCGCGTCGGCGAGCGATCCCGCGACCAGCATCCCGACGGGGCCGCACCGCCGGCGGAGCCAGACGATCGCGGGGATGGACGCCGCCGCGCCGAGGAGGTTGGCGGCCATGAAGAACTGGGCCTCCCGGATCGTCGCACCGTACCGATCGACGAAGACCTCCTTGAGCACGGGCGCCGCCATGGTGTCCGGCATGGCCGACAACACCAGCAGGAGCGCAAGCAGCACGGTGACGGCGCGGGGCGGCACGGTCCGGCAAGCCTAGCCGCGCCACCGATACACTTGCCCGCCCGCCTCGCGCGGGGATCGGAGACGCCATGGACCGACGCAAGGTGTTCGCCACGCCAGCCGCAGCGCTCGAAGGAGCCGTCCGGGACGGGATGACCGTCGCCGTGGGCGGCTTCGGGCTGTGCGGCATCCCCGAGCAGCTCATCGTCGCGCTGCGCGATTCCGGCGTGAAGGGGCTGACGTGCGTGTCGAACAACGCAGGCGTCGACGACTGGGGCCTTGGGCTGTTGCTCAAGACGCGCCAGGTGCGCAAGATGGTCTCGAGCTACGTCGGCGAGAACGCCGAGTTCGAGCGGCAATTCATGAGCGGCGAGCTCGAGCTCGAGTTCACGCCGCAGGGCACGCTTGCGGAACGCATGCGGGCGGGCGGTGCCGGCATCGCGGGCTTCTACACCCGCACCGGCGTCGGAACCGTGGTGGCCGAAGGAAAGCCCCACATGGAGTTCGACGGCGAGCCGTTCGTCCTCGAGCGCGGCATCCGGGCCGATCTTTCGCTCGTCAAGGCCTGGAAGGCCGACCCCGCCGGCAACCTCGTGTACCGGAAGACGGCGCGCAACTTCAACCCGATGGTCGCCACCTGCGGAACGGTCACCGTCGCCGAGGTCGAGGAACTGGTGCCGCTCGGGGCCATCGACCCTGACGAGGTCGACACCCCCGGCATCTTCGTGCAGCGGATCGTGGTCACCGTCCCGGTGAAGCGAATCGAGCAGCGCACGGTGCGGCAAGGCTGACGCATCACGGTGCGAGCCGCGCGAAGGCGCGCCCGCCGAGTGCGGCATGGTTATCACCCACCCAGTCACGGCCCGTTCCGCTCATCCTGCACGGCGGACGGCCCGATCCATGCGATACGCCGCAGGCTCGTGCGTTCGTCCGATGCGTCCGCACGCGCCCGGCCGCCTGCATGCGAGAATGCGGGACCGTCCCGCGCGGCGCGACGGCACTCGGAGGAACCCATGACGCTGCACCGCATCACCATCCGCTCCCTCGTCCTCGGCAGCCTCGCCGCCGCCGCGGTCCTCGTGGCCACCCCGCACGCCGGGGCGCAGACGGGCCGCCGCGCGATGTTCACCGAGGCGTTCCGTCCCGACATCATGCAGCGCGACATCGCGCTGCTCGTCAGCTCGCTGCAGCTCGAGGAATGGCAGCGCCCGATCATGGAGGCCCTCCTCGAGGACTACATGACGAGCTTCAACACCGGCGTCGAGGCGATGAAGGACAAGATGAAGGCCGCCGCAGAGGCCGTGACGCAGGCCGGTGCCGCCAACGCGGACCAGGTGCTCGCGCGCACGATGGAGCCCCTGAACGCGTGGCGCCAGGAGAAGGAGCGCCTCGGCGAGAAGTTCATGACCGACGTGAAGAGCCAGCTCGGGCCCCAGCAGCTCGAGCGCTGGCCCAACTTCGAGCGTGCGGTGCGCCGCGAGCGCCTGCTCCCCGAGGGCGAGCTCTCGGGCGAGTCGGTGGACCTGTTCGCGATGGTCACCCGCATGCAGCCCTCCCCCGCCGAGGAAGAGGCGCTGCGCGGCACGATGACGGCGTACGAGCTCGCGCTCGACGAAGCGCTCCGCGCGCGGGCCGAGCGCTCCAAGCAGCTGCGCGCGTCGATGGAGCAGGCCATGGGCGCACGCGACACGGATCGCCAGGCCGACGTGCAGGACCAGATGATGCAGTCCAGCATCGCCGTGCGCGAGGTCAACGACCGCGCCATCGACTCGATCGCCGGCGCGTTCGGCGAGCGCGGCGCCGCGTTCAGGCGCTCGGCGCTCGAGGCGGCCTACCCCGAGGTCTTCCGCGCGCACCCAGTCATGCTCCTCATGCAGCAGGCACGCAAGCTCGACTCGCTGACCGAGGAGCAGGCACAGCAGATCGACGCCCTGATGTCGGAGTTCTCCGGCGCGGTCGACGAGGCCAACATGCGGCTCCTGGCGGTGGTGCGCGACGACGAGCCGAAGGCTCCGCGTCGGCGCCTGAAGGCGGCGGCCGAGCGCCGCGCGGCCGGCGGCGCCGGTTCGCCCGGCACGCGCCCCGACGATCCGGTCGCCACCGCGCGCGCGGAGCGCGACCGCATGGGCGAGCCCTACCGTGCGCGCCTCATGGCGATCCTGACGCCCGAGCAGCAGTCCGAGCTGCCGGGCGGCCCGCGCCCGGATCCGAAGCAGGGATCCCCGCTCGAGGCGATGCAGGAGGACGGCAACAAGAAGATCGACGAGGCGGCACCCGGCGCGGACGACAAGTCGTCGCGCGCGAGCGGCAGCCGGCGTGACCTCCGGGACCGGTCCGGCAAGGGCGACTTCCGCAAGGCCGGAGAGGACACCAAGCAGGGCGGAGGAGCGAAGCAGCCCGCCGGGACGCCCTGACCATGGACCACGACGCGACCGGCTTTTCCCCGATTGGCCCGGCCGGACCGGACGCTGCTGCGTTCGCGGCCTTGGCCCCTGATGCCCCCGCACGGGAACGATGCCGGCTGTTCGGGATCGAGTGGCTCGACGCCCTTCCCTCCGCGGAACCTGCCGCGGTCGCGAGGATCGCGCCCGACGTGGCGGTGCGGCTGCGTGCCGTCCCGCTGCGCGTCGAGGGAGGCCGGCTCGTGCTGGCGATGGTCGACCCGCTCGACATCGGGGCGGTCGACGAGGCCGCGGCGCTCAGCCGGCTGCCCGTGGTCCGCGTCGGCATGGAGCCCGCGCTCTTCAGCGAGCTCATGCGCGCCACCTACGGCACCACCGCCGCGCGCATGGCCGAGAGCCTGGCCGAGGACAGCGAGCTGTCGGGCGGGGAGGTCGAGCACAACCTCGACGCCATCGAGGCGGACGACGTCCACCGGATGGCCGAGCAGCCGACGCTCATCAACCTGGTGAACCTCATCATCCTCGAGGCCATCCAGAACCGCACGTCGGACATCCACATCGAGCCGTTCGAGAACGAGCTGAAGGTCAAGTACCGGATCGACGGCGTGCTGATCGAGCAGCCGTCCCCGCCGAAGCACCTGCAGCCGGCGCTCATCGGCCGCGTCAAGATCATGGCGCACATGAACATCGCCGAGCGCTACGTGCCGCAGGACGGGCACATCACGCTCCGCTTCGAGGGGCGCAAGGTCGACATCCGCGTCAGCACGGTGCCCACCGTGTACGGCGAGAGCATCGTGATGCGAATCCTGGACAAGAGCTCGCTGCCGCTCGACCTCACGAGCCTCGGCATGCGCGAGCACATGCGGAACATGATGGATCGCATGATCCAGAAGCCGCACGGGATGGTGCTGGTCACCGGGCCCACGGGAAGCGGCAAGACGACCACGCTCTACGCGTGCCTCAACAAGCTCTACGACCCGCGCAAGAAGATCATCACCATCGAGGACCCGGTCGAGTACGAGCTCAGCGGCATCAACCAGATCCCGGTCAATCCCAAGCGCGGCCTCACGTTCGCGACTGGGCTCCGCGCCATCCTCCGCCAGGACCCGGACGTGATCTTCGTCGGCTAGGTGCGCGACAACGAGACCGTGGACATCGCGATCCGGTCGGCGCTCACGGGCCACCTGCTCTTCACCACGCTGCACACCAACGACTCCATCAGCTCGGTCGGGCGCCTGGTCGACATGGGCGCCGAGCCGTTCCTGATCGCGAGCGTCCTCGAGGGCCTGCTCGCGCAGCGCCTGGGACGACGTCTCTGCAAGGAGTGCGTGACGCGCGCACCGATGACCGAGGAGCTCGCGGCACGCATCACGCCCGAGGAGCGCGCGCTCTTCCGCGACGGCGTCGCCTTCGGGAAGGGGTGCGAGAAGTGCAACGGCTCGGGATTCCGTGGCCGCCTCGGCTTCTATGAGATCGCGCGCATCAACGCACGCCTGCGCGAGGGCATCAGCAAGAACCGGACGACGCTCGAGCTGCGCGGGCTGGTCGACCCCGACTTTGCCACGATGCGCGACGACGGCATGGCAAAGGCCGCTGCCGGCATGACCACGATCGACGAGGTCCTGCGCGCCACGCAGGACATCGACGACAGCTGACGCAGCACGCCATGCCCACCTATCGGCACCAGTCCATCGATCGAGGCGGCGCCGTCGCGGCGGGCACCGTCACGGCCGCCGACCGCGGCGCCGCGATGCGCATCCTCCAGTCCCAGGGCATGGTGCCGATGGTGCTCGAGGCCTCCGAGGCCGACGCGGTCGCGCCGTCCGCACGGACGGCGGGCGCGCGCGCGGCGGGCACGAAGCCCGAAGGCGTGGACCTCGGCGCGATGCTGCGGGGGATCTCGGGGCGCCGCGAAGGGCGCCCGTCGCTCAAGCGCGTCGAGCTCGCGAACATGGTGCGCGAGCTGGCCACGGCGATCGAGGCGGGCCTGCCGCTCCTCAACGCACTGAAGACCGCGCGCCGCCAGGCGGCGGGCAAGGCGCAGCCCGTGATCCTGGACTTCGTCATCGAACGCGTCGAGGCGGGCCGGCCCCTCCACGAGGCGATGGAGGAGTACGGCCCCCCATTCGACGAGATGATCGTCGGCATGGTGCGCGCCGCGGACGCATCGGGGCGCATGAGCGAGGTCATGCACCAGCTCGCCGACCTGCTCGACCGTTCGGTCGAGCTGCGACGCGAGGTGGTCGGAGCCACGCTCTACCCCATCATCGTCGCGGTCATGATCATGGTCAGCATCGTCGTGGCGGTCACGTTCCTGCTGCCGAAGCTGATGGCGCCGATCCTGGCGCAGCCGGGTGTGAGCATCCCGTTCCCCACCAAGGTGCTCCTCGGGTTCGCCGACTTCATGCAGGCGTGGTGGTGGCTGGTGATCGGCGGCGGGCTCGCGGCCTTCGTCGGCGCGCGGCGATGGATGGCGGTCCGCGAGAACCGGCGCAAGGTGGACCGGCTGCTTCTCAAGGCGCCGATCCTGGGGCCGCTCCTGCGTGACGTCGCGGTGGCGCGGTTCACGCGCACCCTCGGCACGCTCGTCTCGGCGGGCCTGCCGATCCTGTCGGCGCTGCGGATCGTCCGCGACACGCTCGGAAACCTCGTCCTCATGGAGGCGATCGACGGGGTGCAGGAGAAGGTCACCACGGGCCAGTCGCTCGCGGACCCGCTGGAGCGCTGCGGGTTCTTCCCGCCGCTGCTCGTCCAGATCGTGAACATCGGCGAGAAGTCGGGCCGGCTCGAGCCCATGCTCATGCACGCGGCCACGGCGTTCGACCGCCAGGTGAACTCGTCGCTCAAGATCTTCAGCCAGCTGCTGCCGCCGGTGCTCCTCGTGTTCATGGCGGCCATCGCGGCGTTCGTGCTCTCGGGGATCCTGCTGCCGCTCCTGGAGATGCAGAAGGCACTCGGCGGCGGATGAGCGCACGGTACGTGAATTGATTACCGGACTTCTCGGAACGATCCCCGCCAGCCGATGACATCCCGGCACCGGATCGGCGTTCGACCGTAGAACACGTTGAACCTGCGCGCCGGTTCGAATCCGCCGCCATCCGGAATCCCGAACACCCAACTCCACATGAAGCACCGCCACCGCATCGCCCGTTCCGCCCGACGCGCCTTCTCGCTCGTCGAGCTCATCGTCGCCGTCACCATCATGGCCATCCTGGCCGCGCTGGTGGTCCCCCGCGTCACCCAGTGGATCGGGTTCACCAAGGCCAAGACGGCCCGCGCCGACGCCGAGACCATCGCGAACCAGGTGCGCATGCACATGACCGCCAAGGGGATCAGCACCCTCCCGCCGGACTTCGAGCTCATCGAGCTCACCGAGGGAGACACGGCGCTCCTCAACGCGAATCAGATCGTCGACCCGTGGGGCAACCAGTACCAGATCCGCATCCCCGGCGAAGTGAACCTCGACTTCGACGTGTTCAGCTACGGCGCCGACGGCCAGGCCGGCGGCGAGGGCGAGAACGCCGACGTCGTGGCCGGCGACAAGCGCACTGGCTGACGCCCCATGCCTGCCGCGCCGACCGCCAGCCCCGCGAACGACCCCGCCGCCACGCGGCGGGCGTTCACGATGGTCGAGCTGATCGTCGTGGTGGTGATCCTCGCGATCGCCGCGGTGGCGATCGTGCCCAAGTTCAGCGGCACGGCCCGCCAGGACGCGGACAACTCGGTCGAGCGCGTGGCGGAACTCCTCCGGATGTTCGCCTTCCGCGAGTCGCTGGGCTCGCAGCAGGTGGCGCTGTGGCGCGACCCCGCCGACGGGCGCATCCACCTGCTCGTCAAGGACTCGATGGGCGATGCGGGGGGGCCGCCCGACTGGCGCGCGGACCGGTTCGCGGCTCCGGTCGCCCTGGTGGACGGGCTCGAGCTCGTCAACGTCGAGGTCGACGACGATGCAATGGACCCCTCGGAGTGGATCATCGCCAGCGTTCCCGGCGGCGAGCGCCCGCAGGTGGAGTTCCGGCTGGTGGGGCACGGCATTGATTCGACGGTGACGCTCCCCAGCGGCTCTCCTGCGGTGGTGCGCGTCGACGCCGACAAGCCCGCACCGATCGCCCGCTTCCCGATCGACCTCAACCGCCAGGGACGGTCCGACGAACCATGGTGATGACGCGGGCACGGGCATCGGCGCGCATGCGTGCGCGCGGCGGATGGGCGCTCGTCGACGTCATCATCGGCGGCATGATCCTCGCCATCGGGCTCGCCACCGTGGTGTCGATCGCCGAACGTTCGCTTGCGATGCAGCAGCGGGCCGAGCGCGAGACCGTCGCCGCCACGCTGCTCGACGGGCTGCTCTCGGACGTGCTCGCGACCGGCGTCGTCGAGTGGGAGACCACGCGCACGCCCGAGGGCGCCTTCGATCCGCCGTTCGACGCATGGGGCTGGACCCTGGACATCGACGCACAGGGCCTGGGCGATCCGTACAAGGTGGCCGCCACCGTGCGCGACCCCAACGGTGGCGAGTACCGCATCGAGACCCTCATCGCCCCGCGCCCCGACGGCGCGCCCGAGGTGCAGCGTGCGCCGGAAGTCCCGTTCGACAGGCAGTCGCGCTATGAAGAGGAGTGAGCACGCCGCCACGGGCCGCGCGCGCCGCGGCTTCACGCTGATCGAGCTGGTCGTCGCCGGCACGGTGGCCGCGCTCGTGCTCGGTGCGGTGACGTTCTCGTTGTCGCAGCTGGGACGGACGCGGCGCATCGCGACCGAGCGCGCCGAGGCGTTCCAGCGCGCGACCACCGCGCTCGAGCGGCTTCGCCGTGACGTCGCGGCGACCATCCGTTCCGACGACCTCTTCGTGACGCGCTTCCTGCTCTCCACCGACGAGCCCGGGCTGCGCACGGGCAACAACGTGCGCAGCGACCTCCTCATCTTCAGCGAGTCGCTGCGCTCCATCGAACCGATCGAGTACCAGGGCGAGGGACGCGAGTACGAGACGCACTTCCGCATCGAGGACGACGACCTCGGGTCGGCGCTGTGGTGCCGGCGCGACCCCGTGCCCGACCGGACGCCGGACGGCGGCGGCATGGCCGAGCCTGTGGCGGACGGGGTGGTCGGGATGCTCGTGGAGGCGTCCGCGAACGGCGCCGCATGGCGCGACGAATGGGACTCGGACGTCGACGGGATCCCCGAACGCGTGCGGATCTCGGTCAAGGCCGTGGGGACGCCGGTGGGCGCGGATCCCGATCGCGACGCGACCGAAGTGACGCTCACGACGATGGTGGCGATCGACCGCGTGGTGCAGCCATTGCCCGAGGAACCGCCTCCCGATGAGTCCGGCGGAACCGGGGCTGGTGCACCGGGCACGGACGGCGGTCTTGCAGGCGGTGGCGCGGTTGGTGGCGGCGTGGCCGGCGGCGGTGGCGTGGCCGGCGGCGGCGGTGGTGGCGCGGCCGCCGGCGGTGGCAATGGAATCGCGACCGGCGGGATGGGCGGCGGGGGAGGACGCGGGCCGGGTGCGGGAGGTGGCTTGACGGGCGGAGGTCGCGGACCGGGAGGCGGAGGAGGCGGACGCGGGCCGGCCGGCGGCGGTCGTGGGTCCGGCGGCGGGGGACTGCGTGGCGGCGGTGGCGGGGGCGGCGGCATGCGCGGCGGAGGCGGACGATGAGGATGCACCGCGCGAGCGTCGTGGTCGTCGTGATCTGGGCGGTCGCCATCGGCGCCGTGCTCGTCGCCGCGACGCAGATCGTCTCCTTCCGGCAGGCGGTCGTCGGGCGCGAGTCGCTCGCGCGCGTCGAGGCACGGTGGGCCGCGCGCGCCGGAATCGAGCAGATGATCGCGATCATGGAGTTCCACCTGCAGAACCCCGACGCGGACGACCCGATGGCCGTGGTCCGCGACATGGAGGAGCACGCCCTCGGCGACGCAGGCACCGGCACCTGGTCCATCAGCCATTTCCTCGACGGCGTCGAGTGGGCGGGACCGCGTGACGAGGGCGCGAAGCTCAACGTCAACACCGCGACGAAGCTGCAGCTGGCCAACATCCCGAACATGACCCCCGACGTCGTGGACGCGATCGTCGACTGGCGCGACGCCAACGACGACGTCGAGGGCCTCGGCGCCGAGGGCGACTACTACGGGAACCGCGGCATGGGATACGAGCCGCGCAATGGGCCGTTCAAGAGCATCGCCGAACTCGAGCTGGTGGCGGGCGCCTGGCCGAAGTACGTCCGTGGCGAGGACTGGAATCTGAACGGCAGGCTTGATCCGAACGAGGACGACGGACCGCGGTCGTCCCCCGATGACAAGCCCGACGGCAAGCTCGATGCGGGCTGGTCGCAGTACCTCACCGCCGTGTCGCGGCAGTCGCGGCTCTCCACGAGCGGCAACGAGAAGTTTGCGCTGCAGGGCGCGGATTCCGAGACCCTGATGAAGACCACCGGGGTCGACGAGTCGCAGGCCAAGGCGCTCGCAGGATGGGCCGCACAGGGCAATGCCCGCGCGGAGACGCTCCTGATCACGCCACTCAGCCAGCTCTCGGCGTCCGGTTCCAACGCGAATCCGCGCACGGGCGGCGCCGGGCGCACGGGCAGCACGGGCGGGCGCGGCGCGGCGCCGCCCGCGGGCGGCGCGACCGGCGGCGGCACGATGGGCGGCGGGCGCGGCTCGGGCGACCCGAAGACCGGCGGCGGCACCCCGGCAAACGGCGGCGGCACGAGCGGGCGTTCGAGCGGCGGCCGGTCCGCCACCGGCGCCGGTGCCTCGGGCGGCAGCGCCGTGCGCGACCTCGACCCATCGCAGCTGCGGGCCGTGCTTCGCGAGACGTCCTCGGACAACTTCAGCGAACCGGTGCCGGGCCGCATCAACATCAACACCGCGCCCGAGGCACTGCTCAAGGAGGTGCTCGACCTCGAGCCGCGCGTCGCCGACGCGATCATCGCGCGGAGGAAGGCAAGCCCCACCGGAATCGTCAGCATCGCGGACCTGCAGGGAATGACCGGGCTGGACCCCGGGATGCTCGTGCAGCTTGCGCAGCAATTCGACGTGACGAGCAGCGTGTATACCGTGACGAGCCGCGGCCGCTCCGTGACGACCGGAACCGAGGTCGAGATCGAGGCGGTCGTCGACCGCTCCGAACTGCCTGCGAAGATCGTCTCCTACAGGGAACGCTGAGCCACCATGGCAACGCCACGCCGAACCAAGGCCAAGTCGGAGACCTCGCCGCAGCGCGATCCGCGCACGGTGGCGGTCATGCGACCGGTCCCCGGGGGATTCGAGGCGTTGGTGGCTCGTGCATCCAACGGCGGCATCACGGTGGCCGAGGTCGCGCGGTTCGACGGGGGCGACGCCCGGGCAGCCGCCTGGGTCGAGTCCTCCCGTGCGGCGCGGACCGTCTGCGTCATCGAGCCGGGACGATGCGTCGTGCGGTCCGTCCAGCTTCCGGCGGCGACCGAGGATCGCCTCGCGTCGGCTCTTGAACTCAATGCGAACGCGTTCATCCTGGGGCGCACCCCGCCCTGGCGCGTCGGCTGGGCGCTGCTCGCGCGTGAACGCGGCGAGGGCGTGCGGACCGGCATCGTCGCGGAGTGGCCCGAGGACGACCGGACGTCGCCCCTGCCCGGCGGGCTGCGGGAATCCGCGGACGTGTCGTTCGCCCCCGACGTCGCGGCGCTCGCCGCGCTGTCCGCGCACTGCGACGACCCGATGGTCGCGGTCGATGCGGCCACCGGCACGGTGACGGTGTGCGTGCCGACGTCCAAGGGATTGCTCGCCCGCAGCATCCGCTCCGGCGCCGAGGGTTCGCCCATCGACCGCAGCGACGTCGCGCGCGCGGTCGGCGAGGCCTGCGTGAGCGCGGGAACGCCGCCGCAGGAAGCCGCCAATGCCGTCATGCGCGCGACGCAGGTTGCCGAATCCGCGATCGGCGGCGGCCTGGGACTGTCGCCCGGCGACGTCGAACGGCTCGCCTCCGTCGTCAGCGGGACCTCGAACGCCGATCCCGTCGGTTGGTGGCGCGAGCACGGCATCGCGGCCGGAACCGCGATGGCGGCGTTCGGGCCCGCGGCGACGCTCACGCGCATGCAGTCGCACGACCTGGGTGCGAAGCCCGACCGCGCGGGTCGGCTGCTGAACCTCCTGGCCGCGCCCGGTGTCGCGCGACGCCTCCTGATCGCGGCCGTCGTGGCCATTGCGCTTGCACCGCCGGCGCTCGAAGGCGCGCGACTGCTCCTGCTCCGGTGGAAGCTGCCTGACCTCGTCGCCTACCAGGCCGCGGAGGACACGGACCGCAAGCGGCAAGCGCTCTATCGCGTGCTGTCCCGGCAGGGAGCCTCGATGACGAAGGTGCTTTCGGACCTCGCGTGCTGCGCCCCCGACGGAGTCGACATCGACTTCATCAACGTCGCCGCCGCGGCGCGCGGTCCCGCGGTCACGGTGCGCGGGAAGGTTCGGCCGTCGGGCAACCGGCAGGGCGTGGAGGTGCTCATCGAGTTCGAGCGCCACCTGCGCGAATCAGGCGCGTTCGATGCCATCAGCCGCAGTTCCGAGGCGCCCGACGCGCGCGGCTACCAGGAATTCACCGTGAACGCCGTGGCCATCCGTCCGACGACGATGGCGGCATTCCCGGAGGAGCAGGACTTCGCGAAGACGTCCATGCGAGTCCGTCGCTACGGGCCCCCGCCGGACGACGTTGATCCCGTCGCCTCAGGCATCGAGGCACGCACGGGGCCCGACCAGCCGGCTTCCGTGGCCGCCGCCGAGGCCGGCCCCGCCGCGAGGACGACGGACACGCCTGCGCGTCGAGAGGCCGCCGACGCCACGGCCGCCGCCGATCCCGTCCCTGAGGCGCCGGACGCAGGCAAGGACGCCGAGCCGCGCACCGCACGCGGAAGCGACGCACGAAGTGCGCGTGCGGCCGCGTCCGGGTCATCGTCATCAGGCCGAGGACTGGCGACCCGCAGCAATCCCGGCGCATCGAGCGAGCCCGAGCCGCTTCCGCCGCCGATGAGTGCCACCGAGATCGACAGCATGAGCAAGCAGGAGGCCCAGGACGCCTTGACGCGGATCTCGAAGTTCCGCGCTCGCGCAGACCTGAGCGATGCCGACCGGGCACGGCTCAAGTCGGAATTCGACCTGCTGCTCGACCGGTGCAAGCGCCCCTGAGGAACACGTGAACGACACGCCGAAACAACCCCAGGCCGAATCGGCCGCGCGCAGCGCGCCCCGCCGTTCCGTGCGGCAGCAGGCCGCGGACCTTGGGGCACGCTTCGCGGCCCTGCCCCCGCGCCAGCGATGGGCGATCGGAGCGGTCGCCGTGCTGCTCGGCTTCATCGCGGTGGACGACCTGCTGTGGGCGCCCGCACGGCATTGGGCGGGCGAGGCCGACCGGATCGCGCAGGCGCTCCAGCGCGGCGCCCGGAGGAGTTCGTCGGTGACCACCGACCTCAAGCGCGCGGTCGGGACGTTCGGCGCGGTCGAGCCGCCGGGTGACGCGGCGCGCGGCCGCGAGCAGCTCGCCGAATCGATCAACGAGGTGGCGAAGCGGCACAAGGTCTCCGGATACAGCTACGAGGCACGCGTGGGATCGCGGCTCAAGGACCCGGACGCACAGGTGCTCGGGCCCGCGATCGATCGGCTCCAGGCCGAAGTGCGCTTCGAGACGACCGCGGAGGAACTGCCGGCCTTGGTTGCGGACCTCGAATCGCATCCCGGCATCGAGCTGGTGAGCGCGCTACGCATCACCCGCAACGAGCAATCACGCAAGATCGCCGTGCAGGCCACGATCGAGGCATGGACCCTCTCGGCGGGGGGGCGCCAACGATGAACCTGCGTCTGCAGCTTCCATCGGGCGTCCGCTGGTCCGGCACGCTGGTCGCGGCGCTCGCCGCGAGCGCGATCGCGGCGGGTGTGATCGTCTCGCACGTCGGTCCGCTCGTCGTGGACGCGTTCCTGCCCTCCTCGACGCCCAGCGACGTCGACACCGTGACGCCGCTCCTGGCGCAGCACGAGCAGGTCCACGGCCTGTACACGCGGCGCTTCGAAGGCCGATCGCTCTTCTTCGCACCGCCCGACTGGAAGCGGAAGATCCCGCCGCCGCCACCACCGCCACCGCCTCCGCCACCGCCGCCGCCACCGCCGCCGCCCACGAACTACACGGGGCCGAAGCCGGTCGGCATGCTTGGGTCGAACGTGTTCCTCGAAGGCGGCCGCACGCTGGCACTCGGCCAGGACACGGACGGCGTCACGCTGCTTGAAGTGGTGTCACCGTGGAAGATCCGGGTGAAGCACAAGGGCAAGGAGTACGACGTCGACGTGGGACAGATGCCCAGCGAGTCGGTCTTCCGGCCGCTGACGCCCGGCAGCCTGCCGCCGGGGATGAGCGTGGCGCCGCCGTCGACCGACGCGCCCGCCGCACGTGCCGGCGCATCGGCAGGGGCGCCCGCGGTCGACGCGCGCCAGGCCACGGCACCCGTGGCGACGTCCAGCACCGAGGCCCCGCCCGCGATCCCGTTGCCGCTCACCCGCGCCGCGGTGTCGAGGATGGACATGCCCGCCGCGCGCGAGGCCATGGCAAAGGTCGTGGCCGCGCGGGGGCGGGATGACCTCGACGCCGCCCTATCCCAGCGACTCGAGGCCGAGGAGCAGTGGCTGGTGGAGCGGATCGGGGAACTGACCCGCTGACCGCCGGGCTTCAACGTCCTGAAACCTGTATCCAGCCGGTTCGGCGTGGCCCCGCCACCCGCCGGGGTCCCGTCCCGGCGCGGCGGGCAATCCCCTGACATACTGCGCGTTCCGCCATCAAGACATTGCGAATCCCGGACCGCACGACGGTCGATAGACACTTCACCGCGGCACGGCCCCACGCCACCGCCCCACTCCGAAGACGACCGTGAAGATCCGCCACCCCATGCATCCCGAACGTTCCGTGGCGGCGATCCTCTCGATGTGCGTCGCGGCCGCTGCCGTGACTGCCGCCCATGGCCAGGACCCCTCGGCGGACGAGCCGGCGGGTGGCGCCATGAACGAACCGCTCGAGCTTCCGCCCGAGGAGACGCAGGACGGAGGCCAGGGGCAGCCCATGCAGCCCCCGCCGGCCCCTGCCGCGGAGCGCCCCGACCAGGTCCCCGCACCGGCGCGGCCTGCGGGCACGGCCACCGACCCCAAGGGCCCCGCGAGCGGCCGAAAGCCCGATGCGTCCGAGGAACTGGTCGGGCTGCAGTTCCGTGACCAGGAGGTCAAGGGCCTCATCGACACCATCTCGCTGTGGACGGGCAAGGTGGTGATCCCGAAGCAGCAGGCCGTCAACCTCGCCAAGCTGACGATCGTCAGCGACCGCAAGATGCCCAAGGGCGAGGCGCTCAACCTCATCTTCCAGGCGTTCCGCCTGAACGGGCTCGGCGTCGTCGAGACCGACGACATGATCCTGATCGACGTGCTCACCGAGATGAGCGTGCTGCAGCCGTCGAAGGTGCTGGGGCCGGACGTCGACGTGATGGCGCTGCCCGAGAACGGCAACATCGTCACCAAGATCTACCGCATCAAGAACACCAAGGCAGGCGCCGTGTACGACCGCCTGTCCGAGACGTTCCCCGGGTACGCAAAGCTCAGCGCGGACAACAACTCCAACCAGCTGATCCTCGAGGGCGACGTCGCGCTGGCGAAGCGCGTGCAGCGGATGATCGACCTGCTCGACGTGCCTGCGTACGTCGACGTGCAGACCAAGACCATCCAGCTGAACTACCAGGACGCGCAGACGCTCTCCACCATCATCACCGACCTCTTCTCCGCGCGGACCTCGGGCACGGGCGCCGGCGGCGCGCCGCGCGCGACCGGTGCGCCGCAGCAGCAGGGCCAGAACCGCCCGCGCCCCGCGGCCGGTGCCGGCGGTGAGCTGATGGTGGGCACCAGCGAGCAGCTCATCGTCACGGTGCTCGCCACCACCAACAGCATGACCATCCGGGCGGAGCCCGCGATCATGAAGGAGATCGAGTCCCTCATCGCGGTGCTCGACTCGCCGTCGTCCCAGGAGGGCGACGGCATCTTCCGTCTGTACGACCTGCAGTTCACCGACCCGATCAAGGTCCAGACCGTGCTGCAGTCGCTGCTCGAGGGCGGCGGCGGCGCACGGCGCACCGGAGGCGGGGCGGCGCGCGGCAACACCGGCGCGGCCCGCGTGCAGGGCGCGGGCGGAGGGGGCGAGGCAGGAGCGGACGTCGCGATCGCCAACATCTTCCGCATCGAGGCCTACCCGGATTCGAACCGACTGATCGTCGTCAGCAAGACCCCGGACAACTTCAAGTGGCTCGACGCGCTCATCGCGCAGATCGACCAGCCGCTCGAGGCCGGACTCCCGAAGAACATCCCGCTGAAGCACGCGAGCGCGGTCGAGCTCGCGGAGATCCTCAACGCCCTGCTCGCGCAGTCCGGACAGAGCGCCACCATCCGCGCGCCCGAGGAGGGCCTCTCGGGCATCGACTTCAACGTCGCCCAGAGCAACGGAACGAACAACACCGACGCATTCACGAGCGGCAACAACAACCCCGGCGCGGGTGGCGCAGGGGCGGGCCAGCTGCAGTTCCCGTGGCAGTCGGGCCGCGCCGCAGGCGAGGAGGCGGCCGAGGTCAGCGCGCTCGTCGGAAAGAGCCGCGTCGTCCCGAATGCAGGACAGAACTCGCTGCTGATCCTGGCACCGCCGGAGATCCAGGAGAGCCTCGCGAAGATCGTGACGGACCTCGACAAGCCCGGCCGGCAGGTGATGATCAGCGTGGTGCTCGCGGAAGTGCAGCTCGGCGACGAGCTCCAGCTGGGCATCAAGTGGGGCCCGAACGTCGCGCCGACCAACGCGAACAACGCGATCACGATCAACGGCAACGGCGAGCCGATCTTCGCGGGCTCGAAGGAAGGCATCTTCCCGCCCGACCTGACGACCTCGGCCCTGAACTTCGGCATCGACATCAACGTCGTGCTGCAGGCGCTCGCGGCCGAGACCTCGGTGCGCATCCTGCAGCAGCCCCGCATCTTCACCAGCGACAACCGCGAGGCGAAGTTCTTCCAGGGCCAGGACATCCCCTTCCAGGCCTCGAACCTCAGCGACCTGAACACGGGCGGCGGCGTCAACGCCACGTTCGAGCAGATCCCCGTGGGCATCGGCCTCAACGTGCGGCCCCGCATCACGAAGGACAAGAACGTCGCGATGCAGATCGAGGTGCTGCTCTCGAACCTCAACACCACGGTGCCCGGCGTCGGCGGCAACCCCGTCATCGACCGCCGGCAGACGAACACCACCGTGACGGTGAAGGACGGCCAGACCATCGTGCTCTCGGGCATCCGCAAGGAAGAGGAAAGCAAGGTCAAGAACAAGCTGCCCTTCCTCGGCGACGTGCCCGTCCTCGACTGGGTGTTCGCCAACACCAGCGACACCAAGTCGGTGACCGAGCTGCTCGTGTTCGTGACGCCGCTGGTGGTCGACAACCCGGACGAGAACGACCGCAACTACAACGCCGAGGAGCGCATGCGCCTCCGCGAGCTCGCGAAGCCGCTGGGCAGCATGTCGAAGGAGCTGATCCGCGACCGCGGCATCTCGAGCGACGACAATGTGCCGGCCGCGGGCCCGAAGGATCCGCTCGAGCCGATCGACATCACGGTTCCGCCCGCGACGCCGCCTGCCGCGGCTCCCGCTCCCGAAGGCGCGCCCGCGCCGGGCGCGGCTCCCGCGTCGAATGCCGCGTCCGCCCCGACCACGCCCTGATCGCTCCACCCTCGCCCGGCACGTGATCCGCTCGGCGGTCGCGATCGCCTGCGGGCTGGGGGCCGTGGGATGTTCCGAACGCATCGCAAGCTCCGAACGGCTCGTCCTCGCCGATGACGTTCGTCGCAGCGACGTGACCACGGTGCCCGGGGTCACGCAGTCACGGGAGCCCTCGGTCCGGGTGCTGCGCCGATTCCGCACGGAGCATGACGGCCGGACCCTGCCGCTGTTCTCGCCGGATGGGACCCGCTGCGCGATCCAGGCTTCCACCGGCGCGGACTGGGCCGTGCGGATCGGAGATCCGCTTCCGCCCGACGGGATGGACGGGCGGATCGAGACGCTCGCGTGCGACGAAGCGTCGTGGGGGCGCCCGCTTGCCCGGCTGGAGGGACCCTGGCTGCTCGGTCGCGGCGCATCCGACGAGGGCGCGTGCATCGAGCGGCCCCGCGCCGACGGTGGCCGCGACCTGGCCGTGCTCCGCTGGAACGGCGAACTCCGGATGATCGCCGAAGACGGGGCGACGAACGCCTTCGGGACACTCGCACCGGGAGGGCTTGCGGCTTGGTGCCGGCGAGCGCCCGAAGGAGGCGACTGGCACGTGGTGGTGCAACGCGGCGAACGCCGGCGCGTGCTTCCGGCGGCCCCGGGGTCGAGCCTCCTGATGCCGACGATTGCAGGCGATGGATCCGGTGTCTTCGCGCTTCGACTTGACGGAACGGCGCTCGGGGCATGCTGGATGCCGTTCCAGGACGACGGATTGCCGGCGGTCGATGCCGGCGTGCGGCCAGCATCGTTCCGACCGATGGGCGTCCGGGCCAACCTGGGTGTCGCGGTTCGCGCGATGGATCCCCAGGCCGGCGGGGGCGCGTCGCCTCCGGGCCGGGGCGACCTGGTGGTGTGGTCCCCCGAGGCGGGATGCTGCATGTGGTGGCTGCCGGGGAACGACATGCAACCGCTTGGCCCTCGGTCGATGGCGGCGTTGGCAATCGAGGATGGCGATGCGCTCTGCACCACGCCCGAGGGCCTGAGCCATGATCGGCTGGGCGTCGAAGGCGTCACGCGCACGCCACTTGCGACGGAAGCCTGGATTCCCCGGAGGTCCACGGCCGATCCCCGCATGCTGATGGCCTTCCGGCTCCTCGGCACCCACACAGAGATCGCAGCCATCCGGCTCGAGCCGCCGGGCGAAAAGTGACGCGCGCCGGCCACAGGGCCGGCGCACGGGGTTCATGCTCGATTCACGAGGGGCGACGATTCAGTCTTCATCCTCGAAGTCGTCTTCGTCCTCGTCTTCGTCTTCGTCCTCGTCTTCGTCCTCGTCCTCGTCCTCGTCTTCGTCCTCGTCCTCGTCCTCGTCCTCGTCTTCGTCTTCGTCTTCGTCTTCGTCCTCGTCTTCGTCCTCGTCTTCGTCTTCGTCTTCGTCTTCGTCCTCGTCCTCGTCTTCGTCTTCGTCTTCATCCTCGTCTTCGTCGTCGTCGAAGTCGTCTTCGTCCTCGTCGTCATCACGAGCCGCAAGCGCAGCCCACGAAGAACCACCGATCCACGAGGGCTCGGACATCAAGGCAGCGGAGGGGGAGAGAAAGTCGTCGTCAATGGTCATGATGTGGGCGCGCCGTGTCATTCGGACGGACGCGCGGGAAGTGTAGCCACGGCCGTGCACGCGTTGTCAAGGGGCAAACCCCTCACGGACCAGTGCGGATGACCTGGGTCGACGATCCGTTCCCGAGCGCCACGAATCCTCCGTTCGAGACGATCGCGCTGATCGGACGGCCGAGCGACCGCACCCGCAAGGGAGCCGTCGCCGCAGCTCCGCCGCGCGCGACATCCAGGATCCGCAGCAGTGCGGAATGCCGGAGGGGCCCGGACCCCGCTTCGCCGGAGTTCGCATCGAGGATCAGCGCATGATCGCCCGCGGCAGCGCACGTCACGTAGGAACGTTCTGGCATCGCAGCATCACGACCGACGAACGCCCCCGATTCGGAGAAGAATGCGACGTGCCCCTCGTGCAGGAACGCCACCCACCCTCCCGCGACCACGACGGTCACCAGCGCATCCGTTCCCGAACCCGTCGGGGGTGAAAGCTCCCGGAAGGCGGTCGCGGACGGGAGGCCGGTCCACGCGTCGATCGCCACCGGCTCCTCGAACCGGTCGTGGACCACCAACCATCGCTTCACGAACCACGCGCGGGGTGCATCCTGGACCTCGAGCGCGTCGATGGTCCAGACCGGGCCTTCGGCGACCGCCGGTCCATACGCGCGAAGTCCATCGGCGGTACCGATCGCCACGATGCCTGCGTCGTTCACCTCCATCCACCGCGCCCGATCGCCGCCCGGGACGGACTCCGTGCGCAAGGTCACGCCCGTCGCCGCATCGACGACGGTGAGCCGGCCCTCGAGCCCCGGCCCGTCCGGCGGCTCCGTGAGCACGGCAAGGACCGGCCCGGCGTGCGCGATCGCGAGCACGCGGCCTTCGGACGGATCCAGCGACCAGGCCACGACGCCATCCGCCCGGCGCCGACCCACCGCTGACCCATCGGGCGAGACGGTGACGATGACCTCGCCCGGTGCCGCGAACGTCGTCGGGGCCGGCATCGTGGCACGGTCACCGCTGTTGAACAGGTCGGCCTCGGGCTCCGTGGCGACGCGATCCGGTCCCGGAACGCTCCACCGGACACCGCCGTCGAGGGTGAGGCACGCCACCGTACCCGTTCCCCCCGGGCCGGCATCCGCCACCACCAGGTCGGTGCCCGAGGCGACCAGCATCGGGGCCTCCATGGCAAGCGGTGCCCGCCACGCAGGCACGAACGAGGGCGCCCGGCGCAGTTCCAGTGATCCCGACGACGACGTGACGAATGCACCGGACGGATGCGACACACCAGGTACCGCGGGAACGACCGCCGCGCTGAACGACACCGCCGGTCCATCCACGGTCGCGTGCCGTGCCGAGGTGGTGCGCGGACCCACCTCGGGACGCGCCAGCAGCGCGGCGCGCGCCGTTCGCACCCATGCGCCCTCGCCCGCCGCCGCCAACGCATCGGCGCAGCGTCGACCGACGGCCGTGTCGCCGCACAGCATCGCGCCGGCACGAAGCACCCGGGTGCGCGCGGGCCCCGGCGAGCCGTTGTCCGCGAGCGCACCTTCGATGGCACGGTCGACCGCCGCAGAGGTGCCCAAGGGGTCGAGGACCGCCGCCGCGTCGATGCGCCGCCTGGCACTCGTCACCATCGCGGTTCGCACCGGTCCGTCGCCAACCGTCGAGCCAGGTTCGGCGCCGACCGTGGCCTCGACGGCCAGCCGGGCCGCGTCGACGGGCGCCCGACGCCGCAGCTGTCGATCCATCCGGACCAAGGCGCCCTCGCCGCCGACACCGGCCACGCGTGCGCTCCGATCCACGAGCCCGTCGATGCGAGCGCGCAGGTCGCCGGTCCCGAGGTCCAGAACGTCAATCGAGCGCATGATCGCCCACAGGTCTTCGCGCGCGCCCACATCGGCCTCCGCGGCCGACGCCCGACGCAACGACTCCTCGGCGGCCTCGGCGACGAGCGCCGCGGACCGCATCTGCCGGCCCAGTTGCAGCAGCGGGAAGGTGTCCTCGACGCCAGAGCCGCGCGCCAGCGCCTCGCGCGCGCTCCGCTCGGCGTCTGCGGCGGGCATCCAGGACCGGACACGGAACGCGCCCACGCCCACCACTTGCCGTCCGCGCGCGATCACGTTGGATGCACCCGCGCCGGGAATGCGCCCGGCCTCGCGGCCGTTGCCCGCGTCGAGGAACACGAGATCCGCGGATTCCGGCATCGCGACCAGCGTCGCTCCATCGGCGCCGCGCAGCAGCCCGACGCGGCCGCGCGGCCGCGCGGCCACCGGAAGTTCGCCCGTGCGCAGGGTCCACCGTGCGACCGATGGGGTGCCCGGGTCAATCGCCGCGATGCGGTCGCCCACGGCAAGCACCACGTCGCCTGCATCGAGGGCGACCAGGTACTCCGGCAGGCCGAACGGCGAGTCGACGCCCGTGGGCACGTCCGAGAGGATCTCGCCCGAGCGCAGGTCGTACGAACGCACGGACGCGCGGTCCGGCGTGATCGCGAACACGCGCCCCCGGACGACGGCGGGCCCTGCGATCGAGGCCGCTCCGCTCGACGAGGCAAGCGCCTCGCGCACGGGAACGGGGACGCGCCGGAGCCAACGCACCGAGCCGTCGATGGCCTCGATCGCGGCCACGGCGCCGGTCGCGGTGGCCGCGACGATCACGCCGCCGGATGCCACCGGCGAGTCAGCGCTGCGGCCCTGTCCCATGCGGACGCTCCCGGTCGATGCGAGGAGCGTGCTCCACGCAGGCTCGCCGGGCCGGTCGAGGTCGGTCGCGACGAGCCAGCTAACCGTCTCGAGGCGGGCCGTCGTCCGCCTCGCACCGACGATGGCCATTCCATCGACGATGAGCGGCATGCCGGCCGGGAGCAGCGGTTCGGCGCCCGCGCGGGCCTCGAGCGAATCGATCGGCGACTGCCATCGGAGGTCGCCGTACCTGGCACCCAGGCACGACACGACCACCGATCCCTTGGACGCGGCAGAGGTCGCAACCACCGTCCCGCCAGCGACCCCGACCGCCGTGCCGGGACCCACCTCGGCCCCGAACGCACCCGTCAACCCCGAGGCGTTTCCGCCCACGAAGGTGGACCACGCCATGCGCCCGCTCGCGAGGTCGAAGGCGCGGACCGAGGTTTCCTCGTCGAGATAGACGTGCGAGTCGTCGACAGAGGGGAAGGCGGCGGGTGCCGTCGGCAGCTCGCGGCCAGCGACGGGATCGACCCCCGGCCCAAGCAGCGGTTCGCCGATGGGCGTGATGGGAACCGACCATGTCTCGATCCATGGCCCCGCGGGTGCGGCGTCCAGCGTGCCAGAGACGGGATCGCCGGCCGCCGATCGCGGCGCGTCGGCCAGCGCCGCACGTGCCGTCGCCGTCATGCGCGCGTGGAACTCGGCGCGACGTCCGGAGAGCAGGTCGTGATCCTCGACGCGCGCAAGGGCGCACGCGGCCGCCGCGAACGCGCCGCGCGCGATGGCGCCCTCGGCCAGCCGCATCGCGGCTTCGATGCCCGGTTCGGTGTCGAGCCGGGAGACGAAGGTGCGGAGCAGGTCGCCCCGCGCAAGCGACGCCGCGGCGTCGGCGGTGGCCTCGCGCCGAAATGCATCGCGGAGCGCACGGTCCGCGCCGAGCGCCCGGTGGATGCGGGTCGCGACGGTCACGAAGAGGTCGTCGTCCTGACCCGCACGCACCAGCCGTGCCGGCCCTTCGTCGAGGGCCTGCATCGCGAGGCGCACGGCCTCGCGCGGGTTCGTCTTCGATTGCGCATTGAACTGCTCCAGCAGCAGCTCGGCCGAAGGCGAGTCGCCCACGGCGGGCGTCACCCGCTCCTGGGCATGCACGACGGCCCCGATGGCGGGCGCAAGCGCGGTGCAGGCGACGAAGATGGCCAAGCGCTGCTTCACGGGAGTCGACTCGACGGGTGATACATTCTCCCCCGGATGAACGCCCCGCGCACCTCCATGCTCCCCCGATTCGCGTGCGCCGCGACCCTTGCGGTGGCCGGCTGCGCCGCGAACCCGGAGTTCCGTGCGGTCGGGGCCGAGCAGGTCACGGCCACGGCCGAGGCCATCGAGGTCCACGTGGTGGTCGAGCTGATGAATCCCAACGACGCCCCGGTGGAACTCACCGAGTGGGACTACTCGTTCACGGTCGACGACCGGACGGCCTACTCCGGGAAGTGGATGGCTTCGCTGACCCTGCCCCCGCGCGACCGGATGCTGGCGCTGCTTCCGGCGGTGGTGCCGGCCTCGTTCGGCGACGTCGCGGCCGCACGGTGGCGCATCGGCGGATCGGTCGGCTACCGCGCCACGGGCCAGCTTGATCGCCTGCTCTACCAGCTCGGGATCAACCGGCTGAGCGCCGGGTTCGGCGTGGGCGGCAGCGGCATCCCGCAGGGCAAGGGCCAGGGCACCACGGTGGCACCGAAGCAGGGCCCGGCACCGGCACCGGCCGCGCCGGAAGCCAAGGCTCCCGAGGCGCCGGCCCCCACCGCACCGGCCACGCCCTGACGGTCAACGCGCAGGCCGGGCACGCACTGCGGCGCGATCGCGCGAGAGGGCGATGAGCCGGGCGTGCGTCCCCATGGCGCGCGGGTCGTCGGCCGCGAGGTCGGCACAGTCGAGCTGGCGATAGGTGCCGTCGGGCTGCATCTGCCAGGCAGACCTGCGGTCCTCGAGGCACACCTGCAGGATGTCCCACAGCGTGCGCCGCGCGTCGGCACCGAGCACCGGCGTCGCGGCCTCGACGCGGGTCTGGAGGTTGCGGTACATCCAGTCGGCGCTCCCGATGAAGAAGTCGCCGGCAAGCGGGTCGTCCTGACCGGCACCGAACCAGAAGATCCGGCTGTGCTCGAGGAAACGGCCGACGATGCTGCGGACGCGGATGTTCTCGCTGAGCCCGGGAACCCCGGGACGCAGGCAGCAGAACCCGCGCACGACGAGGTCGACCTGCACGCCCGCGGCACCGGCGCGGTAGAGCGCATCCATCACGCCCCGGTCCTCGAGCTGGTTCATCTTCGCCACGATGCGCCCGTTGCCGCCGGCCCGCGCGACCGCCGCCTCGCGCTCGATGAGCTCGAGGAACGTGCGCTTCATGGCGACGGGCGCCACGAGCAGCCGGCGGTACTCGCGCTGGCGCGAGCGGCCGGTCATGTAGTTGAACAGGTTGACCAGGTCCTCGGTGATCGCCGGATCCGCGGTGAGCAGGCCGACGTCCTCGTACACGCGCGCGGTGCGGCTGTTGTAGTTGCCGGTCCCGATGTGCGCGTACGAGCGCAGGCCGCCCGGCTCGTCGCGCACGACGAGCGCGGTCTTCGTGTGCGTCTTGTAGCCGACGACGCCGTACGCGACGTGCACGCCGGCGTCCTCGAGCTTGCGCGCCCAGAGGATGTTGCGCGCCTCGTCGAACCGGGCGCGCAGCTCGACGAGCACGGCAACCTGCTTGCCGCTCTCGGCGGCCCGGATGAGGCTCGAGATGAACGGGCTGTCGCCCGAGGTGCGGTACAGGCTCTGCTTGATGCAGAGCACCTTCGGGTCGGCCGCGGCGTCCTCGATGAACTTCTCGACCGAGAGGTCGAACGACTCGTACGGGTGGTGGACCAGGATGTCGCCCGCGCGGATCGCGGCGAAGATGTCGGCGTGCTCGCCCTCGAGCCCGGCGGGCGAAAGCGGGGTGAAACGAGGCCAGTGCAGGTCCGGCAGCTCGAGGTCCGCGATCTCGTTCAGCGTCGCCCAGTCGACCAGGCCGTCGGTCTCGTAGACGTCATCGTCATCGACCTGCAGCTCGTCCATCAGGAACCGCAGGATTCGCTCGTCGGCGCCGGTGCCGATCTCGAGCCGCACCACGCGCGCGAAGCGGCGCTCCTTCAGCAGGTGCTGGGTGGCCTCGAGCAGGTCCTCGGCGTCCTCGTTGTCCCGCTCGACCTCGGCGTTGCGGGTCACGCGGAACGGAAGCACCTTCAGGATCTCCATCCCGGGGAACAGGTCGTCGAGGTTGTGCTCGACGACCTCCTGGAGCGGGATGAAGTCGGCGGTGCCGGCGAATCGGTAGAGCCGCGAAGGGATGTCCGGGACCTTCACGCGGGCGAACAGCTGCTCGCTCTCGCCCGGCCGGCGCAGCAGCACGCCGAGCGAGACGCTCATGTTCGAGATGAACGGGAACCGGTGGCCGGGGTCGACCGCCAGCGGGGTCAGGATCGGGAAGACGCTCCGCCGGAACCAGGACTCGGCTTCGGAACGCGCGTCCGGGCCGAGGTCCTCCCACCGCAGCATCCGCACGCCGTGCGGCGCGAGCGCTGGGAGCACGCGCTCCCGGAAGACCGACACCTGGCGCACCGCCAGCTGCGCCACGCGGGAACGCACGGCATCCAGCTGCTGCGCGGGCGTCAGCGCGTCGGGCACGGGCCCCGGCGAACCCGCCTCGATCTGGCGCTTGAGCACGTCCAGGCGCTTCATGAAGAACTCGTCCAGGTTCGCCCCGTAGATCGCGAGGAACCGCAGCCGCTCGAGGAGCGGCGTACGCGCATCGGCGGCCACGTCCAGGACGCGTGCGTTGAACTCGATCCACTCGACGTCGCGGTTCAGGAAGCGGGCCGGGTCGCCCGCCGCGACCATGGGCACCTGCGGCACGTCCTGCGCTCCGGTCACGGGCGGCAGTGCGCTCATCCGCGGTGGCTCCCGAACGGGCTCACGTAGGTGGCGATGCAGCCGGGGGCCTCGCGCACCGACACCGATCGCACGTGGACGCCGCGCGGCATGGACGGGGCCAGCCGAACGGCGACGTACTGCGCCACCAGCTCGGCGGTCGGGTTCACCCGGTCGAAGGGCGCGGTCTCGTTCAAGTTGCGGTTGCGGAAACGGCCCACGATGCGCTCGAGCGAGGACTCGACTTCATGGAAGTCGACCAGCAGCCCGTCGGAGTCGAGGCTCTCGCCCGACAGCTCCGCGGTGACGACCCAGTCGTGGCCGTGCAGCGGCTCGCGCTCGCCCCGGATGTCGATGGCATGCGCTGCACTGAACGTGCGCTCGATCCGGACCGTGTACATGAGCCCAGAAGTATAGGAGTTTCCCGCCCGATTCCGATAGCCTCCGCATCCCATGACCACGAACGACGCCCCGCTCATGCTCTCGGTCTCCGGCGCCCGCGGCATCGTCGGCAAGACGATGACCCCGGAGGTCGCGGCCGCGTACGGAGGCGCATTCGGGTCGTTCCTGCGGGCATCGACCGGCAAGGCGCGGCCGCGCGTGGTCGTGGGACTCGACGGCCGGATCAGCGGGCCGCCGCTCGCCGCGGCAGCCATCGGCGGGATCACCGCGACCGGCTGCGACGTGATCGACATCGGCGTAGCGATGACTCCCACGGTCGGCGTGATGATCGGCCACCACCGTGCCGACGGCGGGCTCGCCGTCACCGCAAGCCACAACCCGATCCAATGGAACGGCATCAAGTGCCTCGACGGCGACGGGCTCGCGCCGCCACCCGCGATCGCGCGCGAGATCGTCGACCGGTTCAAGGCGCGTGCCATCGACTGGTGCGGCCCGCTCGAGACCGGCCGCGTCGATCGCGATGGCGCGGCCGCCCGCATCCACGTGGACCGCGTCTTGGCCAACGTCGACGCGGCCTCGATCCGCGCCCGCCGGTTCACCGTCGTGCTCGACAGCGTGAACGGCAGCGGCTGCCTCGGCGGGCGCATGATGCTCGAGGAGCTCGGGTGCCGGGTCGAGCACATCTTCGGCGAGCAGACGGGCATCTTCGGGCACGTTCCCGAGCCGCTCGCGGAGAACCTAGTCGACCTCGCGGCGCGCGTGCGAATGACGCCGGGCGCGGCATGCGGATTCGCGCAGGACCCCGATGCCGACCGCCTGGCCATCGTCGACGAGACGGGCCGCTTCATCGGCGAGGAGTGCACGCTGGTGCTGGCGGCGCTGCGGCTCCTGCAGCGCACGGGCGGCGGCGCGCTCGCGGCGAACCTCTCCACCAGCCGCATGGTCGACGACGTCGCGGCGCGGTTCCCGGGTTCGCGCGTGGTGCGCACGGCCGTCGGCGAGGCGAACGTGGTGGCGGGCCTGCGGCCCGCGAACGGCATCCTCGGGGGCGAGGGCAACGGCGGCGTGATCTTCCCGCCGGTGTGCTGGGTGCGCGACTCGCTCAGCGCGATGGCGCTGGTGCTCGAGCTGCTCGCGCACGAAGGGAAGCCGCTCTCGCAGCTGGTGGCATCGCTGCCCCGCTATGCGATGGTCAAGCGCAAGATGGAGCTTGCGGCCGTGGGCGGCATGGCCGCGGTGGGGCCGGCGCTCGCCAAGGTGAAGGCCGCATTCGCCGCCGAGCGCATCAGCGACGTCGACGGCGTGCGTGTGGACTTCGCCGATGGATGGGTGCACCTGCGCGCCAGCAACACGGAGCCGATCGTCCGGGTCATCGCCGAGGCACCGGACGACGCCCGCGCGAACGAACTGTGCGACCTGTGCGCCCGGGCGGCAGGCGTGTGACCTAACGACGGCTCTCCCGCACGCGGTGCACGAACGGCGTCACCGAGCAGTCGATGTCGACGCTGAAGAAGCCCCCGCGATGCGTGCGCGCAAGCGGCCAGAGGATGTGCCGGTCGGTCGGCGGGATCGGCAGCCCTTCGACCTCCGCCTCGGGCACCCACTCGAGGCGCCCCTCGTCGAAGTCGACGTGCGTCACCTCCTCGGGCCGCACGCGCCGCGTGCACTCGAAGAGGAAGATCAGCCAGTGCATCTCGCCCTGGTAGGCGCGTTCGCTCACCATCCCGAACAAACGCATCTCGTCGTCGCCGACGCGGAGTCCCGTCTCCTCGTGCACCTCGCGCACCGCGCACTCGTGCGGGCTCTCGCCGCGGCTGATCTCGAGCTTGCCCCCGACCGGCGAGTACATGTCGATGTTCGGCAACTTGCGGCGGTGCAGCATCAGCAGCCGGTCGTCGGCGTCCCACAGGTAGCAGAGCACCGCCACCTTGTAGGGAAGCGCGGCGGTGTCGTACTGCGGGGCGTGCAGGTTCATCGCGCGGCCCCCGCATGCACGGGCACCGCCGGCGCGATGGACGCGACCAGCTCGCGGATGCGCGCGGCCGCGGCCGCCGAGGGCGGCGCCAGCGGCAGGCGCACGGCGCCCATGTCGAGCCCGAGCGCGGCCAGCGCGCACTTCACCGGCACCGGGTTCACGTCGAGCGAGAGCAGGCCTCGCGACAGCGGAAGCAGCTCCATGTGCTCCTCGAGCGCGGCGCGGAAGTCGTTCCCGGCGAGCAGCCGGCAGAGGCGCGCCACGCGCGCAGGCACGAGGTTGCTCACCACGCTCACCACGCCGGCGGCGCCGACCGCCGCGAAGCTCGGCGTCAGGCTGTCGTCACCGGAGAGCAAGGTGATGCCGCAGAGCCGGCGGATCTCGCTCGCCGAATCCATGCTTCCCGTGGCCTCCTTGATCGCCCGCACGTTCGGGTGGCGCGAAAGCCGCTCCACCGTCTCGGGCGCGATCGCCACGCCCGCACGGCCCGGGATGTTGTAGAGCATCACGGGCAGGTCGCAGGAATCGGCCACCGCCATGAAGTGGCGGTAGATGCCCTCCTGCGAAGGCTTGTTGTAGTAGGGCGTCACCTGCAGCCCCGCGTCGGCACCCAGCTGCAGCGCGAGCTTCTGGAGGTGCACCGCGTGCACCGTGCTGTTGCTCCCCGCGCCCGCCACCACCTGGAGCCCCAGGGGCCTGCCCACGCGCACCGCGGTCTCGACCACCAGCGCGTGCTCCTCCTCCGAGAGCGTCGGGCTCTCGCCGGTGGTTCCGCATGGCACGATGCCCGCGACACCTCCTGCCGCCTGGAGCCGCACGTTCTCCTCGAGCCGTGCACGGTCGACGCACGCTCCGTCGGCCGTGAACGGCGTGACGATCGCGGTGTAGCAGCCTTGGAAGCGGAGGGACGCGCTCATGCGCCCGAGTGTACGGGGCGCGAGCCGCCCATCGCCCGCACCATCCGCGCCGTCGCCTCGCGCATGCCGACGAACACGGCATCGCTCACGATCGAATGCCCGATGTGGAGCTCGGCGCACCCGGGAAGCGCCGCCACCGGTCCGACGTTTGCCAGGTTCAGCGCGTGGCCCGCGTTGAACTGCATCCCGAGCGCCCGGATCCGTTCGCCCGCCGTCCGCACGAGCGCCAGCTCGCGCTGCGCGGCGGCACCGTCCAGACGCCCCCCCGCCGCGTGCACCGCGTGCGCCCACGGCCCGGTGTGCACCTCGCACACCGAGGCGCCGCAGCGGTGCGCCGCCTCGACCTGCGCCACGTCGGCGTCCACGAAGATGCTGCAGCGCACGCCGCCCGCGGCGAGCCGCGCGACCACGTCGCGCACGCGCGGCTCCTGCGAGCGCACGTCGAGCCCGCCCTCGGTGGTCACCTCGTGCCGCCCCTCGGGCACCAGCATCGCCATCACGGGGCGGACGCGAAGCGCGATCGCGACCATCTCGTCGGTCGCGGCCATCTCGAAGTTCAGCATGCCGGGGAACTCCCGGGCGATGCGCTCCACGTCGTCGTCCTGCACGTGGCGCCGGTCCTCGCGCAGGTGCACCGTGATCCCGGCGGCACCTCCCGCGAGCGCCTCGTGCGCGGCGCGCACCGGGTCGGGCTCGTGCGAACGACGCGCCTGGCGCACCGTGGCGACATGATCGACGTTCACGCAGAGGACGGGCATCGGACGAGTATAGGAAGCGTCCCTTCGGGCAGGCGCGCCGCGGGTACCATCGACGCCATGTCGCAGTTCCACGAACGGCTCGACGCGCTCGAGCGCGACCTCGTCGGGCAGGGAGACCGCGTGCTCGAGCTCTGCACGCTCGCGGTCGAGAGCTACTTCGACCTCGACCTGGCGAAGGCGGGCCGCATCGAGTCCCTCGACACCGAGGTGGACCGGATCGACGTCGAGATCGAACGCCGTTCGGTGCCGCTCCTGGCCATGGGCCAGACCGACGAGCACGAGATCCGGCGCGTGCTGACGATCGTCAAGTGCAACAACGAGTACGAGCGCATCGCCGACTGCGGCGTGAACGTCGCCGAGCGCGTGATGCAGGAGCGCACGCGCTCGATCCGC
>CANLMX010000020.1 GCA_947492385.1 Planctomycetaceae bacterium | reverse complement strand
CTTTCGCCACGGCGAAGCGTCTCGATCTTGCGCGCATCGACGTCCAGGCACGTGACGTGGTTGCCCGTCTCGGCGAAGCACGCGCCCGTGACGAGTCCGACGTAGCCGGTGCCGACCATGGTGAGCTTCATCGTGCGTTCCTCTCCTGTGGGACCGGGCAGCGTAGCCGTGGCGCCCGTCGCTCGGTCGCCTGCAGCGTGCGCTTCACGCGCTCGCTCGCACCGTCTTCCGCACCGGCATATCCGCCGAGGCGCGTTCCGGCGCCGACCACCCGGTGGCACGGCACGGCGATCGGCATCGGATTGCGCCGCATGGCCTGCCCGACCGCGCGAGCCGCGCCCGGGCGGCCCGCCTCGCGGGCGACCCACCCGTAGGTGCGCACCTCGCCGCGCGGGATCGTGCGGCACGCCTGCCAGCACGCGCGCTGGAACTCGGTGCCACGGGGAAGGGCGACATCCCCGAAGTCGTCGTCGCGTCCCTTCAGCCAGCGAACCAGCCGTGCCCTGAACCGGGCCGTGGGCATGCCGTCCGGCACCGCCACGTCGATCCGCACGCCCGCGACGCGAAGCGACAGCTCGCGTGCGCTCGTGCCGCGGGGAGCCGTCGTGCGCGTGGCCACCCCCGGATCGTAGGGCGCGTGCGGGGTACGATTCCGCACCCATGACCACCGCCGCCGCGCACGCGCCCGTCTCGCTCGACCCGATGTCCCGCAGCCTCGTCGACCTCGTGGCCGCTCAGGATCCCGATGTTGCGGCGCTCATGGCCGCCGAGGCCGACCGCCAGTCGAGCACGCTCGAACTGATCGCCAGCGAGAACCACGTGACCCCCGCGGTGATGCACGCTGCGGGCAGCTGGCTCACGAACAAGTACGCCGAGGGCTACCCGGGGAAGCGCTACTACGGCGGGTGCGAGTTCCACGACCGGATCGAGGACATCGCGCGCGACCGGGCGAAGCAGCTCTTCAAGTGCGGGTTCGCCAACGTGCAGCCGCACTGCGGCGCGAACGCCAACATCGCGGCATTCATGGCGCTCCTCAACCCCGGCGACACGGTGCTGAGCCTGCCGATCAAGAGCGGCGGCCACCTGAGCCACGGCCTGAAGCCGAACTTCAGCGGCACCTTCTACACGATCGCCGAGTACGGCCTTGACCCGAAGACCGAGCTGCTCGACTACGCCGAGATCGAGCGGATCGCCAAGGAGACCAAGCCGAAGCTCATCATCTGCGGCTACAGCGCCTATTCGCGCGTCATCGACTTCGCCCGCTTCCGCGCCATTGCTGACTCGGTGGGCGCGTACCTGATGGCCGACATCGCACACATCGCGGGCCTGGTCGCCACGGGGGTGCATCCCAGCCCCTTCCCGCACGCGCACGTCGTCACCACCACCACGCACAAGACGCTGCGTGGACCGCGCGGCGGCCTCATCCTCTCCGACGACGCCGACATCGCCGCGAAGCTCGACCGCAAGGTGTTTCCCGGCAGCCAGGGCGGTCCTCTCATGCACATCATCGCGGCGAAGGCGATCGCCTTCGGCGAGGCGCTGCGTCCCGAGTTCACGTCGTACAGCAAGCAGGTGGTCGCGAACGCCAAGGCGCTCGCGGCGGCCCTCACCGAGCGCGGGTACCGACTGTGCACGGGAGGCACTGACAACCACCTGATGCTGGTCGACCTGCGCCAGCGCAGCGCCGACCTCACCGGCGCCGATGCAGAGAAGTGGCTCGAGTCAGCCGGCATCATCTGCAACAAGAACGGCATCCCCAACGACCCGCGCCCGCCGATGGTCACCAGCGGCCTGCGGCTGGGCACGCCCGCACTCACCTCGCGCGGCCTGCGCGAGCCGCAGATGGTGCAGGTGGCCGGGTGGCTCGACCGCGTGATGGGCTCGAAGGGCGACGGCGCGGAGTGCGCCGCCGTGCGCGGCGAGATCCGCGAGTTCTGCACGCGCTTCCCGATGCCGCACTGAGGCGTTGCCCGGCGTGGCGTGGGCCGCGCCCGGCGAGCTCTCGCCCGATTTCGCGCCGAGGACGGCGTCCGTTCACAGCCGAGCCAGCCGCTCGGCGACGTCGCGCCGGCGCAGGGCGTCGATCGCCGCGTCCATGTCTCCCGACAGCATCCGGTCGAGTGCGAACGACTCGTCGATGCGGTGGTCGACCGCCACGGCTTCCTTCCAGCGGTAGGTTCGGATCTTCTCGGCACGGCTGCCGCTTCCCATCATGCCTCGTCGTTCCGCGCTCCGCGCCGCGTCCGCGGCCGCGCGCCGCGCCTCGTGCACGCGCGCGCGCAGGAGCCGCCACGCCTTGTCGCGGTTCTGCAGCTGGCTGCGCGTCTCCTGCATGCGAACCTCGATTCCGGTGGGCAGGTGGATCAGGTGCACCGCCGTCGCCACCTTGTTCACGTTCTGGCCGCCGGGGCCCTGTGCGGTGGTCATGATCTCCTTCACTTCGGCCGGGTCGACTGCCGAGTCGACCTCCTCGGGCTCGGCAAGGACCGCCACCGTCGCGGTGGACGTGTGGACGCGCCCCTGCGCCTCGGTCGCCGGCACGCGCTTCACCTGGTGCGTGCCGGCCTCGTAGCCGAGCGCGCTCCACACGCCGGGGCCCTCGACCTCGATGATCGCCTGCGTGACGCCGCCGGCATCGCCCGGTCGCACGTCCATTTCCTCCCACGACCACCCTCGCCGGTGCGCGAAGCGCCGGTACATCTCAACGAGATCGCCCGCCCACAGCGCGGCCTCGTCACCGCCGACTCCCGAACGAACTTCGAGGATCACGGCGCCCACCCGCTCATCGTCGCTCGTCACGAGGCGCCGCTGGATCTCCTCCATCGCGGCGGCCGCCCGTGCTCGCACGCCGGGGAGCTCGGTGCGCGCCATGGCCGCGAGTTCGGCGTCGGTGCCCGAAGCCAGGCCCGCCAACTCACCGGCCTCGCGCTCGAGCGCCTTCCATGCGTCCCATCGCGACACCACCGGTTCCAGTGCCAGCCGCTTGGCCGTCAGCGCCCGCACGCGTCGGTGGTCGGCAAGCGCGGCCGGGTCGAGCATCGCCTCGCCTGCGGCATGGAACTCGTTGGCCATGCCGTCGAGCGTGCGTCGGAGGTTGTCGGGCAGGGCGTCGGTCATCGGTCATCGGCGTGGCGCGGAGGTTCCCGAAAACGAACAACCGCGCCCGTCGGGGCGCGGTCGTCGGATGATCCGTTGGATTCCTACTTCTTCGCGGGGGCGGCCTTCTTGTCGCCGTCCTTCTTGAAGTAGTCGCCGCTGAACTTGCGCTGGAAGCGCTCGACGCGGCCGGCGGTGTCGATGAAGGTCTTCTGGCCGGTGTAGAACGGGTGCGAGCCCGACCACACCTCGACGTTCAGCTCAGGCACCGTGGCCCCGACGGTCATGACGTGCTGACCGCGGAAGAAGACCTTGCATTCGGGGTACCACGTGGGATGGGTGTCGTTCTTCATGGCGTTCCTCGCCCGCTCAGGGGCAGATCGGGAAGGATAGCGAAGCCCGGCCCTTGGCGGAAGGGCCTCCGAACCCCGGGAATGGTCCCGTTATCAGCCTTCAGGTCGCGAGCCCGAGGAACCGCACGGCCACCGAGAAGTAGATGACCAGCCCGCTGACGTCCACGATGGTGGTGATGGCAGGCGTGGCGACCACGGCAGGGTCGATGCCCACCGCCTTCGCGCCCAGGGGCAGCAGGCCGCCGACGAACGCGCTGGTGAGGGTCTGGGCCGCGATCGCCGCCGCCACCACCAACGCGATGTGGCCGAGCTCGATTCCCGCCGGCACCTGCGAGCTGGCGGTGAAGAAATAGACCTTGATGAACGCCACCGCCACGGTGGCGATCGCAAGCACCCCGGCGATTGACAGCTCCCGCATCGCCACGCGCCACCAGTCGCCCGTCGACACCTGCCCCAAGGCGATCGACCGGATCAGGACGGTCGAGCTCTGTGCACCGATGTTCCCTCCCGTCGCCATCACCATCGGGATGTACGCCGCGAGGATCAGTGCCGACCCGATCGCGCCCTCGTACGCGCCGATGACCCACGACGTCAGGATCTGCAGGAACGCCAGCACGACGATCCATCCCATGCGCCTCCGCACGTGCTCCATGACGCCCGTGCGGAGGTACGGCTCGTCCTCGGCGCCCGCCGCGACGGCGCCGATGCGTGCGATGTCCTCGGTGGCCTCGGCCTGCACGATGTCGGCCACGTCGTCGTAGGTGAGGATGCCGACGATCCGGTGCTGGTCGTCGACCACCGGGAGCGCCAGCAGGTCGTACGAGTTCAGGATCTTTGCGGCCGCCTCCTGGTCCTCGGACGCCCGCACCGAAACGAGTTCGGTGGACATGATGTCGGACACCGGCGTCTCGGGCTTCGCGAGCACCAGTTCCTTCAGGCTGACGACGCCCAGCATGCGGTCGGCGTCATCGACCACGTACGAGTAGTAGATGGTCTCTTTGCGGCTTGCCTGCTGCCGCAGTCGGCCGATCGCCTGCGAGGCCGTGAGGCCCGGCGGGATCTTCGCGAAGTCGGTGTTCATCCGCGCGCCGACGGTGCCCTCGGCCTGCGCGAGCAGGCGCTTCACGTCCTCGCGCGCGGCGCGCTCGAGGAGCGGCAGCACCTGGTCCCGCACGCCCGGGTCCAGCCGCTGCACGAAGTCGACGCGGTCGTCGGCGAGCATCTCGTCGAGGAACGACGCAAGCTCCTTGGCACTGGCCTCGTCGGCGAGCTCGGCCTGCTCCTCGAGGTCCATCTCGCTCACGATGTCCGCGCGCAGCGACGCCGGCAGCGGCGCGAGCACGCGAAGCCGCTCGGCCGGGTCGAGGTCGCCCAGCACCTCTGCCACCGTGCGCGGGTGCATCTCGCTGCAGACCTCGACCAGCGTCGGAAGGTCCGATGCTTCGAGCAGCTCGCGGATCTCGGGCGTGAGGAGCGGATTCTTCACGGTGGGCGGAGGCTACCGCGCACGCCGCGGTGTTACCCTGCTGCGCCTGCGACTCGCGCCCGGGCCACCTTTCGGAACCCGAACTCCATGCACCCCATGCTTTCCTCCGTCGTTGCCTCCGCCGCACTCGCACTCGCGCCCCTGGCCCAGTCGCCGGTGCCCGCTCCCGTGCAGCAGGCGCCCGCTGCGCCTGTGGCCCCCGCCGCCCCCGCATTCCCCAAGCCCGCGGCCGCGCTCGAGCCGCTCGCCTTCATGGCGGGTGCGTGGGGCATGTCGCAGCCCAACGGCGCCATGATCGAGGAACACTGGATGGCCCCGCGCGGGTCGGCCATGCTCGGCTCGTTCCGCCGCGTGCTCGGCAACGGCGCCGTGCCGTTCTACGAGTTCACGCAGGTCGTCGCCGAGAAGGATCGCGTCGTCCTGCGCCAGATCCACGTGCACGGCAACTTCGACCCCGACCCCAAGCGCACCGAGCCCATGGTGCTGGTTCTCGAGAAGGCCGGAGACGGTCGTGCGACGTTCGTGCCTGACCCGGATCCCGCAAAGGCACGCTCGGGAGACCTCGCGCGCATCACGTATGCCGCCGACGGGGCGGACACGCTGGTGCTGACGGTCGAGCCCAGGCAGCCCGAGGGCAAGCCCGCACAGGCACCGCTCGTCTTCCGCATGAAGCGGATCAGCTGACCGCGCCGCGCCGCGCCTCGGCGATCATCGTCAGCAGTTCCGCGTGCAGCGCCGGGTGTGCCGCGACGGCGGTGCGCCCGTGGATACCGGGTGTTCCGTCCCATGCGCTGAACGCGCCTCCCGCCTCCTCGAAGATCACGGGGAAGGGCCCGGCGTCCCAGGGGTTCATCCACGGTTCGACGACCGCGTCGCACCGCCCCGTGGCCGCGAGCGCGAGCGCGTAGCAGTCGCTCCAGCCACGCACGCGCCCGGCGCGCGCATGCAGCGCGTCGAGCACGTGCTCGGTGCCCGCGCGCCGGAAGTACTCGATGCCGGTGGTGCCCACCAGCGCCTGTGCCAGCGGCTTCGGCGCGGTGACGCGCGCCGGCGCGGCGGGCTCGCCGTCGCGTTCCCACCAGGCGCCGCGTCCATGCGCGGCCCACACGCGCTCGCGCATCGCGGGAAGCTCGCACGTCCCCGCGACCACGCGCCGCGCGTCCCCTTCGACGCGCTCGAGGCCGATGAGTACGCCGTACAGCGGGACGCCATGCGCGAACGAGACCGTTCCGTCGATCGGGTCGATCACCCAGTCCCAGCCGGACGAGCCCGGCACGTGGCCGAGTTCCTCGCCGAGCAGGCCGTCGTGCGGGAACTCGGCGCCCAAGGTGCGTCGAATGAGCGTCTCGCACGCGCGGTCCGCCTCGGTCACGGGGCTTGCGTCGGGCTTGTGCTCCACCGCAAGCGCGGGATGCTGAAAGTACGTCAGCGTCAGCCGCCCGGCGCGCTCCGCGACCGCGCGCATGGCCGCGACGCGGCGTTCCAGTCCTGTGTCGTCCATGCGGCGGAGCCTACCCCTGCGCCGATTCGGGGAATCGTCCCGATCGCGCGCACAACCCGCACGGGCGAACCTGTGCCTCATGCGAGCACTCGACGTCGCCGATCGACTCATGGACGACTTCTGCGCCCGCACCGGCGTCGATGGCGGCGGCACGCCGGATCGGCGCTACCTCTGGACGGATGCGCTTGCGGTGGAGGCATGCGTGACGCTCCATGCGCGCACCGGCATGCATCGGCATCTCGAGCGGGCGGTCCATCTTGCCGAGTTGGTCCATCGCGTGCTCGGCCGCCACAGGCCGGACGATCGACGCACGGGCTGGATCAGCGGCCTCGACGAGGCGTCCGGCGAGCGACGGCCTACCGCCGGCGGGCTTCGGATCGGGAAACCCCTGCCCGAACGGCCGGCAGGCGCGCCGCGCGACGATGGGTTGGAGTGGGACCGTGACGGCCAGTACTTCCACTACCACACGCGCTGGATTCACGCGCTCTGCGACCTCGCCGAAGCCACCGGCGACGTGCGCTGGTTGCATCATGCCATCGACCTTGCGCACGCATCGTGTGCGGCCTTCGTCGTGCAGCCCGGCTCGTCGGCCGGGGCGCGCCCGCGCATGCACTGGAAGATGAGCATCGACCTCTCGCGGCCGCTCGTCGCCGCGATGGGTCACTTGGACCCGTTCGACGGCTTCGTGGCGCTCGCGCGCGTGCAGGCGTCGGTGCCGGAGTCGGATCCCGAGCGCGCACGCCTGGATGCCCACATGTCGACGCTCCGGTCCGCGTGCGACGAGGTTCCCACGTTCGCGACCTCCGACCCGCTGACGCTCGGTGGGCTCCTGGAGGCGTGCGGGCATTTCGCGGACCTCGTCGCGGAGGGCGAGCACCCGTTCGACCACGTGCTTGGGCGTGCGCTTGCGGATGCACGTTGCGGCGTGGACGCCTTCGCGGGTGGCGGGTGGTTGCTGCGTCCGCTCGACGCACGGCTACCGTTCCGCGAGCTTGGCCTCGCGATCGGCCTCAAGCGCATGGTGCCGATGCTGCGCGCTGTGAAATCCGTGCCATCGAGGTTCCGGGACGGATGGACCGCGTCCGAACTGCTCGCGAGCCTCGAGCCGATGGCAGCCCATGCTGCCTTGGCACGGCGCATCGAGGAAGCGTGGGCCTCGAGCGACGCGCAGTCGCACGGCTCGTGGCGCGAGCACCTCGACATCAACGCCGCAACGCTCGCCGCGTGCCTGGCCGACCACGTGCAGGCGCGCAGGCACGTGCGGCCGACGGCCTGAGCGAGTCAGTCCGCGCGCGCGGCGGTGCCGGCGGGTCCCGGCACCAGGGCCGCCGGCAGTGCCACGAGCGCCCCCAGCACCAGAAACAGGGTGACCCGGAAGGCGGCGTCCGCCGCGCGGTGCATCCCGTCGAAGGTCGCGCGCGCCGTCGTTGCGGCCTCGCGTTCGCCGTCTTCCACGGCCTTCCAGTACGCGAACAGCTCGGCGTTCATTGCGGGCGCGGTCCACGCACGCCACGCGAGCAGCGCCGCGGCGGCCGCAACGCATGCGATGAACGCCACGCGGAAGGCGCGCATGCCGCGGAAGCCGCCGCATCGCACCAGCCGCACGGTGCACGTCACCGTCGCTGCCGCCATCGTGAACTGCACCCAGTCGCTGGCGGTGAACACGGGCGCCAGCATCCGGCCCGCGGCCCATCGACCCATCTCGGTGGAGTCGCCCTCGAAGAACGCCTCGACCGCCGGAACCCGGATCCCCATGCGCGGCAACGAAGCAAACGCTGCCATGGCGGCTGCGCCCGCGGCGGCGATGGCAGCGAACCAGCATGCGAGCGCGACGGAGAGCAGCGTGGCGGTGGGGCGCATGGCAGCCGTACATTACCGCGCGCCATGGTCAACCTCGATCCGCGCCGCATCGTTTCGTTCACTCTCGCCATCGTGGTTGCCTTCGCCGCGTTCCTCGCACCCGCGTCATCCGCAGCGCCCGTCCAGGACGTCGTCGAGGAGGAATCGCCGGCGGAGTCGGTCATGCAGATCCCCGATGACGAAGCGGTCGCCCGAGGCAGCGACACCCCGCGCAACGCGGCGTTCACGTTCATCGTGCTCTCGCGCGACGGGGACTGGCACGACGCATCCGACATGCTCGAGCGCCCGGCTGCGGGCTGGCCCGAGGGCGTGACCGGCGAGCGCATCGCGCGTGCCCTCAAGAGCATCCTCGACCACCGCCTGTGGATCGACTTCCCGAGCGTGCCCGGCGCCTCCGCGAACGCACCGGGCGCGCCCGGCCGCGTCAACATCGGTGTCGTCGACACCCCGGAGGCCGTGCTCGAGGTCGAGATGGTGCGGGTCGACGACCGGTGGATCTTCACGGCGGGAACCGTCGAGGGCGTGCCCGCGCTTGCGCGCGCCATCGACGTCTGGTGGGTGTCCGCGCTTCCGGAGTTCCTCGTAAACATCCGCATCGCGGAGATCGACCTGTGGCAGTGGATCGGGCTCGTCGCCATCGGCGGCGCCGGTCTCCTCGTTGGGTGGGCGATCACCTGGCTCCTTCGGCACGGCATCCTCAGCGTGCTCGGTCCCGCGGTGCAGCCGCTGATCACGGTCCTGACGCCGCTCGTGTTCCTGCTCTCGGTGGTCGGCATGCGTGCAGCACAGCCGGTGCTCGTCCTCAGCGCTCCGGCGCGCGAGAACCTCTCGCTCGGCTCGCGGGCCGCGATGGTGTTCGTGATCGCCTGGCTGGTGGTGCGATGGATCCGCGTCATGGCCATCGCCGTCGAGCTTCAGATGGCGCGCCGAGGGATCTCCGACGGCGCGTCGATCGTGCGGATCGGACGGGCCGCCGCCATCGGGATCGTGTGGCTCCTTGGTCTCGCGGCGGCGCTCCAGATCTTCGGGCTCGACCTCTCGACCGTGATCGCCGGCCTCGGCATCGGCACCGCGGCGATTGCGCTCGCATCGCAGCAGACCCTCTCGAACCTGTTCGGCGGCGCCTCGGTGGTGGCCGACCAGGTGCTGAACGTGGGCGACACCTGCAAGATCGACGGCAACATCGCGACGGTCGAGCGGATCGGTGTTCGGTCGACGCAGCTGCGCACGGCCGACCGCACCGTGCTCGTCGTCGCCAACGGCGATCTTGCGCAGTCACGCATCGAGAAGCTGAGCGCACGCGACGGGTTCCGCCACGTCGCGACGATCGGCGTGCGGTACGAGACCTCGCCGGAGACCATGGTGGCGGTCGTTGCGGAGCTCGAGAAGCGGCTTCGCGAGGACCCGCTCGTCGACCCGGCGTCGGCCATGGCCCACTTCGTCGGTTTCGGCGAGAGTTCGCTCAACATCGAGGTGCGCGCCACGTTCCGCACACGTGACATGCCGACGTACCGCGCCGCAATCCAGCGGATCAACCTCGACTGCATGCGGATCGTCGCGCGGCACGGCTCCGGGTTCGCGTTCCCGTCGCGCACCGTCTACATGGCGCAGGACCCGGGCGTGGGGAACGGGTAGCGGCCTTTCGTCGCGAACCGCGCGGGTTTCCGTGGACCCGGCCCCGCCCCTGCGCTACCGTGGGTCCCATGCCGCTGACCGTGACCTTGTCCCGCGGGGCCCGCGCGTCCATGGCGCTTCTGGGGTGCGTGCTCGCCCTCGCGCCCACCGTGCGAGCCCAGGACCTGTCGCAGCCCGGCCCGCGCACCGCCTCGCAGCGCGGTGTCACGGTGGTGCGCCCGGGCGGCTCCGCGTTCGCGGCCACCGTCCACTACCCGGCCGTCGCTGCGGCGTCGGGAAGCGCCGTCGACGTCGCGAACGGTCCGTATCCGGTCGTGGCGTTCGGCCACGGGTTCGTGACGCCCGTTGCGCAGTATGCCAGCACCGCGTCCCACATTGCGACGTGGGGATTCATCGTGGTGCTCCCGGAGACGCAGGGGTCGCTGCTTCCCAGCCACTCGGCCTTTGCGGATGACCTCGTCAGTGCACTCGACTGGTTCGCGGCACAGGGCGCAGCAGGCGGCTCGCCGTGGACCGGCGCGGTCGCGGGCGAACGTCGCGGCGTCATGGGCCATTCCATGGGCGGCGGCTGCGCGCTCCTCGCCGCGGACCGCGACCCGTCCATCCGCTGCGTGGTGCCGATGGCCGCCGCCGAGACGAACCCGTCCTCGACGAACGCCTGCCTTGGGGTGAACTCCGCCACGCGCATCATCAACGGCAGCCAGGACACCATCGTCAGCCCGTCGACGAACGGCCCGATGTACGCGAACCTTCGTGGACCTTCGCAACTCGTCACCATCACGGGCGGCTTCCATTGCGGATTCATCGACAGCCCGATCCTGTTCTGCGACAGTGGTTCCCTCAGCCGTGCGGCGCAGCTGGCCATCATCCGGCGGGAAACCACCGAGTTCCTTCGGCTCTACCTCGCGGGTGATGGCACCCGCTGGGATGCTGTGTGGGGAACGCCCGTTCCCGCCGACGGCATCACGCAGCAGGGCCGGCAGACGCCCGATCTCGACGGCGACGGCCGCGTCGACGGCATCGACCTGGGGCTGATGCTCGCCAACTGGGGCAATCCCGGGCGCGGCGACCTCGACGGCGACGGTTCAGTGTCGGGCACCGACCTCGGTCAGCTGCTGGCCGCGTGGTCCGTCTGAACCCCTGCGCATCCGCAGCGCCGCTCCCACCAAGAGCACCAGCACCGGCACCTCCACCAGCGGGCCCACCACCGTCGCGAACGCCTCGCCCGACGAGATCCCAAAGACGGAGATCGCCACGGCGATCGCCAGCTCGAAGTTGTTCCCGCTCGCGGTGAAGGCCAGGGTGGTCGCGCGCTCGTACTCCGCGCCGACGCGCCTGGCCATGAAGAACGAAGCGAAGAACATCACCACGAAGTAGATGGTCAGCGGCACCGCGATCCGGAGGATGTCAAGCGGTGCCGAGAGGATCCGCTCGCCCTGCAGGCTGAACATCACGACGATGGTGAAGAGGAGCGCCACCAGCGTGACCGGCGCGATCCGCGGCAGGAATCGCTCCACGTACCAGTGGTCCCCCTTGGTGCGCCGCAGCGCCGCGCGTACGAGCATCCCGCCCAGGAACGGGATTCCCAGGTAGATCAGCACGCTCGCGAAGACCTGCGCCATCCCCACGTCAATCGCCGTGCCCGTGATCCCCACCAGGGGAGGCAGCCAGGTCATGAAGACCCAGGCATAGGCACCGAAGAAAAGCACCTGGAAGACGCTGTTGAAGGCCACGAGCCCGGCGGCGTATTCGGCGCTGCCTCGGGCGAGGTCGTTCCACACGAGCACCATCGCTATGCACCGTGCGAGTCCCACCATCACGATCCCCAGCATGTACTCCGGTCGGTCGTGCAGGAACACGGCCGCCAGGGCGAACATGAGCACCGGGCCCACGACCCAGTTCTGGACCAGCGAGAGCGCAAGCACCTTCCGATCGGCGAACACGCGCGGCAGCTCCTCGTAGCGGACCTTGGCCAACGGCGGGAACATCATCAGCACCAGGCCGATCGCAATCGGGATGTTGGTGGTGCCCACGGTCACCAGCTCGGCCGCGTCCTGGACGCCCGGCACCAGGCGGCCGACGGCCACGCCGACGGCCATCGCCAGGAAGATCCAGAGCGTGAGGTAGCGATCCAGGAACGAGAGCCTCCGCGGGTGGTCGTCGCCGCACGGCGTGCATGCCATGGCCGGGCCAGTCACGACGGGCAGGCGCTCGATGAACGCGCGGATCTCGTCGCGCACGCGCCGGTAGTGAACCATCGCGTCCTCGTCGGTTGCAGCGCCGGCGGCGAGCCGCGGCGGATCATCGAACCCGGCGTGGACGACCCGCGCTCCGGGAATGACCGGGCACGACTCGTGCGCGGCGTCGCAGACGGTGAACACCACGTCGAAATCCGAGCCGATTTCCTCGGGTCGCTTGGACCGATGCCCGGAGATGTCGACGCCGGCCTCCGCCATCGCGCGCACCGCGAGCGGATTCAGCCCGTGCGGACGGGTGCCGGCCGAGTGGGCATCGATGCGGTCGGACATGAGCGCACGGGCCCATCCCTCCGCCATCTGGCTGCGGCAGGAGTTTCCGGTGCAGAGGAACAGGACGCGAAGGCGTCGGTCGGGAGCGCTCATGGCGTGTGCCGCGGTTCGGTTCCTGAATCGGCGACCCTCGCGGCCGCCCGCACCTGTGCCAGCCGACGGCCGTGCGCCAGCAGCGATTCCTGCTCGGCGTCGGTGAACGTCCGCGCGCCCGCGTTCGCCACGCCGACCACGCCAGCAAGCGTTCCGTCGGGCGCGATGCACGGCGCGGTGATGGCGCCCTCCATGCCGGTCGCGCGCGCGCCCGGCCGCGCCTGGCCGCTTGCGTCGGACTGCAGGTTGCACACGGTGACGCAGGTTCGCCTCTCCGCCGCAAGCCCCGCGAGCCCCTTGCCGACCGGGATCACGCGGATCGCTTCCAACACAGGCGACGGGAACGCGCCCACGACGGCGGCGAGGTGCAGCATGCCGTCCGGCCCCACCCAGTGGATCGTGCCGGTCTCGGCGCGCAGGTCCTCGATGATCGCACGGAGCAACGCCAGGTCGTCCATGCCGGAAGGGTAGTGCCCGCCGGTGCCCTCAGCGTTCGGCGTCCGGACCCGAGGGCTCGAAGCGTGCGCACGGACCCGCGTCGCCGCTCAGCGTGAGGATCGGTCCGCCGGGACCGGCGCTCACCGCAGCGGAGCGGACGCCCTCGACCATCGCGGTGAACGCGCGTTCGAGCTCCATGCGTTCGGGGGGGCCGGCCATCCGGGTCGCGCCGATGGGCCCGAAGCGAAGGGGCTCCGGCGTGCCGGCGATCGCGTTCCCGAACGTCGCCTCCGCAAAGAATCGGTTCACGCCTGCGAACCCCGTCGCGCGCCCGTCGCTGCCGATTCGAAGCGACGGCGGGCGGTCGGTCACGTCCACCTTCGCGCCGCCGGGACCGGTGAGCTCGGTGCATCGCCACTCGACCGCGTCGATGCGCGGAAGCGCTCTGGGTGCGGCCGGAGCGGCCGCGTTCGGGCCGCCGCCCGTCGTGCCGCACGCCGTGAGCACCGTGGCGAGGACGATCGAGGAGGCGGTGAACGCATTGCGGCCGGGGTGCATGCGGGGAAGGGTACCCGGCGGGTCGCGACGTCGGCCGCCGGGCTATCGTCTCGCCATGGACCCCTGCACTCCCTATCGCGACGCCCATGCCTGGCTGCGCTGGCTCACCGGCCGCACGCTTGGAGCCTGCGAGGCCCTGACGCACGAGGAGCTCCATCGCGCGTTCCCGATCGGCCTCGGCAGCGTTCACGCGACGCTCGTTCACCTGGCCGGTGCCGAACGGATCTGGATCGCCGTGCTGCAGCGGGACGACGCCGGCGTCGTGATGCCCGCTCCCGCCGAACTGTCCGACCTCGCGGCGATTCGCGCACACCTTGCCGCGAGCCGCGCGCGGTGGGACGCCTACCTCGCTGGCCTGGTGCCCTCCGAGCTCCAGCGGATGGTCGAGCGCCACCGGGACGGACGCGTGTTCCGCCAGTCCGTCGCCGACTCGATCATGCAGGTGCCCACGCACGCGCTCTACCACAATGCGCAGCTCTCGTTCATGTTCCGATCCATGGATCGATCGCTTCCTGATTCGTCGTGGATCCTGTGGGGGCGCGAGCGGGCGGGGGCCTGACGCACGTCGAACGGTCCGCGGACGCATGGTCAACGCGCTTCGCGTACCGTGCCCGAATGAGCGACGCGTTCGTTGAGCTGGGTCTGCGCACGGAACTGGTGACCGAACTCGCGTCGCTCGGGTACGAGGAGGCGACGCCCATCCAGCGGGCGGCGATCCCGCCACTGCTTGCGGGGCGCGACATCCTGGGGCAGGCCGCGACGGGCACCGGCAAGACCGCGGCCTTCGCACTGCCCATCCTGCAGCGGGTCGCGGATGCCCGGCCTGGGCCCTGCAAGCCGCTGGCGCTGGTGCTGGTGCCCACGCGGGAACTGGCCGTCCAGGTCTCCGAGGCCTTCCACCGGTACGGCAAGGGCCTCGGCACCGCCGTGGTGCCGATCTACGGCGGCCAGGAGTTCCATCGCCAGGTGGTGGCGCTGCGCCGCGGCGCTCACGTGGTGGTTGCCACCCCGGGGCGCGCGCTCGACCACCTGAGGCGCGAGACCCTCGATCTCTCCGAACTGCATGTCGTGGCGCTGGACGAGGCCGATGAGATGCTCGACATGGGCTTTGCCGAGGACCTCGAGCTCATCCTGGAGGCGTGCCCGGAGAGCCGGCAGACCGCGCTCTTCTCCGCGACGCTTCCCCCGCGCATCGCGGCCATCGCCGAGCGGCATCTGCGCGATCCCGAGCGGATCCTCATCGCGCGCGATGAATCGACGCGCGGCTCGGTGCCGAAGGTCCGGCAGGTCGCCTACATCGTGCCACGCGCGCACAAGGTCGCGGCGCTGGGGCGGGTGCTTGACCTCGAGTCGCCCACGCTCGCGCTGGTCTTCTGCCGCACGCGCCTCGACGTCGACGAGCTCGCCGACCGCATGACCGGCCGCGGGTACCGCGTGGCATCGCTCCATGGCGGCATGTCGCAGGCCGAGCGCGACCGCGTCATGGGGCGTGCACGCGCCGGAACCGTCGACCTCCTTGTCGCCACCGACGTCGCGGCGCGCGGCATCGACATCGACCATCTCACGCACGTCGTCAACTTCGACGTGCCCTCCTCGCCGGAGGCGTACGTACACCGCATCGGGCGCACCGGCCGCGCCGGCCGCGAGGGCGTGGCGATCACGCTGGTGGATCCACGCGCGCACCGCCTGCTCCGCAACATCGAGCAGGCCACGCGCCAGCGCATCGCCATCTGCACGGTGCCCACGCCCCGTGACGTGAAGGCACGCCGCATGGACATGACCAAGGGTTCGGTGCGCGATGCCATCACCGCGGGCGACCTTGACGCGTACCGAGCCGTGGCGGAGTCACTTGCATCCGAGTTCGACCCCATGGACGTCGCGGCGGCCGCCATCCGGCTGGCGCACGAGGCTTCCGAGGGCGAGGGGGGTTCCGAGGACGATGTCCACATTCCCGTCATCGAGAGCTTCGCGCGCCCGGAGCGCGGCCGCGGCCGGCCCGAGACGCACGACATGGTGCGCATCTACATTTCGGGCGGCACCCGCATGGGAATGCGGCCCGCGGATCTCGTGGGCGCCATCGCCAACGAGGCGCGCGTCAATCCGCGCACCATCGGTGCCATCGAGATCCTCGAGGCGCAGAGTTTCGTCGAGCTTCCGGCGCGCGACGTCGACCGCACGATCGAGGCGCTGCGCGGCGCCACCCTTCGCGGCCGCAAGCTCAAGGTCTATCGCGACCGCGGCACCGCGCCCCCGAAGCCCGGGCGGGGCGGTCCGACGCAGGGGTGACCGCGAGGTGACCATGCGGCCGAGTCCCAGGCGTCCACTGCTTCGTCAGGTACATCAAGATCGCCTTCTTCAAGGGCTCGTTTCTGAAGCCCGAGCCGCGGTGGGATCGAAGGACCCGCACACGCGCTCCCTCCACGTGGAGGAGGATGCGCCGCTCGACGAGCGGCAGTTCACCGCGTGGGTGAAGCAGGCGAGCAAGCTGCCGGGGTGGGGCGGAACGTAAGGGGGGCGGTGGGCCTGGGACGCGAGGAGTTCGGCAAGCGTCCGACGGTGCGCGATCGAGCAGATCAGGTCGTCGACGATCCGGTCCCAGGGGAACGTCGTCAGCTTCACCGGCCGCCTGCGCCGTAACACCCTCACTTCCGCGCTTCGCCCTCGGCGATCGCCGACGCGCGCTGCGCGCCGTCGAATGCCCGGCGATAGAACGCCCAAGTCCGATCTCCGAGCGCGTCGAGGGTCTTCGATGGATCATGCTCGACTCCCGCGAGCGGCGACCAATCGTGCGGGATCTTGAGCGCGTCAAGGTGATCGTGAAACTCCGTGTTGAGGGCGAACGTCCCGTCGCGGTTGCCGACGGCGATGCGCACCAGCGATCCCTTCGCGATCGTGTCGGCGCTCGCCTTGGCGAGCTCCCACGGGCTGACCTCGCGGAAGTGCTCGCGGCTGCCGTACACGCGCTCGAGCAGCCCGTCGCGCGAGCGCGGGTTCGCGCGCGGCGTGCGCTCGAAGTCCGGGTCGAGCGGACCCGCGCCGAGCATCGACACCGCACGGAAGGTCTCGGGGAACTTGAAGCCGAGCCTTGCCGCGCCGTACCCGCCCATGCTGAACCCGTCGAGCAGGCGACCTTCGCGCGCAGCGACCGTCCGCAGCGTGGCGTCGACGTGCGGCACCAGGTCGCGCACGATCATCGACTCCACCGGCGCGCGCCCGTCCGCCCAGTCGACGTACATGCCTTGGGGCAGCCCGTTCACGAAGACGACGAAGAAGGGTGGGGCCTTGCCCGCCTCGATCGCCGCGTCGAAGCGCTTCGCGAGCGGTGGGATGCCTTCCTGCCCGCCGCCCGAGCCGTGCAGCCAGTAGACAACCGGGAATCTTCGCGCCCCGTCGCGCGCGTACTCCGCGGGCGTGTACAGGTGGTAGCTCACCTTTCCCTTCACGGACGCGCTGTCGAACGTGTGGAAGGTGACTCGCGGTGCGCTGACGGCCGGCGTGACCCAGGGGAGGGTGGCGTCGGGCTGCTTCGTTTCGGCGGTCGGGATGCCGTCCGAGATCAGTCGCGACTCCATCCCCGTCTCGATTGCGGGGAAGGCACGCGGTGCCGCGCCCGCGGCCTTCAGCAGCGCTTGGATCATCGCCTCGTCGCTGAAGCGGCGCTTGCCCCCGTTGAGCGGCGCGAAGCGCACCGCCACCAGGTTCGCCGACGGGATCACGTAGAGCCGCTGGTTCCCGAGTCCGGCGGCCATTCGCACGTCAGGCAGCGTGTCGTCGCCGCCGCGCGGGCCGAGCCACCAGGTCAGTCCGTAGCGATCGTTCCGTGCCGAAGGCTCGAAGCACTTCGCGAGGAGCTCCGGCGTCAGCACCTGCCGCGCGCTCCCGTCGGCTGCGCGCACCGCGCCGTTCAACCGCACGAATTCGCCGAACTTCGCCCATTCGGCGGCCGACGCCGACGCGCCGCCCGGCAGGTTCGGGTGACCCGCGCGGTCTCGGCCGATCCGCGCGACCTTCATGCCGATCGGTTCGAGGAGGTTCGCCTCGTACCATTCCCACGCCGTCGCCGGCTTCACGCCGCGCGCCGCGAGGCGCCGCTCGAGGAACGCGCCGAACGCATGGAAGTGGTTGCCGCCGTACTCGAATCGCGAGCCCGGCTCGTGCTCCGTAGGGGCCTCGAGGGCCTGCGCCTGGAAGTCGTCCGGACGCGCGCGCGCCGCACGCGCACGCTCGAGGAGCCCTCCGCCCGCGATCGACCGGATGCGCTGCCGGTCCTCGGCACTGTCCGGCTGCAGGCCGCTTGAGAGGTCAAGCAGCTGCCGCACCGTGATCGCGCGCTTGCGTGGATCGTCCTTCCATTCAGTGATCGTGTCGCTGACGCGCTCGTCGAGCGTGATGAGCCCCTGCTGGACGGCGAGCATTGCGGCGACGCCCGTGAAGCTCTTGGTGCCGCTCGCGAGCGGATGCGGCCGGTCCGAATCCCATCCATCGACCGAGTCCTCGAACACCACCTTGCCGTCGCGCAGCACCAGGAGCACCTCGCCGCCGCTCTGGCGCGAGTAGGCGGCGGCGGCCGACCAGGGGGAGGCTTGCGCGGCCGGGGCGGTGGTTTGGGTGGGGGACTGGGGCGATGCGGCGGGCGGCGCCTGCGCGCCGGCATGCCATCCGGCGAGCAGGAAGGCGAAGGCAAGCGCTGCCGCCAGGGCGGCGGTTGCGATCGGAGCTGCGGATCTTCGTACGCCTGGCACGGGCTCGCCTCCGGACGCGGGTGGTTCGGTTCAGTGTGCGGAACGAGCGCCGATGGCAGGGCATTGCCGCGATTGCGCGCGGAGTGGTTGGACACAAGTCTGTGTATCTGTTACTGTGCATGCATGGCACACAAGACCATCTCGCTGGATGTTGAGGCTTATGAGACCCTTCGACGGCTTCGCGCCACGCCGTCGGAGTCGTTCTCGCGCGTCGTCAAGCGGTTGGGCGCCGGCCATGCGCAGTCCGGCGCGGCGGGCGATGCGTTGGTGCAGCGGCTCTTTGCGCTGGGTGAGCAACTCTGGCTGCCGTCGGAATCCGAGCTCGATCGCCTTGACGAGATCCAGCGCCGCCCGCGCCCGCGCCGTGATCGGCGGGCGCAGCCGTGATCGTCGACACCACGTTCCTGATCGACCTTGAGCGCGAGCTTCGCCGCCGGACTCCAGGCCCGGTCGCCGCGTTCCTGCGCGAGCATGGCTCGATGCCCGTCGGGGTGAGCGTCGTTGCCGCAGCCGAGCTCAGCGAGGGCTACGAGGACGCGGGGCGAATCGCCGTGGAGCGACTGCTCGGCTCCTTCGAGTTGCTGACGATCGATCCGGAGACGTCGTGGATCTGGAGCCGACTCAGCCGTCAATCCCGTGCGGAGGGACGGTCCGTCGGGGACAACGATCTCTGGATCGCCGCCACCGCGGCGCGGCACGCGCGCCCGCTAGTGACGCGCAATGCCCGCGACTTCGAGCGGCTGCCGGGGGTGGTCGCGCTGAGCTACTGATTCGCCCGGGCCCGCCCGCGGGGAGCGACCCATCCGCGCAGCGCATCCTGCACCTGCGCCATGGCCCCGCATGCTGCCGCGCGCTCATCGAGGGCGAAGGGGCAGCGAGCAGGATTGTTCCGATCTCCTGACGAATCCCGCTTCCCCGCTCCGTTCATCATGTGACGGCCTGCGAGCGCAGGTCGGCATCGCCCGACACCCCACGGAGGACTGTCCGCCCATGCTTCGAATCGCATCCATCGCTTGCCTGATGATCGCGCTTGGTCCGGTCGCCCCCGCGCGCGCCGCTGACGGCGCCCAGGTGCCGCCCGCCGCGACCGCGCCACGGGCGCTTCGGTTCTCGCCCGCGGTGCTCGACCTCGGCGAGATGACCGTCGCCACGCCGAAGACCGCGACCATCACCGTCACCAACGCAAGCGACACGCCGGTCACCATCGAGGGCATCAAGGCCGGCTGCGGCTGCACCAAGGTCAGCGACCCGCCGAAGGGCCCGGTCGCCCCCGGCGCGTCCTTCACGCTCGACATCACGCTCGACCCGGGCAAGAAGGGCGGCATCGAACTTGCCAAGGCCGTGCACTTCACGCTCGGCGGCGGGACGGTCGAGACCATGCAGATCAAGGGGCGCGTCAAGGCGGACGAGAACGCCGGCGACCCATCGGAGCAGGTGGTGCTGTTCCGCCTGCCGCCCGCCGCGTCGGGCGACGAGCGCCGCGGCGCGATCGAGGCCGAGCAGGACGCGCTGCTCTTCGCGATCGACCGCGGCCTCGCCGGCTCGGCGCGGTCGGGCGAGTTCCGGATGCGCCTGCACCGCGAGTCGGGCATGCTCTTCGTCCACGGGTCTGGCGAGGACATCGCCGCCGTCCGCGACTCGGTCCGCTCGCTGCCTTCGCCCAACCTGGTGCGCGAGTCCGCCGGAACCACGGCCCCGTGACCGCCGAAGCGGCCGAGTTCGGTGATGACGTCGTCGACCGCTGCACCGCGCAGCTGGTCGGCGGCGATCGTGCGGCATACGAGCTCCTCTTCCGCCGTCGCGTCGCGTTCGTCGAGGCGGAGTCGTTGCGGATCCTTGGCCGCCGCCACGACCTGGCGGCCGACGCCGCGCAGGATGCGTGGCTCCGTGTGGCGCGTGCCCCGCGTCGCTGCGCGACGTCCGCCAGCCTCGACGCATGGCTTCGCCGCATCGTGCGCAGTGCGGCGATCGACCTGCTGCGCTCCGAGCTTGCCCGCCGCTGCCGCGAGCGGCGTGTGGCGCGCATGCGCGAGGAAGCAGCGGACTACCTGAAGGACTTCGAACTGCTCGAGCAGATTCGTCACGACGCGTCCCGGCTTCACGCGGACGACCGGTCGCTGCTCGAACTGGTCGCCCGGACGGACGCGACGATCGCGTCCATCGCCGAGTGGCTCGGCATCGGCCGGGCCGCCGCTGACAGCCGCCTTCGGCGCGCGGCAGAGCGAGCACGTGCATTGAGGATGAACCCATGAACGACCTGACCGAGCACCAGACGCAAACCCTCGCCCGAGGACTCGAGGAGTTCGATCGCGCGCATCGCCGCCGGCGCCGGTTCATCCGCGCCGGAGCGACGCTGGTGGTTGCGGTCGTGGTTGTCGCCGGCATTGCAGCCGCGATGCTCCTTGTTCCGGCGGCCCGCATTGCGGCGCTTCCCGCATACGTCGAGCTCATCGAGGACGACCGGGCGCTGGCCGAGGAGCTGTCCCTTGCCTATGCCTGCGAACGATTCGAGCGCAACGACGGGCGGCTCATCGTCCTGGAGTGTGCCGCGCACCAGAACCGCTGATTGCCCCGCGGTCCTTGGTTACGATCCTCCCGTGAAGAAGACTTCGTCCCGTTCGACACCGAAGAAGGCCACGGGCCGCAAGGCAACGGCCCCGAAGCGCGCCGCGGCAACGGATCCCGATGCCTACTTCAAGGCCCTCCCGCCCGAACGCCGTGCCGTCATGCAGGAGCTCCGCGCGGCGATCGCCAAGGCACTCCCCAAGGGCTTCGAGGAGGTCATGGCCTACGGCATGCCAGGCTGGGTCGTCCCGCTCTCCACCTATCCGGCGGGCTACCACTGCACGCCCGGCTCGCCGCTCCCGTTCCTCGGGCTCGCGTCGCAGAAGTCGCACATTGCGTTCTATCACATGGGTATCTATGCAGACCCGAAGCTCCTCGCGTGGTTCACCGCCGAGGCCGCCAAGCGCCTGCCGAAGAAGCTCGACATGGGCAAGAGCTGCGTGCGCTTCAAGAAGCCGGAGGACATCTGCGTCCCGCTGATCGCGGACCTCTGTCGGCGGATGACCCCCACGCAGTGGATCAAGCTCTACGAGACGGCGTTCCGGAAGGGGAAGTAGCCGCTCGCTTCAGTCCTCGCAGCATCCCCGTGAACACGATCCCATGGAGCGGGAGCACCGCATACCAGTAGAGGATCCCGAGCAGCCCGCGCGGCCGGAATCGCGCCGTCAAGATGAGCGCGCTGCCATTCGATTCGGGCTCGACCTCCATCCTCAGCGTCGCGATCCCGGGCAGCTTCATCTCCGCCCGAAGCTCGAAGCTCCGCCCGGGCTGCACATCGATCACGCGCCAGAAGTCGAGCGCATCGCCCACCTCGAGCTGCTGCCGGTCACGCCGCCCGCGCCGCAGGCCGGGGCCGCCCGCAAGCGTGTCCATCAGCCCGCGGAGGCGCCACAGCCAGTTGCCCCCGTACCAGCCGGTGTCGCCTCCGATGGCCGAGGCCGTCGCGAACACCGCCGCGGGCGGCGCATCCACGTGCATCTGGCGACGGTCGACGAAGACGGTCCCGCCCGCCCAGTCCGGGTCTCCGGGAATGGCCCCCGCGTCCGACCACGCGGTCTCCACGTCGTCGTCCGCGCGACGGCCGAGCGCCGCGTCGATCGCCTCGCGCATCGTGAGCAGTCGCTGCGGCATGAGCCTGGCCGCGTCGTCGTTTCGGCACACCGTCTCGTTGCGGAGTCCCTCGGCCAGCGGCCGTGCGATGGTGTGTGGCACCGGCGTGACCAGGTGGATCCACAGCGAACTGAGGCGCGGCGTCAGCACCGGAACCGGGATCACCGCGCGCCGCGGCAGCCCGCGTGCCTCGGCCATGATGCGCATGAGCTGCAGGTACGAGAGCACCTCGGGCCCGCCGATGTCGAGCGTGCGACCGACGGTCTCCGGGACGTCCAGGCAGGTGACCAGGTCGTGAAGCACGTTCCGGACCGCGATCGGCTGCGAGCGCGTCGTCACCCACCGCGGCGTGATCATGACCGGGAGGTGCTCCACCAGGTAGCGGAGGATCTCGAACGACGCCGAACCGGAGCCGATGATCATCGCCGCACGGAAGACGGTGACGGGGACGCCGGTGGCGCGCAGTGCGCCCTCCACCTCGCGGCGGGACGAGAGGTGCGTGCTCAGGCTTGGCCCCAGTTCGCCGAGTCCGCCGAGGTACACGATTCTTCCGACCCCCGCATCCCGCGCCGCGTTCGCGAAGGCATGGGCAAGCGCGAGATCCTCTTCGCGATACGCCTTGCCCTTCACGATCATCGAGTGCACCAGGTAGTACGCGGCCTCCGCGCCCGCCATGGCCGCCGCCACCTGGACCGGATTCGACAGTTCGACCTTTCGCACGTCGACCCGCGGGTCGCGGCGCCACGCACGCGCGTCGAGCTTGCGCGGCTCGCGCACCAGGCACCGGACGTTGAAACCCGCCTCGAGCAGCCGCGGGACCAGCCGACCGCCGATGTATCCGGTCGCGCCGGTCACCACGACGGTGCGATGCGAGGGTGCGTGGTGCGGGGTGGTCACGCCCATGGGTTCGCGTCGCGCGTGCCCGGGATGCAGCGTTCCGTCCCGAATCGCCGGTGCGCGGCGCAGGACTCCGTGCGCGCAACCTAGACTCCGCGCATCGCTGATGCGCGGCTACGCGCTCATCCTCTTCGACGGCGAGTGCGGCCTGTGCAGCCGCGTCGTCACGTTCGTGGCCGCGCGTGACGTCACCCGAAGATTCCGCTTCGCGCCCCTGCAGGGCGAGCTGGGCCGCCGGGAGTGCGCGCGCCTGGGCGTCGAGTTGCCCATGGGTGCGCCCGACAGCATCGTGGTGACCACCGACCGCCACGCCTGGGTTCGCTCGGACGCCGTGATCGAGATCGCCCGGCGCATGCCGTGGCCGTGGCGCGCGGCGCTCGCGCTCCGTGCCGTTCCCGAGTCGCTTCGCGACGGCGCCTATCGCTGGGTGGCGCGCAACCGGTTCCGCTGGCTCGGGAAGGCGGACCCGTGCGCCGCGCCGACGCCCGCACTCCGCGAGCGCATGCTGGACTGATCCTCGCACTCGACCGGCTCATCCCGCGTTCGGGCACGCCGCTCAGCGGATCGATGATGGGGCTCACGCCGCGGGGGGCATGTCGGGCTGCGGCAGCTGCAGCCCGAGGAGATGGTGCGGCAGCGTCGTCACCATGTAGAAGGCGATGCTCGCCTCGGCCAACGTGCACGCACCGTTCCACCCGAGCAGCCAGCAGAGGGGCACGAGGCCCAGCGCGGTGACCCACATCAACGGAAGGCTCAGGACGTGCACTCGAAGGATGCGCCCGATGAGCGGCGCGCGCGCACCCTCCGCTGCGGCGCGTCCGCGGGTCGCGTCTGGTGCATCGACGACCGCATGCGTGCATGCGAGCCTGCGCGTGTGCCGGAAGGCGTGGACACCCAGGAAGTAGCAGCCCACCGTGAACAGGGGGTTCGCGGTCATCGCGACCGTGGCGACCATCGCATGCTCGACCGCATCGAGCATGGCGGCGCGGGCGTGGCCCGCGCGCACGCGCGCGATCACGCTGCAGGTGGCGGCCACGGCTCCGGCAATGGAACCGACCACCGCAAGCTGCTGCAGGCGTGCAAGGTCGGGCTGCCACGCGTGGTGCGGCCAGGGCGACAGCGCCTCTCCGATGCGAGCAAACGGCGACCACGCATCCGCCGGATGGGCGGCGAACGCCGTGGCGAGGAGCAACAGCCCCCTGCCCAGGACCAGCCCCCATCGCGCCACCGGGCCATCGTGGTCCGCGTGGACGGCGGTTGCATCGGCCATTCCGAAATGGAACACGGTGAGCAGCAGGAAGAGGAGCGCCGAGACTCCCGGCTGCCACATGATCAGCCCCAGGCTTGCGGCCATCAATGCCAGGTACCCAGTGAACCCCAGCAGGCGTGCCAGGAAGCCGCGGGTGTGGTTGAGCTCGGCGGCCACCGACCAGTCAGCGGCGCCATGCGGCATCCCGAATGCCACCAGTGCGATCACGAATGGCCATGGTGCGGCGGCGTCCGTGATCCCGGGATCGGCCAGGCCGAGCACGGCCGCGGCCGCGAGCGCCGCCCAAGGCAGGATCCTCGCCCCCCAAGCGAGACGCCCCGCCTCCGCCGCCGGCGCGTCCGGCCCCAGGGGGCGGTCGTGCACGGCGGCGGAGGGCAGGGCGTCGTTCAAGACTTCAGGTTTCCAGGATCAGGCGCGCTCCCCAAGGCCCTTCACGCCCTGGTAGCAGACCAGGCCGAAGAAGACCTTGTTGATGACGTCGGCGACGTTGTAGCACACCTCGCGCCAGCTCTCGCCGTTCGGGCCTGCGAGCGCCATGATGAAGCCGATCGGGTAGATGACCCAACCGATCGTCACGAACAGGCGCATGGCCTTGAGGCTCTGCTGGATGCTCGCGGGAGCGCTCTCCATGGCTTCCGTGACCTTCGTGAACAGCATGTACACGATGTAGAGCCACGAACCGCAGCTGACCACGTACCACGTCCACCACTGCTGGCTGCCCGTGGGGCTCTCCTCGGCGACCCACGCGGTGACCAGCATGACCAGCGACCAGAAGACCAGGCCCTTGAAGAGCTCGGCGCCCTTCTTGCCGAGGTTCAGGAGGAGCGGGAACTCCATCACGAGCAGCGGCACGGTGATCAGCCAGTCGATGTAGCGGTAGGCGGTCGGGAACTGCTGAATGGTCGCGCCCGCAATGCGCTGGCCGTCCGGGCCAAAGAGGCTTGCGACGCCTTCCAGGTAGATGGCGCTCATGCGCCAGTAGTGGAAGGCCGCGACCGCGCAGATGATGCCGGCCACGGTCATGGCCGTCTGGTACTGCACCTGCACGGTCTTGCGCTGCAGCCAGAAATAGATGGCCCCCGCACCCATCGCAACGGTCGAGAGCCAGAAGAGGTACATGGTGACCCCTTCCATCGAGAGGCCTGCGTTCAGGGCACGCATGGTCGTCGTCATGTCTGCGAGTAGTGGCGTCACGAGCGGGTCTCCTTCAAGGTCGGCGACGGGCCCAACGAGGGCACACCGACGACCTTGGTACGGGTCGCACAACTCCAAAGTGTTCATCGGTTATTTAGGCACGCCGAGGTGGCTGGATTCATGGTGAAGCGGCGGAGGCTGTCGGGATTGGCAGATGCGCCACCCCCTTGGATTCATAAGTCCATGAAGCACATGGATTTGCGAAGAACACGCGCGGCGGGCCCCGATTGCGCGTCAAGGGGCGTCGGCGACCGCGCTTGACATCCACGACAGATGGTCGTATCTTGCACGACGAACTGTCGTATTCTGGCTCCGCCGTTCTGAGGAGGCCTGCCGATGTCCACGCCGCCACTCGCCAACGCCGAACTTGCCCTCATGGAGCTGCTGTGGGTTCACGGCAGCCTGACGGCGCGCCAGATCCAGGACAAGTTGTACGGCGAGTCCGACCGCTCGCAGCACGGCACCGTGCAGCGCCTGCTCCAGCGCCTCGAGGACAAGGAACTCGTGAAGCGCGAGAAGGCCGGGGCGGCGAATGCGTTCTCGGCATGCATCTCGCGCGAGGAGTATGCGGGTTCGCAACTCAAGTCACTCGTGGACCGGCTGACGGGAGGATCGATCGCGCCGCTCCTGTCGCACCTGATCGACCAGAAGCGGTTGAGCCGCACCGAGCTCCGCCGGCTTCGCGAGATCCTCGACGGGAGGGCATCGTGACCGAGCTATTCCTTGAGTATGCGCTTGGCAACACGCTGCTCGCCATTCCGCTGGCACTTCTTGCCTGGACGATTGGCCGCTGGCGGCGATACCCGGCGCTCGCGCACTTCGCGTGGGTGCTCGTCATGGCTCGGCTCGTCATGCCGCCGATCGCAGCGTTGCCGTGGCTCTCCGTCGGCATCCCCTTGCCACGGCCGATGGCAGCGTCAATGGACAGCCTGCCCGAGCTTCGCGTGCAGGTTGCGCCATCTGAGCAGGAGGGCAGTTCGATGTGCGCAAATGCTCCCGTGCCCAATTTCGCCGTCGCGCTGGATCAGCCAGGCCGGGCGTTGCCGCTACCGGGAGACACGGTGGAATCGGCCGCTCGCACCCACTCCGGCATGGGATCCCCAACGGCCAGTGCTCCACGAGCCGCCGTCCAGGGTCCGGGCGTGGCGACATCCGCCATCGATCAACGAAGTTCCGCGGCGGATGTTGGGGTGCGACCTGCCTCATCGCTCGCGGTCGATCCTTGGCTGTTCGTGGGCGCGCCCTGGCTTGGCGGCACCGTGCTCATCATTGCGACTTCCGTCGTGCGCATCATGCGCTTCCGGCGTGGCTTGCTCTCGCAGTGCGAGCCTGCAGGGCAGGTGGTCCATCGCATCGCCCGCGCCGTGGCCGACGAACTCGGCATGCGGCGCACGTCGATCGTGCTCACGACACGGACCAATGCGGTCCCGTTCGTGTGGAGTGGCCTCCGTGGGCCCGTCATCGTGATTCCCTTGGCCTTGATCGCCAGCACGGACGAAGCACGCCTCCGGCTGATCATGATGCACGAACTTGCGCACATCCGACGCCGCGACCACCTGGTGCGGTGGCTCGACTGGGCCGTCGTGGCCTTGCTCTGGTGGAACCCACTGGCGTGGATCGCGCGGCGTGGACTGAGGTCGTCCGAAGAACTTGCGTGCGATGCACTCGTCATGCGCACGTGCGGGGCTGCACCCCGTGAGTACGGCGCGTGCCTCGTGGCGGCGGCCGAGTCGTTGGCAGGATCGGCGTTCCGCACGCCGGACCAGGCATGCACCATGGGCGATGGCGGATCGCTCGAGCAAAGGATCACGGTCATCATGTCAGGATCTCTGCAGCATCGGCCCTCGCGCTCGCTTCGCCTCGTGACCGCGAGCGTGGCGGCAATGTGCCTCCTGTCCGGCGTCGTCGCCGCCGCGAGTGCCCAGGCGCCGGTGGACAACCGGGTCCGAGGACGCTCCTTCTTTGACGGCCGGGGCAAGCCAAACATCGTCGACACCGCGGTGGCCGCCAAGTTCCAGACGCTCCTCACCGCCGTGCAGGCGGCCGGACTGACGGACCTGCTGCGTTCAGAAGGGCCGTTCACGGTCTTTGCGCCCACGGACGAGGCCTTCGCGGCGCTCCCGGCAGGAACGCTCGACTCGCTGCTCCTTCCTGAGAACAAGGAGAAGCTGCGCAACATCCTCGCCCATCACGTGGTGCCCGGCCGGTTGCTCTCGATGGAGGTCGGCAACATCGAGGATCCGCAGATGGCGCGAACCGCCGCGGGCGACCGCGAGCCGATCGCGGCGGACCGGCGGGGGTTCCGCTTTGGCGCGGCGGAGGTCGTGCGGCCCGACATCCTCTGCGGCAACGGCGTGATCCACGTGATCGACCGGGTGGTGCTTCCGAAGCCGAAGCGCACCGAGCAGTCCATGGGCATGTCGATGAAGGAGGCCGCGCCCGCGAGCCTGCTCGATGCGCTCCGGGCCGTCCCGGACGGTCGTTACTCGACCTTCGTCGCGGCCGTCGCGGCGAGCGGCGGCGACCAGGACTGGGCACAGCCCGTGCCCGACCGCAGCTGGACGGTCTTCGTCCCGACGAACGAGGCCTTCGCGCGGCTTTCCGACGCCGAGCGCGCCACGCTGCTTGATCCGAAGAACCGCGAGATGCTCCGCGCGGTGCTGGACTGGCACACACTCCCGAAACTGCAAGCCTGGAGCTTCGACCTGAACGGCGGCGAGCGTGGGCCGGTGATGATCTCGGAGAACAAGGATCGCTTTGTCCTCGACGTGCTGGCGAATGGTGCGGTCTTCGTCTATCGCATGCGGTCCATGCGCGACCGATCGCTTGAGGAGCCGTTCAAGGCGCGGATTGTCGCGGGCGACATCGCCGTCGGATCGAGCGTGGTCCACGTGGTCGACCGCGTGCTCATCCCGCCGCAGTTCGAGAACACCCTGATCGCGTCGCCCGCGTACCGGGAGAAGGACGTCAAGGAGTCGGCGATGGCCGCCGACTCGCAGTTCATGGCGGCCTACGAATTGCGCGGCACGTTGAAGCAGGCCGAGTCGATGGAGGACGCTGCCGCCATCGCGGTCTACCGAGTCGGGCTTCGCATGCTCGAGGAAGTGGTGCCCCTGAACCGCAACGGCATGGTCATCATGGGCGATGAGCAGTCGGGCGACCGCACGGTGCTGCGGGACCGACTTCGCGCACGAATCGACGACCTTGACCGCGTGTGGTACGCGAGCTTCATGGCGAACAGCCCGAATGCGACGAGCGTGGCCGACCCGATCCCCGGGCTGGCTGCCCGGGGTGCAGCCCCCGCTCCCATCCCGGCTGTCGTCTTGCCGGCGCCGCAGTCCGCGCCGCAGCCCGCCTCGCCCGCGGCGCAGCCCGCACCGCCCGCGCCCCCGCCTGCGCCTGCAGAGGCGCGGCTCCCCGCAGCCCTCGACTGGTGCGAGATCGTCGAGAAGGACGTCGATGCGAAGGTCGTGACGGACCCCGCGCTTCGCGAGGCGATCGTGCGCACCGGACTGCCGTGGCGCGTGCGCGACAAGGCATCGGGCGTCGAGATGCTGCTCGTCCCGCCAGGGCAGTTCATGATGGGCAAGACCCCGGGTGACGCGGAAGCGCTCGCGAACGAGGTCCCCGCCCATGCCGTGACCATCAGCCGGCCCTACTATCTCGGTCGCTTCGAAGTCACGAAGGAGCAGTGGGCGAAGGTGCTGGGCAGCAGTGCCAGCACCGGTGCGGAGCGCGTCGAGCCCGGCGTGCAAGGAGTCCAGCTTGAGGTCGGCGGCGGGACCGTCGTCGTGAGCGGCGGCTACGAACTCGTCGACTCGAAGGGCAACCCCGTGCCGACCCGCCAGACCGCCGAGGCCGGGCCCGACGGGACCGTGGTCTTCACGACGACCCCGGTCGAAGCCACGCCCGCGGGGGCCCCTGACACCCGCGCTGGCCTTCCCATCCTCGCGTCCTTCAGCCGGGTCAACGACTTCTGCCGCGCAGCGGGCGCGCGTCTTCCGACCGAGGCCGAGTGGGAGTATGCATGCCGTGCGGGCGTGCAGGCCCCGAGGTACGGCGAGCTCGACGCGATCGCATGGCACCGGGCGAATTCCGGCGGGCGCCGGCAGCCCATCGGCGGCAAGGCGGCGAATCCGCTCGGCTTCCACGACATGATCGGCAACGCGTGGGAGTGGGTGAACGACTTGTACGGCGACTACACGCGAAGCGCGACGACGGATCCGACCGGGCCACAGTCGGGCAGGTCACGAATCGCGCGCGGCAGTTTCTTCGACTACGAGGACGGTTTCTGCCGCGCCTCGCGCCGATACGAGATCCAATCCGTCGACTTCGGGACATGCGGGTTCCGCGTTGCGCGGAATCCGTAACAACGGCGTGGCGAGGCCTACGTGTTCCCGTACGTCACGCGCCGCCATACCCACTCGAATGGCCCGATCGGCAGGAACGCGAGCCATGCCGTCGCGAAGATCACCAGCGCAAGCCACACGCAGAGCGCAACCATGGCGGCCTGGGCATCGTCGAGCGACCCAAACCACGCCAGCCCCCACCACGAGGCGAGCGCGGTGCAGATGACCGACTCGAGCAGGTAGACGGTGAACGACATCCGTCCGGCGCGTTCGACCGGCGTGGAGATCCATGCCGGCAGGCGTGGTCCCCACTCCAGGATGATCGCGGCGTAGGCGACCGGCAGCACCATGGCCCCGAACGACAGCAGTGCCACGTGCACGACCTGCGCCGCCACGCTTTCGAAGCCGAGCAACCAGGCGGGCAGCACGCTGCCGACGGAGAGCGCCAGGCCGATCGCGAGCGCGGGCATCGCGATCCTGCGCCGGATCGCCGACCCCTGGGGGCCGAAGAGCCCGGCCTTGAATGCGTAGACCCCGCAGAGCATCATCAGGAGCGACTGCCAGCCGTAGCTGAAGATCGCGGCCACCGTCCCGAACGCGAAGTTCACGCAGCGGAAGAGCAGGGCGTCCGCGAACGGACCCTCGCGGAACGCGGCACGCTCGGCCTCCAGCCATGCGGGGTCGTAGGGGTTGAACTGCGCGGCAAGCATCGCGTCGAATCCCCGCTCCGTGAGCTCGCTCGCCGCGATCTCCGCCTCCGCGGGCGCCTGCGCCTCCATGGCCGCACCGAGCCCGTACAGCCCGGCCCCCACGACGGCCACCAGCGCGACCACGCCAGCGACCGCCACGATGCACCATCGCAGCGCGTTCGTCGACAGCCCGGTGCACGCCAGCACGACGAGGCCTAGGACTGCGTAGGTCGTCAGGATGTCGCCGTACCAGACCAGCGACCAGTGCACGACACCCACCGCCAGAAGCAATCCCAGGCGCCGGAGCCCCGACGGCCATGGGCTGACCCCGCGCTCCCGGGCTCGGGCCGCCTGCATGGCGAGGCCGAAGCCAAAGAGCATGGAGAAGAGCGAGATGCACTTGTAGGTGAAGAAGGCCTCGGTGAGGCTCCAGGCGAGCACGTCCGCCGTCCCGCGTGCGGACCCGTCGAGCGCCACGTCCGTGCGCATCGCGAAGCCGAGCGGCGCGAAGAAGAACCGCACGTTGACGAACAGGATGCCCAGCAGGGCGATGCCCCGCGCGAGGTCGATGCCTCGGATCCGTTCCGCCGTCGCCAGGGGCGCCAATGCCATGGGCTGATGGTATTCGCGGCGATGACCGCGCGACGTGGCCCATCCGTGTCCACGGCGCTCGGGCGCTCCGACGGACCTCTCGTCAGCGGGGGAGGTTCCGGCGCTTCTCGGCAACGAACCTCAGGTGGTGATCCACGTGGTTCGCATAGATCTCCACGATCTGCAGCAACGTCACCTTGCCGCGCTGCGTGTGGATGCCCGTGCGCAAGAAGGCCTCCGTTGGGAGGGTGCGCAGCCAACGTGCCGTGAAGCGTCGATTCGCCTCGAACAGGTCGAGGACCTCGGCGAGGTCGTCTCGGTCGCATGGCAGCCGTGCGATGAACGCGTTCTCGTCGTACGAGACCAGCAGCGGGTTCTCCTCCGCCACGATGCGCCGCATCCGGTGCGTCGACGCGAGGTCGCTGTCGAGCAGGTGCACCGCGTTCTCCATGATGCTCCACTCGCCGGGGCCGATGCGGCGGTTGAGCGCCGCGGTCCCGAGCCCTGCGCAGGCCTCGCGGAGCTTGGCCGGGCCGGACTCGTACGACGCGATGGCAGTGTCTGCAGGGCTCATGCCGGGAGTCTAGGGAGAGTGACCTTACCCCGCTCTTGATTCCACGGTTCACGCAGTGGTCATCCGATCAGGAAGTCGCTGCTGGACGGCACGATGGAAAGACGAAGCGGGGCGCCGCGAACGGCGCCCCGCCATCATGCATTCACTGCAGTTCGTGCCGCATCAGCGACGGCGACGCGCGCCCAGCATGCCGGCGACGCCGAGCAGCGCGAGCGCGCCCGGTGCCGGGATCTGGCTGAACTCCTGCCGCACGAACGAGCACGAGGAGAACCCGCCGGGCGTGTTCGCAAAGAACTTGAGGTTCTTGTTGACCTGGAACGCGCGGTAGCCGTCCGTGCCGTACTCCATGCACCAGTCCTTTGCGTCCGAGTACTGGATGGTCGGGGGCGGGCCGAAGTTGTTGAACACGTTGAGGTTGCCGAGCAGCTGGCCGGTGTCCACGGCGAATACCGTCTCCGCCACGCGGGCGAAGGAGCCGATGCCGCCGGAGGAACCGTTGAACGCGAGCGAGGTATCGCAGAGGCGGATGCCCTGGTTGTAGAATTCCTCCAAGACCTCGACCGTGTACTGCAGGTTCATGTCCTGCACGGTTTGGTCGTTGATGCCGCCGTCGACGAACGGACCGGTGAGGTCGAACGCGATGTTGTTGAGGCCGTACTGGTTCGGCGCCAGGATCTTGGCGGTGATGTCGAACTGCTGGATGTTGAAGTTCGGCGTGGTCACGTACTCGAAGGTGAACATCTTGTCGCCGATGATGAACTTCCGGTCGCTTCCGGTTGCCATCAGGGCGCCGAGGTTGACCGTGTCGTTGTTGCCGAGGACGAGCACGGCGTTCGCCGCCGCCGAGAGGAACAGGACGCCGGCCGGAATGATGAGTGCGATTCTCTTGTGATTGTGAATCTGCTGCATTGCGATCTCCTTGCGGTCTGCACGTCCAATGTCTCCACGCACCGTGCGTGGAGCGGTCATTGGGCGGTAAGACGGGAATGGTGCAGCGACGCCCCCGCGCATGGAATGGCGTTGACCATCTCCGGCCGATCTTCGATGACTTCGTGCGCGCGGCGCGGGGAACTCTCCCGTGCACTGCGCGCGATGCAGGGAAATCATCCTCCCCGCAGGCGGGTCACTTCGTTGACATCCTTGTCGCCGCGGCAGCTCAGGTTGATCACCACGGTGGCGTCCTTCTCCGTCACGTTGTCCACTTGGACCACTGCCGGCTTCCGATGAGGCCTCGACCGCCGGTTGAGCACGCCGGACACGATGTGGCCAAGATTTGACGCTGTCAAGTCTGGCGATAGCCTTGCGCGTCCACGCCGCCTCGCGAGAACCGCATGCCCGAGCCGCTTGCCGCCGTCCTGTCCGTGCCCGCCATCTTTGGGGCAAGCGGCCCCGTGGCCATGCTGGGATGGCTGGCGCTCGTCATCCTGCCTCGGCGCATGCGCTGGCGGCGGGTTTTGCCGGGGACCGTGGCGCCGCTTCTCCTCGCTGCTGCTTACGCCGGCCTCATCGTCGCTGGATGGTCGCGGAACGACGGCGGATTCGACAGCTTTGCTGCGGTCAGGCGGCTGTTCACCAGCGATGCCCTGCTCCTGGCAGGGTGGATCCACTACCTCGCGTTCGACCTCCTGATCGGCGTGTCCATCGATGAGCGGGCCGAGCGCGCCGGCATCTCTCGGCTCGCCATGATTCCTGCGTTCTGCCTGACGTTCCTCTTCGGGCCCGCGGGATGGATGCTCTACCGCGTTCAAGAGTGGGCGACGATGCGGGCACGGGCTGCCGCTGCTTCCCGCGCGGGGGCTGGCGACCCATCGCACGTGCACGCGCCCGTCTCCGCAGGCGCGATCGCTTTGCTCCGCTGGGCGTCGGCACGCGCCGATGGGCGTCTCTTCGTGCTCGCCGGCTGCATCATCGCCCTGGTGCCGGCGACGGTCATCGCCATGCTGGTCGACGACCGATTCCTGGACGGTGCGGGCGTATGGATCAAGCCGCTCAAGTTCGAGCTGTCGCTTGCGATCTACGTCGCGACGCTCGCGCTGATGATGCCGCTTGCCGGAGGCGGTTTCGCGCGTTCTCGCGCCGCGCGGTGGCTCGTGGGCATCATGGTGTCCGGATCGGCGATCGAGCTCTTCTGGATCATCCTGCAGGCCGCGCGCGGCGACCGCTCGCACTTCAACGAGCAGTCAACCATCGGCCAGGTGATGTACGGCGTGATGGGGGTATTCGCTGTGTCGTTCGTGCTTGCGCCCATTCCGCTGGCGCGGTGGGCGTGGCGCGAACGCAGCGGCGGCCTGCGCGCGGGCATCATCGCCGCAGTGGCGCTCAATCTCCTGCTCGGGGGTGTCGTGGGTGCATGGCTGAGCACGATGAAGTCGCACTTCATCGGCGGCGACGGCACGGACGCAAGCGGTCTTCCGTTCGTCGGCTGGTCGACCACGGGCGGTGACCTCCGGATCGCCCACTTCCTCGGGTTGCATGCGATGCAGGCGATGCTCGTCATGGGACTACTGACGGCGCGATTGAGGCCGACAGTCGGGTCGCGTCTGGTGCTGGTAGGCGCCGTCGCGTGGTCGATCATGGTTGGCTGGCTGTTCTGGCTGGCTGTTCACGGGCGCCCATTGCTTTGAAGCCGCCATTCAGGCTGCTGGTCATCGACGTCATCAGGATCAGACACCGGCGCGAGGTCTACCGCTCGCGGAGTCCGTCCACCTGCGGTAAGCACCTCCGTTCCTTCGGCACGGAGTCCTCGCAGCTCGATTGGCATCAAGACGGGGGTAAGACCTCCATCGGAACCGCTGGCGCAGCACGTGGTTCAATCCACGATGAACAGCCTTGCCCCCGTGATCGTGCGCGACATGTGCGGCTCGGCATCATCCGCCACCTGGTAGGACATGCCGCCCTTGAGCTTGAAGACCCGGCCGTCGGCCAGCACGGTCTCAAGTTCACCCTCCAGCACCAGCAGCACGTGGCCCTTCCGGCACCAGTGATCTGCGACATAGCCCGGCGTGTATTCGACCATCCGGACGCGGATGCGGTTGCCTTCCGGACCGACGTGGCGCGTGCGCCACAACGCCTCTCCCGAGAGACCCGCGTGGCGGGTGGGCTCGACGTCGGACCATTCGGTGATTTCGAACGGAATCTCGGAGATCTTCATGTGGCGTGAGTCCGCCGTTGGAACCTGATTTCACGCAGCAGTCATCCGTCCTGCAGGTCGCTGCGAGGCTTCCCTCTGATCTCAGAGAGCCGTGCCCCGAGGTCCGCCGCCGCTCGCGCTCCGTCATCGGCCCGCGGTCACCGCCTCCAGCGCGGATCGCAGCGAACGGTTGAACGCCTCGGGTTCGTCCATCCAGATCGAGTGACCGGCGTTCTGGATCGTGTCGAGATGCGCGTTTGGAATGCGCTCGACGACCTTCGGCCAGAGAGTCGGGCCGAAGTCGACGTAATCGTGCGTGCCGATGATCACGCGCACCGGTCCCCTGAAGGACCTGAGCGCACGCCATCCCGCGTCGACCATGGAGTAGTAGTCGGGCTCCGCGAAGATCTGCTGCGCGACATCCTGGTTGTAGAACACCATGCCGCCGAGCGTCTGTCGCCAGTTCCTGCCCGAGTAGGTGTTGACGGCGGTGAATGAGATCCGCCAACCCATGGTCTTCTGCTGGTCGGTCTTGAGATACAGGGCCTGAAGGTCGGGATCCGTCTCGGGTGGATGTTGCGTGGCCCAGTCGCGCGGGATCAGGCCCTCGTCGGCTGCAATCCGAGTCCACCGATCTGTGCACTCGCGTTTCCACTGCTCCAGCCTCGCGTCGCGCTCCTTGCTTTGCGCCTCGGAATAGCCGGGCCACGACTCCATCACGGAGAGCTCCGCCCAGCGCGGCGCCTCTGCGGTTCCGCTGTCCGAGCCAGGTAGGACCGGTCCCACGAGCACGAGCCCCGCCACCCGATCGGGATGCGCGCTGAGGTAGCCGTACGCGAGCTGGTTGCCCATCGAATGGGCCATCAGCGTGACCTTCTCGAGGCCGAGCCGCTGACGCAGTTGGTCGAGGTCCTCGATCAGGTTCGCGTAGGTGATCTTCGCCGGCGGGTTGGCGGGAGATCGCAGCGAGCCTCGCTGGTCGTACAGCACGAATCGGTACTCGCCCGCCAGCGGCTTGATCACGGGCACGAGGTAGCTGTGCTCCGAGCCCCAGCCGCCGTGCAGCACGATGATGGTATGGCCGGGCTTCGACTCGATGCCGTACTCGGCGATGTAGTGCTGCAGCTTTGCGCCGTCCGCATCCTTGGTGTTCATGTACCACTGGTTCACCGGCACGCCGTCCTCCGTCGGCAGCGGAGTTGGCTTGCCGGCGCCTTCGATCGGGCTCGGGCGTGCGGCGCAGCCGACGATCGTCTGAACGATGAGGACGCCGACAAGCGGCAAGGCCGACCTTCGAGATGGCATGCATGCTCCTTGGTGCGAGGCTGACGGGGTCGCTCTCGTCGGTCTGTCCCTACCGAGAGTCTGCAGAGGCTACGTGCTCATCGAATGCTCGGCAGTGCCGTAGCACCGCGAGCCGGGAGTCGCTGCAGGTCACCACGCGATCGTCGCCCGTGTGCCCACCCGCCGGTAGCCGATGCGCTCGTAGATCCGGTTCGACACGGGGTTGGCGAGGTCGGTGAAGAGCGTGCACCCGATGGCGCCGCTTCTGAGCGCCCACGTGCTGGCATGCGCGACCAGCGACGTGGCCCAGCCATGCCCGCGATGCGCAGGCGGCGTGTACACGTAGCCGAAGGCCCACCACCCGGCGATTCGGCGGTGGTTCGTCGCCACGCTCGTGGGCTCGCCGCCCGGTTCGCACCAGAGCCATGTCAGGCCGTTGCCCGCGAGGCGAGCACCTGCCCTCGGGTCCTTGGGGAATCCTGCCGGCAGCGCCTCCTCCAGGAACGCATCCATCCATTCTTGCAGCAGCAGCGCATCTTCGGGCCCGGCGATGCGTGCGAACCCCGTCGCGGCGGGAACTGGCATCACCTCGCGGAGCTCGAACACGCCGTCACGTGAGACGGCACGCGGATCGCGTGCTCCGGCGCCCCGGGCGAACGCCATGGCCGCCGACTCGGGACCGAACACGAAGCGGGGATCCCCGTGCGCGTCGACGAACCGCCGACCGAGTTCGTGCGCGACGGTCTCGCCCGTCATCGAGACCAGCGGCTTGTGGGGCGGCGTCTGGACGGCAACGCCGACGTCGCCCGTGGCGTCGTCCGCGAGCGCGAGCATTCGTACGCCCTGGGGGTAGCGCGTCGGCTCCGCGCGGATCGAGTCGACGATGCCCAGTTCAAGCTGGTTCAGCACCGCCTGATGGCGCAGGGCCGGCCCCACGGCGTCGTCGAACGTCTCGATGGTGACTGGGATTGCGCGGAGCATGGGGACGTGGGGGTCGCATGCGCGTGCGCCCGGTCCGCGCGAGGGTACCGTTGCCTCGGCCCCGGGGGCTATCTTGCCCCCATGCCACGCCGCCTCATCTCCTCAGGCTCGAGCTTCGAACGCGACATCGGCTACTCCCGGGCGGTCGTGGTCGGGAACCAGGTCTTCGTGTCGGGAACGACCGGCTTCGACTACTCGAACATGACCATCAGCGATGACGTCGCCACCCAGGCGGCGCAATGCGTGCGCAACATCGAGGCAGCGCTCCGCGAGGCGGGGGCATCGATGCAGGACGTTGTCCGCGTCCGCTACATCCTGCCGCGCGCCGCGGACTTTCCGGCTACATGGCCCGTGCTGCGCGCGGCCTTCGGCGAGATCCGCCCTGCCGCCACCATGATCGAGGCGGGCCTTGCCGATCCCCGCATGAAGATCGAGATCGAGGTGGACGCGGTCGTCGGGAGCGCCTGAGCCGGTCAGCTGCGCGTTGCCGCAGCATGTTCAGGCACTGCGCACGGTGGTGCGTGCTCATCGAGTCCGCGGGGCCCACTTCGTACTCCGGATGAGGCATACTGCTGTTGGATCAATCAGATGCCGATCACGATCTCCCTCGACCCCGGCCGCCAAGACCTCGACGCCATCCATGGCATTCTGGCCACCACCTACTGGTCGCCGAACATCCGCCGCGAGGTTGTTGCCGAGGCACTCCGCAACAGCATCACGGCGGTTGCGATCGATGACGCCACGGGCGCGACGATCGGCCTTGCGCGCGTCGTCACCGATCGCGCGACCTTCGCCTGGCTCTGCGATGTCTTCGTCGATGAACGCTTCCGCGGCCAGGGCCTCTCGCGGCGCATGATCGAGGAACTCGAGCGTCACCCGTCGCTGCAGACCGTCCGGCGCTGGGCGCTGGCCACGCGCGACGCCGAAGGCCTGTACGAGAAGTTCGGCTACCGTCGGCTGCCACCCGAGCGAAAGTGGATGGAGAAGCCGTGCCCGAAGGAGCGTTGG
>CANLMX010000019.1 GCA_947492385.1 Planctomycetaceae bacterium | reverse complement strand
TGGCTGAGCTGGAAGTTCGGGTCGACTGCCTTCGCCGCGGACCACATGCGGTCGTTGGTGTTGAAGTACATGTCGAAGTCGATGCCGATCTGCTCGAACCAGTCCATCGTGACCTGCACCAGCCGGCCCTCGATGTTGATCTGGAGCGCGCGGATCGCGCGCAGCTGCTGGAGCAGGCCCTCGATGGAACGCTGCGCCGCAGGCGACGCGTTCACGATCAGGTTCCTGTTGAACTCCGTGATCTTGTCCTTGCCCGTGCCGGCGCCGGTCTCTTCCCAGTTCGCCTCGACCTGGTCGTAGATGAGCTGCTTCAGCTGATCCAGGCGCTCGCCGGGGTCGCCGCGGTCGGGGGCTTCGCCGGCCTCGCCGAAGGGCGCGCCGCCGCCGCCGCCACCACCACCGCCGCCGCCGCCGCCACCGCCGCCACCGCCGAAGCCACCACCGCCGCCGCCCTGCCCTCCTCCGCCGCCGCCCTGTCCACCGCCGCCCGTCTGAATGGACTGGTTGAGGTTGAACTCGGGGGCGTTGTCGAAGTCAGGCGCCTGGAACAGCAGGTCACGGACGTCGTAGACCACCATCACCTGGCGGTTCTGGACGCCGCTCTTGGTGGTGATGACGACGACGCCGTCCTGGACGTCGAAGGCCAAGGGCTCGCTCGGCGGCGAGTCGTCGTTCTTGTTGCGAACCTCGGCGAGCACGCGCTTGAGCGCAGCCTCGACGCGCATGCTGGCGAGGTCGACCTTGACCGAGGTGCCCTCGGGCTCGATGCCGACTTCCTTCAGCGTGCTCCATTCGACCTGGAAGTCGATCTTGGTCTGGTTCTTGAAGTAGTCGATCGCCTGCTCGAGCGTGGGTCCCGACTCGAACGGAACCGGCAGCGACGCGGTGCGCAGCTTGTCCCAGGTCGGCACGTTCGCCTCGGCCTCGCGGTAGCCGCTCGCGCCGTAGTCCGGCTCGCGGACGCGGCGGTCGCTCATCTCCTGCCAGTCCTCGGGGTAGGTCACCAGCGCGTTCGTCGAGCGCGGGCCGGGGCCCGAGATGTTCACGCGCGGGGGGATGGTGGCGTCGAGGGCTTCCTCTTCGAGACGCGAGATGCTGTACGAGCGCCGCTTCTGGGCTGCGGCGAACCGCACATACATGTCGGTCGTCTGCAGCGCGTCGCGCAGCGTGAGCGCCGCGGAGTTCAGGGGATCGAGGGCGATCGCGCTCTCGAGGACCTGCAGGGCCTCCGCATACTTCTGCTGCATCTGCAGCTTGCGCACGTTGAGGAGGATCTCGTTCACGCGGCGCGCACGGTTCTCAGCCTCGGTGCGCTGGGCCGATGCACTCTGCTCGCCCTGCTCCTGGCGGGCCTGCTGGTCGGTGACGAGCTTCTGCTGGCGAGCTTCCTCGGACACCTGCTCGACCATGCGCTCGGCCTCGGCCGACATGGTCTCGAACTCGGCGGCCGCGAGCACGTTGCGGGACAGGTCGAGGCGCGTGCGCGCCGTGACCGCCGCGAGCTTGGCCTGGTCGAAGTCCTGCTTCTCGAGCAGCGCCTTCGCACGCTTGATGTCCGCGTCGAACTGCGCGGTCGCCTGCTGGCGGCGGACCTCGCGGTCGGTCGAGACGTTCTCGATCACCGAGCCGCCCTCGAGCATCGCCTGAGCACGGGCGCGCTCGCGCACGGCTTCTTCGTCGCCCGGGAGGAACTGCAGCAGCGTGGACCAGCCGTTCGCGGCCTGGGCCCATTCGCCCTTCTTCATCGCGGCCTGCGCGGCGGTGCGGATCTGCTCGGTGTCGATCGCCGGCGCCTCGGGCTCCGGCTCACGGACGGGCGCTGCGCGGCGCGCGGGCTTGCGCGGAGCCGGGGCAGGCTCGGCCGCCGGTTCCTCGGCCGGCTCTTCGGCCGGCTCCATCGCGGGTTCGTCGGCGGGTTCGTCCACCGGCTCCGCGGCCGGGGCGGGCTTCGGTGCCGGCTTCGCCGCAGGCTTTTCCGGCGCCTTGGCCGCGGGCGCGGGCTTTTCGGCGGGCTTGCGGGCGGGCGGGCGCTTCGGCGCGGGCTCGGGCGCGGGCGCGGGTTCCGGGTCGGTGGGCTCTTCCTGCGGGTCGCCCATCGGCGGCTCGTCGAGCTCGGACGGGTCATCGCCCATCGGATCGTCGGTGCCGGGCTCGTCCGGGTCCTGCGTGACGGATGCGGTCACGAAGGTGGCGGGGTCCGCGATGGCGACCGACGGCAGCACAATGCCGAAGGCGCCGAGCAGCGCGAGGGAGCGGATCAGGGACGCACGCGCGTCGAGCGCAATGCCCGTGGCGACGGGGAGTGCGGTGTTCGAACGGCCGTGCGGGGCGCGGATTTCGCGGGACATGTCTGGATCTGCTCCTGTCAACGTCGCGGCTGCCGCCGGGTGAAGGCGGTGCCAGCCAAGGGACACCTTCGGACCCGGTGGCCCGAAGGATCGCCCCCGCTTCGGATTTTCGGCGCGTGCCGAGGTCCGGGCGGAGGCCGCGGAAGGCTACCCGGACCGCCGGACGTGCGCAAAGCGCGCCGGAGGCATGTGGATATCGGTAGACTTGGCCGCAATGGACTCCACCGAAGACCGCCGGACCTGCCGACTCGCGCTCGAGGATGGGACGGTGTTCTCGGGACGCACGTTCGGATTCTGTACGGATGGCGCAACGAGCGGCGGCGAAGTCGTCTTCAACACCGCGATGTGCGGCTACCAGGAGGCGCTCACGGATCCGTCGTATTCCGGGCAGATCCTCACCATGACGCCAACCGAGGTGGGCAACTACGGCATCGCCGACGAGGACGTCGAGAGCGCGGCCGTCGCGGTGAAGGGGTTCGTGGTGCGCGAGGCGATCGACGAACCGAGCAACCACCGCGCCCGCGCCGGACTGGGCGAGTGGCTCGCGAAGGCAGGCGTGATCGGCCTCTGCGGGATCGACACGCGCGCGCTCGTGCGCATCCTCCGCACCAAGGGCGCGCTGCGCGGCGTGCTGTTCGTGGGCGACGCGAAGTCGGACGCCGACCTGGTGGCGATGGCGCGCGCGCTGCCGAGCATGGCAGGACAGAACCTGGCGGGCTGCGCGAGCCCGACCTCGGGCAGCACCTGGAGCGAAGGGCTCGGCGAGTGGACGCTGCGCGGCCAGCCGCGCGCGGGACGCACGTTCCGCGTGGTGGCGCTCGACTGCGGGGCCAAGCGCAACATCTACCGCAACCTTGCCGAGCGCGGCTGCGACGTCGAGGTGGTTCCGCACGACCTGAGCGCCGCGGAGATCCGCGCGCGACGGCCCGACGGGCTCTTCGTCTCGAATGGCCCCGGGGACCCCGCTGCGGTGGAGCAGACCATCGCCACGCTGCGCGAGATCGCCGGCGAGGTGCCGACCTTCGGGATCTGCCTCGGTCACCAGCTGCTGGCGCTCGCGCTGGGAGCGAAGACATGGAAGCTGAAGTTCGGCCACCGCGGTGCGAACCAGCCCGTGCGCAACCTGCTCACCGGGCGCGTCGAGATCACGAGCCAGAACCACGGCTTCTGCGTCGACGAGGAGTCGCTCCGCGCCGCGGGCGGCGAACCGACGCACGTGCACCTCAACGACGGCACGCTGGCGGGCTTCCGCCACACCACGAAGCCGGTCTTCAGCGTGCAGTACCACCCCGAGGCATCGCCGGGCCCGCATGACTCGGCGTACCTGTTCGACTGCTTCGTCTCGATGATGGAGTCCCGCCGGCCGGTCACGGCCGCCGACATGGAGGCGGCGCAGCGCGCGCTCGCCGCGGTCTGACGCGCGAGCCCGTCGCGCCGCGCATCGCATGTCGCTCTTCGCTCCCGGTGACCGCACCGTCGCCCTGCTCGCGCAGGTCGCGGTGGAGCGGTCGGTCGACCGCTACCCGGACGGCCTGACGTACGCCGTGCCGGCGACGCTCGCCGATCTCCGCGCCGGCGAGCGCGTGCGCGTGCCGCTCGGCCGCGGTGACACGCCGGTCGAGGGCATCGTCGTGCGCACCATCGCGGCCGACAGCGAGCCCGCGCCGTCCGCCGCGCGGCTCAAGTTCGTGGAATCGCGGTCGGGAGACGCGCCGCCGATGCCCGCGCAGCTCGTCGAGCTGGCGCGCTGGATCTCGGCGTACTACGTCTGCCCGGTGGGCATGACGCTCGCCGCGATGACCCCGGCCGCGGTGAAGCGCGGGACGGGCACGGTGACGCGCGCGTTCGTCGACCTCGCTTCCGGGTGGGAGGCCGCGCTTGCGGCCGCGAAGCGCGTGTCGGCGCAGCAGCGCGCCGCGATCGGGGCGCTGCATGCGATGCCCGCGGGCGATCGACCCGTCGACCTGCGCGAACTGCGCGAACGCGCGGGCCTGGGCACCGACGAGCCCGTGAAGCGGCTGGTCGCGGCGGGCATCGTGACGATCGAGCGCCGCTCGACGGTCGAGGCGTCATGGCGCGCCGAACGCGTGCTGGCGGACGCCGAGCCCGAGCTGACCACCGCGCAGCGCTCCGTCGTCGACGCCGTGGGCGCGGCCGTCGGTGCCGGGTTCTCGCAGCACCTCCTGTTCGGCGTGACCGGCGCGGGCAAGACCGAGGTCTACATGCGGCTCATCCGGCGCGCGCTCGACGCGGGTCGCACGGCACTCGTGCTGGTTCCGGAGATCGCGCTCACGCCGCAGACGGGCGGACGGCTGCTTGCGCGGTTCCCCGGGGAACGCGTCGCAATCCTCCACAGCGGGCTCACGGCGGCGCAGCGCAACCAGCAATGGAACCTGGTGTCGTCCGGCCAGGTGCGCCTGGTGATGGGCGCGCGCAGCGCGGTGTTCGCGCCGGTCCCGGATGGGCAGCTGGGGATCGTGATCGTCGACGAGGAGCACGACTCGAGCTACAAGCAGGACCAGATGCCGCGCTACCACGGGCGCGACGTGGCGATCCGGCGCGCGCAGCTGGCGGGGTGCCCGGTGCTCCTGGGCAGCGCGACGCCCAGCCTCGAGAGCTGGTTCAACGCCACCGAGCGCAAGGCGAGCGCGCTGCACGTCCTGCGCGAACGCGCGCCCGGGCTTCGGCTGCCGTCCGTGCAGGTGGTCGACTTCGCCGAGGAGCGGCGGCGGTTCCCCGACCAGCGCGTGCACCTGCTGGGGCCGACGCTCGCGGGCGCGGTGCAGACGACGCTCGACACGGGTGGGCAGGTGCTCATCCTGCTGAACCGGCGCGGCTACGCCAACTACATCGCGTGCGCCGATGCGCGCTGCGGATGGTTGATGCGCTGCGACCGCTGCGACGCGGGCATGATCTGCCACACGCTTCCCTCGCCCGCGGGCGGGGCCGCGGCACGGTACGTGCGCTGCCATCACTGCCAGTCCGAGCAGCGGCTTCCGCGCGAGTGCCCCCAGTGCGGGCGCGGCATCACCGTGTTCGGGCTCGGGGTGCAGCGCGTCGAGGAGGAGCTCACGCGGCTGCACCCGGCGTTGGTGCCCGGCAGCACCATGCTCCGCATCGACGCCGACAGCATGCAGGACGCCGAGGACTTCCACGACGCGCTCGGGCGCTTCGGCCGCGGCGAGGTGCGGCTGCTGGTCGGCACTCAGATGATCGCCAAGGGCCTGGACTTCCCGGGCGTGCGGTTGGTCGGCGTGGTGAACGCGGACACCGCGCTCAACCTGCCCGACTTCCGTGCCGCCGAGCGCACCTTCCAGCTGGTGAGCCAGGTGAGCGGGCGCTGCGGGCGCGGCGCCGACGCCGGGCGCGCGATCGTCCAGACGTTCCAGCCCGACGCGCCGGCCATCCGGCTGGCGGCGGCCCACGACTTCGAGTCCTTCGCGGCAGGCGAGCTGGACATGCGCCGGAAGTTCGGGCTCCCGCCGTGGAAGCGCATGGCGCGCGCCGTGGTGCGCGATGAATCAGAGGAGCGCGCGCGCGAGGACGCCGAATCGCTCGCGCGGGCGCTCGCCGCGGCCGCGGAGCGTGCCAACGTCGGACGGACGCCCGAGGAACACATCCAGGTGAGCGGCCCGTTCCCCTGCCCCATCGCCCGGATCGCGGACCGCTGGCGCATGCAGGTGGAAATGATGGCCCCCACGGCCGCGTCGCTCGGGAAGTTCTTGACCAGTGCGCGCAACGAGGGGACCCTGCGGCCCGGAGAAGCCGTCGCAGTGGACGTCGATCCGGTCGCGCTGATGTGACCGAACCTCGTACAATCGTCGGACTTCGGGCCGATCCGCCCCCGGCCCGTCAGGAGCGCGCATCCGCCATGCCCGAACCCACGGGAACCGGTCCCAACTTGCCTGCACCGCTCGCCTCCACCGGACGCGCCGTGAACGCGTGGAGCCCGGAGTACGTCGACGCCATGCATGCGGCGTGGACGGCCGACCCGTCGTCGGTGGACGCATCATGGAACCAGTTCTTCCTGGGGTATGAGCTCGGGCTCGGGCGCCCCGTCGGCGCGGCGCCGGCAGGCGGCGCGGAGGCGGACCCTGCGCAGTCGAAGGTCGACGCGCTCATCGAGGGCTACCGGCGGCTCGGCCACCTCGGTGCGTCGCTCGACCCGCTCGGCACCGAGCGTCCCGTGCCGCAGGACCTGGCGCTCTCGGCCTTCGGGCTCGGCGGCGCGGAACTGACGCGCACCTTCGCGACCAATGGCCTGCCGATCGGCGCCACGGCGACGCTCGCGGACATCGTGGGGTTCCTGCAGCGCGCCTACTGCGGCAGCGTGGGTGCGGAGTTCGGGTACATCGGCTGCCCGCGCCGGCGCGCCTGGATCGCCGAGCGGATGGAGGCCCTGGCGGCGCGACCCGTCGCCGATGCGGCCGCCAGGTCCCGCATCCTCGACAAGCTGGTGGCCGCCGACGGCTTCGAGAACTTCCTCGCGACGCGCTTCATCGGCAAGAAGCGCTTCGGGCTCGAGGGCGGCGAGTCGCTGCTCGTCGTCATGGACCGCCTGCTTGGCGACTCGGCGAAGGCCGGCGTCGACGAGTGCGTGCTGGGCATGGCGCACCGCGGCCGGCTGAACGTGCTGCACAACGTCGCGGGCAAGCCCGCGGAGATGATCTTCACCGAGTTCGAGGAGGCGTGGGAACCGCACTTCGCCGCAGGCGGCGGCGACGTGAAGTACCACCAGGGCTACACGGGCGACTACGCCACCGCGCATGGCGCGCACGTGAAGGTCTCGCTCTGCGCGAACCCGAGCCACCTCGAGTTCGTCGCGTCGGTCGCCACCGGCCGCGCCCGTGCGCGCCAGGAGCGTGCCGCGCGCACGCTCGCCGAGGGCCGTGCCAAGGTGCTGCCAGTCATCATCCACGGCGACGCGGCGCTGCCCGGCCAGGGCGTGGTCGCCGAGACGCTCAACATGTGCGGCCTCGAGGGCTACGACGTGGGCGGCACGGTGCACGTGGTCATCAACAACCAGGTGGGATTCACCACCGACAGCAAGGACTCGTACGCGGGCCCGTACTGCACGAATGTCGCGCGCATCGCCGAGGCGCCCGTGTTCCACGTGAACGGCGGCGACGCCGAGGCGTGCGACTTCGTGGCGCGCATGGCCGCCGAATGGCGCGCCACGTTCGGCGAGGACGTCTTCGTCGACATGTGGTGCTGGCGCAAGAACGGCCACAACGAGACCGACGAGCCGAACTTCACGCAGCCGCTCCTCTACCGGCGCGTCCGCGCCGCGAAGCCCGTGGCCGCGCGCTGGGCCGAGCGGCTGGTGGCCGAGGGCTCGGTGGAGACCGACGCGCTCGACGCGCGGACGAAGGCGCTCTTCGCGGCGCTCGACGCGGCGCAGAAGCGCGCGAAGGAGTCGCCGTCGGAGCCTGGTCACGCGCCGTTCGGCGGCGCGTGGAAGGGTCTGCGTGGCGCATGGAGCGACTCGCCGGTCGAGACCGGCGTCGCCGCGCGGACGCTGAAGGCGCTCGCGGCGCAGCTCTCGGCGGTGCCGGAGGGCTTCAATGCGCACAAGACCGTCGGCAAGGGCGTCGCCTCGCGCGCCGCGTGCGACACGGGCGGCGTCGACTGGGCGCTCGCGGAGCTGCTCGCCTACGGCTCGCTCGTCGAAGAAGGTGACACGGTCCGAATCACGGGCCAGGACGTGAAGCGCGGCACGTTCAGCCACCGCCACGCCGCGGTCTTCGACCAGGAGACGGGTGAGGAATGGGTGGCCCTCAAGCACCTCAAGGGCGCGAAGGGCCGCTTCGAGATCTTCAACTCGCCGCTCACCGAGTGCGCGTGCGTGGGCTTCGAGTACGGCTACTCGCTCGTCGACCCGTCGGCGCTGGTGATCTGGGAAGGCCAGTTCGGCGACTTCGCCAACGGCGCGCAGGTGATCTTCGACCAGTTCATGGCCGCGGCCGAGGCCAAGTGGTTCCGCTCGTCGGGGCTGACGCTCTTCCTGCCGCACGGCTACGAGGGCCAGGGCCCCGAGCACTCGAGCGCGCGCATGGAGCGCTTCCTGCAGCTGGCCGCCGAGGACAACATCCAGGTCGTCTATCCGTCGACCACGGCGCAGGTCTTCCACGTCATCCGCCGCCAGCAGCGGCGCGGATTCCGCAAGCCGCTCGTGGTGATGACCCCCAAGAGCATGCTGCGGCTGCCCGCGGCGCAGAGCCCGTTGGCGGAGCTGGCGCACGGCCAATTCCAGGCCGTGATCGCCGACCCCGCGAAGCCGGACCCCAAGCGCGTGCGCCGCGTGGTGCTGTGCACGGGCAAGCTCTTCCACGAGCTCGACGCCGCGCGCCACGAGGGTGCGGGCAATGCCGCGGTCGCGCTGGTGCGCGTGGAACAGCTGACGCCCTTCCCCGCCGAGGAGCTGAAGGCGCAGCTTTCGCGCTATCCCGACGCGGTCGCCGTATGGGCGCAGGAAGAACCCGAGAACATGGGCGCATGGCACCACGTGCTCGCGCGCTTCAACGAGCTCGGGTGGAAGCTGCCCTCATACGCGGGCCGACCCGCGCAGGCGAGCCCTGCGGTGGGCAGCCTCAAGCGCCACGGCAAGGAGCAGGCGCTGGTGGTGGCCTCGGCGCTCGGCACCGCCGGCGCTGCCAAGGCCCCTGCGTCGAAGACCGAGCCCAAGGCGGGCACGGCCAAGGACGCGCCCCGCGGCACGCGCACCGAATGAACCCTGCGGCCCACGCGCCGCACGACGACTGACCCCACGCAACGCGCACGGAGAGACCGAAGATGGACATCGTGGTTCCAAGCCCTGGCGAGTCGATCACCGAAGTGACCCTCGGGCAGTGGCACAAGCAGGACGGCGAGTGGGTCGAGACCGACGAGATCCTCGTCGACATCGAGAGCGACAAGGCCACGCTCGAGGTGCGCGCGCCCGCGGCGGGAGTGCTCCACGTGAAGGTGAAGTCCGGGGCGGAGCAGAAGGTGGGCGCGCCGATCGCGTCGATCGACACGTCGGCGGCAAAGCCCGCGGGCGGCGCGAAGGCCGAGGCGGCAGCCGCGCCGGTAAAGGCCGCGGCGCCTGCGGCGGCGGTCACGCAGTCCGCCGCTCCGGCGGCGGCGAAGGCGGATCCCGGCAAGAAGGTGTCGTCGCTCGCGAAGAAGGTCGCCGCGGACAAGGGCGTCGACCTGGCCACGGTCGCGGGCAGCGGGACGGCCGGCCGCGTGGTCGCGGCGGACGTCGAGCGTGCGGCCACGGCGGGCGTGGCGGCGATCGCCAACCCGGTGAAGCCCGTGGCGCAGGCCGCGCCGGCGGCGCTTGCGGTGGCGGGCGCACGCGGCGTGCGGCGCGAGAAGCTCCCGAAGATCCGCCAGCGGATCGCGGAGCGCCTGGTGGAAGCGCAGCGCACGGCCGCGATGCTCACCACGTTCAACGAGTGCGACATGACCGAGGTCATGCGCCTGCGCGCCGAACACAAGGAGAGCTTCGAGAAGCACCACGGCGTTGGCCTCGGCTTCATGAGCTTCTTCGTGAAGGCGGCGTGCAGCGCGCTGAAGCGGTTCCCGAAGGTGAACGCGTACTTCGCGGGCGACGAGGTCGAGTACCACGACTACGCCGACGTCTCGATCGCGGTCGGGACCGATCGCGGCCTGGTGGTGCCCGTGCTCCGCAACGCGGAGCTGATGAGCTTCGCCGACATCGAGCTCGCGATCCGCGCGTTCGCCGCGCGGGCGCGCGACGGGAAGCTGACCGTCGACGAGATGACCGGCGGCACGTTCACGATCACGAACGGCGGCATCTACGGCAGCCTGATGTCGACGCCCATCCTGAACGCGCCGCAGAGCGCGATCCTGGGCATGCACGCCATCAAGAAGCGCCCGGTGGAGGACCCCCGCAACCCGGGACAGGTCGCGCTGCGCCCCATGATGTACCTGGCGCTCAGCTACGACCACCGCATTATCGACGGCGCCGAGGCGGTCAGCTTCCTGGTGCACATCAAGGATTGCATCGAGAAGCCGGAGCGGCTGCTGCTGGATTGAGGTTCGGGCGGGCTACCGCAACTTCAGGATCTTTGGGAATCCGCATGGGTCACCGCGCTGCCGCAGACTGTTCAGGGCCCTTCGGGGCGGGCCATTTCGCAGACTGACGGAAAGGGCAGCGGCTCCGGGTGAATTTTGTCCCGATTCGGGATACCTCTCGCCGCGAGCAAGGCAATTCGCGCAGCCCCTCTCCTGATTCCTAGTCCGAATCGCCAGCGAGTTGTCCCTGACGGGGCCGCATCGACGGACTGATTTTCTACCCGACGCCCGCATCAGCCCACACGAATCACGGAAGCGCCCATTTCGTCAGGTTTCGGCTAGCGCTGATTCGACCGCGAAATCAACAGTATCACCACCGCGATACCGACCAAGGCGTAACCAACGAGCGCCTTACCTTGAAACACCGACCAACCGAACCCAATTCCAGCACTGGTGGCCAAGCCAATCTGCCATGGCGTCCAACCGTTTGATTTCGAGGCGACCCGCTTCAACCGAGCCATTTCTCGCTCTTCATTCAATGCTTGCTCGAGATGGTGGCGAAGACGAAGCCGATACATCTCCTCGTCCTCGATTCGTCGCTTGTCGTCGTCACTCAGAGCCATTTGATTGGACCAGTCGCGATGCGAGGTTAACCAAAGTTGTCGTCGACGAAGAAGTTCTGGCAGAACGAGCGAAGCATTCTCCGCCCTACCTCAGCCTCCCCATCAGCTCCTTCACCGCCGCCTCCACCTGCGCGTCCCTGCCGGTGCATTCGTCCTCGGGCGTTTGGGGCACCACGAGGTCCGGCATCGCGCCGTGCAGCTCCATGTCGGTGCCGTCCGGCAGGTACCAGCCACGGAACGGCGTCCGCACCGTGGTGCCGTCGACGAGCGACGCGCTGCCCGTCGAGATGACGCCGCCGTAGGTCTGGATGCCCACCAGCGTGCCGCGCTTCAGCGTCTTGAATGCGTGCGCCGTGATCTCGGCGTTCGAGAAGCTCTTCTCGTTGCACAGCATCGCCATCGGCTGCGAGTAACGCTGGATGAAGAGCCGGTCGACCGGGTAGTGCCCCTTCTTCGACGGATCGGCGCCGCGCGGCACGGTGTAGGCGTGCGGCGGGATCATGATCGACGCCAGCAGGCGGTCGGCCGTCCAGCCCCCGCCGTTGTTGCGCACGTCGACGAGCAGCCCGTCCTTGCCCGCGGCCGCGGCGTACAGGTCGCGCTCGTACGCGTCGAGCGACGGCTGGTCCATGCTCGCGATGTGGATGTAGCCAATGCGCCCGCCCGAGAGGCGGTCGACCAGCTCGCGGTTCGTGCGGAGCGTGTTCTCGTACGCCAGCGCGCGCATCTCGCCGCCGGAACCCGGCACCAGGATCGCGTCGAGTTCCATCGCCTCGCCGCCCGCGGCCGGCACGCGCTTCACGCGCACGACCGTCTCGCGGCCGACGGTGCCGCGCAGGCACTCCTCGATCGACATCGTGGGCTTCACGGCCTCGCCGTTGACCGCGACGATCACGTCGCCCACCGCAAGCGGGGTCTGGCCCTTGGTGGCCGGGCCGTCGCGCAGGATCGACTTCACCTCGAACCCGCCGGTCACGGCCCTCGACTCGATGCCGAGCTGCCCGATCGGGAAGCGCGTCCCCTCCCCGCCGCCCGGGCTTCGGATTCCGAGGTGGCTTGCATTCAGCTCGCCGAGGAAGCGGTTGGCGACGTAGTCGAACTCCTCGTCGGTGCGGGCGCTCGCGGCCAGCTTCGCCCACTTCTCGGTGAGCTTCGGCCAGTCGCAGCCGTTCATCGTGGGGCTGTAGAAGATCTCGCCCATGATGCGGGCGGCCTCGCGGAACTTCGCGTCGCTCTGCGCGGCAAGGTCGAGCTCGATGGTGTCGGCGAACTCCACCGGCTTCGCGTCGCCGCCGGGGAGCCCCACCACCGTTGCGCCGCCGCGCGCGACGATCACCAGCTTGTCGCCGGCGACGGTCATGTGCTGGATCGAACCCGACGGGCCGATCTTCTTCGCTTCGCCGCCGGACCACGGCACGCTCATGAGCCCGCCCGAATCCATGAGCGCCGCGAGCGGCCCGCCGGCCCCGCCGCCGGTGCCGCTGCCCATGAAGTAGACACGGTCGCCTGCAGGCGAGATCTCCAGGTCCATCTCGTTGCCCGGCATCGTGGTGAGCCGGCGCAGGCGCATGTGCGCGTCGTCGAGGTCCAGGGGCTTCGGCGCCTCTTCCTTCTTCGCGTCTTCCTTCTTGGGCTCTTCCTTCTTCGCGTCGTCCTTCTTCTCGTCCTTGGCGTCGCCCTTCTTCGCGTCGGGCTTGCGCGCGTCGCCGCCCTTGGACGCGGCGCGCTTCTTCGCCGCTTCGCCCGCGTCCTTGAAGTACTGGTCCAGCTCGAATCGGCTCATGCCTTCCAGCGACTTGTCGAGGAACACCAGGTAGATGTCCGCCTCGTTCTCGACTCGGGTGGACGCAAACGCCAGCACCTTGCCGTCCGAACTCCAGCGCGGGTTCGCGTCGGCGTCGGGGTGCCGCGACACGTTCACCGGCTTCGTGCTCCCGTCGGCGGGCACGATCCAGATGTCGCTGTTGAAGTCATCGTCGTCCTGACGGAACGCGATCATGCGGCCGTCGGGACTCCAGCGCCAATCGATGCCCTGGTCGAAGCCCGTGCGCAGTTCGGTGTCGGTGCCGGCCGCCACGTCGCGCACCACGAGCGTGCGCACGTTGCGGCGGTACGCCACGCGCGTGCCATCGGGTGAGGGCGACGGCGAACGCTCGCTCACGGCGGCATCGGCGATGAAGGGCTTCACGGCCACGCGCACCGCGTCGGCCCAACGTGCGCCCTCGTCCTTCTTGGGCTCGTCCTTCTTCGCGTCGTCCTTCTTCGGCTCTTCCTTCTTGGCTTCATCCTTCTTGGGCTCGTCCTGCTTCGGTTCATCCTGCTTCGGCGCGGCCTGCGCAGGCTCCGCGGGCGTGGGCTCCTGGGCCTTGGGCTCGTCCTGCTTCGGCTCCTCCGCGGGCTTCGGCGCTTCGGCGGGCTTCGGCGCCTCGACGGGCGTGGCCGCCTCGGCCGGCTTGGGCTCCTCCTTCTTCGGATTCACGGCATCCTTGAACGCCGACCGCAGCTCGCCGCGCGTCGAGGTGACCGTGGCCTCGTAGATGGAGTCCTCGCCGCCCATGTCGCTCACGAAGAGCAGCTTGCTTCCGTCTGGCATCCACGCGATCTCGCGCTCGCGGCCGGGGGTGTCGGTCACGCGCACGAAGGGCGAGCGTTCCTCCATTCCCTTCACGTACACGTCGCCGTATGCGACCAGCGCGATCGACTTGCCGTCGGGCGAGAGCTGCGCCTCGCTCACGTCGCGGCCCACGGCACGCGGACGCACGCGATCGGCCTCGTCCTCGGTGCCCTGGACGGCGAGCTTCACGGGTTGCGCCCCGGGCTTCGTGAGGTCGATGCGGTGCAGCGCGTCCCACACGGTGGCGAACGCGACCCGCCCGTCCGCCGAGACGGCAAGCTCGCGCACGTCGTCGGGGAAGTTCGTGACCTGGGTGCCGCCGTCGGCGGCCGGCGCCGTGACCGACTTGCGCCACACGTTCACCGTCTTGCCGTCGCCGCGGTCCGTGAGGTAGACGATGTCGCTTCCCGCGGGGAACGCCCATCCGTCGTTGCCCAGCCAGTCGGTGTGGCGCGTCCACTTCCCGGAGGTGCGCTCGAGCGACCAGATGTCGCGCTGGTCCGGCCCCTGGTAGCCGCGGCGGAACCACGCGCTGCCGCCGCGCTCGAGGACCACGGTCTTTCCGTCGGCGGTGGCCAAGGGGTGCGAGCCGAACGCGTCGGTGACGCGCTCGACGGGACCGCCGGCCAGCGGCACCATGTAGGGGCGCGCGGCGCGATAGAGGTCGTTCTCGCGCGAACTCTCGAAGTAGGCCACCGGGCGCCCTGCGCCGTCGAGGCCCGTTCCCGCCAGGATGCACGCCGAATCGCCGAAGGTGAGCTGGCGCACCGCGGTGCCGTCGCTGCGCATCACGTACAGGTTGCGCGAGCCGTCACGATCGCTGTCGAACACGATGGCGGCACCGTCCGGGCTGAACGCGGAGCGGCCCTCGGCGGCCGGGTGTGCGGTGAGGCGGATGGCCGAACCGCCGGAGCCCGCGACCTTCCACAGGTCGCCGCGCCAGCTGAAGACGAGGACGTTGCCGTCGGGGCTGGCTGCGGGGTAGCGGGGAAGGTCCACGGTGCCTGCGAGCGCCGCCGGGGCGCATGCGGCCACGGCGAGTGCGCCGATGAGCGTGGCACGGGCCGCGAACGGCGCGTGAGCGGTCGCGGGGTGGGTCTGGGAGGTCTGGCGGGCCTGGTCGACGGCGGCGTCCTCGTTGGGCATGGTGGGGAAGCGTAGTGCGGGCACGGGCCGGGGGTTGCGCGTCCGACCCGCCGCGGCCTGCACCCGCCGGGAGCCGCGAACGCCGCCAAATGGACCCGGAAACCACTTGCCCGGACCCCCTCCGAATTCGATCGTTCCGGTGACGGCCGGACCCGTATCCGGCCAGAACCCGAAGCCCCGCGCGTGCGTATGGACTGCGTGTGGCCTTCGGCCGACTCGAAGGGAAGGATGCCATGAGTGACTCGCTCCCCAAGCCGCTGCCATCGATCACCGCCCTGCGCGCGCACCTGAAGTTGCTCGAGCGAGGCGTCGACGACGCACGCACGCGCCGCGTCGGGCCGTCGGAGCCCGCTCCGTTCGTCGCGAAGGTCCCGTCCGCCCCAGCGCCCGTCGCCGCGGTGCGCCCCGCGACCACGAGCTTCAAGATGACGCCGCGCCCCGCCGCCGCATCGAACGGGAAACCGAAGGCGCGCCCGAAGAGCGGTGCGGACTTCAGCCAGTTCTTCGACGGCATCCAACAGCGCGCCGCGGGCTGACGGCTCGCGGCGGGCCCAGGTCCATCAGCAATTGCTCCTGACGCGGCGGGATGGTGCGGATCCGTACCATCCCGCCGATGCGTCCTGAATCCCTCGCGTTCCTCCGCACGCTCCTCGACACGCCCAGCCCGTCCGGGTTCGAACGCGACGGCCAACGCGTCTGGCTTGAGTACGTCCGTGCGAACGGTGCCACGCGCACCTGGAACGACGCCTACGGCAACTGCTTCGCCGAACTCGCGCCCACCACGGCACCCGTGGGGGGGCGGGCGTTCACCGTCGCCATCTGCGGGCACGCCGACGAGATCGGGCTCATGGTCAACCACATCGACTCGAACGGGTTCGTGTGGTGCCGTTCCATCGGCGGCATCGACGCGGGCTCGATCGTCGGCAAGCGCCTGCAGTTCCGCTCGTCCGTTCCAGGCGTCACGTCGCCGGTGCTCGGGCTCATCGGGGCCACCGCCATCCACCTGCAGGACCGCTCGGGAGAACCCAAGGTGCGCAAGATGCACGAGCTGTTCGTCGACATCGGCGCGAAGGACGAGGCCGAGGCACGCGCGCGCCTGAACGTCGGCGACCCAGGCACCTTCCTCGACGGAAGCATGATGCTGGGCGAGCACCTCATCGTGGCGCGCGCGCTCGACAACCGGATCGGCACGTGGGTGGCGGCCGAGGCGCTGCGGCTCTGCGCGCAGCAGCCCTCGCGCGCGGTGCGCGTGGTGGCGGTGAGCACGGTGCAGGAAGAGGTGGGCCTGCACGGCGCGACCATGGTCGCCGAGAGCCTGCGGCCCGACGTGGCGCTGGTGACCGACGTGGGCCACGCCACCGACAGCCCGGGCATCACCCACGCGCAGCATGGGCACTTCAAGATGGGCCAGGGCCCGAAGATCGCGCTCGGCGGCGCGATGCAGCCCGAGGTGACGGCGCGGCTCCTTTCGACCGCCGAACGGCTGTCGATCCCCCTGCAGCGCGCGGCCACGCCCGGTTCGAGCGGAACCGACACCGACAGCATCTTCCTGGCCGCGGGCGGGATCCCCTCGGGACTCGTCAGCTTCCCGATCCGCTACATGCACACCACCGTCGAGATGGGCGACCTCCGCGACCTCGAGCGGATTCCGCAGGTGTTCGCGGGATTCTGCGAGGGCCTGACGGGTACCGAGCGGTTCGCGCCGCAGCTGTGAACGTCCGGTGAAGCCTGCGGACGCCGCACGTATGCCCGGTATCCTGAACGCTCGGCCATGATCCAGTTCTTATCCGTCGCCTTCCGCAACATGAAGACGGTGGGGACGATCTGCCCAAGCTCGCCCGTGCTTTCCCGTGCGCTCGCCGGCCCCGTGGCCGAGGCGCGCAGCCCCCGCCGCGTGCTCGAGGTCGGGCCGGGAACGGGCCCCGTCACGCGCGAGATCCTGCGGCTGCTGGAGCCCGGCGACCGCTTCGACATCGTCGAGCTGAGCCCGGAGTTCTGCGGCGACCTCGAGCGGAACGTGCTGGCGCCCTGGCGGCGGGGCCACCAGGTGCGTGGCGTCGAGGTCGAGCTGCACAACGCGGCGATCCAGGACGTGTGCCTGGAGGAAGCGTCGTACGACTGCGTCGTGTGCGGCCTGCCCTTCAACAACTTCGAGATCGGGCTCGTGGAGTCGATCATGGCGCGCATGCTCGACGTGCTGCGACCGGGCGGCGAACTCACCTACTTCGCCTACATGGGTGCGAAGGCCGTGAAGCGCACCATCTCCGACGGCGCAGGCCGAGACAACGTCGATGCCATCGAGCGGCTCGAGCGCACCCTCCAGCTCAGCCATGCCGGCACCCGCCGCGTGGTGCTTGCGAACTTCCCGCCAGCGGTGGTGCGCCGGCTCCGAAAGCCGTGAGCACGCACGAGTGAAGGAAGTCCAGGACCATTTCTTCAAGCTCGCGAAGGAGGAGGGCTACCGCGCACGCAGCGCGTACAAGCTCACCGAGATCGACGACCGCTTCCGCGTGCTGCGCGCCGGTGCGCGCGTGCTGGACCTCGGCGCGTGCCCCGGCAGCTGGACGCAGGTGGCCGCGCGGCGCGTGGGCGAGCGCGGCATCGTGGTCGGCATCGACCTCAAGCCGATCGATCGACGCGGGCTCGGGCGCCACGTGCACGTGATGCAGGGGGACATCCACGCGTTGGTGCGCGAGGACCTGCCGCCCGAGATGGAGGGGCGGCTGTTCGACTCCGTCATCAGCGACATGGGCCCCGATACCAGCGGCGTTCCCATGGCCGACAGCGCGCGCAGCGTGCAGCTCTGCCATGCGATGCTCGATCGCCTTCCGTTCCTGCTTCGCACGGGCGGCCACGCCGTGATGAAGGTCTACGAGGGCGCCGAGTACCCCACGATGCTGCGGCGTGCGCAGGCCATGTTCGACGAGGCGCGCGGCTTCAAGCCCAAGGCCAGCCGCGCCGAGAGCGTCGAGATGTTCGTGGTGTGCCGCGGATACCGCGGACCGGCGAAGGAAGCCGCGGTCGAGCGCGACCCCATGCTGCCGAAGCGGCCTCCGAGCACGGGCTGGGGCGCCGGCAGGGCCGCGGACTGACCTCGGCACCCGTGCGCGCCCGCGCGCCCGTCACGCGCGCGCAGGCTCGTGGGCCGTGAGCACGGCGAGCCGCCGGCCGGCCTCCTCGACGTTCTCGCGCGAATTGAACGCGCTGATCCGGAAGAACCCCTCGCCGCAGCGGCCGAAGCCCGCACCGGGAGTCACCACCAGCTGCTCGCGCGTCAGCAGGAGGTCGAAGGCCTCCCAGCTGCCGAGGCCGCGCGGACACTGCACCCACACGTACGGCGCGTGGTCGCCGCCCCAGGTGCGCAGGCCCAGGTCGACGCAGGCCTGACGCAGGATCGCGGCGTTCCCCATGTAGAAGTCGACCAATGCGGCCATCTGCTCCTGGCCTTCGGGCGTGTAGAGCGCCGCGATCGCGCGCTGCACCGGCCAGCTGACGCCGTTCGAGCACGTGGACCATCGGCGCGTCCACAGACGGTGGAGCGGCACGCGCTCGCCCGACGCGGTGCGACCCTCGACCGCCTTGGGGACCACCGTGTACCCGCCGCGCACGCCGGTGAAGCCGCCGTTCTTCGAGAAGCTCCGGAACTCGATGGCACATCGGTCGGCGCCGGGGACCTCGAAGATGGACCTCGGAAGCGCGGGGTCGCGGACGTAGGCCTCGTACGCGGCGTCGAAGCAGATGAGTGCATCGTGCTCAAGCGCCCACTTCACCCATCGGCCAAGCTGTTCGCGCGTGGCGACCGAGCCCGTCGGGTTGTTCGGGAAGCACAGGAACGCGACGTCCACGGGCTCGGTGGGCGGCTCGGGAACGAACCCATTCTCCGGCGTGGCGCGCAGGTAGACGATGCCCTCGTAGCCGCCCCCCGGGAGCGCCGGCCCCGTGTTGCCCTGCATGACGTTGTTGTCGACGTACACCGGATAGACCGGGTCGCACACCGCGATGCGGTTGCCGCCGCGGTCCGGCGTCCCGCTGGCCAGGATCTCGAGGAACGCGCTTGCGTCGGGCTTGCTGCCGTCGGAGAGGAAGATCTCGTCGGCGTCCATCCCGATGCCGCGGGCGCGGAAGTCGCCCTCGACGATCGCGTTCCGCACGAAGTCGTGCCCGGTCGCGGGCCCGTAGCCCCGGAACGAGGCCCGGTGCGCGAGTTCGTCGGCGGCCGCGTGCATCGCGGCGACCGCGGCGGGCGGCAGCGGCTCGGTCACGTCTCCCACGCCGCAGCGGATGATGCGCGGGGCGAGCGCAGGGTGGCTCTCGGCGAACGCACCGACGCGGCGCGCGATCTCGGGGAAGAAGTAGCCCGCGGCCAGCTTCAGGTAGTGGTCGTTGACGAGCGGCATGATCGGTCCTGCGCGGGTGCGGCGTGCGCGGCGGGTCGAGCGGCGGGATGCGCGCTCACGGGTGGTTGAAGAGCGAGCCGTATTCCATCGGATCGTCGACGATGCTCACGAGCACCGCGGCATCGACATTCCGGAGCAGGAATCGGTTCGAGCAGTTCCCGAGGCGCGCGTGCAGCGTGTCGTGGTCGTTGCGACGGTCGAGGATGCGCCAGTCCCCGCTCTCGATGCGCGAGGCGACGCGGCCGTTGACGCACTCGACGTCGAACGTGCCGCACGTGCCGTTGAACGCCCGCACGACGATGTCGGCGCCGCGGTTGACGATGGTGACGTCCTCGGTGATGGCCCACGGCGTGAACATCCGCACCTCGCCGTCGGTGGTCAGGATGTCGCACCCGCCGCGGTTCTCGTAGACCTGGACCTTGCCCTCGCGGGTGCGGACCCGGACGCGGCGCACCTCGGGAAGCTCGATATCGATCTCGGTGCGGTGGAGGAACCCCTCGTCGTGCGACGTAGTGCCGCGCAGCACCAGCCGCGGGACGTCGCCGCCGCGCACGATCTCGGCGCGGACCTCGACGTCCTTCAGCGACGCCTGGGCCTCGTCCTTGCGCTCGTGGCCATGGCGCGCCAGGACGTCGATGGTCATCAGCGCCTGGCCCTCGGTGGGCCGCCCACCCCGGATCACGACGTCGCCCGTGAAGGTCTCGACGTCGACGTCGACGATCCCGTCGACGGGAAGCGCGTAGTGGCGCTCCTCGCGCTCGGCGCCGTCGAACGATGCGTGCAGCGCGGTGGCCGTGCGCGAGATGCCGCGCTCGACGGGGCTGTGACCGGCGCACCCGGCGAGGGCGGCAAGCCCGGAGAGGGCCGCACACCCGGCGAGCGACGCGAACGCGACGACTTTCGATGGCATCGCCGCATTCTACGATGCACGGGTGCCCTGGCCCGTCGCCATGCTCGCTGCGCTCGCGGTGGCTGCCGCACCGGCGGACCGGGTGCGCGTGACGCTGGATGCGTCCGACGCGGGACTGCGTGCGGGCGGGGGTGACGCGGGACGGATGATCGTCTTCCTTGCCGCCGACGGCGCGCTTCCCCGAGGGACGCGCCCCTGTGACGCGCCCTTCTTCGAGTCGCCGCAGCCGATGATGTCGGTGGCGGTCGAGCGGCTCGAGCCGGGCACCGCGGTGGTGATCGACGACGGCGCCGTGTCGTTCCCGCGAACGCTCGGTGAGCTCCGGGGGCGATTCTCGTTCCAGGCGGTGTTCGACCGCGACCGCTCCGAGCGCGGGCACCTGGGGCCGGGCAACCTGCTCAGCGGCGTGGTCGTGGCGGACCTGGACCCCGACCGCGAGGACGTGGTCGAGCTGAGGCTCGTGCGGCGAATCGAGCCCGAAGCGCTTCCGCAGGCGCCGAACCTCCGCTTCGTCGAGGTGCCGAGCCCCCTGCTCACGCAGGCGCTCGGCCGGCCCACCGTGATGCGCGCAGGCATCGCGCTCCCGAAGGGATGGGACGACCCGAACCACCGTCGGCGCCTGTTCCCCGCGATCTACGTCGTGCCCGGCTTCGGCGGCAACCACCGCGATGCGGACGGCATCGCCCGCATGCTCTCCACGCCGGGCAGCGCCGAGGTGGTGCCGCAGGCCGTGTGGATCGTGCTCGACCCGGAATGCCCGCTGGGGCACCACGGATTCGTCGACAGTGCCGCGAACGGGCCGCGCGGCCGCGCCTTGGTCGAGGAGCTGATCCCGGAGCTCGAGCGCCGGTTCCGGCTGGTGCGCCGGCCCGAGGCACGCATCGTCACGGGCCACTCGAGCGGCGGCTGGAGCGCGACGTGGCTGCAGCTCTCGCACGCGGGCACCTTCGGTGCGTGCTTCGCGAGCTCCCCCGACCCGGTCGACTTCTCGCGCTTCCAGAACTCCGACCTCTATCGCGACCTCAGCGTGTTCACCGACGCCGAGGGGCGCGAGCGCACCTCCTACCGCCAGCCGCTCGTGAAGCAGTTCGACCGCACGTGCATGACCGTGCGCGACGAGGCCGCCATGGAACGCGTGCTCGGCCCCGCGCGCGACAGCGGCGAGCAGTGGGATTCGTGGAGCGCGATGTGGAGTTCCGTGGACCCGTCCACGCGGCTGCCGCGCCCGATGTTCCGGGCGGAAGACGGCATGATCGACCGCGAGGTGGTCGAGACCCAATGGAGCCGCTACGACATCGCGCGCCGCGTGCGCGAGGACCCGGACCGCACCGTCGCGATCCTGCGCTCGCGCGTGCGGTTGGTGTGCGGCGGGCGCGACGGATTCTTCCTGGAGCGCGCGGTGGCGGGGCTGAAGGACGCGATCGACGCGGCCGTTTCGGCGCGTGCGGCTGCGGGCCGACCGGCGTTCCCCGAAGGACCCGGCTACGTCGAGGTGATTCCCGAGGAAACGCACGACAGCATGGCGCTCAAGGCGAGCGCACGATGGCACGCCGAGATGCGCGCGCACCTGCGCGCGCACGGACTGGACTGACCGGGCGGAACGACGAACGCACGAACGCACGAGGAAACGAACCATGGAATGCGGAATCGCACCCACGTCCCGCGCCGACGCGCGGGCCACGCGACGCTCGACCTTCGGACGCGCCGCCGGATTCTGCATCGCGCTCGGCACGCTGGCGGCGTCGATGGCGTCGCAGCCCGCCGCCGCGCAGGTCGAGGTCGCGTTGCCGGGCGCCGAAGGCCGCCGTTCGCGCGTCGTGATGAGCGGGCGCGAGTTCGATGCCGTGGCCGAGGCCGTGGGGTTCGACCCGTCGCAGCGCACGGCCGTGGACGCGATGTTCGACGACGCGCAGGCACGGATGTTCGACGCCAAGCGCACGGCGGACGCAGCGGCGCGAAAGGTTGGGCTGTTTGACCAGTCGCGGGAGGCGACGGCGACACGGAGCGCCGCGATGCGCGCGCTCCGCACCGCGATGCTTGCACAGGTGGACGAGCTGTTCGCCTCGCTCGCCGCGATCTCGCGTCCCGACCAGCAGGCGGCGCTTGCTCACGAACGCCGACTGGCACGGCTGCGCGTGATTCGGACCACGATGCCGCCGCGGGGATTCATGGAGTTCAACACGCGCATCGAGGACTCCGACGCCGTGGCCGCCGTCGACGCGGCGGCGACCGAGGGAACGGACCTCGCGCGGGTCCATGATGCGCTCGCCGCTTCGCTCGACCGCTTGGCGGACGCGTTGGTCCGGCTGGGCGACGCACGCGCCGAACGAACGCTCGCGCTCGCCGAGGCGCCCGGGCGGGCAGACTCCGACCCGAAGGTGACCGCGGCACGGAACCAGGCGCGCGACGCCCTGCTGCAGGCGTCGCGGGTGCATCGCGACTCGCTTGTCGCGCTCGACGGCGTGCTTGCGGGGCAGGCGCTCCAGGACGCGAAGGCCGCGGCCGCCCGCGCGATCTGGCCCTCGAGCGCCGACGCGAGGTCCCCGCGTCGTGCCATCGGACAGCTCCTCCCCAAGGAGACCGACGCCGAACGCCGCACGGCGATCGAGGGCGTGCGCGACACGTGGTGGGCGGCGTGGTGGCCCGCCACGCTCCGGATCATCGAGGCGCTCGAGACGGCGGGCGGACGTCCGCCGGTCGAGCTCGTCGAGGCCCGCGCCGTGGCCGACCGCACCGCGTGGCAAGCGCTTGCGGCGCTCGACCCGGCGAACCGCGACTTCCACCTCGCCAACGCCGACCCCGGCAACGGGCCGGCAGGCCGCGTCAAGGCCATGGATTTCGGTCCGGCCATCGAACCGGGGCTCCCGGGCAGCGAATCCGGCCCGGGCGGGGTGTCGCTCGCGAATGGGGTCAGCATCTCGTTCAGCGCCGTGACGATCCGCGCGGAGGTATCGGGTGACGCGGATTCCGGCACGACGACCGAAGCCAGCGATGCACCGGAGGCTGGCGATGCCGGTGGTGCGGTGGCGATCGCGCTCGGCGAGGCGCTCGAGGGCATCGTCGCGGACCAGGTGATGGTCGTCGGCGACGCCAGCGTGCTTGGGGATGCCTCCTTCGACTTCGGCGGCGACATGGAGGACTTCGGCGCCATGCTTCCCGACCCCGAGGCGATGCAGGGTTTCAACGAACGGTCCGCGCTCGCAGGGGCACGCATCCCGCCACCGATGACGGACGACGACGTGCGCCGCATCGCCTCCGCGCTCGGAATCGCGGCGGACGACGGCGTGCTCGCCCAGGTGGCGCGCGACTACCTGGATCGGACGAAGGCGAGCGACGACGAGCTCGGCGCGCGAATCCGGACCCTGCTCGACGGCACCGCGGTGGCATGGCCGATGACGGAGCTTCCGCAGGCGCCGGGCCTGCCCGCGCTCCCTCCGGAACGGCCCGAAGTCCCGATCACGGACGTCCGCGAGGCGATCGGGCTGCTCGACCAGTGGACCGAGCGACTCGGCACGCTCGACGACGCCGTCATCGACACGATCGCGGCCCTCGGCACGCCGCGCCCCGAAGCGGTGCAGGGCGAGCGCGAGCGACGCGCCCGCGCACGCGCCGGCGCGCTCCGGTACCCAAGTGCCGACGGCATGGACGGCCGGCAGGCGTTCGTCGAGCCGGCGGACGCGCTGGCCCCGTCAGGTGCGGATGCCACCGCGCTGGGGGCGGCGGCGCGCGCGCTCGAGGCATGGTCGCCCGCGGCACTCGCAGCCGTCGAGGCGAATCGCGCCGCCGTGCGCGGAGACTGCGTGGCGCTCATCGAATTCACGCGCACGGATGCCGCGGGCATGCGCGCGATGCAGGCCGATGACGGCAACCAGAAGGCGCTTCCCTTCGACGAAGAGTCCATGAAGCGGCGCATCGAGGCCGAGTCGCGGCTTGCGAAAGCGCGGCAGGCCGTGGCGCAGCAGGCGGTCGCGGGGCGCGATGCCGCAGAAGCCGCGCTGCCCGAGTCCATCCGCGGCGCCTATCGCTCCGCGTGGTACGCACTGGCGGCGCCGTACGCGTACCGCGACCGCAGTGACGCGTTGCCTGCGGTCGATCGTGCGCGCGGGCTCGCGGACCTCTCGGGGGCGCAGCGGGCACAGCTCGACGCCCTGTGGAACGACCACGCGTCCCGCCACCGCGCGTCATGCGACGCGATCGCCGAGATGATGATCGCGCAGCAGACGCGCATCGAGGATGCGATGCAGGACGGATCGAACAACCCCATGGACTCCATGTTCGGCACCGCGCGCCTGCTCTCGGACGCGCGCTTCGAACGCCGCGAGCTCGACGCCCGCACGCTACGCCGGCTGCGTGCGGTGCTCACGCCGGAGCAGGCCAAGGAAATCCCCCAGCTTCAGCCGCGTTCGCCCCGGCGCATGCCCGTCGGAATGCCAGGCGCGATGCCCGGCGCGATGCCCATGGTCATCCCCGCGCCCACTCCGGCGGCACCTGCCCCGAAGTCGCCATGATCCTGCTGTGGATGCCGCCACGGCCCTTCCACTCGGTGATGACCTGCATCCACGCGGGCTCCATCGCCGCAGCGAGGTCGTCGCGCATGCGGTTGGTGACGGCCTCGTAGAAGATGCCCTCGTTGCGGAAACTCTGGTGGTAGAGCTTCAGGCTCTTGAGCTCGACGCAGCGCTTCGCGGGCCGGTACCGCACGATCACGCGGCCGAAGTCGGGATGGCCGGTCTTCGGGCAGACGCTCGTGAACTCCTCGTTCACGTGCTCGATGACGAAGGCGGCGTCCGTCGGGGACGGGAAGCACTCAAGCAGCGCGGCGTCGGGCATGGGCACAGGATAGGCACGCGCCGCGCGCGCCGCGGCCTCACGGCGCCCACGTCTGCAGCAGCCTGGTGACCTGGGGCTGCGCGGGCTCGATCGCGAGGCTGCGCTCGAACGCACCGCGCGCCTCCTCGCGTGCCGCGCCGTCGAGCCGGTCGCTGAGGATCCACGCGTTCAGGGCGCACACACCCACGCCGTTCCATGCCTTGATGCTGCTCGGATCCTGCTGCGTGGCGGTGCGGTAGGCCGCGATGGCACGGCCGTAGTCGCCGGCGCGGAACGCAAGCCATGCGGCGCGCTCGCTGGCCGCGGCCGTCGGCCAGCGACGCGCGTACTCGCCTGCCGCGCTCGCAGCCTCGGAATAGCGGACCTCGGCGGTGTATGCGGCCACCAACCCGTCCATCGTGGGCTGCTCCACCTCGCCGAGCGCCACGGCCTCCTCGAATGCCGCGGTCGCATCGGCATTGCGCCCAGCACGCAAGTATGACTGGCCGAGCCGGGACCACGTCTCGGCGTCGGCGCCGGGATCGGCGCACAGCCGCTCGATGAACGGGAGTGCAGCGGACTGCTGGTTGGTCACCTCCAGCATGTCGGCCACGCCGCGCACCGCGCGCAGGTCGCCGGGCGCGACCACCAGCGCCTGGCGGTAGCACTTCATCGCATCGTCCGGGCGGCCTGCCGCCGCGTGCACGCCCGCGAGGCCGACCTGTGCATCGACGTTGCGCGGGTCCGCACGGATGGCGGCCTCGTACGAGCGCTGCGCCGCGCGCAGGTCGCCCTGCGCCATGGTGGTGCGCCCGACCGCCAGCTGCGCATCGACCAGTCGCGGGTTCTCGGCGAGGATCGAACGGAACTCGACGAGCGCCTGCTGGTATTCGCCGCGCTGGGCCACGGCCTGCGCGCGACGGATGCGGTCGGCCTCCTCGGGCGTCGGCTCGACGGCGACGCCCGAACGCATCGCGGCCACCTCGCTCTCGGGCTTGGCCCACGGACGGCAGCCGCCGACCGCAAGCATGGGCAGCGCGGCAGCCAGAAGCAGCGCCAGCGCGCGGAGCCAGGCGGCATTCGCACGATCGGGATCGCGGCCGCGCAGGCGGCCTTCCTTCGGGGTCTCCATGATCAGCGGAACGTTGCGCAGCGCGGCCGCGTGGGCGATCGATGCGAAGAACGCGCGCCCGCACGTGCCCTGCCCGAGGTGCTCGTGCCGGTCGAGGTGCGAGCCGAGCGCGCCCTTCGAGTCGTTGGCGTGGATCACTCGCACGGTGCCGGTGCCGAGCGCCTTCCTGGCGTGCGACCAGAACGCGCGTGCCTTGGCGGGCGTCGACGCGTCGTGCCCGAACGCCGTCGCGTGGCACGTGTCGATGCAGAACGCAATGCGATCGGGTTCGGCGACCGAGGCACGGATGCTCCCGAGGTGCTCGAGTGGCCCGCCGAGGTTGGTGCCGCTACCGACGGTGTTCTCGATGCACGTGACAGTCCGGTACCCGCGCGTCGAGCGATGGATCGCATCGAGTTCCGCGGCCAGGCGCTTGATGCCGGCCGCCTCGTCGCCCGGGTCGCCCGCCGTACCGAGGTGCGCACCCGGATGCATGACGCACGACGGGATGCCGAGCGCCTCGCAGCGCTCGATCTCCTCGACCTGCAGCGCGCGGCTGCGCGCGCGCATCGCGCGGTCGGGCGAGGCGAGGTTCACCAGGTAGCTGTTGTGGCTCACCAGGCGGCGTTCGGGCTGGCGGTCCCACCCGGCGGCCTTCACGGCGGCCCGGAACGCGTCGACCTCGGCCTGCGCCAGCGGCTTCACCTTCCACTGGCGCTGGTTCTTGGTGAAGACCTGGACGCAATCGAGCCCCAGCCGCACCGCAGCCTCGATGGCCAGGTGCATGCCGCCTGCGATGCTGAGATGGCTGCCGACGAGCATCAGCCGCAGCCCTCGGGGACCGTGGCGGACGTGGCGGGGTCCCGCGCACCACCCGGCGCGGACATGCGGCCGGCCAGCGCCCGCGCCACCGCCTCGGCCTGCACGCGGAGCTCGGGCACGGCCGTGGTCTCCCACAGGTCGCCGCGGCGAAGCGCCCCGACGAGGTGCATGCGCTCGTCCGCAGCGCCGTCGGCGCGAACCAGGCGTCCCTCGCCGTCGGTGTGCAGCCCAAGCCCGACCGGATCGGCCGATGCCGTGCCTGAACGGAGCATCGATCCAACCAGCGGGTCGACCGTGTCGCGCACGCTCATGCCGGGCCCGATGCAATTGAAGATCCGCGCCGCGGAGCGATCGAAGGACGCGCCCGAGCGCGTGCGGAACGTGGCCCGCACGCCGCCATCGGCGCCGGGCCGGAGCTCGACCAGCTCGCCGCGTTCCAGCGTCAGGGTGCCCGAGCGCAGCTGCCGCTCCATGTCGTCGAGGATCGCGCGCGGGGCGCGGTGGCGGTGGATCTCCCACATCGGGCGGGCGAGGCGGAGGAACGACCTGCGCTGCGCGGGCGTCCACGCGCGCCAGATCGACGTGACGTGCGGGCGGACGGCGTCAAGTGCACCTTGCCAGCCGAGGCCCGAGGCGACGCGCTCCCGTGCCAGCGCGCGAAGGCTCCGCAGGACCTGCAGCGGACCGCCCTCGAAGCGCTCGCGCGGTACCGCGAGCGCGGGCTCTCCGGGCCGGGCGTGCGGCAGCGGCAGCCGCCCGTGGCGCGAGACGAGCCGCACGACCCCGCGGTGGCCTGCGCGGCGCAGTCCCTGCACGACGTCGATCGCGGTCAGTCCGCTCCCCATCACCAGCACCTCCGCGCTTGGCTCGAGCCCGGCGAAGGATCCGGGTTCCCACGGGTCCGACACGAGCGCGCGCCGCGGCGCGCCGTGGTCCACGTGCGTCCACGGCGTGCGCGCAGGCGGCAGCCCGGGCGCGATGACCAGGCTCCCCGCGGCGCACGATCGCCCGGAGGCAAGCAGCAGCTCGACGCCCGCGGGCATGCGCTCGACGTGGACCACCGCGTCGCGGACCAGGCATGCGCGGCCACGCGCGTTCGCGAGCTCGGCCGCGACGAGTTCCGTCAGGTACCGCCCGAACAGTGCGCGTGGGACGAAGTCGTCCGGGGACCACCGCCCTGGGTGAAGCGCTTCGAGCCAGCGGTGGAACGCGCCGGCATCGTCCGCGAACGCTCCCATCCGGCCGGCAGGCACGTTGAGCAGGTGTTCCTGGTCGCAGCCGCCGTACGCGGGGCCCGGCAGCGCGCGAGGACGCCGCTCAAGCACGAGGAACCGGCCGTCCGGCACGAGCCGAACGAGGTGCACCAGCGTCATCAACCCGCTGAACCCGCCGCCGACGATGGCGACGTCCGCGTCCGGCGGAAGCGCCTCGGACCACGACAGGCCAGGTTCGGTGCGCGTGCGCGCGACGGCCATCACACCATCCTCGATCCCGCCGCACGACCGGCCGCCACGATGCGGTCGGCCGTTCGAACGGCGGCGAATCCGTCCTCGGCATCGACGAGCGGCCGCCGGCCCGAGCGAATCGCATCGACGAAGTCCTCGGCCTGGAGCTTGAGCGGCTCGCCCGGCTCGACGGCCAGCGGTTCCACCTGCAGCAGGTCCAGGAAGTTGAGGTGGCTGAGGTCGGCACCCTGCTTCAGGAGCTCGCGGACCTCGGCGATCTTCGAGGCGTTCGGTCCCTTGCGTGCCACCGTCCCCTTGCGGTCCACGAAGTCCGCGCTCACGTACGTGTCGTCGCTCATGACGCGGATCTTGCGCTCGGTCTTCATCGCAAGCCGGCTCGCGGTGACGTTGGCGACGGGCGCGTACCCGTCGGCCATGCGCGGGAACTCGAGGCGCGCGTTGCAGACATCCTCGGCCTCGCCGAGCACGCTCACCGAGCTCGCACGAACGTCGACGGGTTCGGCGCCGAAGAGCATGAGGAGCACGTCGATGTCATGGATCATCATGTCGAGCACGACGCCGACGTCGACGCTGCGGAAGGTCATCGGGCTGACGCGGTCGACCTCGACGAAGCGCGGACGCAGGCCAAGCTTGCGGATCGCGACCATCACCGGGTCGTAGCGGACCACGTGGCCCACCTGGAGCAGCGCGCCCGAACGCTTGGCCGCATCGGCGATCGCGCGCGCCTCGTCCTGCGTTGGCGCGAGCGGCTTCTCGATGAGGCAATGCACGCCGGCCGCAAGCAGCTTCTCGGCGGCCTCGCGGTGGTGCACGGTGGGCGTTGCGATCGTGACCAGGTCCACGCCGGCGTCGATCAATGCCTCGACCGAGTCGTGCCCGCGGCCGCCGTACTGGTCGATCACCTGCTGGCGCCGCTCCGCGCTCGAGTCGACGACGCCCACGAGGTCGCATCCGGCGACCTGCGTCCAGAGTCGCGCGTGGTGGCGACCCATCTTGCCGACGCCGATGACGCCGCAGCGGAGGGTGGCGGTCGAGGCGGTGGGCATGGGCAGGTCCTTTCGGGGAATCGAGCGCGCCGCGCGCGGCTCAGGTTGCGACGAGCGTGCGCTCGACGGCGTTTCGGAACATTCGGAGGCCGAGCGGCTCGGCGCGGCGCTGGTGCGGGGAGAGGCGGGTCCAGCGGGGATGCTGGGTCCAGCGCGTGAACCGCTCCGGGTGCGGCATCAGGCCGAACACCAGGCCGCTTGGGTCGCAGATGCCCGCGATACGGCGCATGCTTCCGTTGAAGTGGTCGGCGTCGTGGTAGCGCACGGCCACCTGGCCGTCCACCTCGAGCCGGTCCAGCAGCGCGTCGCCAGCGACCAGGCGCCCCTCGCCGTGCGCGCTCGGGAGCAGTCCCGTCGCGTCGTCGAGCTCGAGGCCCTGCGTCCACACGCAGCGCGTGTTCGCGGGGATCTCGACGCGCGTCCACGCGTCGCGGAACGAGCCGCCCGCGTTCTGCGCGAGCGCCACGGTGGGGACCGCGGCCGCGTCGGGCCATGCAGCGCCCGCATCCGGGCCCGGAAGCAGCCCCGCCTGGACGGCGATCTGGAATCCGTTGCACGGGCAGATGATGGGCACGCCGCGCTCGATCGCGGCCACGAGCGCCGGATACACCGAGCGGCGCATGAGGGCGCCCATGATGCGCCCTGCGGCGACGTCGTCGCCGAAGCTGAACCCGCCCGGCAGGCCGATCAGGCGGAATCGGTCGATGCGGGCGGGCTCGCGCACCAGCGCTTCCAGGTGCACGGCCTCGGGCCGGGCACCGGCCGCGGCGAAGGCGTGCATCAGTTCGAGGTCGCAGTTGATGCCGGCGGCGGTGATGACGAGGGCGCGCGGTCCGTGGTCCATGGTCATCCTCCGGTCGGCGCGTTCCACGCCGCCTGAAGTTCTGCAACGGCGATCGACTCGCGCGCGGTGCGCGCGCCGACCACCTCGAGGAGGGCACCCTCGGTGACATGCCCGATCGATGCGTGCGCCAGGCCCGCGTCCGCGAGCGTGCGCTCCACCGCCCCGACGTGCGCAGGCTCGACCTCGAGCAGGTATCGGTGCGGATCTTCGGCGAAGGCACGGCACTCGTCGGCGACATCGGCGGCAGCCGGCACGCGCGACAGGTCGATGGACGCGCCGAGCCCACCTGCGAAGCACATCTCGGCGACCGCGGGGAGTAGGCCCCCCTCACTCGGGTCGTGCGCCGCGCGCACCAGCCCGTCCGCGATGCAGGCCGCCACGGCACGGGCCGCGGCGGCACCGCGCGCCGGATCGACCTCGGGCAGGCGGAGGTCGTGGTGCGTCGCCGAGCCGAGCATCGCACGGTGGCTGCCACCCATGCGGGTGCCCGTCGTTCCGACCAGGAACAGCACGTTGCCCGGGGCCTTCAGGTCCATCGTGCACGCGCGGTCCGCGTGCTCCACGATGCCGAAGCCGGAGACGAGCAGCGTCGGCGGGATCATGATCGTGCGCCCGTCCTGCGTGCGGAACTGGTTCTTCAGGCTGTCCTTGCCGCTGATGAACGGCGCGCGGTACGCGATGGCGCCCTCGTAGCACGCCTCGGCCGCACGCACCAGCGCACCCATGTTGCGCGGGTCGTCGCACGAGGGCCAGCAGAAGTTGTCGAGGATGGCGATGCGCGCCGGATCGGCGCCCGTGCACACCAGGTTGCGCACGCACTCGTCGATCGCGGCGAGCGTCATCGCGTGCGCGTCGGAGCTCCATCCGGTCGCAAGCCCGTTGGCGATGGCCAGCGCGCGCGGCGAGCCCGGCACCGGATGGATGACCGCGCCGTCCGACGGGCCGCCGTCGCCCACGCCGACGAGCGGCTTCACGACGCTGCCCCCCTGCACCTCGTGGTCGTACTGGCGGATGATCCACGCCTTGCTGGCCAAGTTCGGGTGCGCAAGGAGCGCGCGACACGTGTCGACCAGTCGCGGCCCCACGCCACGCCCGTCGCCCGCGGGCGGCACCTGCGCGGCGCTCCATGCGGCGTCCCACACGGCCTCGCGCGTGGGCATGGGAACGCCCTCGTGCAGGAAGTGCGTGTCGAGCGACCCGACCTCGGTGCCGTTCCACAGCAGCTTGATGGTCCCGTCCGCGGAGCCGAACTCGCCCAGTTCGCACAGCTCGCTGCCGTGCGCCTCACACACGGCGCGCAGTTCAGCGATGTTCGCGGGCGGCACGGCCAGCACCATGCGCTCCTGCGCCTCGCTGATCCATACCTCGGTGGGCGTGAGCCCGGCGTACTTCACGGGCGCGCGGTCAAGGTGCACGGTGGCGCCCGTGTCCTTGGCCATCTCGCCCACCGCGCTCGAGAATCCGCCCGCGCCGCAGTCGGTGGCGGCACGGTAGAGCGGGCCTCCGGCGCGGTCGCGTGCGGCAAGCATGGCGTCGAGCGCCTTCTTCTCGGTGATGGCGTTGCCGATCTGCACGGCGTGGCTGAACTCGCTGGCGTGCCCGTGCTCGACCTCGGCGCTCGAGAACGTGGCTCCGTGGATGCCGTCGCGGCCGGTGCGCCCGCCGATCGCCACGATGCGGTCGCCCGCGTGGACCTGACCCTTCACCATCGTCCGCGGCATCACGCCGACCACGCCGCAGAACACCAGTGGATTGCCCACGTAGCGCGGGTCGAACCACACCGCGCCGTTCACGGTGGGGATGCCCATGCGGTTGCCGTAGTCGCGCACGCCGGCCACCACCTGCGTCAGGATGCGACGCGGCGGAAGGCACCCGGCGGGGACGTCGGGCGTGTCGAGCGGCGCGACGCAGAAGATGTCCGTGGCGGCGATGGGCTTGGCGCCCAGCCCCGTGCCCATGATGTCGCGGATGCAGCCGCCGATCCCCGTCGCCGCGCCGCCATAGGGCTCGATGGCGCTGGGGCGGTTGTGCGTCTCGCACTTGAAGCAGACGGCGTGCACGTCGTCGAAGGCGATGACGCCCGAATTGTCGACGAACACCGACAGGCACCAGTCGATGCGATCGGGCCGCGCGGGGTCGATGAGTTCGTGCGTGGCCGCGGCCACCGTGCGCTTCAGGAGGTTCCGGACGGTGACCGAGCCGTCCGCGGCGGGCTCGTGACCCGCACGCCCGGCGAGGGCGTCGCCCGCGAGCGCGCGCTGCCCGGGCGCGAGGTTGGCCTCGCGGTAGCGCACGGTGCTCTTCAGCGTCTTGTGGACGCAGTGCTCGCTCCAGGTCTGCGCCAGGGTCTCGAGCTCGATCTCGCGCGGCTCGCGCCCAAGCCTGCGGTACTCGGCCTGGATGGCGCGCATCTCGTCGAGCGAGAGGAAGAGGTGCGCATCGCGGCTCAGCCGCTCGAGCTCGGCATCGGACAGCGTGCGTAGCGGCACCTCGACCACGCGCACCTCGCGGGGCGTGCCCGCAGGGAACCGCTCCGGGTGCCACGGCTCGGCATGGATGCCGTGAATGACGGGGTTCGCCAGCACGCGCGCACCGAGCGTGGCGGCGGCCGCGGGCGCAAGGCCCGCGAGGTCGTAGCGGTCGCCGGTGCGGACGCGCACCTCGAGCCCGAAGAGCGAGTGCACCGCGAGCTCCACGCTCTCGGCCGCGGGGTCGGTCACGCCCGGCAGCGGATGCACTTCGACGACGGCATCGAGACGCGGGAGTCGCTCGGCCACGGGCACCCCGCCGGCCGATGGAGCCGGCTGCACGAGCGCGGCCTGCGTCACGGGGTCGGCAAGCAGCTCGTCCGCGACGCGCCGCAGCTGCGCGGCAGTCAGGTCGCCTTCGAGGAGATACACGGAGGCATGCTCGATGCGCTCGGGCACCGGCAGGCCGGCTGCGGCGGCGGCGCGGGAGGCCGCCTCTCCGCGCGTATCCCGGTGGCCGGGCTTCGGACGGACCTCGACGCGATGGACGGCGGGCATGAGACCCGAAATGATAGGGAATCGCGCCCCGGTCCCGGCTGCGCGCGCACGGCTCAGAACATGAGCTGCAGCTGCGTGCGGAAGACGATTTCGTCGCTTCCCGAGGGACGCCATCCGGCGTTCAGGTCGGCGAACCACGGATGCACCTCGGTGATTGCCCACCCGAGGTCCGTGGTCCACTTGATGTCCTGCCCGTCGAGGTACCAGTTGACACCGGCGGTCAGCAGGTTGAGCGGGTCCGGGTTCTGGACGGACACCGGGAGCGCCGACTGGTTGACCCCGTCGACCATCGCGAATTCATAGCGCCCGAAGAGCTCGACCTTCGGCATGATGTAGGTCGCGGCGACCGTCTGGAAGGCGTAGATCCGGATCACGCCGAGGTCGGCGAAGCTCGCCGAGCCCGGCGCGCCGAGGCTGGGAGAGATCGCGCCGGGCGAATTCAGGTAGTTGTAGAAGAAGGCGCCATAGAACGACGCGCCGCCGAAATTGAGCTGCGCATCGGCGGTGGCGGTCACCCAGAAGTTCGACGGGTCGATCGGGCCGTTCGAGTTGTTCGGCTGGTACGCGTACGACTGCTGCACGTGGAACCCGGCACCGAGGAGCATGCCGAACTCCTCCATCGCGGGGCTGGTGTAGCTGCGGAACTGGTCCCATTGCCCCGACGGCTTCCAGTCCACGCGGCCCGTGAAGCTGTAGGACGAGGTCTGCGCCCAGAACGGCGCGTTCGCGGCTCCGTACGAACCCGTCGAGAAGACCGCGTAGGCGCCGCCGGGAACCTGGTTGTTGATGTTCACGTCGCCGAGCAGCTGGTCCTGCTCGCCGTTGTTCACCGACATGCGCACGCGCGCCTCGTCGTTCGCGTACTCGAGTTCGAGTCCCTGCGTGTATCCGAGCGCGTAGTGGTAATCGACCACCGACCGGGACGCAGCCATCTGGTACTGCTCGAGCACCAGGAAGCCGCGTGAGAACGGCGTGCGGAACTGCCCAAAGCGCGCCGACCAGTGGTCGTCGAGGTTCACCCGGATCCACGCGTCGAGCAGTTCGACGTCGCGGTACTCGGCACCGCCGACGGCAAAGGCGGAGCCCGGGCCCTTCGTGAGCTCGGTGGAAAAGCCCTGCGAGAACCGCGCCTTCACCATGTACTGGAAGTCGCGGCTGAACACGTGGCCGTCGGCCCACAGCTGGAGGTCGGGCACGTCGAACCCGTATCGATTCACCTGGCGGTCCTGCACGAAGCCATTGCTCGGCGGCGCGGTCGGCGGTCCCTCCTGGATCGAGCTCCAGATGAAGCGGCTCTGCACGAACCCGCCGACGTTCATCCGGAAGCGTCCGTCGTTGCTAGCCAGGAAAAACCCGTCGTTCCAGCCGGCCGTCATCCCGCCGTCGCGGAGGCTGGCGCGCTGGTCGGCGTCCGCGAGCACGTCGCGCACGACATCCCGGATCTGCGACGCGCGCTGTTCGCCGAGCCACTCCTCGCCCTGTTCGCGGGTGAGCTCGGTGACGCGGGTCTCGAGTTCCTTGTTGCGCTCTTCCAGCGTGTCGAGCCGCTTCAGGAGGTCCGACACCGAAGGCTCGGGGCGGTCGAGCACGCCACCGGAGGCGGGCGCCTGATCCTGCGCCACCGCCGGTGCTCCGGCCACCGAGGCCACGAGGCATGCAAGCGCCGCAGGATGCACGTGCGAGGAACGCATCGGGGCTCGAATCCTAACCCACCTCTCATCGGCAGGGTCCACGGGGGTCCTGCAACGGAGTCCGGGAAGATCGCGCCGCGGCGGCGCCCCGGCTCAGAATTCGGCCTGCAACTGGAGCACGACGGAGACGTTGTTGTTGGGCGTGGGACCACCCGCCAAGCCCTGCGGCGGGAGCACGTCGGTGGTGATGCCCTGCGGGTTCCCGAAGACCGGAACCACCACCCGGCCCGTGAGCTTCAGCGACTGGCGGCTGATGTACCAGTTCACCCCGGCCTGCACCATGCCCTGCAGGTTCACCACGTCGGCCGCGGCGAAGCTGCCGAAGGCCTCGACCACGTCGTTCACGAAGAACCCGCCCTGCACCAAGCCGCCCCAGCTGGACGCGTCGGACTCGACCCATTCGTACGCCCAGATGCCCTGCAGGATGAGGTTGGCGCCGCCGAACATCAGCGCCAGGTCCGCCGTGGCGGCGCGAGGGTTGAGGCCGCCGAGCGCCGCAGGATTGATGGCGCGGCCGTTCTGGTAGCGGCCGGCGACGCCGACGAACGCACCGAACGGCTGGCCGGGAAAACTGGTCTCCAGCGCGTACTGCTCCCACGTGCCGCAGAGCTTCCAGTTCAGGCGGCTGGTGACGGCCACGCTCTGGTTCGTGGGGCTGTTCCACGCGCTCGGTGCGGTGCCGATCTGGTCGCCGTAGCAGAGCTGCCATTGGATGGACTCGCCGGAGTACCCCAGGTTCACGCCCGTGGTGAAGTCGGCGGTGAAGAGCCACTCGATCATCGAGCATTCGCCCATCTGGGTCTGGGCCGTCGAGAACAGGTGGCTTTCGTAGGTGAACGGCGTGAAGATCGAGCCGGCCTGGCCGTACCAACCGCCGCCGAACTGCTTGGTGACGTTGAGGTAGCTGATGCCGGGCGGCGTGCCGAGCACGGCATCCGGGTCGACCGCTACTTCCTGCAACGGCACGGGGTCGTTGTACGCACCCACCGTCAGGCCGATGAGCCACGTGAGGTCGGGGCCCGAGAGCTGCCCCGTCACGAAGAGCTGCGCGCGACGGACCTCGGTGCCCCACAGGACGTCGGTGGCGGGCGTGCGTTGCGTGCCGTCGTAGCCCGCGTTTGCGGTGAAGCGCACCTGCATGAACCCGAATGCCTTGATGAGCGCGCCATGGTCCTCGAGACCCATGAAGAACCCGCGCGCGGGGTCGTAGCCGGTGACCAGGGTGCCGGTCGCGGCGGGGGCGCCGTCGCCTGCCGTGCGCCACGACGTGCGCGACGCCGCGTCGGCCAGCGCGTCGCGCACCACGGCGCGCACGGCGTCGGCACGTGCCGCGTCGATCCATCGCTCGTCATGCGCGCGGCGCAGCTCGGCCACCTCGGCGCGCAGGGCGGCGAGCTCGGCGAGCGTGTCGAGGTGCGCGGCGGAGTCGACGGGCAGCATCCGTGGTGCGAGGCTAGCGAGACGGGCGCGGCGGGCGCGGCGGGCGCGCCAAAAGCACATCGGACCCGGCCGAGGCCGGGTCCGATGGGAGGTTCACGTCAGGCAGTCGTGGCTGCAGTCGAGGTCTGATCCGAGGATCAGAACATCAGCTGGAGCTGGACGACCAGGCCGAAGTTGTCGCCGGTGACGGGGGTGCCGCCACCAACGCCGGTCGGCAGGAGACCGTAGTTGGCGGAGTAGTCGCCGCCCTGCTGGGTCGCCGTGGTGGACACCGGGATGGTGCCCATGACCGTCATCTTCATGCTGTTCTTCGCGAAGTACCAGTTCGCACCGACCTGGACGTAGTTCGCGGCCCCGTTGCTGGAAGCGGTGCCGATGGTGTTGTAGTTCCACGCGCCGAAGACTTCGAGGTCCTCGGTGACGAACGCGCCGCCCTGGATGTTGAAGCCCCAGGTGGAGGCGTTCTGCGAGTTCGCGTCGAACGCGTACGAGTTCTGCCACAGCAGCTGGCCGATCAGGTTGAAGCCGCCGAACTTCGCGGTGGCGTCAACAGTGATGCCGACGGGCGCGAAGCCGTAGGTGCCGGGGGTCAGGGGAGCAACCGCGGTGGTGGGGTTGTTGATCTCCCGAGCCGTCTGCCAGAAGATGCCGCCGCCGGCCATCAGGCCGAACTCTTCACCCTTGAAGCTCGACTCCTTGGAGAACTGATCCCACGTGCCGGCGAGCTTGACCTCGGCGCGGCCGGCCAGGGCGACGCCCTGGTTGTTGGGATCGTTCCACGAGTTCGCCGTGCCACCACCGGGCAGGTAGATCGCGTTGTAGTAGCCGCCCATGGCGCGAACCATGTCCGACTCCCACTTCGCGCTGATGCCGACCTGCTGGCCCGCGCCGAACGCGTACTCGAAGAGCGAGTACTCGCCGAACTGGGTCATGCCCGCGTTGAAGAGCTGGCTCTGCAGGGTGAAAGCCACGTTCTGCTGGCCGACCGTGACGCTGAAGCCGTTGCCCAGGGTCTTGGTGACCTGCGCGTACAGGATCTGGAACGAATCGGCCGTACGGACGTACGGGTCGATCTGCGAGTCGTAGGCCATGCCCACGAGGTACTTCCAGCTCGGATCAACGACGTTGCCCGAGAAGAAGACCTGCGTGCGGCGGTTCTCGAAGCCCCACTGGTTGTTCGAGGCCGCGCTCGGACCGGTGTTGTTGCCGGCGCCGTAGCCGTTGCCCCACACGAAACGCACCTGCTCGAGGGCGTTGATCTTCAGCTTGTAGTTGCCGTCAGCGCTCGACAGGAAGAACCCGTTGTCGTAGCCGCTGGTGGCGCCGCCAGCCTGCTGGAAGCTGGAACGCGTGCTCGAGTCCGCCAGGACGTCCTGGACAACGCCGCGGATCTGCTCAGCGCGCTGCTCGGTGAGCCACTGGTCACCCTGCGCAGCCTTCATCTGCGCGATCTCAGCCTTGAGCTGATTGATCTGGGCGGTGGTGTCGTTGTTCGCCTCGGCGGCTCCGTAGCTCACACCCGTGAGGGTGAGGGTCGAGCCCGCGAGGAGCCCAACAAACTTGGTCAGACTCATGTCGTTCGCTCCTTGTTTCGGGCCGGGGCTCTGACGTTCTACCCGCGGTCCCAGTGACGATTCCCAGGCCTGGAGTGCCTACCAACGCGGTAGGCGGGCAAGGGATTCAACCCGTATCGGCCAACTGCGGCCGTTTGGTTGAGGGT
>CANLMX010000018.1 GCA_947492385.1 Planctomycetaceae bacterium | reverse complement strand
ATCCTGTCGTACCACGTCGTTCCGGGCGTGGCAGCGTACAGCGATTCGGTGGCGAAGATGTCCGAGGTCCCGACCGTCCTCGGCAGTCCCGTCGCCGTGAAGGTCGTTGACGGCAAGGTGATGCTGAACGGCGCCAATGTCGTCGCCGCCGATGTCGAGGCGAGCAACGGCGTCATCCACGTGATCGATGCGGTGCTCCTCCCGGCCAAGAAGGCCGCGAAGCCCTGAGCCACCGCCGGGTGCATCCGTTCGAACGGATGCGTCCACTGATGAAACCGCGCGGCCCCGTCGGACTTCCGGCGGGGCCGCGCGGCCTATGAAGTGAGTCGCGCGCGGGCGAAGGCCTCGGCGGCCGCCCGCTGCGCGGCAAGGTCCACGTTGCGTCACCTTTGGAGATGGGCAGTGAGTGCGATTCCGGCGGCGCGATCAACCCCGCTCCGGCGCGTACCCCTGGTCCCGAAGCCTGCGCCCCATCGGCTCGTACTCGTGCTCCTCGGCCTCCTTCGTCCCGAGGCCCTCGACGTATCGGTTGTACATGCAGAAGGCCGCGGTGATGAGGACGGTGTCGTGGATGTCCATGTCGGTCGCGCCCGCCGCGCGGGCAGCCTCGACATGGTCCGGTCGCACACCGAGGACGCAGGCCTGGAGCGCCCGCGAGATCTCGAGCAGCGCCTGCATCTTGAGCGTGAAACCGCTCGTGTCGTTCAAAGCCAAGAGCTGGTCCAGCGCCGCGGACCGATTGGCACCGAGCCACGCCCGGGCGGCGGCGGCGTGCGACTTGGTGCAGAAGCGGCAGCCGTTCAGGTGCGAGGTCCAGGCGGCGATGGTCTCGCGTTCGCCGGGTTCGAGGCTCGCGGGCTGGCGCAGGATGGTCTCGGCGAGGCCCAGCAGATGCTTGGCGGCGTCCGGCCGGAATGCAAGTGGGCCACGGATCCCGGGAACGTCTGCAGGCAACGCGATATGGGCCATGCGACGATCGTAGATCGCCGGTGACCGCCTGGCTTGTGACTCCGAAGGTTGTGCCGAGCCTGAGGAGCACGCCCCGCCCCTGATCGCCACCTCGAAGTGCGCGTCCCGCGTCTGCAGGGAGTGCTTCGCCGCCATCAACGGGCGGTGGCCGAGCCACTTGGCGACCATGTCGGCCGGCAGGGCATCGACCCGGTTGGTGGCGCAGATAGACCGATAGTTGGGTCGGGTGTCACGTTGTGCGGGACGTTCCGGGGGAGCGTGAGGGGTCATGGCACCGATTTTCGTTCACCAAGGTGGCGACAGGCGCGATCGCGCTGATCAACTCACCGATTCAGAGCAACCCACCATGAAGACGAATGTGAAGACCTCGTGCGCCGTCGGCGCGATGCTGTTCGGGGGAACCTTGGGCGCGGCGCACGCCGGCGTGGTGGGCTTGCCGGGTCGGCCGACCGGCGGACCGAACTCCTGGGCCGAGATCGAGATCTATGGATTCAACCCCAGCACCTACACGCAGGGTTACACCTGGCACGTCGACGGCAATCCCACGAACAACTGGATCCAGTTCGACGGGACCTCCAGCTCGATGAATGTCGGCGGCTGCCAAGTGGATCAATTCACCGGCGCCGACTTTCCCTTTGACTTCACGCGACGTTTCGGTGCGGATTACACCACCACGGCGGTCGTCGATCAGTACTTCACCGTGTACGGCAACTACACGTTCACGCTCACGGCGCAGCTTGGTCTTGAGGATGTCGTGGCCATCTCGCACTACGACGCCAACCACCAACTCCTGTCGGATTCGATCAGCGTCACGACCCCGGGGACCGTCAACCTGAGCGCAGCGCTGGTGGACTGCCTGGACAACGGCGATTACTACAAGTTCCACTTCTCCATGTCCGAACGCGCCGGCATCGGTGACCAAATCGCCGAAACCCTGTTCAGCCTGTCGTTTGCCCCGAGCGCGACGGTGCCTGCTCCGGGTGCGTTCGCGCTGCTGGGAATGGCGGGCTTCGCTGGGCGGCGTCGGCGGCGCTGATCCAGTGGATCAACCCCGCGTGCCCGCCGCCCGCCGACATGCGGATCGACCGCATGCCACGGCGCTCAGTCGCACAGCCATCGCATGCAGCGCTCGAGTCCCCAGGCCTGCCTCGACCCGAGCCTGGCGAGCACGGCGGCGCAGAGCGCAAGGAACGCGGCCGCGAGCGTCAGTGACATCCATGCCGGCATCGCGTCGCGCCAGTACGCGGTCGGCTCGTCTCCCTGCACGACGGCGGCGATCCACATCGGCCAGAGGTGCACCAAGTGGTGCAGGACGTAGATCGAGAGCGAATGGCGGCTGAAGGCCTTCGCGAGCCGAAGCATGCCCGGCGGAACGGGAGGATGCGCAGCCCGGTCGACGGCCCTGTTGAGGATCGCGAGCAGTCCCATCGCCATGCCAAGCGTGCCGAGCACGTATTCCATCGTGGGCGGGAACATGGTCCATCCGCCGAGCATGCCGCGCGCGATCGGTGCGGGAAGCACGGGGCGCGCGACGAGCAGTCCGATCGATGCCGAGACCAGGGCGACCGCGATCCATCCCGGGCTCCACGGTGCCGCCTCCGGTTCGGCGCGAGTGGTCGCGCGCGGGAACATCCGTGCGGCCGTCTCGTAGCCCACGAGCGAGAGTGCGATCCACGGGAAGATCGGGAAGTACCCGGTCGCGAGGTAGCCGACCAATGCCTGGGAGAGCGTCAGATCGCACTCGAAGTTTCCCTCCACCCAGTACGAGGGGTAGTCCGCCACGCCGCGGAGGATGGGTGCGACGAGCGCGGCCATGACCGCCACGAGCAGCCGGATGGGCGCGGGCATCCGCCGCGCGAACTCGAGCACGAGAAGGGCCGATCCGATGAAGGTCAGGACGTCCCAGTTGAAGACGTCTTCCGGGAGCCACACGACCAGGTTGAACGCGAAGCCTGCGCAGAAGACGAACAGGCCGCGCCGGACCGATGCCTTCGTCACCTCTGCCTCGGTCGCGCCGCGCGCGAGTCGACCCTCGCGCCAGAGGTGGAAGCTCGCGCCCGAGAGGAACACGAAGAGCGGGGCGCCGAAGCCGGAGAACGGGGGCGTGTAATTCGCCAGGTTCTCGCCGAAGTGCGTGAACACCATGACGACGATCGCCACGGTCCGCAGGATGTCGATCGACACAAGCCGCATCGTCAGCCTCCCGTCGCGACCGCGAGGTATTCGAAGCCCCAGAGGAGGAGCTGCGTGGCGAGGAGGACGATGATCACCCACTCAAGGCGGTGCCCGGTCCGCGCCAGCATGAACTCGCTCGCCCGCTGACCGCACATGTCGTAGGCGTCGCGGAAGACCTCGAGCTGCGTCGCGGCAGCCTCGTGGCGAGTCGGCATGCGCAGCCGTTCCCGCAGGCGTTCGGCCACCTGGCTTGCGAGCGTCGGCGGATGCGCAAGCGGCGCGAGGAGGTACGGCGCAATTCGCGCGAGCCGCGCGCGTAGGACAAGCGTGCGGTGCAGGCGCTCGCGCAACTCGCGGCGCCGGCCCACCGACGCCTCGTCGAACTCGAAGGCGAGGGCGGCGTCCGACTCGAGCGCGGGCCACGCCGAGGCCATCGCCTCCTCGACGGACCGCAGCGCGCGTTCGTGCGCGGTTGCCTCGAGGATCGCCGTACGCACCGCCGCAATCCGGTCGGCGGGAGCGGCGATCGCGCAGCGGCCCGTCGACCAGTGCACGTGCGCACCCTGGAACGACATCCACACCGCGGGCGTGCCGCGCGCGTCGGGATCGGACTCGACCCACCCGCGGAGGCCGTCGCTCAGCTCGCCTGCGGTCGCCGGGATGCAGGCAAGGGCCATCGTCGTGCCGCCGGGGAGCGGGGCCTCGGCCTCGTAGGTCGATCCCGCGGGAAGCGTCGGGGGCGTCGAGGACGCCGACGGCGCTGTTGCGGGGGCGCGGTCGGGGTGCGAAGAAGCGTCGTTCGTCATGCCGTGGTTCTCAGTGGGTCGGGGCGTCCGCGATCCGCGCGGCGATCCACGCCGCGACGTACTCGGCGGAGTCGAGCACGCCGTTCAGCGTCGAGTCATACAGGTAGTCGCCGACGAAGTAGAGGTCGGGGTGGCCGTCGGGCTCGGGGCAGTGCCGCCGGTCGAGGGGCAGGGACGCGTGGCCGCCAGGCAGCGCGCTCACGGCCCCGGTCCAGCGGTGGACGCGCGCATCGCGCACCGGAGTGGCGCTTCGCGCGAACGCCGGAGGAAGCGCCGCGAGCGCTTCGGCCACGATCGTCGCGTCGTCGGATTCGGAAAGCGTCCGCGCTGCCTCGCCCCCGAGCAGCCATCCGAGCACTCCGTGCTCGGTGGCGGGGTCGCGCGACGACTCGTCGTAGAGGCAGCAGCCTCCGAACCGGTCGAGCATCCAGAACGAGTCGCGGCAGGTGCTGCGCCAGAAGGGCCGGTCGAAGAGCATCGTGACGCGGAGGTAGTGGGCGGGGTGATCGTGATGCGCCCGATGCGCGGCGACGGCGGACGCCAGGCGATCGCCACGGAACGCGACCGACCCGAGCCGGTCGTGCGGCAGGGCAATGACGACGCCGTCGAACGCGCCGGCCGACTCGACGCCGTCGCACATCCAGCGGACGATCAACGGTCCGCCCGGCGCGCGCTCGACCGAATCGACCCTGCACCCCAGCCGGATCTCGGCGTCGATGCGGGAGGCGAGCGATTCGACCAGCCGCTCGTTCCCGCCCTCGATCCCGTAGAGGCGCAGGTAGGCCGGATCGTTCATGAGGTAGTTCTGCAGGCCGTACTCCTCGCTTGTCCGGTGGGGCTCGGTCGCGAGGTCGCTGTGGATCATCTGCTCGACGAAGCGGCGCACGCGGGCGTCGGTGATCTCCGCGATCGCACGGTCGAAGGGCCTGGGCGCAGCGGCCGTGGTCGCTTCGCCCGGGTCGCCCGCTGCGTAGAACTCCCGCGGGGTCATGCGGTCGCGCGCGGTCGTGTCGAAGGCGAGCAGGGCGGCCGCCGCCTCGGCCCCGAGCCGGTCGCGCAGGTCGTCGAGGTTCGCGACGACCGCGTCGTCGACGAGGACGGCCGGTCCGCCCATGGGCCGGATCCGGAGCCCGAGTTCGCGCACGAGGTCCTTCAGCGGGTCGTGCCCGAAGTGCTCATAGTCATAGAACTCGGCGGCGCCCGCCTCGTAGCGCGTCCCCGACGACTCGAACGTCGGCGTCGAGATCTTTCCGCCGAGGCGGCCGGATGCCTCAAGGATCGTCGTCGCGACGGGGCGGTCGGCGAGGCGCTGCAACTCGTGCGCCGTGAACAGGCCGCCCGGGCCACCCCCCACGATCGCGATGCGGGGGATTCTGCGCGGCGGCTGCATCGGGGGCCGAACGCCCCAGGTCCGTGGCGATTGCAGCCCGTGGCCCCTTACTCCACCGTCTTCACCAGCTCCGCCATCCTGCCCAGCGCGCGATCCATCGCGCGGCGATACGTCCAGGCGCGCTCGGCGGCATCCTCATGGCTCGATCCCTGCTTGAGGGCGTTCGCCAGCTCGGCCGCGGCGCCCTCATCCAGCGAGTCAGCGCCCAGGAGCACCACCGAGGTGATCGCCAGCTCATAGAGCGCCGCACACGACGCCTCGTCGCCCGCGTTGAAGCGGGGCACGCCGCGCTCGATCGCGAGCTCCAGGATCGCCGCGGCCCGCCGTGCGCGCTCCGGCATCGCGGCGGTTGCGCCGACAGCCGTCGCGGTCGGCGCAGGCAGCACCCGGTCGATCACGTGGATGATGCCGTTGGACGCCTCGATGTCGGCGACCAGGATCTTCGCGCCTTCGACCGTGATCACGCCCGACTCGAGCGCGAACCGAACGCTTCCGTTCCCGGGCAGTGTCCGCGCCGAGCCCTGCGCGAGCATCTCCTCGCGCCGGATCATCGTCGGCAGGACGTGCGCGCCGAGCACGGCCGTGAGCGCGGGTCGATTCGCGAGCAGCGCTTTCAGCGTCTCTGCGGGAATCGTGCCGAATGCCTCGTTCGAGGGGGCAAGCAGCGTCCACGGGCCGGGGTTCTGCGCGCCGAGCGCGGAGCCGAGGTCCGCGGCTCGGATGGCCGCGCGAAGGGTCTCGAACCGTGCATCCTGGGCCACGATCTCCTCGATGCTCCGCAGCTCCGGCATCATCACGGTATCGATGACGTGTACGAGGCCGCCGTCGAAGGCGACGTCCGTCGCCACCAGCCGCGCGCCGTCGATGGTGAGCGCCGTCGGATCGACCTCGAGCGATTGCCCGTTCAGCGCGGTGAGCCGGCGTCGGTCCAGGACCGACGAGCTCCCGACCGCCTGGCCCACCACGTGATGCTTGAGGATCGCCTGCAGCGTGGCCTTGCCCTTGGCGCTGGTGAGGAACTCGACCTGCTCCTTGGGGAGCTTCGCGAACGCCTCGTTGGTGGGTGCGAAGACCGTCACCTTCGTGCCGCTCGGCAGCTCAAGCCCCGCGGCCTTGACGAGGGCGAGCAGGGTGGTCAGGTCAGCCTTCGTCGCCACGGATGCCAGCGAACCGGACGACGCGCGGTCGGCCGACGCCTGGCCCGCTGGGCGGATCCAGTCGACCTCGATCATGAACGGCCCTTCCTTCTTGTCGGCGAGGGTGATCCCCACGGACTCGATGGTGGCAGGATCGAGCTCAGGTGCGTTGCGCACACGCCTGCCGAAGCTGTTGGCGACGAACTCTCTGAGGGGCAGCTCGACCTCGGTCCACTCGCCGGCCACCGTCGGGAAGGTGCGCTGGTACGCACCGGCCATGAGCCGCAGCTGCGAGGAGCGGAGGTCGCACTGGTACGTGCGCCCGTCACCCTTCACACGGAGCACCAGCCCGCGCGCCCCGGCGAACAGGCCCTCGGGGACCGACGTGCGGACCTGCGAGAAGCCGCCGTTGTTCTCGAGCGAGAGTTCGCCCGAGAACTTCATGGTGCCACCGTTGCCTGCCTCGATCCGACCGGTCGACAGACCGCCCATCACGCCATCGAGCACGGTCTGCCAGCCTTGGGTCCCGCTGTCGAACTCGAGGTTCGATTCAGCCGCGGCGGCGAGGGGCGTGCATGCGAGCAGGGCGGCGAGGAAGGCCGAGGCGACCGGGTGCAGCGGGTTCATGGTCACGGGGATTCGCCGGGGCGCTGGGGCTGGATGCCGAATCCGCGCTCCCCGAAACACGCGGCGGATGCGATAATCGTCGGTACGCAGAAATCGACGGAGGACTGTCGCGATGGGAGACGGCGCCGAAGCCAACGGACGCGCACGACCGACTTCCGGCGAGATGATCGCCGCCCTCGGATTGCTCCGGCATCCCGAGGGCGGCTTCTACCGCGAGACGTTCCGCGCGCCGGATGCGCCGCGCGGTGCGAGCACGTCGATCCTGTTCCTGCTTCCCGCGGGCGAGCAGAGTCGCTGGCATCGTGTCGACGCCGACGAGCACTGGCTGTTCCACGACGGCGACGCGCTTGAGCTGCTCATTGCCGATCCCGCCTCCGGTGCGCAGGAACGCATCGTGCTCGGCCGCGACGTTGCGCGCGGCGAGCGGCCGCAGGCGGTGGTGCCGCGCGGCTGGTGGCAGGCGGCCCGACCGCTCGGCGATTGGACGCTCGTCGGCTGCGTGGTCGCGCCGGCGTTCGAGTTCGCCCGGTTCGAGATGGCGCCCGAGGGCTGGGAGCCGGGCACGGCGTGACGGCCGGCGTTACGGCTTCGCGGGCGCCGGTTCGCGGGTCGCGACGACCAGCCACGAACCGTCGCGCAGCCGGACGACGCTCGGATCGATTCCGGGCATCCGCACCGGCGCCGCGGGCTTCGCCCATTGCATGCCGTCCGCGCTGGTCATCGGCCACGGTCCGGGGCCCGTCCCGAAGAAGAGAAGCTGCGTGCCGTCGCTCAGCAGGTTTCCGAACCAGCGGTCGCGCGTCGAGGGCAGGGGCAGGTCGGCCTTTCGCGTGAAGCTCAGTCCGTCGGTGCTGGTGGCGTGGTAGCCGTTGCCGCCCGGCTGCGGCTCACCGCTGCGTCGCCGTCCCAGAAACTCGGCGGGGGTCCCGTTGTCCGGAACAACCAGGTGGAACACGCCGTCGTGAAGCGCCGCCGCGCAGTCGACCACCACGCGACCCGGCACCGTGAAACGCACGCCCGGCTCGTAGTCGAAGTTCACGGCGTCGGTTGAGACGGCCGAATGAACCGCGGTCGGGCCGGGCGCCGCGTCGGTGCCCGTGTGCGTGATGAAGTACATCCGCACGCGCCCGTCCGCAAGCGCGACGAGCGCCGGATCGAAGGGCGGTGCGAGCGCGGCATCCATCTTCGCCATCACGATCGGCTGGGGATCGCCCCAGGTGCGACCGTCGTCCCCCGAGATCCGCACGGCGACGCGGTTGAAGTGCGCAGCGTCATCCTCAGGGAAGGCCTGGCACGCGATCGCCAGTCGGCCGTCCTTCAGGCGTGCGACGCTGGAGACGTCCGCGCGCCCGAACGTGGCGATCGTCGAGGTCGTTCCGTCCGCTGCGATGCGCTGCACGAGCAGCTCGTGGTCCCATGGGCCGGGCCTTGCCGCCGGCGTGCGCGGCGCGGCATCGGCTGCAGGCGGCGTGGCGGCCTGCAGTGTCAGGAGGCCGGCGGATGCGAGTGCAGCGATCGAGATGGCGATGGTGTGCATGGCGCTTCGGTTCCTCGGAGTGCGGAACCTACCCGCATGCCCTGATACGCTTTGCCGATGCCGAACAACAGCATGCTGCGTGGCCGGGGATCCTTCATCATCGCGACGGCGTTCGCCGCCGCGTGCTTCGTCGGGTCAATGGCCGCGCTGACGCAGGCTCCGGCCCCGAAGCCGCCGCTGCTCCTCGACCAAGGCTGGAACGCCGAGGACCGCGCCGCGTACCACCGAACCTCGCAGGGCTCGGCGGTGATGCCGTACCAGCTCTTCCTCGCACTTGAGCAGGCGGACGGCACCGATCCGTTCCGTGCGGACGCGGTCTCCGACCGATTCGGCCTCGTGACCGAGCCCGCCGACCCGCGCACCAATCCCGACGGCCTGCCCATCGGGCTCGTCAAGACCTCCGTGCCCGCGGGCCGCTGGAAGGGAGACTGGATCGGCCTGTCGTGCTCATCGTGCCACTCGTCGGAGCTGAGCTACAAGGGGCAGCGGATCCGCATTGAGGGCGGATCGAACCATGCGTTCGACTTCGCGGGATACATCGGCGCGCTCGATCGCGCGCTGGCCGCGACGCAGCGGGATCCCGCCAAATTCGACCGCACCGCGGCTCGGCTGAAGGTCACCGGCGACGACGCGCGCGTCGCGCTCCGCGCGCAGCTCGACGAGGCCGCGCAGGTGGTGCACACCTACATCTCGCGCGATGCTGCGATGGCGACGCCCAGCGGCCCCGGCCGCATGGATGCCCTGACGCTCATCCACTCGCGCGTGGTGGCCGGTGCCCTGGGCCTGCCGGAGAACTGGGAAGCCGCGCTCGCACCGGCCAAGCCGCCATTCCTCTGGAACGCGCCGCAGTCGGCGTGGGTCCAGTGGAGCGGCGTCGCGAGCGACCCGCTGTTCCGCAACGCCACCGAGTCGATGGGCGTGTTCACGCGCATGGACCTCCGCTCGCAGTCGCCCGAGCAGGGGCTGTTCGAATCGACGGTCGACGTCCGCGGGCAACTGAAGATCGAGGAACTGCTGCGCCGGCTGGCGCCGCCGAAGTGGCCCGAGGAGGTGTTCGGGCCGATCGATCGCACCAAGGCCGCCAAGGGGCGCGAGCTGTTCGTGGAGAACTGCTCGGCCTGCCACAGCACCTATCCGCACCGGTGGAGCGCGCCCAAGGTCGACGGCAAGCGCTTCATCGAGAACGCACTCGTGCCTGAGGTCTACGTCGGCACGGACCCGCAGCAGTTCAAGACGCCGGGCTTCAACCGCCAGCCGGAGTACCTGACCGGCGCACTGGCGTCCCGGATGCCATCGCCGTTCAAGGATGCCGAGCTTGCGCCGTCGGTGACGGTGCTTTCCACCGCCCGCAACGGTGTCATGGACCGTGCCATCGCGTCCGCGGGCCTGACGCCCGCGGAACTCGTGGACGCGCACGGCTACCGCTTCGACTGGGAGACCCCGCCCACGCAGGCCTCGTACAAGGCCGGCCCGCGCGACGGCGTGTGGGCCACGGCACCGTTCCTGCACAACGGGTCGGTGCCGAGCCTCTACGACCTGCTGACCCCGGCCAAGGAGCGTCCGAAGAAGTTCCTGGTCGGCCGCGACTTCGACCCCGTGAAGGTCGGCGTCGACACCACGGGCGCTTCGGGAAAGTTCGAGTTCGACACCACGCGCATCGGCAACTCGAACGCCGGGCACTCGTTCGAGAACGGCCCGCGCGGCGCCGGCGTGATCGGCCGCCTGCTGAGCGAGGAGGAGCGCTGGGCGCTCGTCGAGTACCTGAAGTCCATCCCCACCGAGGCCGGCCAGGTCACGCCCTACGGCGGGCCCACGGATGCCTTCGAGGCGTGGAGCGACGTGCACTTCTTCAACAACGCGCAGCCCACCAGCTACCCCGTGCCCTCGCCGCCCATGGCGCTCGGCGCTGAGCGGGTGCTCCCCGGCGAGGGCGAGCTCATCCAGCACTTCGTCGACCAGACGATGGCCCGCATGCGCACGCAGTACCCCGAGGGTTCCGAGGTGCGTCGCGACGCGCACCCGAAGACCCACGGCCTGGTGAAGGCTCGCTTCGAGGTGGTCGAGGGACTGCCGGCCGAGCTCCGTCACGGCATCTTCGCGGCCCCGAAGGCGTACGACGCGTTGGTCCGCTTCTCGGCGAGCGGCACCGAGATCTCGGCCGACACCGTGCAGCAGGCGCACGGCATGGCGATCAAGGTGCTCGGAGTCGAGGGTCCCAAGGCGCTCGCGGACGAGCGCGACGCGACCACGCAGGACTTCGTGATGATCAACTACCCGACGTTCCTCTCGAGGACCGTCGCCGACTACGAGGCGTTCCACTCCGCGCGCGTGGGCGGGCTGGCCGAGACCGAGGTCTTCCTCAAGATGAACCCGCCGGTGCTGCATGCCATCCAGGGGTTGAACGGCTCGCCGTTCTGGAACCCGCTGCAGTCGCGGTACTGGAGCCAGACGCCCTATCGGCTTGGCGCCGGCGCGATGAAGTTCTCCGCGCGGCCGGTCGTCGCGCCGGTGAAGCCGGCCGCGGTGCAGAAGAGCCCTGATTACCTGCGACAGGCGATGGTGAAGCAGGTCGGTGCGGACGAGGTGGTCTTCGAGTTCCTGGTGCAGCTGCAGAAGGACCCCGTGAAGATGCCCGTCGAGGACGCGCTCGCCGAGTGGAAGGAGACCGACTCCCCGTTCGTGCGCGTCGCGCTCCTGCGCATCCCGAAGCAAGACCTCTCCTCGGGCGAGGACCTGAAGATCGCGGAGAACCTCTCGTTCACGCCGTGGCACGCGCTGGAGGACCAGCGGCCGCTCGGTGGCATCAACCGCGCGCGCAAGGTGGCCTACGAGGCGATCTCGAAGTATCGCCATGAGCGAAACGGGGTGCCGCGCGTCGAGCCGTGAGGAGCAGTGGTCGGCGTCGCGCAGCCCGCACGAAGGGTGCCCGCCTACGGTACGTTCGTGGCAACGGCCCGATGGAACCTGCAGTCCCCACGCTCACCCTCGTCTGCGGACCCATGTTCGCGGGTAAGACGACCGAGCTCATCCGGCGCGTTGAATGCGCGCGGGCGGGCGGCAGGCGGGTGCTGGTGGCGAAGCCTGCGCGTGACGTGCGCTATGCGCCGGATGCCGTGGTCACGCACGCCGGTTCGCGCGAATTAGCGGTGGCCGTGCACGATCTGCGCGAACTGGCACCGCGTGCCGTCCGCCATGACCTGGTCGCAATCGACGAATTGCACTTCTTCGCCGACGGGGCGGTCGCTCCCATCGAGGGCCTGCTCGCCGCCGGAACCTCGGTCGTCGCCGCCGGCTGCGACATCGACCATTTCGGGGACGTCTTCGCGCCGTTCGACTCGCTGCTCCCGCGCGCGCACGAGGTCTGCCGCATCTCCGGCACGTGCGCACGGTGTGGCGGGCCCAGCACGCACAGCGAACGGCTCACACCGCTGCGCGAGCGCATCGTCGTGGGCGGCATCGGCGACTTCGTGGCGACCTGCGCGCGCTGCTTCCGGCCGTCGACTCGATGAACCAGCTCATTCCCGGCCCAGCGGTGCGCGTGGTCGCAGCCGTGCGGTACGAACGGCCCTTCCTGTGACGGGGAGAGTCGCACCCGTGGAGCGATCGCGCCACAGCATCGGTGCTTTCCCCGTGTTTGGCTGGGAATCTGCGCTCCATCGATGCCTCAGGCGTGCATTTCCCATGCGTTGGGAGTTTCCGATCTTTAGGATCGGCCCGGTGGCGCGAGGTGCGATTACGCTTGACCTCTCGACCGACGGTGTTCCGGAACTGTTGGCGAACTTCGAGGCACTGGTTGCCTGGGAGGCGATGCGCCGCATGCCCGCGCCCGCGATCCCCGGGGAGATTGCCGCCGCCGTGGGGGCCTCGACGGCACAGGTGCACGTCGCACTGGAGACGTTGACGAGGATCGGGCTCGTCGAAACTGCGCGTGCCCGCCGGGGGCGGGCGACCGCGTATCGCGCCCGGCGAGGTCCACTGGTCGTGACGTTCGACCCGTCCGATCCGAAGTCCGCGTTCCGCCTGGCAGCCGCCCGGCTCGCGTTGCTGGCGCATTTGCGTCGTCTGGGCAACGCGCGGGCGTCCCGGGCCGCCCGCAAGGGTGCGGCCTGGCGGCGCGAGTCGGTCGCGGTGCTGCCGCTCTCGGGACCGTCACTCGAAACGGTGCGGTCCTGCATCGACCGCGTCGACGCGTGCCTGGAGGCTGCGTCGATGGCCGTGGAGCAGGAGGGCCACGGCACTCCGGACGGCCGTCCGATGTACCGCGTGCAGGTGGCCGTGGACCCCGTCGAGAGCCGGTCGCTCGCACTGCCGGTGGTGCTGCTGATGGAGCGAGGGGATGCGGCCCGGCGCGAGGCCCCGCAGCCGGGCATTGCGTCGCTGAGCACGCGCGAGCGGCAAGTGGCGGCGGAACTTGCCGCAGGGCGCACCAAGCGCGAGGTTGCGGAGGCGCTCGGGCTCTCCTTCGCCACCGTCAACACGCTGGCGGTCCGCACCTACCGCAAGCTCGGCGTCACGCGGCGCGCGCAGCTCGCCAACGCACTTCGCCAGCGCTGACGGGCCGCAGGTCGCGCCGTGCGGACGGACGGCCAGTCATGAACGCAGCGACGCCATGTCGATCACGAAGCGGTACTTCACGTCCGCCTTCAGCACCCGGTCCCAGGCGGCGTTGATCTCGTCCATGCGGATGAGCTCGATGTCGCACTCGACGCCGTGCGCTCCGCACCAGTCGAGCATCTCCTGCGTCTCTGCCACGCCGCCGATGAGTGATCCCGACAGGTTGCGTCGCGGCATGATCAGGCTGAATGCGCTGATTTGCTGGGGCTTGGGAGGCACGCCCACGAGCACCAGCGAGCCGTCGACCTTCAGCAGCTGCATGTACGCGTCCAGCGAGTGGTCGGCGCTGACCGTGTCCAGGATCATGTCGAAGCTGCCGGCCTGCTTCGCCATCGCGTCGGCGTCGTGCGAGACGACCACTTCGTGCGCGCCCAGCCGCTTCCCGTCGGCGACCTTGCCGGGGCTGGTGGTGAAGAGCACGACGTGCGCGCCCATCGCGCGCGCGAACTTCACGCCCATGTGCCCGAGGCCGCCGAGGCCCACGATGCCCACCTTCCGGCCGGGGCCCGCACCCCACTTGCGAAGCGGCGACCACGTGGTGATGCCCGCGCAGAGGAGCGGCGCCGCGCGCGCCGGGTCGAGCGTGGCGGGAACGCGGAGCGTGAACGACTCGTCGCACACGATGCGCTCGGAGTAGCCGCCGTAGGTCATGCGGCCTGTGTGGGGATCCGGCGAGTTGTAGGTGAACGTGGCGCCCTTGGCGCAGAACTGCTCAAGGCCCTTCCCGCACTGGTCGCACGCATGGCACGAGTCCACCATGCATCCGACCGCGGCCAGGTCGCCCACGCGGAAACGCGTCACCTTCGCGCCCACCCGCGTGACGCGGCCGACGATCTCGTGCCCGGGCACCACCGGGTAAGCGGCGCCGCCCCACTCGTCGCGCGCGGTGTGGATGTCGCTGTGGCAGACCCCGCAGTACATGATGTCGATCTCGACGTCGGTTGGCAGGGGGTCCCGCCGTTCGATGCCCAGGGGGCCGAGCGGTGCGGTCGGGGTCGTGGCGGCGTATGCCTTGGTGGGGGTGGTCATGGGTTCCTCAGAGTCCTCGCTTCGCCTGTCGCTCCGCCAGCTTCTTGCTCTCGACCTCGGCCAGGTACTTGCGGGTCGCGTTCGGGAGCAGCGTCCACATCCTGATCGAGAAGACGAGCCCGACGATGGAGAAGGGGAAGAGCACCATCGGCCAGTAGGACCAGTCGTTCGTGGCCAGGTAGCCGATGACGAAGGACTGGATCGCCGCGCCGAGCTTGCTGAATGCGTCGGCGATGCCGGTCGCGGTGCCGGCGGCGCGCTTGCCGCCGAAGTCGGCGGTCGCGGTGCCCGACATGATGCTGTGCACGCCGATGACCGCCATCATGGTGGTGACGGCGCAGGCGGCGATGATCATGGGCCGGGCGCCGATCAGCCACGCGGTGAACGACCCGGGCGCGGCACCCGTCGACTCGAGCGTGCCCTTGACGGGCACCACCGTCAGGCAAAGCAGCATCAGTCCGGTGGTCGCGAACATGATCGCCTGCATGAGGGCGGCGCTGGGGGCGCGGCGCGAGTTGAAGAAGCGGTCGCTGATCCAACCCGCCGCGAATCCTCCCGCGATGCCGGTGACCGCGCCCCAGATGCCCCAGTTCACCGTCACGGACTCGACACCCATGCCCGTCTCCTTCGAGAAGAGCAGGTACCAACTCAGGATGCCGTCGCGCAGCACGCCCGAAGTGAGCTCCACCACCCCGATCATCAGGATGACCGGGTTCGAGAGGACGCGCCAGATGAGGCCGAAGTACGTGTCCTTGCGCGTGGGGTCCCCAGCCATCTCGTCGCTCGACGCGTCGTGCGTGTCGAGCGGGTCGAACCCCGCTTGGTCGGGCGTGTCCTTCAGGAGGATGACGTCGATGAGCGCCCAGACCAGCATGATGGCGGCCGGGATGGCGAAGATCAGCCACAGCGCCGGCACGGTGCGCCCCTCGAGCGAGAAGAGGTTGTTGAGCACCACGCGCGCGAAGGTCGGGTCCTTCGGCTGGTCGAGCTGCACGGCGTTCGCGATCGCGCGCCCCCAGTCGAAGGCGAAGTACACGCCCATCGAGATGAGCGTCCCGAAGATCGCGCCGAACGTGCCGCGCTCCCGGACGTGGAACCAGTAGCTCTTCACCTTGATGGTGCTGACGGCGCCGAAGCTCTGGCACAGCATGTTCAGGCTGTAGAGCACGGCGAGCGCCGCACCCATGCTGACGTCCAACGTCCCGTTCAGCTTCATCGATACGACGATCGCCATCGCGAAGTTGAAGATTGACGAGCCGATCGCGCCTACGAGCATGCCGCGCTTGCCGCCGAGCCGGTCCACCAGCGGGCCCACGAAGAGCAGCCCGATCGCGTAGGTGGTGAGGCCCGAACCCGTCACCATCCCGAAGGTCTTCTTGTCCATCAGCGTGCCGAGCGCGACCGCGGCCACTGACATGTTGTACCGGCCCATGTAGAGGAACGAGTACGTCATCCCGAGCGGGAACCAGTTCACGAAGCGTCGCCACATGAACTTCCCGGTGTGCCCCAGCGGGTTGGTCAGGAAGTAGACCGTGATGATGTAGGCGAAGGCGCCCGCGACGAGAAGTCCGACCATGCGCGCAGGGTAGCGGGGCGTACCATCTGGGAATGCCCAGTCGAAGCGTTCGGTCGCGCCCGTTCGTCGCTCCGTTCGTGCTCGCGGCGTGCGCGATCCTCGTGCGGCCGACCTGCGCGCAGTTCGTTTCCCACCCTTCGCAGGTGGACAACTTGCCGCCGGCGCCCGCCCTCGACGACGGCGAGACGCTGTGGCCGCAGGTCTCCTCGGCGGACGGCACGACATTCGTCCTCTATTCGCCGCAGTTCGCCTCGATCGTCGGGACGCAGGGATCCGCGCGCGCGGCCTTCAGCGCCGCTCGCGAGGGCGAGGCCCCGACGTACGGTTCGGTCACGTTCACGGCCTCGCTCGACCACGATCTGTCCTCCGGCCTGATCCACGTCTCCGACATGCTCGTGCAGGGCGCGGTCCGTGCCGACGGGAAGGATCCGTCGTCCACCGTGGCGGTGCTCCAGCGGATGCTGATGGGCGCGAACTTCTCGGTGCAGCGCTCGGCGGTGCTCGAGAACATGGATCTCGCGGGCGGGATCGGCACGGGATCGGCGGTCTCGAACGCGCCGCCCGCCATCCGCGTGGTGGACCACTCGGCCGTCGCGCTCGTGCTCGACGGTGCGCCGGTGCTGCGCGCCGTCGCTCCGGGCGTCGGCATCGCGATGAACACGCCTTCGCTGCTTGCGTTCGAGTCCGCGTCCCAGTCGTGGTTCACGCGCATCGGCACGTCCACGTGGCTCCGCTCGTCGTCGTGGAAGGGGCCGTTCGTGGCGGGCACGGGTCCCTCCGACGCCTCGGCGCGCGCGATCGAGTCGGCACTTCCGGCGCGGGCCGCGGGCGTCGTGCCTCCGCCGGCTCCTGCGCCCGGGCAGGTTCCCGAGGTCGTGGTGCTGACGCAGCCGACGGTGCTCGTCTCGATCGACGGCGGCCCCGACCTGGTGCAGGTGGCCGATGGCATCTACGGGGTGCGCAACGCCGGGTGCGACCTGTTCACCTCGGCCGACGGCAACACGTGGTGGTTGCTCGCTTCCGGCCGGTGGTTCTCGACGGGCAGCCTGATGTCCGGCCCGTGGAATTACCTCGATCCTGCCTCGCTTCCGAGGGCATTCGTCCAGCTTGACCCGAAGGGCTCATGGGGCAACGTGCTCGCGAGCGTGCCCGGCACGCTTGCGGCGAAGGATGCGATGTACCAGCAGTCCATCCCCCATGTGGCGACGCTCGACCGCGCGAAGGCGCGCGCGGCGGCACGGGTTGCGTGGGTCGGTGGGACGCCCCGTTTCGTCCCGGTCCCGGAAACGTCCCTTGCGCTCTCCGCGAACGCGACCGCGCCGGTCATCCAGTGCAACGGCGCGTACTACCTCTGCACGGACGGTGCGTGGTGCGTCGCGTCGGCACCGACCGGTCCGTGGGACCTGTGCGACGCGGTGCCCGAGCCGATCTATGCGCTTCCGCCGTCTTCGCCCGCGTACTCGACGACCTTCGTCCGCGTGGTGAACGCGACGCCGCAGTCCGTGACCTTCGCGTTCACGGCCGGGTATGCGAACAGCTTCGTGAACGGCGGCGTGGTCAGCTACGGCACCGGGTTCGCGATGCCCGGCGTGTCCGTGCCGGACGTGCAGGGTGCGGCCGGTGACGGCACCTCCGTCGATCCGGGCGACGGCGCCGTGTGGGGAAACTACGCAGGTTGGCCCGCGACGTACGCATGCCCCATGGCGTTCGGAGTCACTGGTTGGACGTGCCAGGGCCTTCCTGGCTGGACCGACTTCGCGCTGCAGTGCGCGCCGCCATGGGCCGCGGGCGGATGGTGGGGGCCAGGACAGTCGTTCGACACCGGATTTGCGCTTGGGATGGGCTTCGCGGGCGCGTGGGAGTGGGGCTACCACCCATGGGGCGCCGCCGATGCGGATGGGTGGTGGACGCACCACTGGAGCGGTGCGTACCGGCGCGGCTGGTCGGCCGCGATGCAGTCGGGAAACCGTGCTGCGAACGCCGGGGTGCCCGCGAAGGCGCCGACGTCGAGATGGTCGCACGCCGCCGGAGCCGATGATGACGTGTCGGCGACGCCGGACGGACGCGTCATGCAGCAGCGCGGCACGCGCACGTACGCGCGTGGTTCGGGAGGCTGGCAGGCGGCACCGGCGAACGCCCCGGGCGCCACGCTGCCGGGCGCAGGCGGCCAGCCGAGCGGGTTCTACGAGCGCGACGGTTCGGCCCAGGCAACCGCCGCTGCGCGCGCAACCACCATGGACGATTTCCGTCCCGATCCCAACCACGACTTCGACGGCAGCCCGCGCGGGGCATTCGCCCGCGGCGAGACCAACTACGCCGACCGGCGCGAGGCACTCGAGCCCCCCGCCCAGGGCGGCAGCCAACCGGACGACTACCGTCGCGGCGGGAGCTGGAACGGCGGCGGCTACGACCGGCGCGACCAGCCCCGCGGCGATTGGCAGCCGCCGCAGCGAGCCCAGGGCGACGACCGCCAGCGCAACGGCTATCCCGGCTGGTCGAGCGGCGAGCGCGGCTACGGGCGCACCAGCGGCTACACGGGTGCGCGCGGCGTCACGGACAGCTGGAACCATGGATGGTCGCGCTTCGGCGGGTCCAGCGACCAGTACTGGCGCTTCCAGGGCCAGGGCGCGCAGAGCGGCTACACCGGCGGCATCTACTACAACAGCAGCGGCCCCCTCCGCAGCGGCTACACGGGCGGCGGCCTGGGCGTGAACAGCTCGATGTTCGGCTGGCCGTGGGGCTGGGGAGGCGGCATGTACGGCGGCAACTACCGCTACGGAAACTTCGCGGGTGGCATGCCCATGGGCATCATGCGCTGATCGCGCGAGGAGACACCACGCCATGGCTCACGAGATTCCTCCGGTCACCACGGGCTCGATCGACCTCACCTGGCTGCGGCACGTCGTCGGCCCGGACGCCCGCACGGTGCTCGAGGTCGGAGCAAACCACGGGCAGCACACGCAACTGCTGCTGGCCATGTTCCCGAAGGCCACCATCCACGCATTCGAGCCCGATGCGCGCGCCCTCGAGCAGTTCCGGCGGGCCGTCTCGGACCGGCGCGTGGAGCTCCATGAGATCGCGCTCGGCGCGACCAATGGCCGCGCGGAATTCCACGCGAGCGGGGGCATGCGCCCGGGCGCCACGCCGCAGGAGCAGGCGCTGTATCCGAAGGGCTGGGACCAGTCCGGCTCGCTGAAGGCCCCGAAGTCGCACCTGCAGGCCCATCCGTGGTGCAAGTTCGTCCGCACCGTCAAGGTCGAGGTGCGCACGATGGACACATGGGCGCGCAAGCACGGGGTGACCGACGTCGATTTCGTGTGGGCCGACGTGCAAGGCGCCGAGGGCGACATGGTCCGCGGCGGCGCCGAGACCCTCGCACGCACCCGGTACCTCTACTGCGAGTACAGCGACACCGAGCTCTACGAGGGCCAGCCGAACCTCTCCGCGCTGCTTGACATGCTGCCCGGGTTCGAGGTCATGCGACGGTTCCCCGACGACGTGCTGCTGAGGAACGTGGCGCTGTCGGGCACGGGCGCTTGACGCTGGCGCGTGCCACGGCGTCGATGTGGGCGCGGTGGCCACCCATGGGATACTGCCACGATGTTCGTCCCGGCCCTCGCGATCATGATGGTCCTGACACCTCCGACCGACGTCTTCGTCGGGGGACAGGGCGGTCACCCCGTCTACCGCATCCCCTCTGCCTTGCGCCTCGAGGGGGCGCCGTCGCCCGGCCGCATCGTGGCGATGGCAGAGGCGCGCGGCAGCATGGCCGACGTCGGCTCGAACGACCTCGTCATGCGCACGAGCGACGACGGCGGCGACACGTGGCGCATGGGCGACGTTGCGCCCACCCCGGGTCCGGGGCGCGCGAACGAGGTGCAGTTCTTCGAGCGTCGTGACGGCACCGTGGTGCTGAACGCGCGGCAGCACCACGGTGCGCGCCGTCGCGCGACGGCGGAGTCACGCGATGGCGGCATGACGTGGAGCGCCATCGCGGACGTGCCCGAGCTTCCCGATCCGCAGTGCATGGCGGGGGTGGTGTCGCTCGGCGGCGGGGTCGTCGCCTTCTCCGGGTGCGACAGCGAGTCCCGGCGCGCGCTCGGCACGCTGTGGATCTCGAGGGACGACGGCCGCACGTGGCCTGCCAAGATGCTGGTCGAGCCGGGGGGATTCGCGTACAGCGTTCCCGTCGCGCTCGGCGGGGGAAAGGTCGGCGTGCTCCACGAGACGGCCGGCTACGAACGCATCGTGTTCCGGGTGGTCGAGGTTCCGACCCCGCCCGTTCCCGTGACCGCGCCGCGTCCTCAGGCCTCCCCGTAGGCCGGGTCGTACACCTTGCCCCGCACGAAGGCCGCGACGTCCGCGGGCCTCGGCACGCGTGCCAGCCCGCGGTCGAAGATCAGTTCCGCGACCCGGATCGCCACCTCGACGCTGGCCTCGCGGATGTTCGCCATGGGCGGGTAGATGAGGTTCACGTCCAGGTCCTGCTGCGTCACCTGCGCCGCCAGGCTCTCCGCCGCCTTCAGGAACATCTCGTCGGTGACGCGGATCGCCTCCGTGGCGAAGACCGCCATGCCCACCGCGGGATAGATGTAGACGTTGTTGCCCTGGCCGGGGACGAACAGCCTTCCGCGGTGGTGGAGCGGGGGGAACGGGCTGCCCGACGCGAAGATGGCGCGCCCGCCGGACCACTCGATCGCCTCCTGAGCCGTGCATTCGCTCTTGGACGTTGGGTTCGAGTACGGGAAGATCACGGGGCGCTCGTTGATGCGCGCCATGGCCTCGATCACCTGCCGGTTGAAGCTGTGCGGGATCGTGCTGACGCCCACCAGCACGCTGGGGCGGATCGCCTCGACGATCGCCGCAAGGTCCTTCACGGGCGCATGCGCGTGCGCGAACGGTCGCTGGAACTCGCTGAGCCCGGTGGTCTCGGCGGTCACCAGGCCGCGGCTGTTGACCAGCCAGCATCGCGCGTGCGCGTCGGCGTCGGGCATCCCCTCGCGCACCATCTGCTGGCAGACGAGGTCCGCGATGCCCACGGCGGCGCTGCCCGCACCGAAGAAGAGGTACGTGTGGTCGCGCAGGCGCTTGCCGAGGATGCGGTTCGCGCCGAACAGGCCCGCCACCGCCACCGAGGCCGTTCCCTGGATGTCGTCATTGAAGCAGCACACGCGGTCGCGGTACCGCGCGAGGAGCGGCATCGCCGTCCGGTTGGTGAAGTCCTCGAACTGGATGCAGCAGCGAGGGAACACCTCCTGCACCGCCTCGACGAACTCCTCCAGGAACGCGTCGTACTCTTCGCCCTCGATCCGGCGCATGTGGAGCCCCGGGTAGAGCGGGTCCTCGAGGAATGCCTCGTTGTTCGTGCCCACGTCCAGCATCACGGGCAGCGTGTGCTTCGGGGGCACGCCCGCGCACGCGGTGTAGAGCGCAAGCTTTCCGATCGGGATGCCCATGCCGCAGACGCCGAGGTCGCCGAGGCCCAGGATGCGCTCGCCGTCGGTGACGACGATGAAGCGCACGTCCTTCTCGGGCCAGTTGCGCAGCACCTCGCGGATCCGTCCCTTGCGGCGGGCACTCACGTAGAGCCCCTTGGGTCGGCGCATGATGTGGCCGAAGCGCTGGCATGCCTCGCCCACGGTGGGCGTGTAGACGAGCGGCATGAACTCGGCCGGTGCGCTGGTCAGCAGCTGGTAGTACAGGCGCTCGTTGCGGTCCTGCAGCTCCGAGAGGAAGATGTACTTCTCGAGATCGGTCGGCTTGTGCGAGAGCTGGAGCCGCTGCCGCTCGAGCTGGACCTCGGTGGTCTCGACCTTGTCCGGCAGCAGCCCGACCAGCCCCAGCCGCTCCCGCTCGGGCTCGGTGAAGGCCGTTCCCTTGTTCAGGCGCGGGTTGAAAAGCAGGTCGAAGGGGGTGTGTGTGCCGTCCATGGCATCGCGAAGCATACGGATGCGAAGGCCAGACGGTCGCCGGAGCGTGCCGCCCCCGCGTCCACCGTCACTGCCCCCACACGCCGAGGAGGAAGCCGAGGTCCGCGCCGTTCACTCGACCGTCGCCGTCGAAGTCGGGGCTGCACGTGCCGCACTCGCCCCAGGCCAGGAGGAGCAGGCCGAGGTCCGCGCCATCGACCCTGCCGTCGCCGTTGAGGTCGGCCACCGAGGGCTCGCATGCATCGGGCACGAGGTTCCCGTTGCGGTCGGTCTCGCTTGCCGGCGCGATCACGATCGCAGTCGCCGCAGGAGCATCCGCGGGGTACGACCGCAACGCCCGTTCCATACGGCCGCTCGCAGCGTCGTATCCATTGACCGACGACGAGGCCACCGGCGACGTCACGACGATGCTCCGCCCGTCGCGGGCGTCTGCGATCGCGTAGGCCGCGTTCGTGAGTCCCGAACCCTGGACGTCCCATCGGCCCAGCAGCTCGCCTGCGTTGCTGACCCGGTAGACGCCGTTCAGCGCACTCGCCGCAACCAGCAGCGTGTTGTTCCGGTACGGGTACATCCCGCGCAGCCCGGGCGCATCCGCCGTCAGGTCGGCGAACGGGGTCCGTGCGCCCGAAGGCCAGGTGAACTTGTGGATCACGCCGGCGCCCGTCGACGCGAACGCCTCGTTCGAGCCGTTGTTGAGGCGGCGGAACACGAGGTCCCGGGCGTCGTCGCCGCTGAACGCCTCCGCGAACTGCGACGCGCTCGCCCCGTCCTGCGAGATCAGCATGATCCGGCCGGTGGCGAGCATGGCGGCGACGCGGCCGTCCGGGGCCACCGCGACCGAACGGACCTCGGCGTCCTGGGGCGGTCCCCACGGCGTGGCGGGCGCGCCGGTGACGCGGTCCACCGACCACACTTGGTTGCCCGCGGATGCGAACATGCGCCCGTCGCCGCCGATCACCAGGTCCGTGATCGGCGAGTCGCCGACCACCACCGTGCGGTGCAGCACGCCGGAACGCGCATCGAGCTCGCGAAGCAGCGCATCGTCCGCGCTCCCGACCCATCGCGACTTCGAGCCGCGGATCTCGTCCCGGTCGTTGATGCCGTCGGCGTCGCAGTCCTCGCACGCGTCGAGCCGAGCGTCGCGGTTGCGGTCGAGCGCCATGTCCGCGTTGATGTCGTCGGAATCGGCGATGCCGTTTCCGTCGCAGTCTGGCTCGCACTGTGCGGGAATGCCATCGCCGTTGCCGTCGGCGGCCGCGTCGGCCTCGATCTCGGCCGAGTCTGGCACGCCGTCGCCGTCGCAGTCGGGCTCGCATGCATCGGGCCGGCCGTCGCCATCGACGTCGGCCAGGCTTCCGGCCGCGATCTGCACCGGGTCGGGCACTCCGTCCGCGTCGCAGTCCTGGCATGCGTCGATGATGCCGTCCGCGTTCAGGTCGATCTTCGGGTCGGCGGCGATCTGCTCCTGGTCAGGCACGCCGTCGTCGTCGCAGTCCGCCGAGAGGCACGGCGCCGACGCCATGAACGACTCGATCCGCGCGACCGTGCCGCGGTGGAAGTGGAGGTCGATGTTCGCGCTGCCGCCCGAAAGGACGTGGCAGTAGCTCATGATCGTGCCGCGCTGCAGCGCGCCCGATGCGCAGCCGTCGATTCCGTAGTCGTGCGTGTGCAGCGTGCCGAGGTTGTGGCCGAACTCGTGGGCGACGACGTTCACGTCCCAGTTTCCTGGATTCGATGCGGAACCTGCGACGAACGTGCCGTGCAGGTAGCCATTGATCGAATAGCCGTACTCGGGACTGCAGGCGGTCGAGAGGTAGGCGACGCCGCCGTAGGGCAGGTTGCGGCGGCCCGTGAAGAGCGTGAAGAGGTCGCGGTCGATGGCGGCACCCTCGACGGTCCAGTACTCGCGGAACGCGTTCAGCGGGTCGTTCTGGTTGAAGAGGTCGTTCCCGTTTGGCTGCACGCGCAGGTACGACACGACGATTCCCGCATCGCAGTCGCGGCGGTAGATCGAGGACACCTCGCCCACCAACGCGGCGGTGTACTCGGTGAGCGCGGTGGCGCTTGGGAACATCACGTAATACTCGTTGTCCGAGTCCACGGCCATCTCGACCACCCGGCGCCCACCGGGCGGGAGGCTGCCTGCGACCCCTGCGGTCCCGCCTTCGGGCGGCTGTGCCGCATCGAGGCAACGGCACCGATCGACCTCTGGTTCGGTCAGCGCGCCGATTCTGACGAAGGCGCTTGGGCCCGTGCAGAGACCCTTCACCTCGCTGTCGATCCGACGGAGTGCAAAGAGGCCCCGGCCCTCGCCAAGGTCGACCATCGCCGCGACGCCCGTGGAACCGACCGCGACGTAGGCGCTTGATCCGGCCAGGCCGTCCACGGTGCCCTCGTAGTGACGCACGCCATGCAACGCCTTCGTGAGCGCAGGATCGACCGCGCGCCGTTCGGTGCCGGTTTCCACCACCGCATCCGGTGCCACCGCGCGCATCGGTCGGAGCGAGAGCGTCACCGGTCCCACGCCGGGCAGGCGAATCTGCGCGCGCCCGTGGGATTCGGCGGTCGTTGCCAGTGCCGAAACGGCAGCTGTGGACGCGTCGTCGCCAGGCACGACCTGGGCATGGAGGGCGATCGTGGTAACGACGGTGAGGAGCGATGCAAGAGGCATGGGGAGGCGTCCGTGCGGTCGATGGCCGCAGAACTCCCGAACATGACACGCATTCCCCGCAAGTCGCCTGAAAGTCAGGGTGAACGTGCGGGATTTGGGCACGGAAGTCATTCCAATAACCCCCGTGACGTATCGTCCCGTGATGCAGCCCGACGACCTGCGCGATCACTTCACCGTCCGGCTGAAGCATTCGGATGCCGCGGGCGTCATATTCTTCGCCAATGCGTTCCAGGTCGAGCAGGAGTTCTTCGAGCGATGGCTCGAAGCAGGCGGCCTGAGCCTCCGCGGGATGCTCGACGGCGCGCACGCCCCGACGCCGGTCGTGCACTGCGAGGCCGACTTCCGGCGCCCGGTGCGGGTGGGTGACCGCCTGATGGTGCGCCTTTCGGGGGTCCGTATCGGGCGCACCAGCTACACGCTCGCGTGGTCGATGGAGCTCGACGGCGACGTGGCCATCGAGGTGCGCGTCCGGCGGGCCGCCGTGGATGCCGCGCGCGGTGGATCGACCGAGCTCGCCGCCGACCTGCGCGCATGGCTCGAGCGATCGCAGCGCCAGACTTCGTCGCTCGATTGACGAGCGCGCCCCGTGGATCGCGGGCCCGTGGCGGCGCCGACCGGGCGTCGAATCAGCGCAATTCCTCGAACCGCTCGCCCGCTGCGAGCCGTGCGGCGAGGCGGACGCGCGAGGGCTTCATCAGGCTCGATTCGTCGGGCGGCATGCGCAGCAGCGCATCGGGAATCTCGTGCGCGGCCAGGCCTGTGCGCAGCACCGCGACGATGGCGCGTGCCGATCCATCGGCGGCATCGACGAACGCCACCGGCCGCTGGCCCCATCGCGGGTGCGGAACCCCTGCCACGCAGGCGCAACGGATGCCGGGCACGGACATGATCACGCGCTCGATCGCCTCCGGGTGGATCTTGCGGCCGCCGGAGTTGATCACGGCGTCGAGCCGCCCCACCACCTGGAGCCGGCCGCCCGCATCGAGGAACCCCGCGTCGCGCGAGCGGTGCGGCCGCGCAAGCGGAGTGCGCACGCCGTTCGCGATCACGGCCCGCGCGAGCACGGGTCCTTCGATGACGATCTCGCCGGCCGTGCCCGGTTCGGTCGCGTCGATCGTGACGTGGATGCCCGGCAGCGGCGGGCCGACCGGCGATCCATCGTCCACCGCGTCGGCGGGCCCCGTCGCGACCTGGGACGCGGTCTCGGTCATGCCGTAGGTGGTGAAGACCGGGATGCCTCGCGCGACGGCTGCGCGCCGCAACGATGCGGGGCTCGACGCGCCGCCGAGCATGACGGCCTTGAGGCTGCGGGGCAGGCTGGATGGATCCTCGAGCAGCCGGACCAGCTGCGCCGGAACCACGGATGCGTGCGTCGCGCCTTCAAGGTCCGACCAGGTGCGCGGAAGCGCCCCATGGATCGCCCGCCCTCCGAGCACCGCCGCACGCACGTGCACCATCAGCCCTCCCACGTGCTGCGGCGCAAGCGATGCGAGCCATGCGTCGCCCGGCCCGAAGGGAACCGCGGCCGTGCCGAGGGTGGCACTCGCCTCGAGCGCGTCGAGCGGGAGTTCGACCAGTCGCGGCGCGCCCGTCGACCCGCTGGTGGCGATGAGCACGCCCGCGTCGGGTGGATGGTCGCCGGCCCGCAGGAGCGCGCTCGACCCCGTGTGCGCCGCACGATCGGCGGAGTCCAGCACCTCGGTCGCGCGGGAATCCCGGATCGCGTGTTCACGCGCGGCCTGCGGCAGCGTGCTGCCAAGGAGCAGCACCGAACGGCCGCGCGCCCATTGCTCGCGGAGCGCCGGCATCGGATCGACGCCGGCGTGCACGACCATCGCGACAACGTGCGGTGCGGGCCTCACCAACCACCCTCCAGCGGGACTGGAAGCGGGATGCAGGGAATGCAGCCGTCGACCGGTGCCGCAGGGCGGCATGCATCGTTCGCGAGCACCCGCGCCGTCCCGAGCCCATGGGGCCTTCGCGTCGCCCCGGCCTCGGCCGCAAGGTGAGCGCCGAGCAGGATGGTCCACGAACTCTCGTAAGCCGTCGAGAGGACGGGGTCACATCCGAGGCTGGCGGCACGGTGCATCAGCGCACGCACTTCGCCGGTCGTCCCGATGCGCGACATGCGGAGGACCCATGCGCACGCGTGCCCCTCCGCCGTGAGCCGGTCGCGCAGCGAGGCAGCGTCCGGATGCGGGTCGACGATGAGCTCGTCGAGCCCAACGTGGATCCCGGTCGCGTCGCGGAGCGCGCCGAGCATCGCAGGATCTTCGATCGGCTCTTCGAAGTACTCGATGCGCTCGCGCGGGAGCCCGGCGACGAGCGCGGTGCACGCGTCGATGCGCATCGATCGGTTTCCGTCGAGCCGCAGGCAGGCGCCCGGCAGCGATTCGAGCAGGCACTCCAGCATGCGGCGTTCGTCGCGCGCCTCGGCCCGGCCGATCTTGACCTTCACCGATCGTGCGCCCATCAGTCCGTCGAGCGCCCGCGCATCGAGCATGTTCGGTCCCGCGCCCCAGTACGCGGCCACGGGAACCATCGGTCCCTGGCGCGAGCCGAATCCCGCCAGCATCTCGAGCGCGCTCGCGGCCGCGAACCTCGCGGGTGCCGGCATGTCGAAGGGAACTGCATCGGGCGCGCCCGCGTGCGCCCATGCCTCCAGCGCGCGCACACACGCGGCCAGCGTCTCGGTGGAGGACGCCCCGAGGGGCGCACACTCCCCGAAGCCGGCGCGGCCTCCTTGCGCCAGCCGAACGAAGACCGCCTCGCGCACGGTGCATCCCACCACCTCGGCATCCGCGCGACGGACGCCGAACGACGCCCGTGCAAGGCTCGCTGTGCGGCCCGTCATGGCGCAGCGGCGCCTCGCGAGAGTGCCAAGGCGCACGCGAACACCAACCCGTACGCATAGAGCAGGGCACCGAAACCGGCCAACGTCCCGTTGAGCGCCGCGCCGTCGCGCCCGCGCACCACCGCGACGCCGAGCGGCAGGAACGCCGCGGCAAGGACGGCCGTCACCAGTGCAGGCGCCGCCGGAAGCCCAAACATCGCCGTCGCGGCCAGCGGCACCGCGATCGCCGCGCCCTGGCACGTGGTGATCAGCGCGCGCCCGAACCGCTCGCCGAACCGGACGACCGACGTGCGCTTGCCTGCCTTGGCGTCGCCGACGCGGTCCCGGAGGTTGTTGGTCGCGAGGAGGCACACGCCGATCGCCCCCGGCGCGATGCCGAGGAACGCGGCCTCGGCAGACCATGTTCCGTCGCACGCTGCGCGGGTGCCGGCCACCGCCACGGGCCCGAAGAACGCGAACACGAAGGGGTCGCCCAGGCCCACGTACGCGAGCGGCGCCGGACCCGCCGTGTACGCAACCGCACTCGCCGCGCCGAGCACGCCGATGATGGCGAACGCGACACCGGCATGCACCGTCAGGTACGCGGCCGGGATCGCGGCCAGCGCCAGCGTGCACGCCAGCGCGATCGCCATCGCACGCGGGCTGATTGTGCCGCTCGCCACCGCGCGCGCCGGCCCGATGCGCGGGCCCGAGTCGGTCCCGCGCACGCCGTCGAACAGGTCGTTCGCCAGGTTGCTGGCCACCTGCAGCAGGCAGGCACCCGCCAGTGCGGCGAGCACGGGAGTCCACGCGAACGCGCCGTCGTGCTGCGCCAGCGCCGCACCCATGGCGACCGGGCACAGCGACGCTCCGAGGGTCTTCGGCCGGATCGCGCCGATCCACGCACGCATGCCGTGCATGCCGCGGGTCGATGGGCGCTCGACGGCGGGCGCGTTCACGGCGAGTGCTTGCGGAAGTCGGGTGCGCGCTTGGCGAGCTGCGCGTCGCGCCCTTCCTTGGCCTCGTCCGACATGTAGTAGAGCATCGTCGCGATGCCCGCGAGCTCCTGCAGGCCGGCCTGCCCGTCGCAGTCGGCGTTGAGCGCGGCCTTCAGGGCGCGGATCGCAGTCGGCGAGTTCGCGAGCATCTCGCGGCACCACTGGACCGTCACCTCTTCGAGTTCGGCGACCCCGACGACCGTGTTCACGAGCCCCATGTCGCGCGCCTCCTCCGCCGAATAGCTGCGGCAGAGGAACCACATCTCGCGGGCGCGCTTCTGCCCGATGATGCGCGCCATGTAGCTGGCGCCGTAGCCGCCGTCGAAGCTTCCCATGCGCGGGCCCACCTGGCCGAAGCGCGCGTTCGACGCCGCGATGGTGAGGTCGCACATCATGTGCAGCACGTGGCCGCCGCCGATGGCCCAGCCGGCCACCATGGCGACGACGGGCTTCGGGCAAGTGCGGATCTCGCGCTGGAACTCAAGCACGTTGAGCATCTCGGTCCCACCCTCGGCGCGGTAGCCCGCGTGCCCACGGACGCGCTGGTCGCCGCCCGCGCAGAACGCGCGCTCCCCTTCGCCGGTCAGGATCACGACCCCCACGTCCTTGTCCTGCCGCGCATCGAGCAGCGCCGCCCGCATTTCCTCGACCGTGCGCGGCGTGAAGGAATTCCGCACCTCGGGCCGGTTGATGGTGATCTTGGCGATGCCCTCGGCCGTGTGGTAGCGGACCTCCGCGAAGCCCTTGTCGATCTCGCGCCAGGCGAGTGCGGGGCGGATGCGTTCCGTGGTCTCGGTCGATGGCTTGGCCGCGGGGGTCTTCGTGGTCATGGTCGTGTCCGGAGTGCGTGCTCGACGATCGCGGCGCACGCGGCGGGCGCCTCGATGGGCAGCGCGTGGCCTGCGCCCGCGATGCGATCGATGCGCAGGCTTGGCGCGGTGCGCTCGGCGCGATCGGCATTCGAAGCATAGCGGTCGTCCTCGATGCCGACCGCGAACGCGGAGCCGGGCGCGAGCCGGCCGAGCAGGTCCCAGCGCGGTGCCGATCGTCCGGGCGAGCACCCCGCGACGCACTTCGCCCAGAACTCGCCGTCGCCCGAGGCGCGGCGCGCCTGGACGCGCTCGAACCCGGGCGAAGCACGCAGCGCCGCGAACATCGGCATCCGGTACCACGTCTCGACGAAGGACGCGAGGCCGTCACGCCGGATCGCCGCGGCACGCGCGTCGTCCTCGGCGGCGCGCGCTGCGCGCTGCGCATTGTCCTCGACGCCGGGGCCGGTCGAAAGGAGCACGAGCGGGATCCCCTCGGGAAGGTGCGCCATTGCCGCGAGCGCGATGCGCCCGCCGAGCGAGTACCCGACCAGCGCATGGGCGCCGCGCGCCGTGACTCGCCCGGCCAGCGCGTGCGCGGCGGCCTCGACCGATTCGCACCCGAGCTCAGCCAACGCGACGCGGTCGGCGTCGATCCCCGCCCCGAGCGCCTGCACGACGCCGTCCCAGTCCTCGGTCGACCCGAGGAATCCGTGCACCAGCGTGACCCGGCGCGCGGACGCGGTCACGCGAACGCCCGCCTCAAGGCGGCATCGGACGCGGCCGCGACGCGCGTGCGCGCGGCCTCGCTCGCCTCGCGCGTGCACGTGACCTCGATGAGCGTCGCGCCTCCCCGGCGCATCGCGCGGCGCACGGCGGCTCCTAGCGCGGCGCGCGAGCGCGGAGACTCGGACGGCAATCCGAACGCCTTCGCGAACGCGGCGAACGAGCGGCCGTGCGGCGTCGCGAAGAGCCGTTCGAACACGTCGCCGTGCTTCGCGATCGGCAGATAGCGGAAGATGCCGCCGCCGTCGTTGTTGAGGACGACCACCACCAGCGGGGACTCGGCCTTCGAGGCCAGCTGCAGCCCGTTGAGGTCGTGCAACGCGCTCACGTCCCCGACGAACGCAAGCACGGGGGCCTGCGTTGCCGTGGCATGGCCTGTCGCGGTCGATACCAGCCCGTCGATGCCGCTCGCGCCGCGGTTCGCCCCTGCCGACCATCCGGCCGGCGGCGTGATCGAGAGGAAGTCGGCGTCGCGCACCGGCATCGACGAGCCGAGGAACACGGTCCCGCGACGAGCGGCGGACGCGGCCTCCATCGCGGTCGCGATCGCGGCAGGTTCGCTCAGCGCGCGCTCGTCGGACAGCGCCCGCGCTGCGGCACGCTCGGCCGTCCGCAGCGCGCGCGCCCATCCCGCGTGCGACGCCAGCGCGCGGCCGGGCGCGAGCATGGCGGCGCCTGCGAGCGCCTCCTGCGCCCGGTGGTGCGGATCGTTGCGCGGATCGCCCGCGCCCACGGTGACGGTGGGGCATGGCTGCCGCGCGATCCACTCCGCCAGGCGCTTCGACGCGATGCCGCCGCCGACGACGGTGATTCGTTCCGGGGCCAACGCATCGGACAGCGGCGGGTGCGCGAGCGCGCTTCGCAGCACCAGGTCCGCGCCCGCGCGACCCGGTGCCGAGCGGCCGCTGGAGGCATCCGCAAGCATCGTGCCGCGCCACGAGGCGGGAATCGCGCGGTGCGCGCCCAGGCCCGCGACGACGATGCCTTGGTCCACGCGGACCGGCTCGGCGCGGACCGCCGCGGTGCGCCGCCATGGCGACCGTCCACGGCTCCAGCGGGCCACCGAGCCGAGCCACGCACGGTCCCACGCACGCTCCTCCGGGGCCAACGGCTCGCGAAACTGCCAGTTCAGGTGCACCGCACCCGCGAGCCCGCTGCCGATCCCGCACGCCCGCGCGAACGCCTCGTCGACGGTCGAAAGCACGAACTCGGCCGGGATCTCGGTGCTCGGGCACGGAACGTCCGCGGACCATCGCACGGCTCCGTCGAGGAGCCCGGCCTGCGGGATCGATTGGTTCGCACCGCAGTCGCGAAGTTCGGGCGGGCGGTCGGCCGCGAACACGAGGATCGGCACGCGCGAGACGCGCGCCTCGACCGCCGCCGGCAGCACGTTCGCGACGGCCGTGCCGCTCGTCATCACCGCGACCGCCGGCACGCCCGATGACTGCGCGATCCCGAGCGCCATGAACGCGCCGGCGCGCTCGTCGTGCGCGACGTGCACCGCGATGCCGCCGTGGCGCGCGAACGCCACCGCCAGCGGCGCGCTGCGCGAGCCGGGGCTGATCACCGCATGCCGCACCCCCAGGCGCCGGCATTCCTCGGCCGCGAGCGACGTCCAGGCGAGGTTGAGGTTCGGTGCGTCGCGCATGCCGTCAGCTCGCGAGCCGCTCGAACGCGAGCAGCTTGTGCCCGGTCTCGCGCCACTCCTCGGCAGGGTCGGAGCCCTCGACGATGCCCGCACCCGCGAACGCGGTGAGCCGGTCGCCCTCCACGAGCGCGGACCGGATCGCGACCGCCACCTCGGCGCCATCGGCCGACATCACGCCCAGCGGCCCGGCATACAGCCCGCGGTCGAACGTCTCGAGTTCCCGCAGCGCGTCGATCGCGCGCGTGACCGGCGCTCCTGCCACCGCAGGCGTCGGATGCAGCGCATCGACGAGGTCGACGTCGCCGGTCCCTTCGCGCAGGTCGGCATGCACCCGTGTCAGCAGGTGCTGGACGTAGGCCAGACGCAGCAGGCGCGGGTCGGGATCGGTCCGGACGCTCTCTGCGTGGCTTGCGAGCGCGTCGCGCACCCGCTCGACCACGAGCTCGTGCTCGGTGCGGTCCTTCGCGCTCGCGAGCAGCGACTCGCCGAGCAGCCGGTCGGCCACGGCGTCGACGCCGCGGGGGCGCGTCCCGGCGACGGCCTCGCTGCGCGCGGAGGCGCCCGTGCGTGACACGAGCCGTTCGGGAGTCACGCCGACGAATGCCCGTCCCACCGCGACCTCCACGAGGAATCGGAATCCGCGCGACTCGCGCGCGGCCAGGCGCGAGAGCACGGCCACCGGATCGAGCGCCGAGCTCGCCCGATAGCGGCGGCGACGCGCGAGCACCACCTTGCGCATCGATCCCCCTCGGATCCGTGCAAGTGCCGCGTCCACGGAATGCATCCAGCCCGCCTCGTCGCAGGGGTCGTCCTGGCGGACCAGCGCGGGCTCGACCGCGCACGTGCCCGACGGGCTGGCAAGGCGCGTGAGGAGGTCGCGCACGCGCCCGCGATCGGTCGATGCGGTCACGTTCACGGCCAGCGTCGCGTGCTCGCCTGCACGCCGAAGTTCCACCGTCGGGAGCACGCATGGCAGCTCGCCGAACCCCCGCCATGCCGCGTCGCGCGGGCGCTCGCGATCGAACGGAAGCGCCAGAAACCACGCGGACGCGGTTCCCACCCGTCCCCGGACCGGAAGCTGCGCCCATTCGGCGTGCAGGCCCGGTTCGTCGCGTGCGGCGACCCCGAGGCCCGCGAGCTCGATCTTGCCCTGACGGTCGCGGAAATAGCGCCGGGTGCCCGCGGGCGCCCCGCGCAGCCAGCGGAGGAAGTCGACGTCCTCGACGTGTACCTCGGCCCGCACGAAGCTCCGCTCACGCGGCCGCGGGAGTCCATCGAGCTTCGCCGCCAACGCCAACGCAGCCGCCCCCGCCGAGGCGGGGGCGTCATCCAGGATCGCCGGGCGGGTCGACCGGGCCGTGGGCATTCCGTGAATGGTAGGCCGGGACCGACCTCCCCGTGCCCCTCGGGGGCACGGGGCGGTCGAACGATCCGGGCGGGCCGAGCCCCGCAGCGTGCGGGAGCGCGTTCAGGCGGGGCAGCTGCCCCAACCCCCGAGAAGGATCCCGAGGTCGAGGCCGTTGGTCGCGCCGTCGCCGTTCAGGTCCGAGATCGGGTTCGCGGTGTCCCAGTTGCCGAGGATGATCCCCAGGTCGACGCCGTTGACGCTGCCGTCGCCATCGAGGTCGCCGGGGCACGCAGGCACCTGCGGCGGTCCATCGATCACCAGCGTTCCGCTGGTGGGCTGCGTGGTCGCGCTGTATCCGCCGATCAGCACGTAGTAGGTCTGGCCCGCAAAGAGCGGCTGGTTGAGCGGGATGCCGCTGTTCGTGGAGTTCAGGCGGCTTGAAAAGCTGGACTGCGTCGGCGATCCGCACCCCGACGTGCACGGGCACGCGTCATCGTTGTATGCCAGCGACTCGAAGCGCGAGCCGACGCCCGGGCACTGCGTGCCGATCGCGATCCGCGTGTCATTGACGGATCCGCACAGCGAGAACGTGTAGTCGCCGGTGACCGTCGGGACGAAGCGGAACCAGGTCCCCTTGTAGATGGTGGTCGTTCCGTTCGTGATGCTGTTCTTCACCGTCTGGTTCTGGGTCGCGACCGCGTTGTCATAGGCGTTGTCGCCGAATGCGAGGACCTGTGACGTCGCACATGCGAGGAGGGGCGGCGGGCTGACCACGATCGTGGTCGGCGAGGCGAGCGAGGAACTCGGCGATGCCGCCCCGACCGCAAGGAAGACCACTTCGTTCGCGGCGAGCGTGCGCACGATGGTCGATCCGCTGCCGCCGGTGCAGTTGTCGTTGCACGCGTAGGTGGTTCCGCCTTGGCAGGCCGACATCAGGGCCATGCGCGTGTCCTGCGTTCCTGCGCATGTGCTGAAGGAGTACTCGCCGTCGGTGGTCGCGGTGAACCGGAACACGTTCGCCTTGTGGAGGACCAGCCCGCATCCGGGGTCGAGGTCGGCCGCGCTCAGCTGGTTGAATCCGAGGGCGTTGCTGCCGACGACCAGCGCGGGGTTGCCCGCCGAGCACGGGTCGTATGGCCCGGCCTCCGCGCCCACGGCGATCGCCGCACCTGAGTTCTCGTACGCGACCTTGAGCAAAGAACGCTCCGTGACGGTCGCGCCCACCTGGACGGCCGCGTACCCGTAGTTGATGGTGTTGGTCGTGTTGTTGTGGAACCGGAACCCGACGTAGTTGATGGCGTTGAGCGTCCATCCGTTGGAACCGACCCCCGCCGACGTGATCACGGCCGTGGTGCTGTTGACGTACGTCGAGGACGGTCCCACGACGACGCCGAGCGCGAGGTTGCTGGGGCCGCCCGACGTCTGCGTGCGGACGTACGTCGACGCGGGATTCGGCGCGGTCGACGAAGCGAAGAAGTTCAGTGACGACGAACCGTAGGGATTGATGTCCCAGCCGGGCAGGCCCGTTCCCGCGCTCGTGGTCGACTGCTGCGTGTCCACCTTGATGTAGAGACCGTCGAGGGTGGTCGGAATCGCGCGGTTCAGGTCCCACGCGATCACGTCCGCGCTGGCGGGGGCGGCGCAGGCCGCGGCGAGTGCGGCGGCTCGGAAGGCGTGCAGGCGGAGGCGTTCGCGGATGCGGTCGGGGCTCATGGTGCGAAAAGGATGTTCCGGAACCTGGTTGAATCAAGGAAGCTTCCCGCGCAATCCACGCAAAAGCGCGCCGCCCGCACCCAATGGGTGCGGGCGGCGGAAGAGGCATTGGAGCGCTGGCCGTTCGGCCAGGCCTCAGTTCGGGCAGGCGCCCCAGGCGCCGAGCAGCACGCCCAGGTCCTGGCCGTTCACGAAGCCGTCGCCCGTGAAGTCGCCCTGGCACGGCGTGCTGGTGCATGCGCCCCAGTTGCCGAGCAGGATGCCCAGATCCTGTCCGTTGATGAAGCCATCGTTGTTCAGGTCCTCAACGCAGCCCTGCGGCTCCGGACCCGAGATCACGATGTTGAACGGACCGGTCGCCGCCGCGCTGTAGCCGCCCACCACCAGGTAGTAGGTCTGGCCGGCGGTCAGCTCGATCTCGAACCGCGAGGTGTACGGAGCGGCACCTGCGGTGCAGCCGTCGTCGTCGCAGATCAGGAACGTGCTGGCGTCGCCGCACGAGGTCAGGATGCCCATGCGGCAGTCGACCGTCGTGCCGGTGTCACCGCACTGCTCGAACAGGTGCAGGCCGGTGGCGCCGGGGACGAACGTGAAGTACTTCGCCGAGGCGATCGCCTGCGGCGCGAAGGGGAACGTGCAGGGCGAGCCCGCCACGTCGAGCGCGGGGTAGGCCGAGCTCGGGATCACCTGGTTCTCGCCGATCTGCGCCACGCCGATGTTGGCGGGGTCGCAGGGGTTGAGCGGCGTGAAGATCTCGACGTCCATCGTCGCGGGGACGGTGGCTTCGAAGCCCGGCTCGATGTAGCCGCCGATGGCGATGAAGTACGTCGTGCCGGCCACCGCGTCGAACGTCAGGCTCGACGAGAAGCACTGGTCGGCGCATCCGTCATCGTCTGCAGCGACGAAGTTGGACGAGTCGGCCGTGCCGCACGAGGTGAGCACCGCAAGGCGCGCATCCACGCACTGCGAGCACGTGTTCACGGTCACGGGACCGCTCGCAGATGCCACGTAGCGCATGAAGTTCGCCTTGGCGATCACGGGATCGCCGAACTCCGGCGTCCAGCAGCAGGACAGGTCGAGGTTCGGGGCGCCGCAATCGACGGGCACCGAGTTCATCCCTGCCTGGACCGTGGTGACGTTGCCCGCCGCGCAGGGGTCGAAGCCCTGCGTGCAGTACTGCGCCGACACCTCGATCTCGAGCGTCGGCGGAAGGATCACGGACGCGTCATAGCCGCCGACGGCGATGTAGTACGTCGTGCCCGCCGTTCCCGGCCACGTGACCGTGGAGGGCCCGAACTGCTCGCCGCAGTTGTCGTCGGCACCGATGAACGCCGAGTCACCCACGCCGCACTCGGTCATGATGAACACGACCGTGTCGACGCCCGAGTTGGCGCAGGCGCTGGCCGTGAAGGTGCCGTCCTGGTCCGGGGTGAAGCGCAGGTAGTTCACCGTCGAGATCGTGATGGGGACCCACGGCACCGTCAGCGGAGCCGCGTTCGGGTTGACCGTCAGCGTGTTGGCGCCGACGACCGCATCGGCCGTCTCGCCGCACACGTCGGCGGCCTCGGCGATCACGAGCTCGAAGGTCGCCGGGGGCGCCGTCGTGTCGTCGAACATGCCGATCGCGATGAAGTACTCGACGCCGGCGTCGGCGCTGAAGACCACCTGCGAGGGCCCGATGAAGATGCCGCAGCCGTCGTCGTCGCACGCGATGCTGGACGACGCGTCGCCGCAGATCGTGAGGACGCCCATCGCGGTGTCATCGGCGGCGTTGCCGCAGACGCCCGCGACGTAGGTGCCGGCCGCCGGCGCGGTGAAGCGCACGTAGGTCGGGTTGTTGGCGTCGGCGAGGAACTCGCCGCAGCCGAGCGCGCACACCGGTCCACCCGGGGTGGAGTTGACGGTGTTCGAACCGACCACGGCTTCGGCCGTCTTGAGGCACGGGTCGCTCGGCGGGAGGGCCTCGGCGACGTTCACGAGGAAATTCGCCGGCGGAGCCGCGGTGGTGCTCCACATGCCGACGGCGATGTAGTAGACGCTGCCGGCCGTCGCATCGAAGGTCACCTGCGACCGCAGCCCGCAGGTGTCATCGTTGCAGGCGATCTCGGTGGCGGCATCGCCGCACGTGGTCAGCACAGCGAGGATGGTGTCGGTCGTCCCGGCGCACGTGTCGACCGTATACGACGCCGAGCTCGGCGCCGTGAACTTCAGGTAGCTGGCCTTGCTGGCCGCGGTCGCGCCCACCGTGCCGCAGGACACGGCCAGGTTCGGGTTGGTGGCGTTGCTGGGCAGCGTGTTCGCGCCGAGCACCGCGACCTGCGGGTTGAGGCAGGGGTCGGACGGCGGCGGCGGCGGGGCGGACGCGCTGATCACGAGGTTGCCGCTCGGGACGTCGGCGGCGCCGAAGCCACCGATGACCACGTAGTACGTGGTGCCGGCCGTGAGCTGGCCGGTCAGCGGGAGGCCGGTGTTCGAGGCATTGAGCCGGCTGGAGTAGTTGCCGGTGCAGCCCGACGAGCAGGCGCAGGAGTCATCGTTGTAGGCAAGCGACAGGAAGTTGCCTGCCGGGCACGCAGTGCCGATGGCGAGCTTGGTGTCGCCCACCGAGCCGCACGCGGAGAACTCGTAGTTGCCCGTCGTGGCCGGGGTGAAGCTGAACCAACGCGCGTTGTTGATGGTCGTGGTCAGCGTTCCGGCGGCGTTCGTCGTCACGATCTGGTTGCCGGTCCCGGCGGACGTGGCGAACGGGTTGCTGCCGACGACGGCCGCAGCCGCGCCAGCGCACGTCGTGCTCTGGGCGAGCGTCGTCGCCGTGCACAGCCCCGTGGCGAACGTGGCCGCAGCCACGAACGTCCCGAAGCGGTTGAAGTGGTGAACCATGGTGCTCAATGCTCCGTAAAGGTGGAAATGAACTCGGGCTTCAACTGCCGGCCCGCACGAAAGGCACGTCCCAACGTCCCCTCGAACGCCGAACGCCGGCGCCCGAGGGGCGTGAGGACACCGTCGGAATGTAACCCCGGTTCCTGAAGCGACAAGATTCGATTATCTGATTGTTTCCGGATCACGCACGACGGAGCGCGGGATGGCGCGTCGAGCGTGAGCGTGATAACGCGCCGAATGCCACTCGGGCTCCGATCTTTCAAACGCACCTGAAACCGTTGATTCTGGGCCCTCAGGTGTGGGGCGGAGATCGGTAGGATGTGCGGCCCGACCCGTCGGGACCGCGATCGCGGGGTGTAGCTCAGCTTGGCTAGAGCGCTTGCTTCGGGAGCAAGAGGCCGCAGGTTCAAATCCTGTCACCCCGACTCCTCACTCGAAAGCCCAAGGCCTCTGGCCTTGGGTTTCTCGTTCCGGGTCGGTGTGTGCGTCCCGGCTTCGCCGGTCCGCTGCGTCCGCCTTCGGCGTCCGCGCAGTCTTCTGCGCCGCTGCGCGGCGTCAAATCCTGTCACCCCGACTCCTCACTCGAAAGCCCAAGGCCTCTGGCCTTGGGTTTCTCGTTCCGGGTCGGTGTGTGCGTCCCGGCTTCGCCGGTCCGCTGCGTCCGCCTTCGGCGTCCGCGCAGT
>CANLMX010000017.1 GCA_947492385.1 Planctomycetaceae bacterium | reverse complement strand
CGAAGAAGACCGCGAAGAAGAAGAGCAAGTAATACTGCTCGACCGGACAACACCAGCAGGGCCGGCGAGCGCCGGCCCTGTTGGCTTTTGTAGGATTCCGCGCCCCGCCCGGCATCGCGCCCGCGGCCGCGCACGAATCGAGCGAACACGCAATGGCACACATCATCGCTGAACCCTGCATCGGAACGAAGGACGCGGCGTGCGTCGAGGTCTGCCCCGTGGATTGCATCCACCCAGGCAAGGGCGAGTCCGCGCACGCCGACGCGAAGCAGCTCTACATCGACCCCGACACCTGCATCGACTGCGGGCTGTGCGTGGACGAGTGCCCCGTGCATGCCATCTACCCGCAGGAAGACCTTCCTTCGGAGTGGAAGCAGTACATCCAGATCAACGCGGACTTCTTCAAGAACCGGTCGTAGGCAACGCGCGGCGGCTGTCGGAGCCGCGCATCCGCGACCCGCGACCGGTGGCCCCTCGGGGCTCCCAACACGAAGACGCGCGCCGGAAACGGCGCGCGTTCTTCGTTGGTCGCCTGCCGGTCACCCGTCGGTCACTCTTCGCGTCGCTCGGCCAGCTTGTCGACGCCGCTCGGCGCGTCGGCCTTCTCGGTCCAGTCCGTGGCGCGCGCGCCCAGGTTCAGCTCGCTGGGCATGGTCTTGCGATAGCCGAGCTTGCGGATGATTTCGAGCACGTCGGTCCACGCGGGGAACGTCTTGTGGTTGACGCGCTTGAAGGTGTCGATGGCGAGCAGGAACAGGTACTGCTCCCGGTTCATCTCGCCTTCCTCGGCGGTCTTGATGAAGTCGGTCAGGCGCCGGCCCGGCCCGCGGCGGCGTTCGAGGTTGGAAGGATCGGCTCCGCCGGCCTTCTCGGCCTCGGCCCGGCGGTCGAGGCCCGTGCGGCGGTCGACCACCTCGTTCCATCCGTCACCGCCCGAGGGCATTCCGGTGTTGAGCGGCTGCTTCTGCTCGTCGGGAGTCATGGTGAAAGTGTATCCGCGCGATCGTGCGTCCCGCGACGGTTACGATGCAAGCGATGGCTCCGCGGACCGCATCGATCACGTGCATCGTGGCCACCCTTGCGACGCCCGTGCTCGCGCAGGCCGCGATGCCCGGCGACGCGCTGCCCCGTGTCCTGGTCTTCAGCCGCACCGCGGGCTTCCGTCACGCCTCGATTCCCGAAGGGATCGCCGCCGTGCGGGAGCTCGGCGCTGGGCGGTGGGAGACCGACGCCACGGAGGATCCATCCGCGTTCGCGGAAGATTCCCTGCGCCGCTACCGCGCGGTGGTGTTCCTCTCGACCACCGGTGACGTGCTCGACCCATCGCAGGAAGCGGCGTTCGAGCGGTACATCCGTGCGGGCGGCGGCTTCGCGGGCATCCATGCAGCCACCGACACCGAGTACGGCTGGCCGTGGTACGGGAAGCTGGTGGGCGCGCGATTCGCGACGCACCCGCCCGTGCAGGAGGCCGTGGTCCGCGTCGAGGACCGCACCCACCCGTCGACGCGCATGCTGCCGACGGAATGGCGTCGCAGTGACGAGTGGTACTCCTTCCAGGAGAACCCCCGGCGCGGCGTGCACGTGCTCGCGAACCTCGATGAGCGCAGCTACGCGCCCGGCGCGGCCACGATGGGCGCCGACCATCCGGCGGCGTGGTGCCACGAATTCGACGGCGGCCGCTCCTGGTACACGGCCGGCGGCCACACCAAGGAGAGCTTCGCTGAGCCGTTGTTCCGTGCGCACATCGCGGAAGGCATCGCATGGGCGGCGGGACTTCCGGCCGCAGGCCCGGGAGCCGCGAAGGGTGGGAGTTCGGCGCCGGTCGCACCCGCCGCACCCGCCGCGCCCGCCGCACCCGCCGCGCCCCCATCGGCCGACGCGCGCGATGCGCACGTCCCATCCGCTGCACCGGCACTCGCTGGCGTCCCATTCCTTGCGCAGGGTGGGGGACTTGGGATGATCGGCATGCTCGCGCCCGTGATCGCGCTGGTCCCGCTCGCCTCGCGCAGCGTGAGCGGAGTCCGGGCGCCGGTGCTCGCGATGCTGCTGCCGGGCCTCGGGCACCTGTCCCTCGGCTACCGCCGGCGTGGTGTGCTCGCGATGGTCGCCGTGCTCGGCATGTTCGCCAGCGGCCTGCTCGTGGGCGGCATCGATGCAGTCGACAGCGAGGAGGACTTCCCCTGGTTCCTCGCGCAGTCGCTCAACGGCCCCATCGCCTACGGCACCGATTGGGCAAACCGTTCAATGCTCAAGTCCGGTCGCGTCGGGACGCTGCTTCCCACGCCGCCACCGACCGATGCGGCGGGGCGCCCGGCCCAGGGGTCCTTCACCGTGTCGAGCCTGAAGGGCGTCGGCGCGGCCAACGAGTTCGGCACGCTCTTCATCGCGCTCGGCGGGCTCATGAACCTGGTGCTGGTGATGGACGTCACGCGCCGCGAGCGCGCGGATTCGCCCAGGCAGTGACCGCGCGCCCGGCGCGCCGGCACGCGTCAACGGATCATTCGTGCACGTCGCCGAAGAGCTGGCGCGCCACGGGGATCATCCGATCGGGCAGGCTCACGGCGACCTCGTCGCCGGCCTCGAATCGCGTGTCGCCGCGGATGCGCTGCGTCCGGGGTCCGCGCACCAGGAGCGCCACCGTGATCTCGCCGGGGATGCGGGCGTCCGCCAGGAGCTTGCCCTCGATGGGCGCGCCTGGCTGCACCACGAGCATCAGCATGCGCGTGTCGAGCGGCGTCTTCGTGACCAGCTCGATCATCGCCGAGGGTCGAGGCGGTGGGGGAAGCCGCAGGCGCAGCAACCGAAGCGACCACCGCACCGTGGAACCCGGGATGATGCTCCCGACCACCACGCACACGAACACGAGTCCGAACCCGGCCGCGAGCCGGTCGTGCTCGTGGGCGCCCTCGACCGAGAGCATCGGGATCGTCATCAGGATGATCGGCACCGCGCCGCGCAGCCCGAGCCACGCGACCGCCGCGGTCTCGCGCCGCGAGAATCCCAGCGGCAGCAGGATCGCCGACACCACCACCGGCCGCGAGACGAACGCCACCGCCGCCGCGAGCAGCACGCCCCCGGAGATGAGTTCGGGCCGGGCGAGGGTCTCGGGCATGACCAGCACGCCGAGCGCGAAGAACATCACGATCTGAGACAGGTATGCGAGCGACGCGTGGAACCGGACGATGGTCGAGCGGAACGGGAGGTCGCCGCTGTTGCCGAGCGTGAGCGCGGTCATGAAGACGGCGAGCAGGCCGCTCGCTCCCGCCATGCTGGCGGCGCCGTACGAGAGCAGCGCGAGCGCCACCGTGATCACCGGGTAGACCTCGGGCGAGTCCTCCTCGAACGCGGCCAGCGCCAGGTCGCTCGCCCATCCGATGGCCAGGCCGATCGCGGCGCCTGCGAGCATTTCCCACGCGATGTGGGAGATCGCGCCGGCTTCGAACGGTCCGCCGAGCGCCATGGTCGTAAACGCGGCGACCAGCACGAAGGCCATCGGGTCGTTGAGCCCGCTCTCGAGCTCCACGGTCTCGCGCACGCGCCCTGCGATGCGCTCGTTGCCCAGGATCTGGAGCACGCTGGCCGCGTCGGTCGAGCCGAGCACCGCGCCCAGGAGCAGCGCCTCGCCCCACGCGATGCGCGGGAAGAGCAGCCACGAGATGCCGGCCGTGGCCAGCGTGACGCCCACCACGCCCACCGTCGCGAGCAGGATGGATGGACCCCACACGCCGCGGGTGCGCCGGACGTCGGTGCACAGGCCGCCGTAGAAGAGGATGAGCGCGAGCGCGACGTTGCCGACGGCGTATGCGGCGTCCCAGTCGAGGATCCGTGTGCGCAGGTCGGTCTGCGATCCGACCATCATGCCCACGGCGGTGAATGCAAGCGAGGTCGGCACGCCGATGCGCGACGAGAGCCGCGTGCCGAGCGCGGCGGCCGCGAGCATGAGCCCGAGCACCACCAGCACGATCGGGAGGCTTTGGAAGACGGTGACGCCCATGGCGTGGGTGCGGGTCAGGGCGTGGGGGTGCCCGGTCGTCCGACCTGCTGGCGCACGTAGGACCCGCCCGTGGTGCCCGCGATCTCCTGCAGGTGGTGGATGTCGTCCTCGCTGGCGAACGCGATGCAGTGGACGCGCACGCCGTTGCCCGACTCCTGCAGCACCATGCGGAGGTCGTTCATGTCACCGTCCTCGAAGTTGCCGTCGGTGAGGAAGTAGATGACCTCGGGCTTCAGGTCGAGCGCCAGCTGCATGCCCTCCCAGGGATACGTCGCGCCGCCCTCGATCTTCTCGCAGAACCGCATCCAGCTCGTGGCCTTCGCCTTGTTCGAGCCGTTTGCATCGATCAACGTCCCCGGGGGCATGACCATCGCGTTCGGCGGGCGTAGGTTGCCGCCCGGCGTGGTGCGCTGCACGTTCGGGTCAATGCCCGGCGGCTGCAGCCCGAAGAGCACCACCGAGAACTCGGCGTCGTTGGCCAGCTTGTGCACGCTTCGACCGAGTTCGGCCTTCAGCGCATCGATGCGGCGGTCCGACGCACGCATGCTGCTCGAGTAGTCGAGCAGGTACACGACCTTCCGTGCCGTGGTCTCGATGCCCATGAACTTCGTGCCTGCGCCGCCGCCCGCCCCCGAACGACCCTCGCGGTCGCCGCCCGTGGGCGTGCCCGCGGTGGTGGCATTGGGCGTCAGCGGCTGGGTCTCGTCGGACACCGTGAACCCGAACTCGGGGACCACGGTGCGCTCGCCGTCGACCAGCGACTCGCCCGCGTCGGGCCGCGTCTCGTTCGCGGCGCCCACGAGCGCGCCGCGGGGCGTCGGGTCGCCGTTCGGCGCGGTGCGGCCGCGCCCGTCGCCGCGTTGCCCGGCGCCGGGGCCGGAGCCGCTGGTGCCCGTGCCGTCACCGATCCCTGCGCCGAATCCTGCACCTGAGCCGCTCCCCGCGCCGGACGTTCCGGAGCCTGCGACCGTCGGGAGCGAGGCGACCGGTTCGGCCACCAGGAAGATCGCGATCAAGAGCACCGTGATGGCAAGCACGAAGCACGCGCCGATCGCCACGAGCGCCGCGTTGCGCTCGCGCGCGTCGCACGAGGCGCCGGCGTCGGCGGGGACGGGGATCCACTTCATGGCGAGACTCCCGCAGGACCGACGAAGCGGTAGTCGCCGTTGTTCTCCTTGGCGATCTTCTGGAGCACGAACTCGCTCGATCGGTCATAGAAGGCGACCGTGTTGATCGACACCGAGCGATCGGCGTTGTATTGGTCGATGACGCCGAACACCGCCGGGGGCACGTCGAACGCGCCGTCGGTCATCAGGTAGATCGCCTGGGGCTTCATCGCGAGCGCCTGCTGCAGCGCCAGCGTCGGGTCGGTGTTCCCCATCGGGATGATCGAGTCGATCCACTTGGCGGCCTCTTCCTTCGACCGCTTGGTGGCTTTCACCAGGGCACCGGGCGGCAGGGCGTATGGCCCCGCGCTGAAGAAGATCACGCTGAAGGACCCGGACGCAGGCAGGCGTTCGATGCTGCGCTTGAGTTCCAGGCACGCGTGGATGAACCGGTCGTCGTTGCTCATGCTCCCGGAGCGGTCGATCACGTAGACGACGTGCTCACCCGCCGAGCGAATCCCCATGAATTCCGACCCGCCGCCGCCACCGGCACCCGCGGCGCCCGACGTGGGCCGGCCGATCGGCGTGCCCGTGGCGACCACCGTCGGCACCGGTTGCGGCGCGGGCTTGGGCGGTTCGGGCGCGGTGAACCCGAACTCGGGCGGCTCGATCTCGGGCGTGGGTTGGGCGGGCGGCGGGACCTCCGCCTGCGCGACGACGGCCACGGCATCTCCCGGCGGGGGCATCGCCTCGTCGGGTCCGCGGTTGCCGCGGCCGGCACCGGCGTCGCCCGCGCCCGGCCCGGCCCCTTCGTCCGCCGCGCCGGTTCCCTGGCCCGGCCCGATGCCGCTGCCGTCGCCCGAACCGATGCCGGAGCTGGCGAGGCCGCCGCTTCCGCCGAGCCCCGAGCCTCCTCCTCCGCGGTGGGCCAGGAAGGCCGCAACGAAGATGCAGAGCGCCAGCAGGAACGCGAAGACGATCGCGATGATCGCCGACGCGCGCTCGCGCGGCTCGCACATGGCGTCGTTCCCGGCATGGGCATGGGTTCCCGGGGGAATCGGTGGCAGCGCGGCCATGCAATGATCGTACGGGAGGAAGTTCCCGATTCATGCGGATGCGCGCGCGTCGCGGGTAGCCTGCGGGGCGCGTGCCGAACCGCGACGGAGCGGGGTGGCCGGACGAGGATCCACGCGTGTCACGGAAGCTCAAGTCCAGCGCCCTCTGCCCGCACTGCTGGCACCGGTTCCGCCCCGACGAGGTGCTGTGGATCGCCACGCACCCCGACCTCCTGGGCGACCGGCTGCTGTCGTCCGAGGATCCGGTCCGGTTCCTGCCGTCGCGCTTCACGCCCGCGCGCGAGGCGATCGACCCGGGCGGCGCGCGGACGCGCCGGCTTGCGTGCCCGCGCTGCCACCTGGAGGTCCCGCAGCTGGTGCTTGAGCGGCCGATGACCATCATGTCGATCGCGGGAAGCCCCTCGAGCGGCAAGAGCTACTTCCTGGCGAGCGCCATGTGGAAGCTGCGTGAGGACCTGGCGCGGCTCTTCTCGGTGGCGTTCACCGACACCGATCCCGCGATGAACCGCGCCATCACCGACAACGAGGCGCGGCTCTTCCTGAGCGAGGACCGGTCCGCGGCCGTGCACATCGACAAGACCGAGCTCGAGGGCGCGCAGTACAACTCGGTGCAGTTCGACCCGGGCGTCGCCACGCTCTTGGCACGGCCGTACATCTTCACGTTGCGGCCCTCGCGGGACCACGTCAACGGCCACGCGCCCGACCGGCTCACGCAACTCATCACGCTCTACGACAACGCAGGCGAGCACTTCTTCCCCGGTGCCGACACCGCGCGCGCGCCGGGCACGCAGCACCTGGCGCAGGCGCAGGTGCTGACGTTCGTGTTCGACCCGACGCAGGACGTCCGCTTCCGGCAGCGGCTGGGCTCGGTGAGCTCGGATCCGCAGCTTGCACCGGGCGCGAAGGTGACGCGGCAGGACCAGCTCATCGTCGAGATGGCCCGCCGCGTGCGCATGCACGCGGGGCTCTCCGCGCAGCAGCGCGTGCCGAAGCCGCTGTTCGTGGTGCTTTCCAAGAGCGATATCTGGGGATCGCTGCTCCGCGAGGAGTCGGGCGAGGCGGTCGACATCACCACGCCCCCGTACTGGCGTGAGCGTGCGGGCCTCGGCAAGATGGGCATCCGGCGCGTCGACGCGGTGAGTGACCGCGTGCGCGCGCTGCTCTCCGACCTGGCGCCCGAGGTGGTGGCCGCCGCGGAGGACGCGTTCGAGCGCGTGATCTACGTGCCCGTCAGCGCCATCGGCACGTCGCCGGTGCTCGACCCCGCGTCGGGCCTGCTCAAGGTGCCGGTCTCGCGCATCGCGCCGCGCTGGGTCTCGGTGCCGTTCCTCTACACGCTTGCGCGCTGGTCCTCGCACCTGGTGGCGAACGACCGCGGCGATGCGGGCGAGTCCATCGGCTCGGCCAGCACGGACCTCGACGCGGACTGACCCGCACCGCACCCACGACGCATGGCCCTGGAACTCGTCTACACCTCCGCGACCAAGGGCCTGCGCGCGGGCACCAGCGGGTTCTGCACCGTGGCGATGACGCGTGGCCTGCCGCCGGCGCTGGTGCCGCGGCTTGAGGCGCTGGGCGGATACCGGCCGGGTCCGTCGGGCGACGGTCCGGTGGCGTTCGCCTTCTGGCGGATCGACCTCGCGGGGAGCATCGCGCACGTGCTGAGCGTGGTCGGCCCCGCGCCGCCCGACCACACGCAGCGCACGAACAAGATCGCCACGTACGTGGTGCTCGGCGCGGATGAGCTGGTTCCCGCGGGGCCGGCGTGGCTGCTCGGGCAGCCTGGCCTCCTGCGGCGCGCGTGGAAAGGCGAGCCTGCGTGGATCGAGGTGCCCGTCCGCGTGCCGGCGTCGGGTGCCGCCGGCCCACGGGTGTGCAGCGCGTGGATGGCCGCGTGCGGCGACGCGGGCTGGGCGGGCACGGTGGCCAGTGCCTTCCTGCGCGACCAGGGCAAGCCGATCCACGTGATCGTGCCTGCGTCGCTCGATCCGCTGCCGCTGGCCGACGAGGTGATCTGCCTGTTGCCCGACTGGGCGCGCTGGCGCCTCACGTTCTCGACCTACTTCCTGCAGCCCGTGGCCGGCGTTCCGTGCTCGCTGCGGTTCTGCCTCGAGGGAACGCCCGCGGCCGACGCCGCGCGGCAGTCGAAGTCCATGGTGGTCGACCTGGTGCGTGGCCCGGGGCAGGCGCCGGACGGTCGCCATGCGCGCGTCGCGCGCACGGGGGTCGACGAGGAGGCGTTGGCCGAGGCGCGCGCCAAGCAGGCGGCCTCGGCGAAGGCGGCCGCGGCGAAGGCCGCGGCGGCGCGCGCCAAGTCCCAGGAGATCCTCGTCGAGCCAGCCGCGCCGGAGGACCCCGCACCGCGGCGCGAACTGCCGCGGCGGGCGCCGATCCGCTCCGAGCGTGAGGCGGAACTCACGGAGGCCACGCGCCAGTCCGCCCCGTTCGGAGGCAGCGCGGCAATGGCGGTGATGGGGATCCTGATGCTCCTTGCCGTGGCGCTGCTGATCGTGGTGGTGGTCGTGCCCGTTCTCAGGAACCGCAATCGTGCCGCCGACGCCCTGACCGACGGGCGCGCGACTTCGGACGCGCCCGTTGCTGCGGTTGAACCGGCACCCACGCCGCCGCCGACGCACGAACCGCCGCCGCCGGCTGATCCGCCGCCGCCGCCCGCGACGAAGCCGGCGCCCGAACCGACGACGCCACCTGCGACGAAGCCGGAAACCAAGACGTCGGAGTCACCCGAGAACACGCAGGCGCCCGGCACGCCCGCGCCCGACACGCCCGCGCCTGACGCCGCGCCCGACACACCCGCGCCTGACGCCGCGCCGCACCCACTCCTGTCCGGCCGCATGTCGGGTGCCACCGGCATGTTCCGCACCGAGTCGTCGGATCGCCTGGACGAGGTCGTGCTTGTGTGGAGCGCTCCCTCCGGGACGCCCGCGCCTGCGTCGGCCCAGTTCCGGTCGCCCCCGTCGCTCGACGCGTTCGGTGTGCTCGCGACGGGACACGAACTCCGGATCGACGGCATGGACCGGTTTGTCGCGGATGCCTCGGTCCGTGGCCGCGAGGTGGTCGTCCGCATCAAGGGCCCAGAGGACCCCGCACCTGAAGCGCTCGCATCCGCCGTGCGGGCCGGTCCATCGACGAAGCCGTGGCGCGCCGTGCTCGACCGCTGCGCGATCGATGTCTTCGATGCCACCGGATCGATGGCGGCGACCGTCGGCTTCGCGAAGGAGAACGGGACGGCGCTCACTGTGGACTCGCAGCGTGCGGTGGTGGTGCAGGCATCCCCGATGGATCCCCTGGTCGTGCAGGTGCTCTCCGGCAAGGGACGCGCACGGACCGTGCGCATCGAGCGCGTGGTCATGGCGGGAACCAACGAGATCATGGACGCCACAGCCCTCGTCACGCTGAAGGCGCAGCGCGCGGTCGCCGAAGACGGAAGCCTGTCGCTCATCGCGGTCGCCAACCCCGATGCGTCGCGGCGCCTCGCCGAGATCATGCAGCGCATGACGCCGGACCTCGATCCCGACGAGCGCGCTCGACTCCAGCAGGAATTGGGCCAGCTCCGGCCCGATCCCAAGACGTTCGACCTCACCGTCCGCGTGGCGTTGCCGTCCGGGGCACTGCTGTACGACGGCTCGCTGAAGCTCCCGGCGTCGGGAGGCGGCAGATGAGCGCGGTGCTCCGGGCCATCGCGTGGTTCGCGTGCGCATCCGTCCTCGCGCTGGGCATCGCGGCCGGGTCCGGGCCGCCGGAACTGGCGCTCGATCCTGCGGTCTTCAAGCGGACCGTGGACGCGATGGAGGACGTCGTGCCCGCGACGAAGCAGCTCGTGCGCATGCCGGTCGCCATCGAGTCCGCGTCGGTCGAGTTCCTCGGTGCATCCGACCGGCTGCGGATGCGGGCGGTCGCGAAGGGCCTTGAGGTCCGCGCGATCGACCCGCAGGGGAACGAGGTGCTGCTGGGCACCTTCGCGTGGAACGGCCCGGTCGTCGAATGGCGCTGGAGCCGGGTGGGTTCGGTGCGGATGCGCGATGCGCTCCACGACGCCGACACCATCCTGCCCACGGCGCGCCTCTCGCTGAAGTTGGCGGACGGCTCCGAGCGGCTCGTGTGCGCGCCGCCGCCGAAGCTCCGTGCCGTCGTGAAGGCGGGCCAGCCGGTGAAGCTCCGCATGGCGTTGCCCGCGGGCGCCGTGATCCGGTGCGAGGCCGACGGCCAGTCATCGTGGAGCGTGCAGGCCCCCGAGACCGGCCGCATCGCCACGTTGCTGTCCGAGGACGGCGAGATCGTCCTCTCGCATGACCCCCGCGCGCAGCAGCTGACGGTCGAGTGGCGCGATCCCGTCCGCGTGCAGGCCGACGGCCTGCGCGACGCGATTGCGGAGAAGAAGCGCGAGCAGTCGCGCCGGTCCCCGGCCGAGCAGCGGATCGTCTCCACCGAGATCGCCGCGCTCGAGGAGGAACTGAAGGCCCTGGGGAACCCCAAGCCCGGCAAGGACCTCGCTCCCGTGCCGCCCCTGCGCGTGGTGGACGACCGTGGACGTACGCTTGCGACGCTGACCATCGAGGCAAGGTGACCATGTCCGCCAAGCAGGAACTCTTCGAATCGGTCCGTTCGGTCGTCGCCGGGCGCCTTCGCGACGACGCGCAGGTCCGCGAGCTGGCGCATCGCGTCTCCGAGGAATCGACGGCGCTCCGCCGCAGGGTGCAGCGCGCGGTGGACTACGCGAGGCAGGGCCTTCGCCTCGAGGCATGCGCGGAGGCCGAGGCCGAGCCCTCGGTCTTCGAGCTCGCGTCCGCGTTCGATACCGACATCATGCGCCAATGGCGCTCGCTCTGCGCGAAAAACCGGCTGCCGGTCCCCGAGGAGGTCTCGGTCGAGTCGCTCGGCGAGATCGAGGAGGCCATCGCCTTCACCGCGCCGCTGCGCAGCCGGTTGGCGTTGATGCGGCGCTTGGTGCTTTCCGAGGCTTCGGCGTGGCACCGGCTCGAGACCCTGCGCGAACTGGTCTCGCGCGACCCCGACAATCCCGCCTGGCAGGACGACCGTGCCGCGCTGGAACCCGTGGTGGCCGACGAGCTCGGCGAGCAATTCGAGGACGACCTGGCAAAGGGCCGGCTTGAGGATGCCGCGCAGTGCTTGCAGCGGCTCGAGGACGGGAAGTGGCACTGGTCGGGGGCCTCGCGCCTTGCGGCGCAGCTGCGTGCGAAGCTCGACCGCGCCGAGGCCGCGCGCGCCGCCGAGGAGGCCGTGCAGGTCGTCGGGCGGCTGGAGGCCGAGTGGTCGGCCGAGAACGAGCTCGGCGTGCGGACGGAGCTCGACCAGGTGCGCATGGTCGAGCAGCGGCTGCTGGGGCTCGGCAGCGACATGCCGGGCGAGCTCATCGCGCGCATCGACGAGGTGGAGCGCTGGCTGACCGCGCGCGAGAGCCACGAGTCCGCGCGCCGCGAGAACCTGGACCGCGTGTCGGAGCTCGACCGCTTGGCCCAGGACGAGTCATCCACGCTGCAGCAGCTGCGCAAGGCGCTGCGCGCCGCCGAGGAGACCGTCGAAGGCGTGCCGGACGACGTGCGGACGGTCGCCGAGCGGCGGATCGACGCCTTCGAGCGTGCCATCCGCATGCGGCGCATCGGTGCGATCGCGGCGGTCGTCCTGCTGCTCGCCGCGGGCGCCGTCGCCACCGTGATGCTGGTGCGAAGCAGCGAGGAGTCCGCGCGGATCGCGGCCACGGCTTCGGCCGCGGCCGGCAGCGTCGAGGCGGGGCGTTTCGACGAGGCCGAGCGCCACCTCACCGAGGCCGAGCGCACGCCCGAAGGCGCCGCGGACCCCGCCGTGCGGGCCGCGCGCAAGCGGCTCGCCGACGCGAAGGCCGCGATCGCCGACACGGCGCGCCGGTTCGCCACCCTCATGGACGAGGCCGGTGACCCGTCGGCCGAGACCGCGCGTCCCGAGCGCGTCGACGAGGCGAAGTCCCTAGTGCGCACCGAGGACGAGCAGCGCCGCGTGTCCGAGTGGCTGCGCGCACGGGCGTCGGCGCTCGAGTCGCGGCGCGCCGAGCGCGTGCGGCAGGGCCTGGCGAAGGTGCGCGAGGTGGCGCACCTGGTCGCCGACGCGACGCCGGGCGCTGATCCTTCGTGGGACGGTCGCTTCGCGCAGTGGGAGGGTGCGCTCGCCGACATTCGCCGCAATTTCGGTGACCTGCCCGAGGTGGAACGCGACGTCGCCACGGCGTCCACGCTCATCGCCACGCAGCGCTCGAAGGTGGCCTCCGCGCGCCGCGATGCCGGCCGGTCCGGCCGCATCGCGGACCTCGGTGCGGCGAGCACGTCGCCCCAGCAGCTGGCCGACGCGTTGGCCGCGTTCGCGCGCGAGCATCCGGATGCGCCCGAATCCCAGGCATTCACGGAAGCCGCGCTCGCGCGGGCCGGATGGGATGCGCTGGTGTCGTTCTCGTCGATCGCGCCACGGCCGACCGCCGCCCTGGCGCGTGCACCCCAGCAGGAACGCGACGCGGCGATCGCTGCGCTCGATGCCTACGTCGCCACGCATCCGACCACGCCGTTCGCACGCGAGTGCCAGGCCCTGAAGTCGCTGCTGCAGCCTGCGCCCGCGTGGCGTGCGGAACTCGAGTCGGGGCTGGCCACCGGCGCGCCGTTCTCGTACTGGATGATCGAGCGCACCGACGGCACGCGCTGGTACTCGCTGAAGGACCCCCGCAGCGCGCCGTGGCAGCCCAAGCCTGCGGGCAAGGAGAGCAAGTTCGTCAGCGTCTCGAAGGGCCGCGTCGACGGAAAGGCGGTCGATTCAATCGAGGAGTTCCAGAGGTCGGCCGTGCGCTTCGAGGGCGAGTCGCCGCAGATGGCGATGGCCGTCCGGATCCGCGATGCACTCGCGGACGACACGAAGACGCCCAACGACATGGCCGCGCTGTTCGCTGCGCTCGAGGCGATCCGCGCCAGCGACACGGTCGACGGCGCCATCCTCGTGTCGGTGGCGCGTTCCGTGGTCGAGAAGGCGATCCCCGAGCTCCCGGAGGCGATGCGCCCGCAGTTCGAGGCCGCGTCGCGGCGGCTGGCGCGCGAACGTCCCGACGACATCGACTGGCTGGACCCGACCGACTCGGCGGCGCGCAAGAAGAGCGCCGCCGCGTCCGCGGCCGTGCGCGAGGCGCTTCAGGTGGACGCGTGGCGGAAGGCGTATGCCGCCCTCGTGAAGGATGCCTCGACGCCGTTCGCCACCGGGTACGCGCCCGTGGGCGTGATGGTCGTGCGCGACGGCGAACCCTCGTTTCTGACGGCGCCCGGCGCCGCGCCGGCTTCCGGCACCGTGATCCTGGCCGCGGAGCCGCCGGTCGGCGATGCGGCCGCGGCCGTCGTCACCGTGGGCACGGTCGGATCCGGGGGGGCCATCGCGTGGGAACCCGCCGCGCGCGCGCTTCCCTCGGGCACCATGCTCTTCCGGACGCGATCGGGGACCGCACGATGACCGACGACGGTTCCGACTGGCTCGAGCCCGACCCTGGGTCGCAGCCCGAGGCCCGCGACGATTCCGCGGGCCGCATGGCGCGCGGGCCGTGGTTCGTGCGCTTTGCCGGCCGACGGAGCGGACCGTTCGACGTCGAGCGCCTGCGGACGATGGCGCGCCGCAAGGCGCTCACGCGCATGCACGCGGTCAGCGTCGACGGCACGACGTGGGCATCCGCCGTCACGCTGCGCGCGGTGTTCAACCCGGATGGCTCGATCGTGTCGGGGCCTGCGCTGGCGGTGGAGCCCGAGGCCGAGGAGGACCGCTTCGGGGAACTCCCGGACGGCGAGCCGATGGAACTCCCTGCCGCGCCGCGCGCCGCGCGCCGCGGCTCGGCCCTGGTGCGGCCTGCCGTGATCTCGGCGCTCGCGCTGGCGACGGTCGTGCTTGCGCTCCCGACGTGGCGCGACGCATCCGGTGCGGTGGGGTGGTGGTGGAGCGAAGGCGCCATCGCCCTCACGCTGCGGGCGCTGGCCGCGCTCTCCGTCATCGGCGGATGGGTGCTCGTCTTCCTGCCCGCCGAGCCGGCGCGCGCCGCCTCGGTGGCGGCGGCGGCCACCGTGCTTGCGGCATCCGCAGCCCTGCCTTCGGTCGACTGGGCGCCCTGGTGCGCCGCGGCGGCCCCGCTCGTCGCGGCAAGCGCGTTGCTGGTCGCGGTCGAATCGGCGGGTGGTCGGTCGCTCCGGCCGCATGGGCTTGGTGCGCTCATCGTGGGCGCGACGCTCGGGATCGGGTCGCTGGGCCTCGCGATCTTCATGGCCGTACGCAGCGGGGCGTCGAGCGCGCCGGGCGTGCTCACGATCGTCGGCGGTACGTTCGCGTTCGGCGCGGGCGTCGCGGTCGCCGTCGCCGGGACCTTCGCGTGGAAGGCGGTGCCCAACGCCTCGAGCCGCATCTTCTGGTGGTCGGTGGGTGCGGCGACCTCGGGCATGGCGGCCGTGTTCGCGGCCGCGTTCGCGGGCCTGGCGGGCGACGTGCCCATGCACGGCGCGCAGGCGGCGGTCGCCGCGTGCGTCACGCTCGCGTTCGCCACGCAGGCATGGGCCGCGGCGCACGAGGCCGTCGAGAACATGCACCGCTTGCCGCCCGACGAGGACCCCCGCGCGTCCTGATACCCTCGTCCCGACGCAGGAGCACGAATTCATGCAGCAGCCTTCGCAGGGAACCCCCGGACAGCCCGCCGCCCGCCCCGCGAGCCCGCGTCGCACGGCACCACGTGCTGCCGCCGCGGGCGAGGGCGCGGCGTCTGCGCACCACGCGCGCCTCGATGCGCGCGTCGGCGACGTCGAGTGCATGGTCGGACTCTCGTCGGGTCGGTTCACCGTCGCCAGTGCACCGTTGTGGCTGGGCGTGGCCACCGTGCTGACGATCGTGGTCGCGGTCGGGCTGGCGGTGCTCGCCTCCGAGAGCGAGTTCCTCCTGATGATGAACCGCTGCTGGACGAACTGGGCCGTCCTCTTCTTCACGTTCTGGTGCCTCGGCATCCTCTACGCCAAGTGGGTGAAGACGTCGATCCAGATGCGCGCCCTGCGCGCGGTCGACATCATGCCTCGCCGCGGCGACTTCGTGCTCAGCCCCGGCACGTCGGGCGACGTCCTGCAGCGCATCCGCGCGGTGGCCGAGCGCCCCAAGGACTTCATGCTGTTCCGGCGCATGGACCTCGCGCTCTCGAACCTGGGCAACATCGGCGAGGTGCGCGACGTCGGCGCGGTGTTCGAGAGCCAGGCAGACTCGGACGCCAGTGCCATCGACTCGAGCTACACGGTCATCCGCTCGCTCATCTGGACGATCCCCATCCTTGGGTTCATCGGCACGGTGGTGGGCCTCTCGCAGGCGATCGGTTCGTTCACGGAGGTGCTCAACCAGTCCGGCAGCGACGCTTCCAGCATCAAGAGCAAGCTCGCGCCCGTGGTCGGCGGCCTCGCCACCGCGTTCGAGACCACGCTGGTTGCGCTGCTGGCCGCGGTCACCATCCAGCTGCTCTCGACGTGGGTGTTCAAGCGCGAGGAAGCGCTGCTTGACGGGATCTCGGACTACACCACCGAGAACGTGCTTTCGCGGCTCAAGCTCACCGACTGGCAGTGACCCATGGGGCGACGCAAGAAGCGCGACGAAGCGCCGCTGAGCCTCTTCTCGTTCCAGGACATCATGGCATGCCTCACCGGCATCCTGATCATGGTGTCGCTGCTCCTTGCCATCGACGGGCTTTCGGACTCGATCCAGGTCACGCCTGGCCGCGGCGAGCCGCAGGTCCCAGAGGACCGCTCCGCGCGCATCGAGGAACTGCGGCAGCGGATCGCGACGCTGAAGCGAACCGTGGATGAACGCCGGGGCGGCATCGACGTCACCAAGCAGGAGGTCGATCTCCTCGAGGAACGCCAGCGGCAGATGGCGCTGGACGCGGAGCGCACCCGCAAGCGGATCGCCAAGGCGGACGACGACCTCGCGCGCATCACGAAGGAGCGCACCGAGGCCGACTCCCGGATCGCAACGCTGAAGGAGGAGCTTTCCCGTGCGCGCTCCGCCGCCGACGACCAGGCGATGCGCGAACGCGTGCGGTTCCGCCCCGGCGCGAAGTACTCGAAGACCCCGGTGTTCATCGAGGTTGCGCCGAAGTGGCTTGCCGTGGGCGAGCTCGACTCGACGATGACCCCACGGCTGGTGGCGAAGATCGACGATCCGGACGCCGAGCGCCGGCTTGTCGGCACGATCGGCGATCGCGTGCCGGATACGTCGTTCGCCGTGCTGCTTGTCCACGAGGACGCGATCCCCCGATTCGAGCAGCTGCGGAAGACCCTCTACAAGCGCGGGTACGAGGTCGGCTGGCAGCTGTGGGACGCCAAGGGCGAGGGCGGGTTCCTCGATGCCGCACGCGCGGCCGGCGACGACCGCCTGCAGCGCGATGCCGACGCCCCCGGGGAGGCGAAGCCATGAGCCTCCGCCGCCGACGCAGGGGGCGCCGGAAGTCCGCCGCGATGGCGGGTGACCCGCTGGACCTGTTCCTCGACGCCATCACCAACGCGCTTGGCGTGGTCATGTTCATCCTGCTCATGGTGGTGCTCTTCGGTCGCGCGGGCGCCGAACCCGCGCCGGTGCCGCCCACGCAGGAAGCCGAACTCCGCGAACTCGAGGAGGAAGAGCGGAAGCTCCAACTGCAGGTGCAGGCACTCCCGCCGACGGGGGACCCGGAGCTCGCTGCGCGCTGGAAGGCCGCCATGCAGGCGGTGCAGCGACTCGAGGAGGAGCGCGACCCGTTGCGGGCCACGGCGCGCAGCAAGGACGCGAAGGTCGCGGATGCATCCGCGCTCCTGGCCGAGGACCTGCGCACCGTCGAACGCCTCGTGTCGCAGGTGCGGGAGGCGAAGGACAAGGTGCGTTCGAGCGCAAGCGGGTTCATCCGGGTCAGCCGTTTCCAGACGGACAAGAGGCCGGCCGCGCTGCTTGCGCTCAACGGCGGGCGGCTCTCCCGCATCCGCGTCACCGCCGACACGAAGCAGGTGCTTCCGCCGGGCGGCGGAAGCGACGTGCGCGACGCCGCCAGCGCGAAGGCGGCGGTCGAGTCGCTCCTCCGTGATGCCCCGGCCGGCACCTACCGCGTCGAGCTCCTGGTGTGGGAGGGATCGTTCGACTCGGCCAAGCGCGTCGAGGCCGCGCTGCTTGAGCTCGGCTACGACACCAACCCGATGCCGGCGCCCGCGGGTGCCCCGTTCACGCCCGGCGCCGGGGGCGTGCAGTAGCGTTTCCGGCATGCGCATCACGCGTCAGTCCATCGCACGACCCACGGCACGCATCGCTGCGAGGGTCGCCGCGTGCGTGGCCGCGCTCGCCTCGATCGCCCTCGCCGGATGCGGCAAGCCCATCGTCGTCCACGCGATGACCGAGGGAGCGCGCGACCCCATCGCCGACGTGCGCGTCTACCGCCACGTGTTCGGCCTGTTCCGGTTCTTCCCGGGCAAGAAGTTCGTGAACACCGGGCCCGATGGCAGCGCGGAGGTGATGGTCGGATCGGCCAACACCACGCTCACCATGCTGCGTGCGGGCTACGAGCCCGTGCTCTTCGGCGTCTTCGAGGTCCCGAACCCGTCGATCGCGCCGGACGCGGGCGGCTACGACCACGTCATCCAGTTCCGTGACATCAAGTTGAAGCCCGACAACGGCTACGACGTCGCGTTCCGGCCCGTGCGCCGCGAACCGATCCGCTTCACCGCGGTCGACGCGGAGACCAAGCGGCCGCTTGCGGGCGTCGATGCGTTCGGCGCCACGTTCCTCTACCTGCCGCAGCCGGGCGTCGAGGCCGACTGGGGATTCCCCCCGCTGCAGCGCGTGCAGACCGACGGGGACGGCATCGCGTCGCTCGAGCAGGTCTCGGGCTTCCGCAACCGCTTCACGCTTCGCATGGCCGGCTACCAGGACCGCGTGCTCGAGATCGACGGCCGGGCCATCGACGGCCCGCGCGAGGTCGACATGTCCATGCGGCCCCTGCGGACGAAGAAGGTCGACTTCCTGGTGGTCGATGCCAAGAGCGGTGCCCCGCTGCCCGGGGCCGAGGTTCGCCTGGGCGAAAGCCGCGACGGGCTTCCGTCGAACCCCAACGGTTGGTCGCGCGTCACCGGTGCCGACGGGCGCACCGGGCCCGTCGACGTCCCCGACATGGAGCCCTTCCTGCTGAGCGCGAAGTCGAGCAACCACAAGGAGTGGCGCGGCGCGCCCGTGTGGCGCGCGCTGGTCGACGGGCAGACGAAGAAGCTGCAGATGCAGCGGAAGTGAGCGCGCGGCCCCGGCGCCGCAATGTCGGCCCCTCACCGCGCGAGCAGCCGCTCCGCGATCTGGATGCCGTTGAGTGCGGCGCCCTTCCTGATCTGGTCGCCGCTGACGAACAGGCTGAGCCCGAACCCCGCGGGCTGGCTGCGGTCGGCGCGGATGCGCCCCACGAGCACCTCGTCGCGGCCGGCCGCCTCGAGTGGCTCGGGGAAGCGGTTGCCGGCACGATCGTCGACGATGCGCAGGCCCGGCGCGGCGACCAGGACCTCGCGCGCGCGCTGCTCCGAGAGCGGCGTGCGGAACGTGAGGTTGATGCTCTCGCTGTGCGCGCGCAGCACCGGAACGCGCACGCACGTGGCGGACACGCACACGTCCGGATCGCGCCAGATTCGGCGGGTCTCGTCTACCAGCTTCCGCTCCTCCTCGTTCTGCCCGTCCTCGCCCACCGCGCTGTCGTGGCTGAACAGGTTGAAGAGGTACTGGCGGCGGAAGATGCGCGTGTCGAGCGGCCGGCCCGCGGACCAGTCGTGCGCCTGGCGTTCCAGCTCGGCCATGGCCGCCGCACCCGCGCCGCTTGCGGCCTGGTACGTCGAGACCACCATCCGGGCGACGCCCGCCTCGCGGTGGAGCGGGGTCACCGCCACCAGCGCGATGATCGTCGAGCAGTTCGGGACCGCGACGATGCATGGTGCATGCAGCGCGTCGAGCCGTTCGCCGTTGGCCTCCGGGATCACCAGCTCGCACGCCGGATCCATCCGGAACGCGCTCGACTTGTCGACGACCCACGCGCCCGATGCCACGGCCTGCGGCGCCCATTCGCGGCTCACGGCGCCGCTCGCGGCGAAGAACGCCAGGTCGATGCCCGCGAAGCATCCCGGCGCGAGCGGCTCGACGGTGACGTCCCTTCCGAGCGCGCGCAGCGTGCGCCCCGCGCTTCGCGCGCTGGCGAATACGCGCACCGAACGTGCGGGAAACGCGCGCGACTCGAGCAGCGAGAGCAGTTCCTCGCCCACGGCCCCCGTGCCGCCGACCACGGCGACCGCCGGTTCGCGTGCGATGCGCATCACGTCACTTCCTGCGCTTGGGCTCGGGGCTGACGAGGAAGAAGCGACCGACGCGCGCATCGAAGTTCGTGTGGTCGGTGCGCTCGAACGTGAACGCGCCCTCCATGGTGCCCCAGTGCGTCATCAGCGGTGTGAAGCTCTGGTACTCGAAGCGTTCGCCGGGGCCGAGCAGCGGCTGCTGGCCGATCACGCCCTCGCCGTCCACCTCGTGGCGGTCCCCGTCCCCGTCGACGATCGTCCAGTGGCGGCGCCGGAGCTTCACGGGCTCGGCGCCCTCGTTGATGATCGTGACGTGGTACGCGAAGTTCCAGCGCCCGCCCATCGGGTCGCTCGACTCCGGCACGAACTGCGGCGACACGCGCACGCGGATGCCGTTGGTGACTGCGTCGGAACCGAGTTCCTTGGTGGCCATGGCGCCCCAAGTATAGGAGTCACCGCCCCAGCAGCCTGCGGAGCGCTTCCCCTGGGTCGGGTTCGCGCATCAGGCTTTCCCCGACGAGCGCGATGTGGATCCCGTGCGACCGCAGGCGGCGCATGTCCTCGGGGGTGCGGATGCCGCTCTCCGCCACCATCACGCGCCGCGTGGGGGCCTCGACCATGTCGGCGATCCGCAGCGCGTGGCCGAGGTCGGTCTTCATGGTCTCGAGGTCGCGGTTGTTGACCCCGAGCAGCCCGTATCCCGCGTGCGGGAACCCGACGTGGTTGATGCATCGCCACAGGCTGTCGAGGTGGTGCACCTCCAGCAGCGTCGTCATCTGCAGCTCGGTCGCCAGGATCTGGAAGTCGATGATCTCGCGCTCGTGCAGGCACTCGGCGATGAGCAGGATGGCGTCGGCGCCGGCGGCGCGAGCCTCCCACACCTGGTAGTCGTCGACGATGAAGTCCTTCCGCAGCACGGGCAGCGGCACCGCGTCACGGATGGCGTGGATGAAGGCCAGGTCGCCGCCGAAGAACTCGTGGTTCGTCAGGCAGCTGATCGCGGCGGCGCCTGCCTGCCAGTACCCTCGGGCGATGGCCACGGGGTCGAAATCCTCGCGGATCACGCCGGCCGACGGGCTCTTGCGCTTCACCTCGGCGATCACGCGCATGTCGTCCGGGTGGCGGTCGTCGACCACGGCGCGGAAGAAGTTGCGCGGCCGCCCCAGTTCCGAGATGCGCTCCTTGAGCTCCTCCAGCGGCACGCGGCGCTTCGCCTCGGCGACCTCGCGGCGCGTGTGCTCGACGATGTGCTTGAGGACGGGGACCATCGTGGCGCTCGCGGCATGGGGCGTGCCGGCGGCATCGGCGGCGGCCGGTGCACGCGCGATCTGCGCCGCGGCGCAGGAGTCTACGCCTGCCGCCGCGGGCGACGCCGCGGGCGCCGCGTCGGCGGTGGCGAGCGTGCCGTGGTGGATGCTCGCCGCGTGGTGGGCGGCCGCGGTCGCCGCGCTCGCGGTGCTGTCGCGCGTGGAGTGGTTTCGCGGCATGCCCCGCATCGGGCCTGCGTGGCCCCTGCGTGCCGAGGCCAGCCTCTTCGGCTGGGCCGTGGCGTTCGTGGCGGCGGCGCTCGCCGGCGCGGTCGCCGCGGGTGCGATGGGCGATGCGTCCCCGGAACTGGCCCGGCTGGCGGCGCAGTCGTGGGCGACGCACGGCGCACAGCTTGCGGTCGTGGTCGTGCTGCTCGCCTCGCCCGGCATGCGCCCGCGCGGCGGCGGCTCCGCGCCGGGCCGCGGCGGCGTGCACTTCCAGCCGCGCGGGCATGCGGAGGCCGCGGCGCTGTCCGTCGCGTTCGCGCTGCTCCTCATCCCCGTCGCCGCCGCCGCATCGACCACCGCAACCGTGGTGCAGGCGTGGTTCGGCGGGGCCGCGCCCGCCGTCGGGCACCGCACGCTGCAGGCGATGGCCGGCAGTGGCGCGGGCGACCCATGGTGGTGGGCCAGTGTCGCGGGCGCGGCCATCGTTGCGCCGATCGCGGAGGAGTGGTGCTACCGCGGGTTGCTCCAGCAGGGACTGAAGGGGATCGGGTTCGGCCGCACCGCCGCGGTGTGCGCCACCGGCGTCCTCTTCGCGCTCATGCACTGGGCCGCGCTGCCCGAGGGCGCGCGCGCACCAGGACTCGCCACCCTCGCCGTGCTCGGCATCGGCTGGGGCATCCTCTACGAGCGAACCGGCCGGATCACGGCGCCGATCGTCGCGCACGCGATGTTCAATGCCGTGAACCTCGCGCTGGCCGGCTGAGCGCGGCGCGAATCACTCGTCGTGCCACGCGCGCCCCTCGCGCGCAAGCAGTGCGCGGGACGATTCCGGTCCCCATGACCCCGGCGCGTAGTTCGCCTCGATTCCCGCGCGCAGCCCATCCGCCGCACGGTCGATGAACGGCTGCACCGCGCGCCAGGCGTCCTCGGTCTCCTCGCGCGTCTTGTAGAGCGTCTGGTCGCCGCGCATGGCGTCGACCAGGAGCGGCCCGTACGCCTCGACCGACTCGTTCCCGAACGACGTGCGGTAGTCCATCACCATCTCGACCGGCCGCAGCGCGAGGCCCGCGCCCGGCACCTTGCTGTTGAACCGGAGGCTGAATCGCTCGCCCGGCGCGATCTGGATGATCATTCGGTCGCCGGGCATGCGCGCGGCGCCCGTCCCCCGGAAGAGGTTCGCGGGCGGCTCCTTGAACTGGATGACGACCTCGGTGCGCTTGGCAGCCATGCGCTTGCCGGTGCGCACGTAGAAGGGCGTGCCGCCCCAGCGCCAGTTGTCGAACGTGAAGCGGATGGCGGCGAAAGTCTCGGTCGTGGTGCCCGGCGCGACGCCCGGGAGCGACGGGTACGCCGGCTCGTCGACCCCCGCGAACGTGCCGCCTGCGTACTGCCCAAGGGCCGCATGGAGGTGCGCGTCGCGCGCCGCGGGCACCTGGATGCTCTCGGTGATCTTCCGCTTCTCGGCGTTGATCATCGCCGGCGTCCAGCTCGACGGCGGGTCCATCGCCACGAACGCCATCACCTGCATGAGGTGGCTCTGGATCATGTCACGAATGGCGCCCGTCTGGTCGTAGAACGCCGTGCGTGATCCGACCCCCAGCGTCTCGCTCGCCGTGATCTGCACGTGGTCGACGTAGTTGGCGTTCCACACCGGCTCGAAGATCGCATTCGCAAAGCGGAACGCCAGCAGGTTCTGCACCACTTCCTTGCCCAGGTAGTGGTCGATGCGGTAGATCGCGTCCTCCTCGAACACGGTGCCGAGTGCGCGGTTCAGCGTGCGGGCGCTGGCGAGGTCGTGCCCGAACGGCTTCTCGACCACGATGCGCTGCCAGCTGCGGCGAGCGGGATCGACGCTGCACCAGCGCTTGCCCTCGGTCACCAGGCCGGACGCGTCGATCTGCGCCACGATCGGCGCGTACAGCTCGGGCGCCACCGACAGGTAGAAGAGGACGTTCCCGCGCGTGCCGGACTTCGCGTCGAGCTCCGCGATGGCACGCGCGATCGCGGGCCAGCACTCGCCCGACGCGGCGTCGCCCGCGACGTAGTGGATGCGAGGCGCCAGGCGCGACCATGCCGCCGTGTCGAACGCACCGCCGGCCGTGGCGCGCGCGCCGGATTCGAGCTCCGCGCGGAATCCGTCGTCGGACTTCGGGCGACGGCTCACGCCGATCACCTGCGTGCGCGCGTCGATGGCCCCCAGTCGCTCCATCTCGTAGAGCGCGGGCACGAGCTTGCGGTGCGTGAGGTCGCCCGAGGCTCCGAGGATCACCACAATGCAGGGTTCTGCGGACGGCACGGGCGGGGATGCTACGGGCGGCACGGGCTCACGCCGCCCCACGTGCCTCGCGCGGGTGGAACTTCTCGATCGCGCGGCGCAGGTGGCTCCGGTCGACGTGCGTGTAGACCTGCGTGGTCCCGATGTCGGCGTGGCCCAGCAGCTCCTGGATCACGCGCAGGTCCGCGCCACCCCCCACCAGGTGCGTGGCGAACGAATGGCGCAGGAGGTGCGGATGCACGCCCTCGATGCCGGCTGCGCGCGCCACGCGCGTGACGATCTGCCACACGGCCACGCGCTCCAGCGGGCGCCCGGTGACCGAGAGCAGCACGCGGAAGCGGTCGCGACCGTCGTTGTGTCGCGCCAGGTGCGGCCGCAGTTCCGCCAGGTAGCGCTCGGTGGCATCGACCGCCGGTTGGCCGATCGGCACGATCCGCTGCTTGTTTCCCTTGCCCGTGACCTTCAGGATCGCAAGCTTGGGGTCGTATTCGTTGAGCTTCAGCGCCCCCACCTCGCTCGCGCGCAGCCCGGCGGCGTACATCAGTTCGAGCATCGCCCGGTCGCGCAGCCACAGCGCACCGTGGTCGGGGCTAGGCGCCTCCACCAGCCGCTTCATCTGGCCGGGCGTCATGGTGCCCGGCAGGCGCTTCCACGTCGTGGGCCGTTCGAGCAGTCGCGCCGGATCGCGCCGGATGCGCGTGTTCGCGTGCAGCCATCGGAAGAAGACGCGCATCGTGGCCAGGTGCCGCACGATGCTGCGCGGGTCGAGCGCGCCCTCGGTGCCCAGCCACCGGATGTGCGCCGCGAGGTGGTCGACCGTCACGTCGTCGGGGGTCCTGAGGCCCGCGGCTGCAAGCTGCGTGACCATCGCGCGCAGGTCGCGCGCATACGCCTCGAGCGTGGCGGGCGAAAGCCCCGCCTCGACGCGCACGTAGCCGATGAATGCGTCGACCGCCCGGTCGAACTCGGGTGCCTCAGGTGCCGCGGCCTCGTCCGAACCACCTGCCATGCACGGTCACCTGCTGCGGCGCCGGGGGCGCGGGCTTGGGGCGGTACCGCTCCTCGCGGTTGATGCGGTGGTAGAGCGGGCAGCCGTGGAACCCCCCCATGCAGTAGCGGTACATGGCGTCGAGCTCGGCCATGCGGAACCGGTCCTGGCAGCGGGGGTCGTTCCGCTCGAGGTGGGGGCACGCGTGGCTGAGCGCGGGGTCGGGTGCGGGCATGATGGCTGCACCGATCCTAGATCGGCCGGACGGCACCGCGGCCGTCACTCGTAGGCGAGCGTCCGCGAGAAGAAGTGCAGCCCGGCGGCCTTGCGGGCCATCTCGAGGGTCTGCTCGGCCGTGGCGTTGGCGCGCCGGCAGCCGTCCTTCAGGATGGCGAGCACGCGCGCGTCGTCGTCGCCGATCGCCGCGCGCCGGGCGCGCATGGGGTCGAGCAGCCGGTTGATGGCGGCCGCGACCTCGACCTTCACGTGGCCGTCGCCGAGGTTGTCGCCCGCCGCATAGCGGCGCTTGAGCTCGGCGACGCGGTCCGGGTCCTCGATGAATGCGTCCACGTACTGGAAGAGCGCGTTCCCCACGTCGCCCGGCTCGGTGGGGCTCTGCCGCCCGGTGAAGATCTTCTTCACCTTCGCCTCGACCTCCTTCGGGGAGTCGCTGACGAAGATCGCGTTGCCAAGGCTCTTGGACATCTTGTTCTTGCCGTCGATGCCCACCAAGCGGCCGACCTTGCCGACCTCGGCCCGCGGCACCGGCCAGACGCCTCCGAGCTTCTCGTGGTCGGCGTCCTCGGCGTCGGTGGGCACGCCGCAGTACATCTGGTTGAAGCGACGCGCCACCTCGCGCGTGAGTTCCAGGTGCGGCACCTGGTCCTCGCCCACGGGCACGCCGACCGGGCGGAACGCCAGGATGTCGGCGCACTGCCCCACTGCGTACAGCGGGAACCCGAACGAGTAGGTGTCGCCAAGCCCCTTCGTCTCGATCTCGGTCTTGAGCGTCGGGTTGCGCATCACCCGGTTGAAGGGCAGCAGCATCGCGAACAGGAACGCCAGCTCGTGGATCGCGGGTACCTCGCTCTGCAGGAAGATGGTCGACTTCTCCGGGTCGATGCCCATCGCCAGGTAGTCCTTGACGATGGCGACCGTGTCGCGCCGGATCTCCTGCGGCTTGTCCGCCCGCGTGGTGAATGCGTGGTAGTTCGCAAGGATGAAGTAGCAGTCGTGCGTGTCCTGCAGCTCGACGCGCCGCTTCACGCTCCCCACCCAGTGGCCCAGGTGCAGCTGGCCGGTCGGCGTGTCGCCCGTGAGGATGCGCGGTCGTGCGGCGGTCATGGAGCAGGGAGGATACGCACGCGGCCGATACCATTGCCCGCGATGGACGCCGGCGACGAGATCCAGGTCGAGGGCCTCGACGAGCACGTGGTCGCGCCAAAGCTTCCCGGCCGCGTGGTTGCGCGCGCCGACGCCGAGGAGCTGGTCGACGCGCTCGCGTTCGAGCTCACCGTGCACGCGCAGAACTGCGTGCGGCAGTTCGGCGACTTCCACCTGGCGCTCTCGGGCGGGCGCACGCCGCAGCCGCTCTACGTGCGGTTGATGTACGACCCCCGCTTCCGCGCGCTGCCCTGGAAGCGCACGCACCTGTGGATGGTGGACGAGCGCTGCGTGCCATTCGAGGACGAGCGCTCGAATTTCGCCCGCATCCGCGAGGTGATCGTCGACCACTCCGACATCCCGCCTGAGCAGGTGCATCCGATGCTGGCCGCGCAGCCGGGTGCCGCCGAGCGGTACGAGCGCGAGCTGCGCGAGGCACTCGGCTGGCGGCAGAAGGGGCACGACCGCCTGGACTTCGTGCTGCTGGGCATGGGCGCCGATGGCCACACCGCGAGCATCTTCCCGGGTTCGCCCGCGCTCGACGCGCCCGACCGGCTGGCGCTCGACGTGCCGGCACCCACCACGTGCGCGCCGCACGTGCCGCGGTGCACGCTCACGCTGCGCACGATCAACGCGGCGCGCTTCGTGGCGCCGTTCGTGTGCGGCGCCGACAAGCACGCGATGCTGATGCGCGTGGCGGCCGGCGCGAATCCAGGCGAGGTCCCGATCGCGGGCGTACGGCCCGCGGGGGAACTGCGGTGGTACGTGGACGGGCCTGCGGCGCGGGGAGCGTGAGGTCAGCCCGCACCGCGCTCGGCAAGCCACGACTCGAGGATGGCGCACGCCGCGAGGGCGTCGCGAAGCTCCTTCTTCTCGCGGTGGGTGCGCCCCGACCGGGCCATGCGCTGGTCGGCCTCGAAGCTCGACAGGCGCTCGTCATGGAAGTGCACCGGAAGCTCCACGCGCCCGGCGAGCGCCGCGCCGAACGCGCGCACGTCGGCGGTCGCACCGCCCTCGGTGCCGTCCATGTTGAGCGGAAGCCCGACCACCAGCGCGTCCGGGCCGTGGCGCTTGACGGCGCGGGCCAGTGCGTCGAGCAGCGCGGGCCCGCGCGGCACCGAGAGCACCTCGACCGGTTGCACCAGCCCGACCACGTCGTCGCCCGCTGCCAGCCCGGTGCGCTTCGCGCCGAGGTCGACCGCGAGGTACCGCATCGTCAGCGAAGCTCCGGCGGCACCAGGCCCGCCACGTCTTTGACCTTCTCGGCGAGGTCCGCGCGCACCACCAGCGTGGCATCTTTCGTGCGCACCACGATCACGTCCTCGAGGCCGATGGTCGCGATCACGTGCGACGGGTCGTCGCTGAGTGCCGCCACGCGGCGGCTGCCCACGTGCACCGCATGCGCGTTCGTGCGGTTGCCGTCGGCGTCGGGCGCGAGCGTCTCGGCGTAGCTCGGCCAGCTGCCGACGTCGCGCCACTCCACGCTCATCGGCACCACGCACACCGACAGTTCGCGGTCCTTCGATGCAGGCTCCATGAGCGCATAGTCGACGCTGATCTTCGGCAACGTCGGATAGACGCGCTCGACCGTCACGCGTGCGTTCGGGGTGCCCCACGCCGCGGCGATCTCGCGCATCCCGGCCGCAGTCTCGGGCTTGAAGCGCTCGAGCGCATCGAGGACGGTGCGCGCGCTGAACACGAACATCCCGCTGTTCCAGCCGAAGCCGCCCGAGGCCAGGTACTCCTCGGCGCGGGCGCGGTCGGGCTTCTCGACGAAGCGCTTCGCGCAGAACGCGCCATCGAAGCCGGGCACCGGGTCCCCACGCTCGACGTAGCCGAAGCCGGTCGCCGGGAAGGTGGGCGTGATCGCGAAGGTGACCAGGCGCGACGGGTCGGCCTCGACGAGCCGGAAGCCGAGGTCCATGGCTCGCTCGAACTCGGCCTGCGGCGCGATGAGATGGTCGCTCGTGAGCACCGCGAACACGGCGTCCGGGTCGCGCCGCGCGGTGATGGCGGCGCCGAACGCGACGGCGTTCACCGTGTCGCGCCCGACGGGCTCGCCCAGCACGTGCGCGTCGTCGATCCACGGGATGTCCGCGCGGATGAGCGCGCGGTACGCCTCGCCCGCGCACACGTAGCGGTTGGCCTCGGGCACCAGCGTGCGGATGCGGTCGGCGGCGATCGAGAGCAGGCTGCGGCCCTCGACGAACCGCAGCAGCTGCTTCGGCACCGCCTGGCGGCTCATCGGCCAAAGCCGGGTGCCGGATCCGCCGGCCATGATCATTGCGTGGCGCATGGGTCGAAATCTACCGGGAATTCCGCCAGCGCCGGTGCTTGGTTGCAAAAATTGGATAGTTTCTATACCATGCTTCCGGAAGAGTTTGAGTTCGACCCGCGGAAGTCCGCGGCGAACCTCGCCAAGCACGGAGTCGACTTCGTGGCCGCTCAGGAGATCTGGATGGATCCACGCATGCTCCAGATCGACGCGCGCAGCCTCGACGAGCCCCGCACGCTGGTGCTGGGGCGCGCCGCCGGCGCGCTGTGGTCTGCGGTGGTCACCCAGCGGAAAGGGCGGGTCCGGATCATCTCGGTCCGCCGGGCCCGCGCCGATGAACGGAGGCTGTATGAAGCGGAAGGGCGTTGACGCGTCTCGCAAGCCTGCATCCCGGGGCCGGCGCAGCGCCACCGCCATCGATCGCCTGCATGACTCGGGGCGCTCGATGATGCCGGTGCTCGACCTCGGCACGCGCCGCCGTCCTTCGGCGGGGGAATCGGTCGCCATCCGCCGCGTCAACGTCGACTTCCCCGAGTGGATGGTCGATGAGCTCGATCGCGAGGCGGAACACCTCGGCGTGACGCGTCAATCCGTCATCAAGGTCTTCATTGCGGAGCAGCTGCGCTCGGCGCGGTCGGCCTGACCCATGATCACCCACCTCACCGGAACCCTGGTCGCGATCGAGGACGGGGCGGCGCACGTCCGAACGGGCGACCTCACCTACGAGGTGCTGGTGCCCGCGGCCGACGCGATGGCGCTCGCTGCGCGCATCGGCCAGCCGGTGGGCTTCCACACGCTTCACTACCTGGAGGGGCAGGGGCAGGGCTCCAGCTTCTGGCCCCGGCTCATCGGCTTCCAGTCGACCGCCGACCGCGCGTTCTTCGAGCTCTTCACCACCGTCAAGGGCATCGGCAACCGCAAGGCGCTGCGCGCGCTGCAGCTTCCGTTCGGGCAGGTGGCCGAGGCGATCGCAGCGCGCGATCATGCGTTGCTGCAGTCGTTGCCCGAGATCGGCAAGCGCACCGCCGAGGCGATCTGCGTCGAGCTGAAGGGCAAGGTCGATCCGTACGTGCGTGGGATCGGCGCGGTTGCGGCGGGCGCGCGCGGCACCGCCGGCGCGCAGGCCGCGCGCGGGCCGATCACGGCGGAAGCGAAGCTCATGGCCGCTGCCCGCGACGCGGTCGAGGTGCTTGTGCTCCTCGGGCACGCCAAGCCCGTGGCGCGCGACCTCGTCGAACGGGTGATGGCCCGCGAGGAACTGCCCGCCGACGCCACGCCGGAAGCGATCGTGGAGCGGGCGCTGAGGTAGGGCGAAGGCCTGCGGGCGCCCCGCCGCCTGCGCCCTCACCCATTCCGCACCGGCCACCCGCTCGCCTTCGCGAGCATGCCACGCAGCCGCGCGGTGATCTCCCTCGGGTCGCGCACGCCTTCGGCCGCGAAGTCGACGGTGCCGACATACTCGACGACCGCCGGGCTCCGCCGCGGCACGAACGGGTCGAGCAGCGCGTTGCCGACCGTCGGCGTGCCGTGGATCCACAGCACGACCACCGGGGCCTTCGTCAGCGCGACCAGCGTGCCCGTCCCGTCCGCGAACGGTGCGAGCACGCACGGCGGGCGCTCGATCGCGCCTTCCGGGAAGACGCCCACGACGCCGCCTTGCTTCACCTGCCGCACCGCCTCGCGCAGCATCGCGGCGTCCGCCGGCGTGTAGGTCACGGGCAGCACCGCGAGCCGCCGCCACAGCCAGCCGAGTGCGGGGTGCATCTGCTCCTTCGCCATCATGAAGCGCACGCGCCGACCCGCGGCGAACTGCATGAGTGGCGGGTCGAGTCCGCTCGCGTGGTTGGCGACGATGACGAAGCCGCCCTCGGGCGCACGGAACCGGTCGAAGCCCACCCACCGCGTGCGGTGGATGAACCGGGCCACGGGGCGGGCCACCGCCTCCACGCAGCCGACCACGCCGTCCCACGCGAGGCGTTCGCCGCTGCGGGCGCGGACGACGAAGCCGACGGCGACGAGGGCGAGGAGCAAGGCGGCGAGGAGCACGCCGGCGGCGAGCACGCCCCAGAGCACCGAGCCCGCCATGGCCTGCAACGATGCCGTCATGCACGCATCGTAATGCTCGCGTGAACTCGGTCGTGGCGATGGTCGTCATCCTTATACTTGGTTGTGTGGAGCCGCTGCCCCAGAGCCACCCCGCCGACGACCGCTGCGATGCGGCGATCGTTGCCGTGCTGCGCGCACAGTCGCCCGCGCGCCGCCTGGCCACGTTGGACGGCATGTGGCGTTCGGCGCGGATGTTCGTGATGGCGGGGATCCGCGCGCAGCACCCCGATTGGCCGGACGAGCGCGTCGCCAAGGAGACGGCGCTCCGCATGGCCGGGCGCCCGTCCGAGGCGACCTGATGGAGCCGACCGACCTGCTCGCGCTGGTGGGGGCGCAGCTCGACCGGATCGGCTGCCCGCGCTTCACCACCGGCTCCGTGGCGTCGATGGTCTACGGCGAACCCCGCTTCACCAACGACATCGACATCGTCGTGCGCCTCGACGAGCGCAAGGCGCGCGAGGTCGCCGCGGCGTTCGTGGGCGACGACTGGTATGTGAGCACCGAGGCTGCCGTCGAAGCCGTCCGCCACCACGGCATGTTCAACATCATCCACGTGCCGTCGGGCCTGAAGGTCGACCTGATCGTCGCGCCGAACGATCCCTACGACACGGCCCGCTTTGCCCGCGTGCGCGGCATCCGGATGCCGGACGGCCGGCTCGAGCCGTTCTCCTCGCCGGAGGACGTCATCCTGAAGAAACTCGTCTTCTTTCGGGATGGGGCCTCCGCTAAGCACTTGCGCGACATCGCCACCATCGTCGCGGTGCAGGGCGCCGAGTCGCTCGACTGGCAGTACATGGCCCTGTGGGCGGGCCGGCTCGGCGTCGAGGCGGAGTTCGCACGCGTGCGGCCGAGGGACTGATTTCCCGCATCCGCTATCCTCCCGCAAGTTTGGCCCGACCCGGCCGCATCCGCGCGCGGCCCGGGCCCGACGCGCGCACCGGACCCGCCCGCCGCGGGGAGATCCTCGATGCCACGCCGCACCGACATCCACACGATCCTGATCATCGGCTCGGGCCCCATCGTCATCGGCCAGGGCTGCGAGTTCGACTACTCCGGCACGCAGGCATGCAAGGCGCTCCGCGAGGAGGGCTACCGCGTCGTGCTGGTGAACTCGAACCCGGCGACGATCATGACCGACCCGGCGTTCAGCGACCGCACCTACATCGAGCCCATCACCCCGGAGGCGGTCGAGAAGGTGATCCTGCGCGAGAAGGAGCTGGGGCACCCGATCGACGCGCTGCTGCCGACGCTCGGTGGGCAGACCGCGCTCAACTGCGCGTGCCGGCTGTGGGACGACGGCGTGCTCCAGCGCCACGGCGTCCAGATGATCGGCGCCGACCGCGAGGTCATCCACCGCGCCGAGGACCGCGAGGCATTCCGGCGCATCGTCGAGAAGCTGGGGCTGCGCCAGCCGCTCTCGCGCACCGTCACCACCATCGACGAAGCGCACGAGTTCCTGAAGGAGTGCGGGCTGCCCGCCATCATCCGCCCCGCGTTCACGCTGGGCGGCACGGGCGGCGGCATCGCCTACAACCGCGAGGAATTCGACGAGATCGTGCGCCGCGGCCTGTCGGCAAGCATGATCGGCCAGGTGCTGATCGACAAGAGCGTGCTCGGCTGGAAGGAGTACGAGCTCGAGGTCGTGCGCGACCGCAACGACAACTGCATCGTCGTCTGCGGCATCGAGAACATCGACCCGATGGGCGTGCACACCGGCGACAGCGTGACCGTGGCGCCGATCATGACGCTTTCGGACAAGGAATACCAGCGCATGCGCGACGCCTCGTTCGCCATCATGCGCGCGGTGGGCGTGCAGACCGGCGGCAGCAACGTGCAGTTCGGCATCTGCCCCGAGACGGGCGAGATGGTGGTCATCGAGATGAACCCGCGCGTCTCGCGCAGCTCGGCGCTCGCGTCGAAGGCCACCGGGTTCCCCATCGCGCGCATCGCCGCGAAGCTCGCGGTGGGATACTCGCTCGACGAGCTGCGCAACGACATCACCGGCACCACGAGCGCGTGCTTCGAGCCGTCGATCGACTACGTCGTGGTGAAGATGCCGCGCTGGACGTTCGAGAAGTTCCCCGAGGCAGACGAGACGCTGACCACCCAGATGAAGTCGGTCGGCGAGGCGATGGCCATCGGCCGCACCTTCAAGGAGGCCTTCCAGAAGGCGATCCGCAGCATGGAGGTGAAGCGCTTCGGCTTCGGCCTCGACCGCAACGACCGGTGGCTGCGCCAGCTTCGCGCCGACCGCGCGTTCGCCGCCGCGGGCACCGCCACCAGCACCGAGACGAAGGTGGCCCGCCCCACCGAGGCCGCGAGCGCCGACTGGCCGATCCCCGAGGAGACGCTCCTGCGCAAGTTGAGCGTCCCCAGCCAGGGCCGCCTCTACTTCGTGCGATATGCGCTCAAGATGGGCTGGGGCGTCGAGCGCGTGCACCAGGCCACGCGCATCGACCGCTGGTTCCTGCGGCAATTCGCCGAGCTGGTGGCGTTCGAGGACCGCATCATGGAGGTGCGCTCTCCCGAGGAATGCCCGCACGGCCTCATGTTCGACGCGAAGCGCCAGGGATACAGCGATGCGCAGCTTGCGAACGCGTGGCTCGGCGAGATCAGCTCGAAGTCGATCCTCCGGGTCCGCGCGGCGCGAAAGAAGCTCGGCATCGAGCCCGTCTTCAAGCTGGTCGACACGTGCGCGGCCGAGTTCGAGGCCGCCACGCCCTACTACTACAGCACCTACGAGGCGCCGTACTCGGTGGATGGCCGTGCCGTGCTCGACGACGAGGCGCGCGTCACCGCAACGCCCAAGGTGGTCATCCTGGGCGGCGGGCCGAACCGCATCGGGCAGGGCATCGAGTTCGACTACTGCTGCTGCCAGGCGTCGTTCGCCGCGCGCGAGATGGGCCTGGAGAGCGTGATGATCAACTCGAACCCCGAGACGGTCAGCACCGACTACGACACCAGCGACCTGCTGTTCTTTGAGCCGCTCACGCTGGAGGACGTGCTCAACGTGGTCGAGCGCCTGAACGGCGGCGGCATCGAGAAGGCCGACCGCAGCGGCGCGGTCGTCGGCTGCATCGCGCAGTTCGGCGGCCAGACTCCGCTGAACCTGGCGCACGGGCTGGTGGCCGCGGGCGTGCCCATCATCGGCACCGGCGTCGACAGCATCGACCTCGCCGAGGACCGCGACCGCTTCAAGGCCGTGCTCGACGAACTGGGCCTGGCGCAGCCGCCTTCGGGCATCGCGCGCAGCCTCGATGAGGCCGTCGCCGAGGCATCGCGCGTGGGCTACCCGGTGCTGGTGCGCCCGAGCTACGTGCTCGGCGGCCGGGGCATGGAGACGTGCTTCGACGAGTCCGCGCTGCGCCGCTACATGACCACCGCGGTGAACGTCAGCGACCTCGCGAACGCGCCGGTGCTCATCGACCGGTTCCTCTCGGACGCCATCGAGGTGGACGTGGACGTGGTGGCCGACTTCGAGCCCGCCGAAGGCAGCCGCACCACGCAGGTGCCGCAGTCGAGCCCCTCGCCACGCGCGGTGGTGTGCGGCGTGATGGAGCACATCGAGGAGGCGGGCATCCACTCGGGCGACAGCACCTGCACGGTGCCCCCGTACAGCCTGCCGCCGAGCCTGGTCAACCGCATCCGCGAGCAGGCGCGCACCCTCGCCGCGCGCCTGCGCGTCCGAGGGCTGATGAACGTGCAGATGGCGGTGAAGGACGACGTCGTCTACATCCTCGAGGTGAACCCGCGCGCGTCGCGCACGGCGCCGTTCGTCTCGAAGGCCAAGGGGATCCCGTGGGCGAACGTCGCCGCGAAGGTGATGATGGGCGCCTCGCTCGACTCGCTCGGCGTCGCGGAGGTGCACGACACCGGCTTCTACGCGGTCAAGGAGAGCGTCTTCCCGTTCGCCAAGTTCCCCGGCGTGGACGTGGTGCTCGGCCCCGAGATGCGCTCGACCGGCGAGGTGATGGGCACCGACCGCAGCCTGCCCGTGGCGTTCGCCAAGGCCCAGATGGCGGCCGGCGTGTTCCTTCCGACCAAGGGCAACGTGTTCCTCTCGGTGCGCGACGGCGACAAGGCGCAGTCGATCGAGGTGGCGCGCAGCCTCGAGTCGATGGGCTTCACGGTGCTCTGCTCCGACGGCACCTCCCGCATGCTGCGCGAGCACGGCATCGCAAGCACCGTGGTGCCCAAGATCGCCACCGGCCAGCGCCCCAACGTGCTCGACCTCATCGCCAACGGCCAGGTGCAGCTGGTCATCAACACGCCCACCAAGAAGGGCGGGTCCACCGACGAGGGCCGCATCCGCGCCCAGGCGGTGCGCTCGAACGTGCCGATCATCACGACCATCGCCGGCGCGCGCGCGGCCATGCAGGCCATCTCGGCCTTGCGTGCCGGGAACTGGCAGGTGGTGGCCACGCAGGACTGCTTCCCTCACCTGGCGCGGCCGGCGGTGCCGGCGCGGTCGCTGGAGCCCGTGGGCGCATGAGCGCGACGCAGGCCCTGACCTATACTTCCGCTCCCCATGCAGACCGTCACTGACCTCCTGCCGGCCTGGTTCCCGTCGGGCGCATCGCTTGCGCAGCTCATCACGAGCGCGCTGGTGGTCTTCCTGGCGCTCCACGTGATCCTGGGCGCGTGCGCCTACGCCATCTGGCTTGAGCGTCGCCTGTCCGCGTGGATGCAGGACCGCGTCGGCCCAAACCGCGTGGGACCCTGGGGCCTGCTGCAGCCGATCGCCGACGGCCTGAAGTTCTTCCTCAAGGAGGACTACACGCCGAACCATGTCGACAAGGCGATGTTCATGGCCGCGCCCGCGATGCTCGCGGTGCCGTCGCTCATCGGCTTCGTGGTCATCCCGTGGGGCGGCACGCTCGACCTCGCCAGCATCCCCTTCCTTGGCCTGACCGGCTCCGTGAAGATCGTCGGCGCCGACGTCAACGTCGGCGTCGTCTACATGCTGGCCATCGCAAGCCTCGCCGTCTACGGCGTGGCGCTGGGCAGCTGGGCGTCCAACAACAAGTTCAGCTTCCTCGGCGGCCTGCGCGCCTCCGCGCAGATCATCAGCTACGAGATCCCGATGGGTGTCGCCATGCTCGCGGTGATCCTGATGTCAGGCAGCTTCACGCCGGGCGAGATCATCGCGTCGCAGCAGGCGAGCACCTGGAACATCGTGCAGCAGCCGCTCGCGGCCATCCTCTTCTACGTGTGCATGCTGGCCGAGACCAACCGGCTTCCGTTCGACCTCGCGGAGTGCGAGAGCGAGCTCGTCGGCGGTTACCACACCGAGTATTCGAGCATGCGCTTTGCGCTCTTCTTCCTCGCCGAGTACTTCAACATGGTCGCGGGAAGCGCGCTCTTCGCGGTGCTGTTCCTGGGCGGTTGGAGCCTGAACCCGTTCGCCGGCCACTTCGGCGGCGACCTGCCCGGCGCGGGCGGCCTGCCGGTGGTGCTTGCGCAGATCGGCGTAATGGCCGGCAAGACCTTCCTCGTGCTGGCCCTCGGCATCGCGCTGCGCTGGACGCTCCCGCGCTTCCGGTTCGACCAGCTGATGCGGCTCGCGTGGGAAGGCATGATCCCGACCTCGCTGCTGGTGCTCACGTGCACTGCCGTCTTCATGTACTTCGGGCTCACGCAGTGGATGTGGGCGGGCAGCCTCGGGTGCCTGGCCATCGTCTGGGTGGTGGGACCGAAGCTGCCGCGTTCGGCAAGCCCGAACGCGAAGATCGGGTTGCTCGGCAGCCGGTTCAGCCCGGCCTGATTCGCGACTGGGCGCGCGCGTGTCTTCGTGACTCGCGCTGCGCGCGTGTCTGCGTGACTCGCGCTGCGCGCGTGGGTCGCGCGCCCCCGTGACCCGCGCCGCTCCCTCCGCGCCCGGCCGGCAGCCCGGCCCGCGGACGTCCTCGCTCCACCAGGTTTCGCTCGGACTCATCGAACACGGGCTCGGCACGTGGAACGGCCCGCGCCACCCGGGACACGCCTCGCGTGCCTCGCCGTCTTCGGAGCCGCGGCTCCGGGCCGCCGGCCGTGCGCTTCGGTCGCTGGATCTGCCCCGGACGCTTCGTTCGCTCCGGTCACTGGGCCTGGTCCGGCCTGCGACCGGCGCGCGCCGCCCTCAGCGCATCCGGCGCATCGAGCCGACCCACGCGCCGTACTCGAGCGCGGCACGCATGCGCTCGCGCAGGGGCGGCCACTTCGAGCGATCGCGGCCGAACGCGGTCTCCATGCGCCATGACCAGTAGCTGCCGCGCAGGCGGAAGCGGGTCTTGAAGCCCAGCAGCAGCAGGTTCCAGGCGCCGCGCGCGGCGTGCAGCGGGTGCATGATCAGGAAGGCTACGCGCTTCCGCCGGGTGAAGCGGGTGCTTCGCGCAGGGGTCTTACACTCGGCCGCATCATGGCCAAGGTGCGCACCAGCTACGTGTGCCGCGAGTGCGGGAACGTCCAGCCCAAGTGGATGGGCAAGTGCCCGGACTGCGGCGCGTGGGACGCGCTCGAGCGATTCGTCGAGCGCGAGGCGGCCGACGGCCCGGCGCCAGGCGCGCTCGACCTCGGCGGCGCACTTGGCGCGGGGCCGGGCGAAGCGCCCGCTCCGGGCGGGTCGCCGGCCGGCGGCACGCGCGCACCCGGCAGCCGCCGCGCCGTTCCCATCGCGGAAGTCAAGCCCCTCGACGTCCCCCGCATCCCGAGCGGCATCGACGAGTTCGACCGCGTGCTCGGCGGCGGCATCGTGCCCGGCAGCGTGACCCTCCTCGGCGGCGACCCGGGCATCGGCAAGAGCACATTGCTGCTGCAGGCCGCGGCCGCGCTCGCGGGCCGCGGGCGCCGCGTGCTGTACGCCACCAGCGAGGAAAGCGCCGCGCAGGTGAAGCTCCGCGCCGACCGCCTCGACGGCAGCGCCGATGCCGCGCGCGGCGCGAACCTGCTGCTGCTTGCGGAACCGAACCTGGCCGTGATCGCCGAGGAAGCGCGCCGCACGCGCCCGGACCTCCTGGTGCTCGACTCGATCCAGCTCACGTTCCGCGGCGATGTCGATGCGCCGCCCGGCAGCCTGCAGCAGCTGCGGCGCTGCTGCCTCGACCTGGTCTCGATCGCGAAGACGTCGGGAACCGCGGTCGCCATGGTCGGCCACGTCACCAAGGATGGCGACCTTGCCGGGCCGAAGCTGCTCGAGCACCTGGTCGACGTGGTGCTCGCCTTCGAAGGCGACCGCCATCACGCGTATCGCGTGGTGCGCGCGGTGAAGAACCGGTTCGGCAGCACGCAGGAGGTGGGTCTCTTCGAGATGACCGGCGCCGGGCTTGCGCAGGTGGAGGAAGCCACGCTGGCGTCTGATGCAGGCGGTGCGGGCGGGCCGTCCGGTACGCGCCCCACGCGCCCCGGCAGCGTCTTCGCCCCGGTGCTTGCGGGTTCGCGCGTGCTGCTCGCCGAGGTGCAGGCCCTCACCGCCACCGGATTCCTGGGCAACGCAAAGCGTCGGGCCTCGGGGCTCGATGCCGGACGGCTCGCCATGCTCATCGCCGTGCTCGAGAAGCATGGCGGGCTGCGGCTGGGCGACCAGGACATCTATGCGTCCGCCGTCGGCGGCATGCGCATTGCGGAACCGGCGGCCGATCTTGCGATCGCGCTTGCGGTGGCCGGGGCGTTCCACGATCGCGGCGCGGGCGCGTCGACGGCGGCGATCGGGGAGATATCCCTCTCGGGCGAACTTCGCTCCGTGCGTCAACTGGACCTGCGGGTCCAGGCTGCCGTCCGCCGCGGGGCGCAGCTGCTGCTCGTGCCGCGCGCACAGGCCGAAGCCGCGCGCGCGGCGTTGCAGGGAGCGTCGGTCGGCTCGTGCGCGCATGCCCTCGTCAGTGTCGTCGCCGCCGCGGGCATCCGCGACGCGCTCGACCACTTGGCGTGAACCGCGCGCGCACCGTGCCGCACGCGCCGTCTGCGCGTCACCACCGCGGCATGGGAGCGCGCACGTCATGCTGTTCCCAGTCGTCGTGGCGGCGACCCGGATCCTCGCGGGCGGTCCGCCCGATCCCCGTCTCGACGCGATGCAGTCGCAGATCGACGCGCTGCGCGCGCAGAATGCGGACCAGTCCCGGCAGATCCAGGAGCTGAAGGCCGCCGATGGCGAGAAGTGGCTCACCGAGCAGCGCGCCGAGCAGGTCCGCGGCGTCGTGCGCGACGTGCTGGCCGACAGCTCGACGCGCACGAGCCTGTTCCCCTCGGGTGCCACGGCCGGCTACGACCGGAACTTCTTTGTTGCCAGCGCGGACGGCAACTTCCGGTTCAACCTCGAAGGACAGATCCAGGTGCGGTACGCGTACTCGCACCTGCCCACCGCAGCCCTGGACACGGTGCCGCTGCCGCCGCCCGCACCGGCAGGCACCATCCCCGCCGAGGACGGGCAGATCGCCAACGAGTACGGGTTCGAGATCCGCCGCATGCAGATCAACATGTTCGGCCACATGTTCGACCCCAGCGTGACCTATCGCGTGCAGATCCAGTACCAGCGCGACGCGAACATCACGGGTCAGCCGCTGCGGTTCGCCGACGTCTACATCCAGAAGGCATTCGAGGGCGGCTGGTTCGTGCGCACGGGCCAGTGGAAGAACTTCTTCAACTGGGAGGAGATCGACTCCAGCCGCACGCAGCAGTTCGTCGAGCGAAGCCTCGTCAACGAGTACTTCAACACGAAGTTCGTGCAGGGCGTGCTGCTCGGGTGGGAGTCCGACGCGCTTCGGCTGTTCGGCTCGTACAACGACGGAGGCGCCAACCGCGACGTGGGCATCCTGCAGTCCACCGGCAACCTCACGCAGTGGGCGTTCACTGGGCGCGCCGAGTGGAAGTTCACCAAGGAGGGCTGGGGCCAGTTCCGCGACATGCAGGGATGGCGCGGAAGTCCCTTCGGTGCGGTGCTGGGTGCAGCGTTCAACTGGCAGCGCGCCGCCGGCAATCCGCCGTCGTCGCGCCAGGCGCCCGGCAACGGCACGATCGTCCCCGGAACTTCGAGCGTGGCCGCGGTCGCCACGGACCTCACGCTGCTCACCTGGACCACGGACCTCAACCTGCGTGGCGATGGGTGGAGCGCGTGGGCGGCGTACCTCGGCAACGTCACCTCCGGCGGCGGCGCGGTCGCGCAGAACGCCGGCGTCGACGGATCGGTGGCGCAAGGCGTGGTGGTGCAGGGCGGCGTATTCGTCACCAACGAACTGGAGCTCATCGCCCGGTACGAGGGCCTGTGGGTTGCAAGCGACTTCACGCAGGCCTCGTACTCGGCGAACCCCTTCCTGCCGCAATCCCTCAACATCGTCACGGTGGGTGCCAACTGGTACTTCAACAAGAACCAGCTGAAGTTCACCTTGGATGCGGGGTACTCGTTCGATCCGGTCCTGTTCAACACCGGGTTGTTCGGCGAGGCCATCGGCGGGGCCAACTGGCGGCCCTCCCAGACCGGCGACGGAGGTGGTGAGGTGGTCATCCGGGCGCAGACGCAGCTCCTTTTCTGAGGGCTCATGCGGACATTTGCTGCCCCCGTCTCAATCCGTGCCCGGCCGCATTGCCTAAATGCCTATTGGAACGATGGTTGCGTATGGGTGCGCACCCGTGCCATTATCTGTGCGTGGCCGGAAATCCCGGCGCGCAACAAGAATTTGCCCCCTGCTGCACACCGCACGGGGCTCCTTGCTATCATCTGACCCTCAACCAAACGGCCGCAGTTGGCCGATACGGGTTGAATCCCTTGCCCGCCTACCGCGTTGGTAGGCACTCCAGGCCTGGGAATCGTCACTGGGACCGCGGGTAGAACGTCAGAGCCCCGGCCCGAAACAAGGAGCGAACGACATG
>CANLMX010000016.1 GCA_947492385.1 Planctomycetaceae bacterium | reverse complement strand
TCAAGATCCGCCCGATGAAGGCCCTCAAGGCGATGGTCGGCTGATCAACCCCCTGCCGCCGGCGTCCGCGCCGGCGACGGGATTCCGAAGGGCCCCGCGCGATGCGCGGGGCCCTTCGTGCTTTTCGGGGTGGGAGCGGCGCGCTAAAGTTCAATCATGGATGCTCTTCCTGGGGTGATCGCCCTCACGATCGGGTCAATCGCTTTCGCACCGCCACCGGGCGCAATCGCGACCAAGGTGGCCTTCGCCCGCCTCGACAACGGCGTTGGTTTCTCCGTTGAAGAAATTGACAACTGCGGATTCGACGGCAAGACGGTTTCCGACCTCGTCGAAAGGTCGCGGAAGTCTGGATGCGCGGCACTCATGCTCGAGGTCGACAGCCCTGGGGGACTTGTGCATGAGGGCGAGAAGATCGTTGACACGATCATCGATGCCCAAGCGGCTGGCTTGACCGTCATTGCATGGTATGGGCAGGCATTCAGCGCAGCTTCTTGGATTCCATTCGCCGCAAAGATCGCCGTATGCAAGCCGACCGGTACGTGCGGAGGTTCCGTGATCTGGGCGCGGGGCCCTGACGGCAAGCCGAGTCCCGTCGATGCCAAGATGGCGTCGGCAACGATCGGAAAGGTGAAGAATGCCGCGCGCACCGGATCGAAGGATCCGATTCTCGTGGATGCAATCTTCAGGCAAGAAGCCGAGGTATGGCTGGCTGCTGACGGATCACTGCATACCGCTGAACCGGAACCTGGGTCCAAGTGCTTGGACGACAGCAAGACTGTGCTCAACATGGATGCGCGGATGGCGCAGTCCATTGGCTTCGCGAGGGGCACGGCCATGACCCGCGACGAAGCCGCACGAGTCGCCGGACTCGCTTCAATCACGTGGGTTGAACTCAACGACATCGTGACTGCCCGAGCCAAGAGGGTCAAAGACACCGAGAAGAAGTGGGAGTCATCTTCGAAGAAGTGGTTCGGACTCCTCGGCGAGCTCTTCCGAAAGATCGACAAGGCAATCGATGACTCCCGGACCAGCGCCCAAGCGTTTGCACAGGGTGCGCAGTTCGCGAATCCGAACGCGAAGACCCTAGGATCACGAGCGCGCAAAGAACTTCGGGAGTTCCGAAGCGAAAAGCTGGGACCCGCACTGTCTCCGAGCGATTTCGACGACGCATTGGTGCTGAATGGGCATGGCCCGATTCGTGCATGGGTTTCGGACCTGCAGCAACGGACCGCCGAAGGAGTTCAGCGGATCATTGAGCTGCTTGAGACGCGGAAACTCGACAAGATCGACGAAGCAGAGTCGGTTCGCGACGAACTTCGCTCCTACCTCGAATCAGCTTCCCCATGAGACCTCACCCGCGGTCGATCCGGTAGATCACCCGCAGGCTGGGCACGCCGCCGACGGGGACCATTTCCTCGCGGTCGAGCCGTGCGCCGATCTTCTCGAGGGCGCGGCGCGAGCGCGCGTTGCCGGGGCTCGCGTGGAACCACGCGGTGCGCGCCCACCGGAACGCATGATCGAGCATGAGGCGCTTCATCGCGCCGTTCACCGAGCCGCCCCAGTGCGAGCGCGCGAGGAACGTGTAGCCGATGACCACCGAGCGGTCCGCGGGGTTCCAGTCGTAATAGCGGCTTGAACCGATCACGCGGCCGGTCGCGGGATCCTCCGCCACGAGTGCGCCCCCGCAGGCGAGCGCCGCATCGAAGAACCGGTCGAACACGGGACGCTCGTGGCGATTCCGCTCGGAATGCAGTTCCCAGATCGCGGGGTCCGACGCCGCGGCGTGCATCGCTTCGCGGTCCTCCGCGCGCAGCGGGCGCAGCGCGACGCTTGCGTCCCGCAGGCGAGGCTGCCAGTTGGGAACGTCGATGGCGCGTTTCACGGACCGGCCGTTGGCCTCGAGCAACGCCCATGCCTCCTCGCGCGTGCGAGACGGGTCGAACTGCATGACGGTGCGGATCGCGCGGTCGACGAGCTTGTCGTTCGTGGCGGCGAGGTCGACCATCAGGTTGCCGCGCACCTTGCCCAGCCGCGTGAAGAGCGCCGTCGTGATGCAGTTGAGCGCGAGCTTGGTGGCGCTCCCGGCCTTGAGGCGCGTACTGCCCGTGAGGACCTCGGGACCGGTGTCGATCACGAGGAGGTGGTCGCACGCAGGCGGCGCCGCCATGGGCACGCACGCAAGGAACGCCGTCGTCGCGCCGCGCGCCTTTGCGAGCCGGATGGCGCCGAGCGGGTACGGCGTCGTGCCGCCGGCGGCGATGCCGATGACCGTGTCGAGCGGGCCGACCGCGAGGCGCTCGATCTCGGCGCGCGCACCGTCGGGCTCGTCCTCGCGGCCTTCGCTGGATCTGCGCAGCGCCGAGTCGCCGCCCGCGATGATCCCGACCACCTGCCCTGGGTCGCTCATGAAGGTGGGCGGGCATTCGCTCGCGTCGAGCACGCCAAGCCGGCCGCTCGTGCCGGCGCCGAAGTAGAGGAGCCGACCGCCCTGCGCGAACTTCGGGACCATCGACTCCACGAGGGCCCCGATCGCGGGCGCGGCGGCGGCCACGGCGTCGGTCACGGCGCGGTGGTCCTCCGCCATGAGCGCGGCGATGTCCGCCGCTTCGAGCCGGTCGAGGTGCGACGACGCGGGGTTGCGGTGCTCGGTGCGGACGTGGCTGCGGTCGGGCGGGAGCGTCATGGGCGCGGTCGGGACGGCGGTCGCGGAGGTCACCCCGGGATCATCGGTCGTCGGGGTCCCACAGGCCCAGGTTCCGGAGCAGGAAGCCCCACTTGGCGCTGCCGTACGCGGGGCTCGCGATGCCGTGGTCGTCATTCGGGAAGAGCTGCATCTCGAAGGGGATGTCCTTCGACTGCCAGGCGGCCGCAAGCGCGAACGTGTTGGACGGATGCACGTTGTCGTCCATCATCCCGTGCAGGAGCAGCACCCTGCCCTTCAGGCGCGCGGCAAGCTTCACGGCGCTTGCGGCGTCGTACCCGGCCTCATTCTCGGCTGGGGTGCGCATCACGCGCTCGGTGTAAATGGTGTCGTACTGGCGCCAGTCAGTGGGCGGTGCGCCGGCCACGGCCACGTGGAACGTGTCCGGATGGCGCAGCACCGCCATGAGGGCCATGTAGCCGCCGTAGCTGTGACCGGTGATGCCCACGCGCGACGCGTCGACGTACGGCCGCTTGGCCAGCTCCTTCACGAGCGCCGCCTGGTCGTCGACGTCGGGGCCGCCGAGGCGCAGGTACGTGGCGCCCTCGAACGCCTTGCCGCGCCCGGGCGTGCCGCGGTTGTCGACGCGCGCGATCAGCACGCCGTGCCCCACCTGCGGGTCGACGCCCTCGAACTGCGGGGACACCGTCGCGAAGAGCGGTCCGCCATACGCCTCCACCACCAGCGGGTAACGCTTGGCCGGATCGAAGTCCGGCGGCTTGCACAGGATGCCGTAGAGCTCGAAGGCGCCGTCGGCCGAGGGGAAGCGCAGCAGTTCGGGGGCGGGGACGCCCTGCTTCGCGAAGGGATCGGGAGACGGCTTCGCGAGCTCCGCCAGCACGCGCCCGTCCATCGCGAAGAGCGCGGTCGAGGGGGGAACGCCCACCGACTGGCGGGTGGCGACGAAGCACGAGTGGTCCGGTGCGATCCGGAATCCCGAGTGGTGCAGGTCGTCCTTCGTCAGGCGCTCGCGCGCGCTGCCGTCGAGCCGCACGCGGTGGAGCTGCGAGTGGATCGCCGTGCGGCTCGAGCGCGCGGAGTAGTAGACCCAGCCCGCATCCTCATCGATGTGGACGATCGACTCCGCCACCCACGGATCGTCCGTGAGGCGCGCGATGCGGCCGGAGTGAAGGTCCCAGAGTTCCCAGTTGGAGAACCCATTTGACTCGGACTCCCAGATGAACCGGCGACCGTCGGAAAGGAACCGCAGCGTGGGCGCGTTCTCCTGCCACGTGGGCTGCCGCTCGGCGATCACGGTCCGGCTCGCGCCGGTGGCGGGGTCGGAGGACATCAGCTCGACCGAGTCCTGGCGGCGAGGCGCCCGGAACCACAGCAAGGCGTCGCCGTTGGGCGACCAGCGCACGCCGTACACGTACTGGTCGGCCGACGCCCCGACGTCGATCTTCGTGCGGGCACGCGTGGCCAGGTCGAACACCTCGAGCCGCGCGACCGGGTTCGGGTCGCCGGGCTTCGGATAACCGCACGACTCGACCCGCGTGCGAAGCCCCGCGAGGCCAGCGAGCAGCGCGTACTGCGGCACGGGCGATTCGTCGAAGTCGTAGTAGGCGATCCGACGGGAGTCGGGCGACCACCACATGGCGGACGACTGGTCGAGCTCCTCGCCGTACACCCAGTCGGCGCGGCCGAACCAGCGCTGGCCTGCGCCCTCCGCGGTGGCCTGCACGGGGGATCCGCCCTGCGGTCCGCGCGGCTCGAGCACCACGTTGAGGTCACGGTGCGCGGCGACCCACGCGCCGTCAGGACTGGGGACCTCGGTGGCCTGCTTCGCGCGCCCTCCCCGCGGCGGGCGGTACTCGGGCTTCGCGGGCGGCAGCTCCGGAGGCTCGCCCCCTTCCTGCACCGCGCCGCCGTCGAATGCGATCCACTTCCAGCGGCCGGCGTGCTGGAACCATGCGCGTCGCGCCGGGGCGTCCCACCGGACCTCGGAGATGCGGCCCGCGCGGCCGCCCGGATCGCCGAGGCGTCGGACCTCGTCGGCGCCGGGCAGGTCGGCGAGCGGGGCCCACTGCGCGTTCGCGTGGCACGCGAGCGCCGCGACCAGCGCCAGCGCGGCACGTACGGGCATGGCGTCAGCGATGGACATCGAAGGCCGTCATCGCACGGAATGCGCGGAAGCGGTCATCCACCTGTCCCGCATCGAGACGGGCCAGGCGATCGAGGCCGAACGCCTCGATGGTGAAGCTCGCAAGCACGGTGCCCCACGCCATCGCGTGGCGGAGCGTGTCGAAGTCGGTGCGCCCGGCGCGCGCGACGTGCGCCATGAAGCCGCCCGCGAACGTGTCGCCGGCGCCGGTCGGATCGACCACCTGCGCGAGGTCGGCGGGGAACGCGGGGACGCTCGCCACGCCGTCGCGGTGGATGAGGATCGCGCCATGCTCGCCCTTCTTGACGACGACGAACGACCGCGGCCCGTTCGCCAGGATCTGCCGTCCGGCCGTGACGACGTTGCGGCACTCGGTGAGCTGCATCGCCTCCTCGTCGTTCATGATGACGCCGTCGACCTCGGCGAGGAGCTGCATCAGCTCGGGACGCGCGATGTTGATCCAGAGGTCCATGGTGTCGCACACGACGAACGGCCGGTCCTTGAACTGACGCAGCAGGTCGAGCTGCACCAATGGGTGGGAGTTCGCGAGGAACATGGTCTTGCTGTCGAGGTACTTCGCGGGCACCTTCGGCGGGGCCTCCTCGAGCACGCCGAGCCGCGTGAAGAGCGTCTCGCGGCGGTTCATGTTGTCGAAGTACCGGCCGCCCCACGCGAAGGTCTGGCTGTTGGCGCGCCGCTCCAGGCCGTCGAGGCAGATGTTGCGGAACGCGCGGAGCTGGCGCTCGTGGGCCTCGGGCCAGTCGCCGCCCACCGCGCCGACCAGGCGCACCGAGGTGAGCTGGCTGGCGGCCGCCGCGAAGTACGCGCAGCTTCCGCCGAGGACCCCCGAGGCCTCGCCCGTGGGTGCGTGGAGCGTGTCGATGCCGATGGTGCCGGTGACGAGAAGCGACATGCGCGCGAGTGTATGCGCGCCGCTTGCCTCACTCGCCCTGGTGAGAGGGCTTCGACCACCCGAGCCCGACCGGCACGCCGATGAGCGCGCCGGCGGCGACGTCGATCGGCATGGCGCGCGACCAGCCCGGCAGCGCGCCCGCGGTGACGGCGGCGTCGACCGGCACGGTGAGCGTCAGCGCGGTGAGGAGCTGGGCGAGGCCGATGGCCAGGACCGGCGCCGCCATCAGCAGGATGGGCTGGACGCCGGGCTGCATCCGGCGCGCGACGATCGCGGTGAGCGCGCCGGCCACGACCGCGGTGCCGAGCGCCTGGCCCTTCATGTCGGTGCGGAGGAGGAACCACGCGATCGCCACCGCAACGAGGCCGGCGAGCGCCCCGCGGAGGGCATCGACGTTGAATACCTCGGCGACGAATGGGCCCTTCGGATCGCGGGCGGGAAGGTCGAGGAGCGGGCCCGAGGCACGGAAGACCGCGGCCGACATCACGAGCACGGCACCGCCCCACGCGATCGTCTCGACGGCCATGGGCAGCAATCGGTCGCCGTCGAACGCCGCATCGAGGATGGTGCCGCACCGGCCCGCGAGCACCGCGACGCCGCAGCCGAGGACGAACAGCCCGACGGCGGCATTGATGAGGCGGCCCACCGCGCAGGCGACCGCGGTGCATGCAGCGGCGCCCACGGCCATCGCGAGGGCGGCCTGCACAGGATGGATGGCATCCGACGCAGTGGGGCCGGCGGCGCCGCGCGCGCTCGCGAGGAACGGCACGACGGGCATCATGACCGCGATGCACAGGCCGATGCCGAGCGCCAGGACCGCGTACCGCACGACGGGATGCTGCATCCGCGTGTCGTACCCGCGGTGCGGGGGGACCGCAAGCCGAGATGGGCGCCGGGAAGGCCGGGGGTGGATTTCGGCCGAAATTCGCCCCTGCGTTCCCGGCGTATTTTCTCCCGGATGCACCACGCCCCGATCGCGCTCGACGGACGCCCCCTCACCATCGCGGACGTGGCCGCCGTGGCGCGCCGCGGCGCGAAGGTGGCGCTCGCGCCAGGCGCCCGCGCCGACGTGCAGGCCGCGCGCGCCGCGCTCGAGCGGCGCGCCGCGGGCGGCGAGGCGCTCTACGGCATCAACACCGGGTTCGGGTCGCTCTCGCGCGTGCGGATCCCGAACGACGGCCTGGCCGACCTGCAGGTGAACCTGGTCCGTAGCCACGCGTCGGGAGTTGGCGATCCCCTCGATGCGGAGGTGGTGCGGGCGATGATGCTGGTGCTCGCCGCGAGCCTGGCGCGCGGGCGCAGCGCGGTGCGGCCGGAGGTGATCGATCTCCTCGTGGGCATGCTGAACGCCGAGGTGACGCCGGTGATCCCGTCGCGCGGCTCGGTCGGCGCCAGCGGCGACCTGGCCCCGCTCGCGCACCTGGCGCTGGTGCTGATCGGCGAGGGCGAGGCCCTGCACGGCGGACGGCGCGCGCCCGGCGGTGACGCGCTTGCCGCGGCCGGGCTGCGCCCGGTCGCGCTCGCCGCGAAGGAAGGTCTGGCGCTCATCAACGGCACGCACATGATGTGCGCCATCGGCGCGCTCGCGATGCACGACGCCGAGCGCCTGCTCTCGTACGCCGTGCGCGGCACCGCGCTCGCGATCGATGCATGCCGCGCCACCGACGCATTCCTCGACCCACGCATCCACGCGGCGCGCAACCAGCCCGGGCAGGCCACGGTGGCCGCGGCCATGAAGAGCGAGCTTGCGGGAAGCCAGGTGCTGGCGGCTCACCGCGAGAACGACCCGCGCGTGCAGGACCCGTACTCCTTCCGATGCGCGCCGCAGGTGCTCGGTGCCGCCATGGACACGATGGCGTTCGCGCGCGGCGTGGTGGAGCGGGAGCTCGGTGGCGTCACCGACAACCCGCTGGTCTTCGCCGACGGCGGTGCGACGGACATCGTCTCGGGCGGCAATTTCCACGGCATGCCGCTTGCGCTCGCGCTCGATGCGGCGAAGATGGCCTTGGTGCCCGTGGCGAACATCGCCGAGCGGCGCACGTTCTGGATCCTCGCGGCAAACGACCCGCAGAACCCGGTGCGCCCGTACCTGAGCGCCGATCCCGGGACGTGCAGCGGCTACATGATCGCGCAGTACGCGGCCGCTGCCTGCTGCAACGAGCTGCAGGTGCTGGCGCACCCGGCCAGCGCGCACAACGTGCCGACGAGCGCGGGCATCGAGGACCTCAACTCGATGGGCGCGACCGGCGCGAACCACCTGCGTGCCGCGATGCGGCTGGCGACCGACGTCATTGCGATCGAGCTCCTGGTGATGGCCGAGGGGCTCGAGTACCAGCGGCCGCTGCGCTCGGGCGCGGGCGTCGAGGCGCTGCACGCGGAGGTGCGAAGGCACGTGCCGCGCCTGACGTCCGACCGGCCCCCCGCACCCGACATCGCGGCGATCGCGGCGATGGTCCGGGGCTGATGCGTCGGTAGTCCGGGGATGATCCCACGGTGATCCCGCCTATGATCGGGCCACCATGACCACCGCCGCCCGCACCATCCGCGCCCCGCGCGGCGCCACGCGCACCTGCAAGACCTGGGCCGCCGAGGCGGCCATGCGCATGCTGATGAACAACCTCGATCCCGAGGTGGCCGAGCGCCCCGAGGGCTTGGTGGTCTATGGCGGCCGCGGGCAGGCGGCGCGCAACTGGGAGTGCTTCGACGCGATCGTCGAGAGCCTGAAGCGGCTTGAGGCCGACGAGACGCTTCTGGTGCAGAGCGGCAAGCCGGTGGGCATCATCCGCACCCACGCCGACGCGCCGCGCGTGATGATCGCCAATTCGAACCTGGTCCCCCACTGGGCCACGCAGCAGCACTTCGACGAGCTGTGCGCGCGCGGACTGATGATGTTCGGGCAGATGACCGCGGGCAGCTGGATCTACATCGGCACGCAGGGAATCCTGCAGGGCACGTACGAGACGTTCGCCGAGTGCGCGCGCCAGCATTTCGGCGGGACGCTCAAGGGCACGCTGAACGTCACCGCCGGCTGCGGCGGCATGGGCGGCGCCCAGCCGCTCGCCATCACGATGAACGAAGGCACGGCGCTGGTCGCCGACGTCTGCCGCGAGCGGCTGGAGAAGCGGGTGCACGACCGCTACCTGGACGAGGTGCACGATGACCTCGATGCGGCGATCGACCGCGCGCTCGAACTGAAGCGACGCGGCGAGGGCATTTCGGTGGGCGTGCTCGCGAACGCGGTCGACATGCTGCAGCGGCTCCACGACCGCCGCATCGTGCCGGACACGCTGACCGACCAGACCAGCGCGCACGACCCGCTCGAGGGCTACTACCCCGTGGGCATGACGCGCGAGGCGGCCGACGCGCTCCGCGAGCGCGATCCGGCGGAGTACCAGCGCCTGTCGATGCGAAGCATGGAACAACACGTGCGGCTCATGGTGCAGTTCATGCGCGCGGGATCGAAGACCTTCGACTACGGCAACAACATCCGCCAGCGCGCCTTCGACCAGGGCTTCACGGACGCGTTCGCGTTCCCCGGGTTCGTGCCCGCGTACATCCGCCCGCAGTTCTGCACGGGCCGCGGCCCGTTCCGCTGGGTGGCGCTCTCGGGCGACCCCGAGGACATCCGTGTCACCGACGAGGCGGTGCTCGAGCTCTTCCCGAACGACGAGGGCCTTCGCCGGTGGATCCGCATGGCGCAGGAGCGCGTCGCGTTCCAGGGACTGCCGGCGCGCATCTGCTGGCTCGGGCTCGGCGAGCGCCACCGCGCGGGCCTGCGCTTCAACGAACTGGTCGCGCAGGGCAAGGTGAAGGCGCCGATCGTCATCGGCCGCGACCACCTCGACTGCGGAAGCGTGGCGAGCCCCAACCGCGAGACCGAGGCGATGAAGGACGGCACCGACGCCGTGAGCGACTGGGCGATCCTGAACTTCGCCGTGAACATCGCGAGCGGCGCGAGCTGGACGAGCTTCCATCACGGCGGCGGCGTCGGCATCGGCTTCAGCCAGCATGCCGGGCAGGTGATCGTGGCGGACGGCACGCCCGAGGCCGCCCGTCGCCTGGAGCGCGTCCTGACCAACGACCCGATGATGGGCGTGTTCCGCCACGCCGACGCGGGCTACGAGCTCGCGCAGGACTGCGCGACGCGGCTCGGCGTCAAGATCCCGATGGCGTGAGCGCGGCAGCCCGCCTCACGCCGTCGCGCGGCGCAGCCGGTCGACCACCGCGCGCCAGAGGCCATCGCTTGACGGCGGCGACTCGACCACGATCTTCGCGCACCCCAGCCCGTCGGCCGAGCGCAGCGCGTCGTAGAGCGCGCTCGCATAGAGCCGCGCGTCGCGGGGCATGGCGATCGCCGTGTGCGGGCTCGCGACGTGCGCGGTGTCGAAGCAGAGGACCGCGCACGGACGCTGCTCGGCCGCGAGGCCCGCACGCACCCCACCCACCGGGATGAGCGCCGCGGGCGTCCGGGGCGCATAGTGGCGCGCCGCGGTGCCGGGGCTTGCGCCCTGCTCGTCGATCACCGGCGCTTCGACGTCACCGAGGATCTCCTGCAGCGCCTCGAGCGTCACGGTCCCGGGCCGCAGCAGCACGGGGCGCGGCCCGGTGAGGTCGACCACCGTGCTCTCGAGGCCCAGTTCGCTGCGGCCGCCATCGAGGATCACCAGGTCCTCCTCGCTCGCGAAGTCCTCGGCGACGTGCCGGGCCTGCGTGGGGCTGACGTGCCCGGACCGATTGGCGCTCGGGGCGCTCACGGCGGCCCCGCCGAGCGCCTCGAGCAATCGCCGCGCGACCGGGTGGCTCGGCGAACGCACCGCAATCGTGGCACGCCCGCCAACGGCGGCGTCGGGCACGAGCGAGCGCTTCGGCAGCACCAAGGTCAGGGGCCCCGGCCAGAGGCGCGACGCGAGTTCGTCGCAGCGGGGATCCCATGAGTCCACCACCTGCCGCGCGCCACGCGCGTCGAGGACGTGCGCGATCAGCGGATTGTTGGACGGCCTCCACTTCAGGCGGTAGATCTCGGCGATGCCACGGGGGTCGAGCGTGAGGGCGCCCAGCCCGTAGACCGTCTCGGTCGGGAACGCCACGGCCCGCCCCTCGCGCATGGCCTGCGCGGCGAACTCGATCGCGGTGACGGAGGGCTCCAGGATCGTGGGCATCGTTCAGCTCGACGGCTGCGCGTCGACCACCTTGAGCTCGATGCGGTTGCGCTCGAGCGCGGTGCCCATCGCCGCGTACAGGTTCGCGATTGCCACGTTGTAGTCCGCGAGGGCGACCGCCTCGGCCACCTGCGCGATGGCAAGGCCGTCCTGGCGGAAGAACTTCAGCGCCAGGAACTCGGGCGTCAGCTGCGGGATGTTCTCCTCGTCGATGTCGAGGGCTCGCATGTTCTCGGCGGCGGCGAGGCGCTGCGCGCGCGTCTGCCCGATGAGGCGGAACGCGGCCGCGGCGTCCTGCAGCGCGTTGCGCACGTCGAGCACCGCCGACTGCACCGCGGACTTGTAGAGGATGACCGCGCGCGACCGCGCGAGGCGAGCCTTGCGGAAATCGGCCTCGGCGGCGCGGTTCCCGATCGGCTGGCGGAAGGTGGCGCCCACGGCCCACTCGATGTAGTCGTCGTCGCCCAACTGCTGCCACGAGTCCCCGAATCCCGCAGCGAGGCCGTACAGCGCGCCGCTCGCCTGCAGGTCGAGCTGCGGGAGGCGCCCGTTGTCGGCGACATCGACGCCGATCGACGAGTCGTCGATCGACAGCAGCGCCGACGCGACCTGCGGATTCTGCGCGACTGCGGTCGAGAATGCATCCGCGGTGCTGTAGCGGAGCGCCTGGTCGACGGGCACGTCAACGGTGACGATCGTCTCGGCGCCGCCGACCGGAAGCCGCGGGTCGTTCATCGAGCGCTTGAGCTCGTTCACCGCGCGCTGCAGGTCGCGCTCGGCGCGGATCACGGAGGCACGGCGGTCCTCGACCTTCGCCACGGCATCCGCGTACTGCGCGAGCGACGTGTCGTACGCGCGGCGCCGGTCGAGCAGCGTGCGCACGCGCTCGCCCACCTCGAGCAGCCACCGGCTGCTCACAAGGCGCTGGCGGGCGACGTACACCTGCCAGTAGAGCGATTCCGTCCGCACCACCGCGGCAAGCAGCGCCTGTCGCACGCCCTGCAGCGCGCGCCGGTCCTGGTTGCGCGCGATGCGCAGGCTGGCGAGGTTCACGTCGGTGCCGAAGTTCCGCAGGAGCGGCTGGCTCAGCGTCAGGTTCACCGAGTTGAGGTACGACGGGTTGGGGCTCACGTTGTCGCCCGCGTCCACGAACTCCTGCCCCTGCATCTTCGTGGAGACGAGGAGGCTGGCGCCGGTTGCGAACTTCTGTTCGACGCCCGCCTGCAGGTTCCAGATGCTCTGGTCGGCGGTCGGGTTCAGCGGGATGCTCCCGCCGCCTCCGATGTCGAGCGTCGGCTGCGGGATGTTGCTGCGGCGGTAGCCGCCGTTCGAGAAGAGGACGGCGTCGAACACCGCCTCGGCACGGATGATGTCGGCCTGGCTCATCGCCTCCTCGAGCCGAGCCTGCTGGACACCGAGGTTGTTCTGGACGGTCGAGGCGATGGCCTGCTGGAGCGTCAGGACCACCTCGCGCGGGCGGGCGCCGTCGAGATCCGGCCCCACGTCGAGGCCGATGCCGGCATCGTCGGACTGGGGGCCCATGGCGTCGAGCTGCTCCCGCCGGGAGGCAAGTTCCGCAAGGAGCGGGTCCGACAGCCGATCCGACTGGGCCTCGCGAGGGCGGCCCGCAAGGCTCGCGTTCGACGCCTCGCGGGCCAGCGTGGCGTCGAGCGAGCGCTGGAGCTCGGCGTCGGCGTTGCTTCGGAGGGCGTCCTGGCAGCCTGCGAGCGCCAACGCGAGTCCGAGGGCCACGGGGAGAGCACGGATCGACCGCCCCGGCCGGGCGGCCGCCCCGGACCGAACGGCGATGTCCGACGGGCCGACGAGCCCGGACCGGCCGGAGGTTCGCCCGCATTCGTGCGAAATCACGGGATTGACGGCCGGGCGCATCTTCCCAAGCATATCGCGGTCCGGTATCCTCCTGACATGCTGCATGGAAGCACACCCGCACGGATGCGGGGCGCCGCCGGCATGATGCTGGTCACCGCGTCCCTGCTCACCCTCCCGCACCTCTCGAGCGATGCGATCGCGGCCCAAGCGACCGCGACGGCGGATGCCCCGTACTGGGCAGTCGTCACCGGCACCACGGTGAACGTGCGCTCGGGCCCGAGCGCCCAGAGCGCGTACGCGTTCGGAAAGCTGCGCAACGGCGATGTCGTGCGCGTGCTCCGCGAGGAGTTCGGCTGGGCGCGCGTCGAGCCGCAGGGCTCGCCGTTCGCGGGCGCCTACGGCCTGATCCCCGCCGACCGGCGCGTGACCCTCTCGGCCGACGGCAGCAGCGCCACCGTCAACGCCCGCACCGAACTGCGTGCGCCGAACGTCGACGCGGGCGGTGCGCCAGACAAGAGCTGGAAGCAGATCGGCACCGTCGAGGCCGGCACGACGCTCGCAGTGAGCGGCACCGTCGCGGGCGAGCGCGAATCGGTCTACAAGGTCGTGCTGCCGGCGAACGCCGAGGCGTGGGTCAACATGCAATTCCTGCGCAAGGCGAGCGATGCCGAGGCCGCGGGCGCGCGCACCGCGACGACCGCAGCCGCTCCCACCGCGACGACGGCCGCCGCAACACCGGTCACCGCGACGCCGGCGCCGGCGGTTCCCGCCGCTTCCGGCGCGCACGACCCGTCGCTTGCCGAGACCGCGCCCACCACGGCGCCCGCCGACACGGGGTCGACCATCCCGTCGCCCGCCGACGCCACGACGCCGCAGGCGCTCTCCGCGCCGGCGATCCCGCCGCTCCTCGGGCAGCCCGTGCCGAACGCAGCCACCGAGGCCGCTCCGAAGTCCGAGCCCGAGCTCGGCGCGCCTGCCCCCGCTCCGAAGCCTCGCTTTGTGTCGCGACGCGCGGCGCTCGATGACCTCGAGCGGCAGTTCAAGACGGTGCGCTCGCAGCCGGATGCGAGCGCCGAGTTCGACGCGCTCCGCGCGAAGTACGAGGAGCTCGCCGAGGCGACCGAGTCGACCGGCAGCGTGAAGGGCGTCGCGAACGCGCGCGCGCAGCAACTCCGGCTCCTCACGGAGACGCAGTACGAGATGCAGTCGCTCGAGCGCCGCAAGTCGGAGCAGGACCAGAACAAGCAGGGCATTGCCAAGCTCATCCTGGACATCCAGCGCCGAGCCGACTACACGGCGATCGGTGTGCTCAACGCGAGCGCCGTGTACGACGGCGAACGACTGCCCGAGCTCTATCGCCTGACCGACCCGATGACCGGCGCGACCGTGGCCTACGTGGAGCCGAACGCGGACATCCCGATGGGTCCGATGATCGGCACCCTGGTGGGCGTCAAGGGCGGCAAGGAGTACGACCCCGCGCTCCGGATCAGCGTGATCGCGCCGCTCGCGATCGACCTGCTCACGACACGGCAGTCCCCGCAGGTCACGAAGACCGAGTCGACCCGTCCGGTCGAGGAGGCCGGCACGGTGACCCCGTCGATGACGCAGGTCGACGGCGGCCCATGCCCTGAGGACTTCGAGCCGGCGTCCGCGAACGAGACGACACCCTGATTCGGGCATCCGCGCAGCAACCATCGCAGGGGCCGCCGAATGGCGGCCCCTGCGTCGTTTCGGCCCGTTCCGGCGGCTCGTATACTGCTCGGTCTCCGGGGCGCTAGCTCAATTGGAAGAGCACCGCCTTTGCAAGGCGGGGGTTACCGGTTCGACCCCGGTGCGCTCCATTCACCCGACCTGCGGAACGTCCGCGCGCGCCCGCAGCGCGGACGCAAAGGCCACCACGGCCGTCTCCACCCGAAGCACCTGGGTCCCGATCGCGACCCGCACCGCGCCTGCCGCGAGGGCAGCCGACGCCTCGGCGGCGGTGAACCCGCCCTCCGGGCCCACCGCGAACGCCACGCGAGCGGGAACGGCCGAGGGCATGGGCGCCCCTCCCTGATCCGCGAGGAAGACGGTGCGCCCTTCGGCCACCATGCGCTCGACGAACGCCGCGAGCCCGGCGTGCGCCGCGAGCTCGCACGTCCATCCCGCGCGCGACTGCTTCGCGGCCTCGAGGAGGATGCGCTCGGCGCGCGCGCGGTTGATGCCGGCGGCGTCGACCACGGCGTGCTCGGCTTCGATCGGGACGACGGCGCGCACACCCAGCTGGCCAAGCATGTCGAGCGCCGTCGCCCATCGGTCGCCCTTCGGAGGCGCCACGCCTGCGACGATGTCGGGCTCCGGACGCGGCACGGACCGTGCGGCGCCGACGCGCACCACGGGCGCGCCGTCCCGGTCGCGCTCGCCGGTCAGGGCCGCATCGGCCGCGGAGCCGCGCCCGTCGAACACGACGACCACGTCGCCCGCGCCGAGGCGCCGGACGCCGAGCGCGTGCTTCGCCTCGTCGCGGTCGAGCGCGACGGACGAACCGGGCGCCGGGACGGACGGGACATGGAACCACGGGCAGCTCATGGCCTCGGTGCAAGATAGACGTCGAAGCGCACCGTGCGGCCGTCGATCCGGGCATCGACGCCAGGCGAGAGGCCCGGTGCATCGTCGGAACGCTTCACCACGGTGCGAATGCGTGCGGCGCGGCGCGCGGTCGCCAGCAGCTGGTCGGCATCCGGATCCTCGCCGACCGCGGCGCGCAGCACCTGGATCTCCTTGGGCGGAAGCGCCGATGCCCGGCGCTTAGGCGGGAACATGGGGTCGACCAGCACGGCGTCAAAGGCGTCGGCGGCGATCGAGGCCCGCGCATCCGCCTCGTGGAATCGGATGCGCGCGAGAGCGGCCGGATCGACGCGCGGGTCACGCGCGGCCCGCGCGAGCCCGTCGCGCGCGAGCGCGGCCACCATGGGCGAGCGTTCGAACGCGGTCACCTCGAACCCCGCGAGCGCAAGAAGCCACGCGTCGCCGAGCAGCCCGGCGGTCGCATCCGCAACCGTGCGGACGCGGTCGCCCATCGCGCGGACGAGAGGGATGCCGCGCACGCCACGCGCGTCCGCGGCACCGAGGTCGACGCGGATGCCCGACCCCGCGCGGTCGGACGGACCGCGCAGTTCCAGCACGCCCTCGTGCTCGGCGAGGACCAGGTCCTCGGGTCGGCTCGGCGGAACCCACTGCACGCCGCGAGTTCTACACCGGGCGCGGCGTAGACTCCTCCCCATGCCCCAGCGCGCGCCCGTCTTCGGAAACGTCCTCGAGATGATCGGGAACACCCCGATGCTCGAACTCAAGCGGATGGACACCGGCCCATGCCGGCTGTTCGTGAAGATGGAGTCGATGAACCCGGGCAACTCCATCAAGGACCGGATCGCGGTCCGCATGATCGAGGCCGCGGAGAAGGACGGCCGCCTGAAGCCCGGCGGCCACATCGTCGAGGCCACCGCCGGCAACACGGGGCTGGCGCTTGCGCTCGTCGCGGCGCAGAAGGGCTACACGCTGAGCGTGGTGGTGCCCGACAAGATGAGCGACGAGAAGATCAGCCACCTGCGCGCGATGGGCGCCGAGGTGGTGCTCACCCGCAGCGACGTTGCCAAGGGACACCCCGAGTACTACCAGGACGTGGCGGCGCGCATGGCCGCCGAGCGTCCGGGCACGCTGTACATCAACCAATTCGCGAACCCCGCGAACGCCGAGGCGCATGAGGCGACCACCGGCCCCGAGATCTGGGAGCAGATGGAAGGCAAGGTGGACGCGTTCGTCGCGGGCGTCGGCTCGGGCGGCACGGTCAGCGGCGTCGGCCACTACCTGCGCGCGCGCAACCCGAAGGTCGAGGTGATCCTCGCGGACCCGGCCGGCTCCATCCTGGCGCCGCTCGTCAACGAGGGCCGGGACGTCGCTCCGGGCAGCTGGCTGGTCGAGGGCATCGGCGAGGACTTCGTGCCGTCGATCTGCGACCTCAAGCTGGTCAACAAGGCCTACACGGTGACGGATGCGGACGCGTTCCACACCGCCCGGGAACTCCTGCGCAAGGAAGGCGTGCTGGCCGGCTCGAGCGTCGGCACCCTGCTCTGCGCGGCGCTGCGCTACTGCCGCGAGCAGAAGGAGCCCAAGCGCGTCGTCACGTTCATCTGCGACTCGGGCGCGAAGTACCTGAGCAAGATGTTCAACGACTTCTGGATGATGGACAACGGGTTCATCGACCGCCCGAGGACCGGCGACCTGCGCGACCTCATCGCGCGCCGGCACCTCGACCGGGAGGACTACACGCTCACGCCGTCGATCCCGCTGCAGCAGGCCATCAAGCGCATGCGCCTGTACAACGTGAGCCAGATGGTGGTGATCGGCGATGGGGACCGCATCGAGGGGATCATCGACGAGAGCGACGTGCTCCTGGCGATGGTCGCAGACGCCAACGGGGCGGCCGCCAAGCCGGTCTCGGAGTACATGTCGCGGCGCCTCGAGACGGTGCGCCCCTCGGCGCGGCCCGAGGACCTGCTGCCGATCTTCCGTGCCGACCGCGTCGCGATCGTCGCGGACGAACACGCGTTCTACGGCATCATCACCAAGATCGACCTCATCAACTGGCTGCGCAAGCAGCTCCTCTGAGCCCGCGCGACCGGCACGCGGGGCACCACCGAAGGCACGAAGCACCATGGCACACGGCAACCTCCACCTCGATTCGCGCGTCATCCACGGCGGCCAGTCCCCCGAACCCGCCACCGGCGCGGTCATGCCCCCGATCTTCACGAGCAGCACGTTCGTGCAGGAGAGCCCTGGCGTCCACAAGGGTTTCGAGTACAGCCGCAGCCACAACGCGACGCGTTTCGCGGCCGAGCGCCTGCTCGCGAACATCGAGGGCTCGCGCCTCACCGACGCCGAGGACCGCACCAACGGGGGATTCTGCTTCGCAAGCGGCCTCGCGGCGATCGCCACGGCGCTCGAGCTGCTCGATGCCGGCGGCACGGTGCTCTGCATGGACGACGTCTACGGCGGCACGAACCGGCTGCTGAACCGCGTGCGCCGGCGCAGCCAGGGACTGAAGGTCGAGTTCGTCGACATGACCGACGTCGCGCGGCTCGAGGCCGCGGCCAAGGCCCATCGCCCGGGCATGATCTGGGTCGAGACGCCGACGAACCCCACGCTGAAGCTGGTCGACCTCGCGGAGGTGGCCCGCATCGGCAAGGCGTGCGGAGCGATCACGGTGTGCGACAACACCTTCGCCACGCCCATGCTGCAGCGCCCGCTCGAGCACGGCATCGACATCGTGATGCACTCGACGACGAAGTACCTCGGCGGCCACAGCGACACGGTGGGCGGCGCGCTGGTAACCGGCGACCGTGCGATCGCGGAGAAGCTGCGGTTCATGCAGAACGCGATCGGCAGCGTGATGGGGCCGTTCGACGCCTACCTGACCCTGCGCGGGGCGAAGACCCTGGCGGTGCGGATGCGGCAGCACTGCACCAGCGCGGCGCGCATCGCCGCCTGGCTCGAGCGCCATCCGAAGGTCGCGCGCGTCACGTACCCCGGGCTCGCAAGCCACCCACAGCATGCGCTGGCGCAGCGGCAGATGCGGCTCGACGGCGCCCCCGCGGGCGGCGGCATGATCACCGCGTTCCTGAAGGGCGGGATCGACGAGAGCCGCCGGTTCCTGGAACACGTCCGGATCTTCGCCCTCGCCGAGAGCCTGGGTGGGGTCGAGAGCCTGATCGAGCACCCGGCCATCATGACCCACGCAAGCGTGCCGGCCGACCAGCGGGCGGCGCTTGGGATCAGCGACTCGCTGGTCCGCCTCAGCGTCGGGATCGAGCACGTGGACGACCTTCTGGCGGACCTTGAGCACGGCCTCTCGAAGGCCTGAACATGAGGCAATGGGCTCGCAGGGTCGACGTTCGGCCATCATGACGAGTCTGTCACTTGCCCTGCTCATCGCGTTCGCCCCGCTCCTCGCCGCCGACGAAGGAACCCCGTCGGGCACGGGTCCGGCCGGCCTGCTTGCAGGACCGGCGGTCGCACCTGCGGAGCCCGCGAGAAAGTCGATCGTCGAGCGCGGCTTCGACGGTGTGCTCATGCCACTTGATGACGAGCCCGAGGTCGTCGCCGCCTTTGCCGTGGCGAAGGACGACATCCAGCGCGCCCGGCTCGAGTCGGTCGCGGCCGCGCGCACCAAGGCATTCGAGGAGATCCTCTTCGAGCACTACACGACGATCGTGGGGCTTGGGGATGCCATGCGCTCGGCCAAGGAATCGGGAACGAAGGGCGCGACGGCCGCCTTCGCGAAGCTGCGTGAGGTGAACGGCATCCTCGCACCGTTCCGGGCCCGCGGCGACTTCATCGACGAATGCGGCAGCGCGCTCGATCCGGCGGAGGCCGCCGAGGCCCGGCGGCTTGCGGCGGAGTGGCGTGCAGCGCGCGCCGCGGAGCTTCCCACGGGCGAGGGTCCTAGCGACGGGGCGGCACCGTCCGGGAACGCACGGGCGGAGGCGCGCATGCGGATGGAAGAACTCGGCGCAATGGTGAAGCGCTCGATCCAGCGCCGCGCGGCGAGCCGCACCGCGCAGTTCGAGCACCTGGTCAAGGAACTCGACCTCACGCCTGAACAGGCCGAACGGGTGCGCGGCCTCTTCATGGAGATCGCCGTCCAGGAGATCCAGGGCACGCGCGAGCGCGGGGCATACACGCGCCGCGAGCAGCAGCAGGTCTTCGGGGAACTCGCGAAGATCCTCGACGAGCGCCAGCGGCGGAAGCTCGGGGAGATGATCACGGGCATGCCAGCAGGCGCCCCCTGAGGTCCCGGCCGAACCGGGCGCACTCAGGGCGCACGCTCGCGGGCGCGCCACTCGCCGTCGCGCCACGTGCAGCGGGTCGGGTCGACGCCGAACAGCGTGCGCGGGTCCGACACGTCGAGTTCCGCGAGCGGGGCCGCCCCGTGGAGCATGAGGGCCTCGCTCCACGTGCGCGGAGCGCCCGCGGCGGCCGCCGCGACCAGCGCATGCAGCGCATCGAGCTGCTCCGGGGACATGGGCGGAGGTCCCGCCGTGCGCATCGCGTCACAGTCGGCGCGGAAGCGGGCCGAACCGCCCTTGAGCACCGCGGGATTCGCGTCAAGGAGCGCGGCCGCGCCGTTGCGCCCGATCCACTCGCGTGCCCGCGAGGCCTCGCCGCGCCGATAGTGCCCGAAGGCGCGCAGCAGTGCGTTCGCCGCGCCGGCGGTCTCCGCACGCGTGGCGGCCCGGTCCGGCGCAGGATCGAGCGCCCCCGCGATCGCGAGCATCCGTGCACGGTCGGCGTCGCCGGGTGCGTGCTCCGCCAGGAAGAGCGCGGCGCTGCGTCCGAACCCATCGACGTCCAGCGCACCCGCCAGCGCCGCGACGTGGCGCGCCAGCGCGCGCGTGGCCTCGGGGTCGGGCTCGGAGGGAGCACGATCCATGAGGTCCTCCGCGAGCACCACGTAGTCGCCGGGACGAAGGCCATCGAGGCGTTCGAGCCGGGTACGCACCCAGTCCGGGGGCGGCGCCTCCGCGCCCAGGAGCACGAGCGCCGCAACCGTGGCGATGGTGCGGATCATCGCTGCACCTCCCCCGGGGCGAGCGACAGCGCCGCCAGTTCCTGCATGGCCCGCGCATTGGCTTCCACTTGCGCGAACACGTCGGGTGCGGATGCCCGTTCCGCCGCCGCGCGCTGGACGATCGCGCCGACGGCGGAACGCACACGAGGGGCACGCTCCGCCACCAGCGCGGCGTCCACGTCAAGGAGCGCAGCCTGCTCGGCCACGAATGCCTGCGGTCCGGACGAGGCGAGCGCGCGCCGTGCATCCGCACGGGCCACGATCGACGCGAGCGTCGACGAAGGCACGACCGGCCGCGCCTCGGCGACGCGGGCGTCGAACCACGCGCGGAACGCGGCTTCGGGCGACAACTCGGCAGGCGGCGGCTGGCCACCTGCGGCGCGGACGCCCGCGGAGGCCGAGAAGGCGAACTCGGTCGACACGGCGTCGAGGCGATGCCGGTCGGAGGGCGCAAGCGTCGCGTGCCGGTCGAGGAGCATGAGCACCGCCGCCGTCCGGAGCCGCTCGGGCGTCCCGCGCGGCGGGGGAAGCCCGCAGGCCTGCGACGCGACGGCCGCCGCCTCGGCCGGGTCCGACGCGTCCGGAACGGCGGCGGCGAGGGCCGCGAGGACGTTCGGTCCTTCCGCGAAGACATCGACGATCACGCCCTGCGCGACGGACCGCACCTGCGGGGATGCCGCGCAGAGCGCCTCGTGGGCGAGTTCCGCGGCGTCGAGCGGGCCGAGGTCTCCGATCGAACGCGTGCGCAGCGACCGAAGGAACGCGGCGTGGTCGTCGAATGCGGCACGGCGGCGCAGTTCGTCGCGCAGTTGGCCATCGGTGCCCGGCGTGCGGGGCGGGTCGCGCCGCGCCCTGCCCTTCCACCGGTCAAGGTCGTCAAGCCCGAGCCCGTCGGGATCCTCGACCTGGGCGAGCCGCGACTCGGCATCGCTGAACCTGCCGCGCTCGAGGCAGCGTGCGGCCTCGACCAGCGCGATGCGCTCTGCGGCACGCACCATGCGCTCGGCCGGTGCGGTGCCGTGCGACCGTGCATCGACCGCGCGCGCGACCAGCATCCAGCGGTCGATCGCCTCCGCGGGAATGCCGCGGGCGCGCGCGTCCGCATCCTCCGCGGTGCCGTCGCTGCCGGCGAGCGCCGTCGCCCATCGTGCCGCGGCTCGCGCGCGTGCGGCGGCATCGGCACGCGCCCCGCACACGAGCCACGGATCCCACCAGGCCCCGGGCCGCCGCGATGCGAGCACGCTGGTGAGACCATGGAGCGACTGGCTCGGAACCGAGGGATCCTCGAGCCATGCGCGGAACGCACCGGCGATCGACGCACGCCGCTCAGCGCGGGACGTCCACCCCAGCGAGTCAAGGAGCGTTCCTGCCGCATCGGCGGCGACGCCCGGCCGCGCGAATGGAGCGTCGCGCCGCAGCAGCAGGTCGAGCAGCGCGATCGCCGGTCCATCGGGGTCGGTGGACGCGCCCGCGCCGACCGTGGTCGCCCCCACGGCGGCGAGCCACGCCTCGACCGACTCGGCCGCGCGTACCGCGTCACCAGAAAGGACCGCATCCGCGACGGCGCCGATCCGCGCCATGAGCCAACCGCGCGCCGCAGGAACGAACGCCTCGGCCTCCGCGGACGGTGCGTCCAGCGCAGCACGCACGCCCGCAGCCGCCGAGCCGCGCCATGCCTGGACCGGGGCATCGAACGCGGCATCGCGTGCCGCCGCCAGTTCGACGCGCATTCGGTCGACCAACGCCGCGTCGGTGCGTGCGATCGCGCACGCGTCGCGCAGCAGCTGGTCGCGCCGGACGCCCTGCAGCAGCGGCCACGCACCCTGGATCGCATCGATGACGCGCACGACCAGCGCGCGGTCCGCGTCGCCCGCAGCGGCGCCGGATCCCACGGCCGCCCGCGTGGCCTCGAGCGCGGGCTCGTCCCCGGCAAGCGACTCGAGCGCAGTCCGGCTCCATGCGGGCGATGCGTCGACGCGCAGCGCCGGCGGGCGCGCGTAGACGGCAGGCACCGGAGGAACGTCGCGCGGCTCGGCCCGCGGAGCCACGCCCTCCGGCGCGCCGGCGGTCCCCGCAGGCGAACCGGGTCCGGACGCCGATGATGACTCGGTGGCGCGATCGGCCGAGGACGCGTCGCGTCCCCCGCGTGCGTCGCCGGAACCAGTCGCGGGTTCCACGAGGCGCGACGTCGACTCGGCGCGGCGCACCGCGTACCAGAGCATGCCGGCACTCAGGACCGAGGTCGCCAGGAGCACCGCGATGCCGACGGCGGGGCCGGCCATGCCGGCGGGGCGGACGCGGGGCCGCACGCGTTCGGAACCGCGCGAAAGGCGGGCGGCACTGGCAGGACCGCCGGACGATGGCGATCCGTCGGCAGGAAGATCCGAGCCGGCGCCGGTGGCCGGTGCGCCCCACGCCGCCGCGACGCGCGCCACGCTCGCCGACAGTTCGTTGGGCGGCACGCGTCGCAGGTGCGCGAGTGCGGCCAGCCGACGACGGGACTCGTCGTTCCATCCGCCGCATGCGCGCAGCACCGACGCGACCTGCGCATCGAGCGAGCGGCGTGCCTCGTCGGCCGCCGCGTTCATGGCGAGCGCCTTCCGGCAGACGGTGCGGGAAGCGACCGATCGAGCTCCGCGAACCGCCGCGCCGCCGCGCCCGAGCCAAACCCGCCGGCGAGCGAACGGACCTGGTCGAGCATGGCGCGTGCGCGCGACGCGTCGACCCGCGCCGTCGCGCCGACCTGCATCGCCTTCGCCTCGAACCACGGTTCGCTGGCGACGGGGCTCGCGGCGAGGACCCGCTCGATGGCGGCCGCCGCGCCGGCGGGATCGCCCGTCGCGAGCCGGAAGTCCGCGTCGGCCAGCGACAGCGCCGCGTCGCCGGGATGGGCGGCACGTGCGGCGTCGAGGGCCTCGCGCGCCCCCGTGCGATCGATCCCGGGCTGGCCGCGGCGTGCAAGCTCGCCCTCGGCGCGGACCCAGAGGACGATCTCGGCCACGGGCGGCGGGGACTGCCCGCGCACCGCCGCGGCCACAGCCGACGCGCGCATCTCGGGCGAGGCCGCGGGATCGCGAAGCACGGCCGCGAGCAGCGCGCTCCCCGCGATCCTGGCCCACGGCGTGTCGCGCGCGACCTCGGCCGCGAACGCCTGCGCCGCATCGAGCCGGCCCTCGAGGGCCGCGACCTGGCACCTCCGGGCCGCGAGCTCGTCTCGGAACGGGCCGTGCGGATCGGCGCGCACCCCGAGCGCATCGACGGCCTCCGCCGCCCGAACGCGGTCCTCGACCGCGATCGCCATCTCGGCACGGCGCCGCAGTTCCACCGTTCCCGGATCCCCCGCGCCGACGGGCTCGTCATCGCCCGCGAGCAGCGCCCTCCGTGCCGCCGCGCGCCGCTCATCGCCCGTCGAGGCACGGAACCGGCGGTAGAGCCCCTCGATCGCCGCGCGTCGGGCCGCGGGCGCAAGTTGGGCGGGCACCGAACCTGCCAGGAGCGCGTCGATGTCCGCGTCGGTCGGCGCCCCGCCGCGCGTCACTCGCCACGCGCGCGCGCGCACGGCCGCATGCGTCCCGGGAAGATCGGCGACGATTGCATCCACCACCCGGCCGGCACGGGCCGCGGCATCGCCGATGCCGGCACGCGATGCCTCGTCGAGGCAGATCACAGCCATCCATCGGGCGTCGCCCGCACGCTCGCCCGCGAGGCCCTGCGAAGCGGCGAGGAAGGCGTCGGCCGCTTCCGACGGACGGCCAGCCCCGCGGAGGAGGTGCCCGAGCAGTGCGCGCGCGCCCGCCGCGACGGATGCCGGCGCCTCGGGTGCGGTGGCGCCCGCGATCTGCTCCACGGCCACGTCCCACGCGGCCCGGGCGTCCGAAGTCCGGCCCTCCGACTGGAGACGCGTGGCTTCCGTGGCCGACCGCACGGCCGCGAAGAGGCTGGCGCCAGGACCTTCAACACCGCGACCTGCGCCCCCGATCGCCGCGAGGTCGCCGAGCCTGCCGGCGGACGCCAGGCGGCCGACGCTCTCGGTGAGGAGCGCCGCGGCCTCCGGCGTCGGCTCCATCCGGACCGCGCGCGCGGCCGCGATGAGCGCCATCGGGATGCCCTGCGTCCCGTCCGCACCTGCGCGGAGCAGCACGAGCGCGCCCGCGGCGTCGCCCCGGTCGAGCAGCGCGGCGAGCCGCCATGCCGGGAGCTTGAGCCGGACCGATGCATGCGTCCGCGGATCGTCGAGCAGCGCGAACCATGCATCGCTGGTGGCAGGGCTGGTGACCAGGCTCGACGCGAGCGCCATGCCAAGGATGGCGCTCGCGAACCCCTCGTTGCCGCGAAGGTCGACCGAGACTTCCGCGGGGTCCACGGTCGGGCGTCCGGGCTCGATCAGGGCGGCGAACCACTCGACCGCGGAGTTCGCGGTGTCCCGCCAGCCTTCGCGCGCAAGATCGCGCCCGAGCCATGCGGCGTAGTACGCGGCCCACGCGCGGAAGTACTGCGCGCTGCGCACGGCGTCCTCGGCGGCGGCAGCCTCGGCCGCCACCTGCTCGGCGGTGAGGCCGACAGCGCGGGTCGCGTCGAGATCGGCGCGTTCGCGGGCGCGCGACGCGTTCGACGCCAACGCGGTGAATTCCTGGACCAGCGACGCGAACTCCCCGCGCGCGGCCTCGGCATCGGCATCCCCGACCCGCCCGGCGCGACGATCCTCCGCGACCCGCTGCGCGGCACGGTGGCGCGCCCGCAGGAGCGACAGCCTGAGTGCGACCGCGCCCGCATCCTTCGAGTCCTCGGCTCGCAGGAGCGCCGACGCGCGCGCCGCGATCTCATCGCGGCGTGACGCGTCCTGCTCGCGCTCAAGCATCGACGCCAGCGTGCGCGCGAGCCTCGTCACGGCGGCCTGGCGCGCGTCGCCGGGAAGCTCCTGCTCGACCTGCGCCTCGAGGTGCGCCACCAGCACGGCCCGATCGCCGATCCGCTCGATGAACTCGGTGGTGCGGTCCGCAAGGTCCCGTGGAACCGTGATCGCCGAGGCCACGCCCTGCGCAGCGAGTGCGGGCGACATCGTGCGCGGCATCCGCGCCCCGGCGCCGCTCCGCGCGGCGTCGAACACCGGTCGCACGAAGGCAGCGAGCACCGGCTGCTGGACGGCATCCACCGCAAGGACGCTCGCAAGCAGCGCACACCCGCGTGCCCGGAGTGCGTCGGCGGGATCCTCGGCAAGCGCACGGCCCGTGGCCGCTCGGGCCCATGGCTCGAACCATGGCGGCATCGCGGCACGTGCGCGGGCGAGCGCCGCGACCGCCGAGGCACGCTGCGCCGGATCGTCGGAGCGAAGCGCGGCGAGCGCGTCGAGCGCAGCGATCGCCGCCTTCGCGGGTGCATCGAGCTTCGGCGACGGGCGGCCATCCTTGTCCCCGGCGGCAGACGCACCCGCGGCTGCGCACCACGACTCCACCACGCGTGCCAGCGCCGGGTCCGCACCGAGGTCCAGCCCTCGTACCGCCTTCGCCACCGCGTCGACCTCCGTCGCCGGCAGCGCGAACGGAGGCACGAAGGGTGGCAGCGGAGCGCGCAGGTCGACGATGCGTCCGTCGAGCGCGCGGGCGGCATCGGCGGCACCCGGGGCGCCGGCCGAGTCGGTCGCGGTCGCGGCGCGCGCCAACCGGATCGCGTCGAAGCATGGGACCACCGCGGCCGGGAACTCACCCGAGCGCCAACGGGCCTCCGCGAGACCCGACGTCGCCGCGATCGCGTCGCGCGATGCGGGCGTGCCTCGCCACGCATCGAACGCGCGCGCGAACTCGGGGAGCGCCAGCGGCCAGTCGCCGCGGTCCGCGCGCATGCGCGCCCGCCAGAGCGACTCGCCCGCCGCGACCCATCGCGGGATGCCCTCGGGGAGGCCATCGCCACGGACGGCGCGGACCTCGCTCCACGGCACCGTCCGCTCCTGGTCGAGCCCCGCCTTGCGCATGCGTACCACCGCACCGGCCCCAGACACCGACGCGACATCGCACTCGATCGATGGCGCGCCACCGCGCAACTCCACCTCGTCCGCGTGCGAGGCGCCCGACGCCACCGCGAGCACGGCGGCCGCGACCGCTGCGCCGAGCCGCTCGCGCGTCCTGCATGCGCGGCCCGTCGTCCGCCCACTCATGGCCGCCCCCGCTCGCGCGCGCGCCCCGCACGAACCTGCCGGAACTCGCCGTCGGCCTCCTGCGCCACTTGGCGAAGCTGGGCACCGCCCGCCTCGTCGCCGAACGCGATCGCGTTGATGGTGACCTTCCGCCCGCGCGCGTTCATCTGCCGGATCGCCACCACGTCGTCGTCCGGGATCTCGCCGTCAGAAAGGAAGAAGATCACGTCCGGCCGCACGTCGAGCGAGAACACGCGCCGGAAGGCCGGCACCGGCTCGGTGCCGCCGGACGGCCCGACCTCGCCGAGCCAGTTCTTCAGACGCTGCATCATGCTCGAACGCACGCGCTCCCACCGGTCGCTGAAGGAAAGCGGTTCGGCGCTGTCGTAGAAGACGACGTAGACGCTGGCGTAGTCCGGGAGCGCGGCGATGGCGCGCCGGAGTTCCTCCTTCGCCTCGCCGATGCGTCCCGCCATCGAACCGCTCTTGTCGACGATGAACGCGAAGCGCGTCCCGCGCCCGCCGACGCCGAAGAAGCTGGTGCCGCCTGCACCGCCGCCAAGGCCCCCGCCCCCACCACCTCCGGCACCGCCGCCGCCGCCGAAGCCGTTGCCACCGCCCCCGCCCGGGCCGAACCCGCCGAACCCGTCCGCGCCGCCCTCGCCGAGCCCGGTCCCCTCGCCTGCCCCCGCCGCGAGCGGGTCCTGCGACGCCTCGGCGTCGATGGCACGTGCCTCGGCCCGAACCTCGGGCGATTCGGCGGCCGCGCCCGCGCCGGCGCCCGCGACCGGCGACGGCGCGGCGTCGTCCGGGGGCAGCAGCGCCATCTCGATGGCCTGGTCTCCGGGGCGCCCGAGACCTGGGCGCTCGACGCGCGTCACCGCAAGCCAGACCAGGAGCGTCGCATGCACCGGCAGGCTCAGCGCAAGCCCAAGCAGGAGCCACCTCGCGCCCGAGGCCCACGAGTCGCGGCCGCGGACGGGCGCCTCTTGCCGGTGATTCGCGGCGGCGTCGGACACGCACCGCATGGTAGGTGCCGGAGGCCCATCCGCCGTGCGACAACGCGAACACCTACCATGCCCGCCCGGCTCCCGCGCCCCCGTGGCGGCGCGGGGCCGAACGCAATGGAGGACGCGTGGCCAAGCGGTACGAACGAGTGATCCTGAAGGTGAGCGGCGAGAGCCTCTCGAAGCCCGGCGAGCTGGGCATCGATCCCGTCGAGCTCGGGCTGCTCGCGCAGGAGATCGCCGACGCATACCGCGGGGCGAGCCCGCTCCAGCTGGCAGTCGTCGTCGGCGGCGGCAACATCATCCGCGGCGCGCGCCTGGCCGAGGCCGGCACGATCGACCAGTCGACCGCCGACTACATGGGGATGCTCGGCACGGTCATCAACGGCCTCGCGCTGAAGGAAGCGCTCGGCCACCTCGGCATCGAGGCGCGCGTCATGAGCGCCATCAACCTGCCTGCCGTGGCCGAGCCCTTCATCCGGGCGCGCGCGGTCCGCCACCTCGAGAAGGGGCGCGTGGTGATCCTGGTGGCGGGCACCGGCAACCCGTTCTTCACGACCGACACCTGCGCGAGCCTGCGCGGCATCGAGCTCGGTGCGCAGGCCATCCTGAAGGCCACGAAGGTCGACGGCATCTACACCGCGGACCCGAAGAAGGACCCGAAGGCGACGCGGTTCGAGCGGCTCACGTTCGCGCAGGCGATCGAACGGCAGCTGGCGGTGATGGACCTCACCGCGCTCACGATGTGCATGGAGCACGAGGTCCCGGTGGTCGTGTTCGACTTCCGGCGCAAGGGAAACATCCAGCGCGTGCTCGAGGGCGACTCGTCCGTCGGCACCGTGGTCACCAACTGACAGGACACCGACATGGACATCGACACCGTGCTGCTCGAGGCCGAGGACCGCATGAACACGGGCGTGGACTACTTCCAGCGCGAATTGCGCGGCGTCCGCACCGGCCGCGCCACGACCGCGCTCGTCGAGTACGTCAAGGTGGACTACTACGGATCGAGCACCGACCTGCGCGAGCTCGCCGGCATCACCGTCGCCGACGCGACGACGCTCGTGGTGAAGCCCTTCGACCCGGGCTCCAAGTCCGAGATCGTGAAAGCCATCGAGAGCGCCGGGATCGGCGTGCGCGCGGTGGCCGAGGGCAACGCGGTGCGCGTGAGCGTGCCTGCCCCCAGCGCCGACCGCCGCAAGCAGCTCTCGGTCCAGGTCAAGAAGATGGCCGAGGAGTCGAAGGTCGTGGTGCGCAACGAGCGCCGCGACGCCAACAAGGCGATCGATGGGCTGCTGGCCGACAAGAAGGCCGGTGTCACGGAGGATCAGGCAAAGGGCGCGAAGGAGTCGGTGGACGAGCTCACCAAGCAGTACACCGCGAAGATCGACGCGCTGGCGGAGAAGAAGATCGCCGAGATCGAGGAAGTCTGAGCGGGCCCGCCCCATGCGTTGCCCCTACTGCGAGCGCGACAAGGACAAGGTGACCGACAGCCGCCCGAGCGACTCGGGCGACGCCATCCGGCGGCGGCGCGAGTGCCTGGCGTGCGGCAAGCGCTTCACCACCTACGAACGCGTCGAGCGCACCGAGCGGCTGATGGTGGTCAAGCGCGACGGAACGCGCGTCCCGTTCGACCCCGAGAAGGTGATGCGCGGCCTGGCCGCCGCGTGCGGCAAGCGCCCGGTGCCGGCCGACGCCAAGGAACGCCTGGTCCGCGAGGTCGAGGAGGAGATGCACCGCGAGTTCGAGCGCGAGGTCCCGAGCCTGGCGATCGGCAAGCGCGTGGCCGACAAGCTCCGGGCCATCGACCACGTCGCCTACATCCGGTTCGCGAGCGAGTACTACCAGTTCAGTTCGGCAGGCGAGTTCCAGCGGGAGATCGACGATCTCGCCGAGCGCCCGGTGCCCGAGCCGGGACAGCCGGACCTGTTCTGACGTACCCTGCCCGGCTCCATGCCCCGGATCACGCTTCCCGACGGTTCCGTCAAGGAGTTCAGCAACCCCGTCACCGCCGCCGAGGTGGCCGCGTCCATCGGCGCAGGCCTCGCGAAGGCCGCGGTGGGCGCCAAGGTCGACGGCGAGCTGCGCGACCTTGCGACGGTGCTCGACCGTGACTGCGCGCTGGCCATCGTGACGCCGAAGAAGCGCGAAGGCGGCGCCGACGCGGACGCCCTGTTCCTGATCCGCCACAGCACCGCGCACGTGATGGCCGAAGCCATCCAGAAGTTGTTCCCCCACGTCAGGCTGGTGTACGGGCCGCCGCTCGAGACGGGCTTCTACTACGACATCAGCTTCGAGGGCGGCAAGGCGATCAGCACCGACGACTTCCCGGCGATCGAGGCCGAGATGGCGAGGATCGTTGCGGAGAACCGGCCGTTCACGCGGTACGAGCTTCCAGCCGCGAAGGGCATGGAGAAGCTGCAGGCCGAGGGCAGCAAGTTCAAGGTCGACAACGCGGAGCGCGCGCAGGAGGCCGGCAGCACGTCACTCAGCTGGTATGCCACGGGCACGCCCGGAACCCACTGGGAAGACCTCTGCCGCGGCCCGCACGTGCCCTTCACCGGGAAGATCGGTGCATTCAAGGTGATGAGCCTGGCATCGAGCTACTGGAAGGGCGACGAGACGCTCGACCGCCTGACGCGCGTCTACGGCACCGCGTTCGCGACGAAGGAGGAGCTGGCCGCGCACCTGACGCAGCTCGACGAGGCGAAGAAGCGCGACCACCGCGTGCTCGGCAAGCAGCTCCGGCTCTTCCACATCGACGAGATGGTCGGCCAGGGCCTGGTGCTCTGGACCCCGAACGGCGCAATCGTGCGCCAGGAGCTCCAGAACTTCATCAGCGACGAGCTGCGCAAGCAGGGCTACACGCAGGTCTTCACGCCGCACATCGGCAAGCTCGACCTGTACCGCACCAGCGGCCACTTCCCCTACTACCGCGAGAGCCAGTACCCGCCGGTCATCGAGCATGACCAGCTCGCCGCGCTCGCGAAGGAAGGCTGCACGTGCGGCGAACTCGCCAACCGCCTCGAGAAGGGCGAGATCGACGGCTACCTCCTGAAGCCGATGAACTGCCCGCACCACATCCGCATCTTCGCGAGCGCGCCGCACAGCTACCGCGACATGCCAGTGCGCCTGAGCGAGTTCGGCACCGTGTACCGCTGGGAGCAGTCGGGCGAGATCGGGGGCATGACGCGCGTCCGCGGATTCACGCAGGACGACGCGCACCTCTTCTGCCGCGAGGACCAGGTGGCCGGCGAACTGCTCGGCTGCCTGAGCCTAGTGAAGCTCATCTTCGGGACGCTAGGCATGAACGACTACCGCGTGCGCGTCGGGCTCCGGGACCCGGACAGCGCGAAGTACGTCGGTGACCCCCGCAACTGGGACAAGGCCGAGGAGGCGTGCCGCACCGCCGCGCGCACGCTCGGCGTGCCGTTCAGCGAGGAGCCCGGCGAGGCCGCGTTCTACGGGCCGAAGATCGACTTCGTCGTGAAGGACGTGATCGGCCGCAGCTGGCAGCTGGGAACGGTGCAGGTGGACTACAACCTGCCCGAGCGCTTCGACCTGCACTACGTGGGCGCGGACAACCAGCAGCACCGCCCGGTAATGATCCACCGCGCGCCGTTCGGCAGCATGGAGCGGTTCTGCGGATGCCTCATCGAGCACTTCGCGGGCGCATTCCCGGTGTGGCTCGCGCCCGAGCAGGTGCGGGTGCTGCCGATCAGCGAGAAGAGCGCGGGCTACGCGCGCGAACTGCACGCTGCGCTCAAGGCCGCGGGCCTGCGAGCCTCGCTCGACGAGTCGAACGACCGCATCCAGGGCAAGGTCAAGGACGCCAGCGACATGAAGGTGCCCTACCTCGCCGTGGTCGGCCCGCGCGACGCCGAGGGCCGCACCGTCAGCGTGCGCGCGTTCGGCATCGAGGCGAACCTCGGCGAGATCGGCTTCGACGCATTCGTCGACGGGCTGGCCCGCGAGTACCGGACGCGCGGCGCGGAGACGGTGCGGGCGGCGTTCGGGAAGTGAGCGACGCCCTCCCGAGCGCCCGCCGCTCCCCGCTCGGCGCGGTCCTGGTCGCCGCGGTGATCGCCGCGACGGCGCTCAGCCGCGTGGGCGCGGCGGACCGGCTCACGTGGTGGCTGGAAGCATCGTGGGTGCTCGCGGGCGTCCCGCTCGCGGCGTGGGTGGGTGCGCGGCGCGGCATCACGCCGCTCCTGCAGGTGCTGCTCGCGGCGCACGCGCTGGTGCTGCTGGCCGGCGCGCACTGGACCTACGAGCGTGTGCCGCTGGGCGACTGGGTGCGCGACGCGCTCGGGCTCGCGCGCAACCACTACGACCGCATCGGCCACTTCATGCAGGGGTTCGTGCCGGCGATCCTGGCGCGCGAACTGCTGCGGCGCACCAGCCCGCTGGCACCGGGCGGCTGGCTGCCCGTGCTCTGTGTCGCGTGCGCGCTCGCTTTCAGCGCGATCTTCGAGATGCTCGAATGGGGCGCGAGCGTGTCGCTTGGCCATGCCGCCGACGCGTTCCTCGGGACGCAGGGCGACCCGTGGGACGCGCAGTGGGACATGCTGTGCTGCCTGATCGGGTCCGTCGCGTCCATCGGCGCCTTCGCGGGGCTGACCGACCTCCACGAGCGCCAGTTGCGGCAGCTGGGCGAACGACGGGCCGCACGCGCGGGCGCCTGAGCGACGCTCTCAGTTCAGCGCCGGACCGAGCGCGTCCCACACGAGCACGCTGGTGTTCCAGTCGCCGCCGGGGGTCGCGGGGTCGCGGCTGCCCTGCACGTTCGTGGTCGCCTGTTCGTTCGAGTACCACGCGACGTGGCCGTCGGCGAAGGTCATGTGCCCGCCCCCGTTGTGGCGTGCGGCGAACTTCTTCCAACCGCAGATCGCGCGGTCGAGCGCACCGTTGCGGTGCGGGTCGTTCGGCGGCAGCTCGGTGTCGCTGGCCCGCAGTTCGAGCATGAACACCGTCTTGTCGGGCTGGCCGACCTGCGCCATGCGCATGGTGACGTCGCGCGAGGCCTCGGGGACCCCGGCCTGCATCAGCAGGGTCTGGTTCAGCCGGTAGTTCATTGCATACGAGAAGAAGAACTGGCGGAACACGCCTTCCGGGCCCGCGGTCCCGAAGGTGTACGGCCCGTCGCGGTTCGGCTCGGCGGCGGGGTCGCTCCACACGCTGCCGGGTGCGTTCCACGTCTCGATGGTCGACTGCGCCTGGAACGCGCGCTCGCACATCTCGGCATACGTGTCGATCCCGAGCATCGACGGAAGCGCGTTCGGCCAGAACTCGCGCACGGCGAGGTTCGACCCCATGTCGGCCGCGACCTTGCTGCCCTCCCACGGGAACGCGTCGTCGTTGCTCGCCATCCATGCACCCATCGCGACGCCCCACTGGCGCAGGTTGGACTGGCTGGTGGTGGCATATGACGCACGCCGCGCCGCACGGAGTCCGGGCAGCAGGATGCCCATGAGAAGCGCGATGATGCCGACCGTGACCAGCATCTCGACCAGGGTGAACGCGCGCGCACGGGAACGCATGCGCCCAAGCATAAGATGCGCGGCGTGGAATCCTCCGCAGCCGTGCATCCCGAGGTCCGGATCCCGCTGGAACCGCGGCCGGATGACCAAGCGATCCCGGTGCTCATCCGGTGGACCGAAGACGGCACCCGGTTGGTGATCCGGTCCCCGGTCGACCTCGGTCCGGGTGCGTTCTGGCACACCCATGGCATGGACCTCGCGCTGGCCGTCGGGCTGGTGGGGGTGCTCTGGCTCGCGCTGCTTGCGCGGCGCATCGTGAAGCGGCCGCAGGTCGCGGGGCGCGCGTACTGCGGGAAGTGCAACTACGACGTGGGCGACGTCGCCCCCGGCAAGGCCTGCCCCGAGTGCGGAGCCGGGCTCGACGGGGGTGCGGATCGCGTGCGAGGTCGCGCGCGGACGGTGCAGGCGGTGCGCGCGTGGCCGTGGGCGCTCGCGGCCGTGGCCATGGCCGCGATGGGCATCGGGTACTTCGCGAGCCGCGCCAACGGACCCTCGATGGCACTGCGCACCGACACGTGGCCGGTGGCGGGACTTGATCGAGTCTCGGGCGCATGGCCCCTCTGGCGGCCGCTGCCCTACCGGCCGTCCATCGGCTCGAGGATGGACGTGTGGCGAGTGCCGGCCGCGGGCACCCCGTGGGCCGCGGCGCCCGAGTGGTCGATCGTCGAGGACCGCCCGGGCTTCGACCAGGACTTCACGCTGGCGCCCGACGGCACGCGCGCCGCATGGCTGCGCCTCGACCACGCATCCACGCCGAACGTATTGCGCGTCGCGGAGTTCGCGACGCGCTCAACGCATGAGGTCACCCTCAGCACCTCACAGTCAGGCAGCTTCCGGATGCATGGCTGGGCGGACCGGTCGAACCGGCTCACGGTCACGTTCGCCACGCTGGTCGGCGTGCCCGGCGTCGACGGGACCACCCTCGTCGATTCGGTCCTTCGCGCGCGGGTGCTCTCGGTCGACTGCCGACCGGGCGCACGCGACCCCGTGCGCACCGTGGGTGACGTGACGTGGAACGAACCGGTCGGACCCTCGAACGTCATGGTCCACCGCATGCTGGTCGCAGCGGTCGCCGACCCGCCGGACGGCGGGCCGGCATCGTGGGCCATGGCCGCCCTCGCCAAGGACGCCAAGTCGATCGGCCGTCTGGATGCCGTCGACCATTGCTTCGCAGGCCGCGGGGGAACAGTCACCCGGTTCGGGACACGCGCATGCCCGGACGGCGCCGTCGACAGTTGGGGCAGCGGATTCTGGCGCGACTTCAAACCGTCGATCACTGCGGACGGGGTGTTCGTCGCGACGACGAGGCTCAGCCTTCGGCTGGAGGACGGCGCGTGCGTGCCGTCTAGGGCCGTTCCGATTCTGCGCCTCGAGGCCATGCAGGCCATCGACCCGCCGCACGAGGCGATGCTCGTCGCGTTGGTCACGAACAGCGAAGGGGTCGAACGGGCGGAGGTGCGCGGGCGCCTCGGCGGATTCGGCCCGCTGGTTGCCGGCTTGGAGAGCAAGGCCGAGGCCTTGGCCATCGGGCGTTGGCCGCACGGGTTCTACGACCGGCCCAGCACGTCGCGCGACGGCCGCCTCGTCGCGATGGCTTTCGCACCGCCGCCGCCGATCACGGCGCCCGGGGTCCCGCCGAGGTACGACCAGGCCGGTACGCGCTACGAGGTGTGGGTGTGGCGACTGCCGGGTGCGCCACGCAAGTAGCCTCCCCGCGTGCTTCCCGCGCCGACCGCGCCCCGCTTCGACCCGCGCGTCATCGTCACGTGCATGAAGCGCCGGTTCACGGGCGTGAGCGGGACCGTCAACGCGTTGCTGCCGGTGCTGCCCAGCCTGGTCGACGTCGCGTACGTCGGTGCGGACCTTCCGGGTGTGGCGCTTGCCGAGGCACGCCACCCGCATGCCTTCCGCCGCATGGGGCTGTGGAAGGCGATCCGGACGTCGATGCGGCGCCGCGCGGACGGCGCGCGCCGCACATGGCACGTGCGGCGTAACCATGAGCTGCTCCTTGCGATCGTGCTGCGGGACGTGGTTCGCCTGCCAATCCGGGTGTTGTTCACGTCGGCCGCAATCCGCCGGCATTCGCTGCTTCCGAGGCTCCTCATCGCGCGTGCCGACGCGGTGATCGCCACGACGCCTGCGGCGGCCGCCCTGGTCCCGCACGTGGTCGCCACGGTGGGCCATGGAGTCGACACCGCGCGCTTCCGGCCGGCCGAGGACCGCGCGAAGGCGTGGCGTGCCGCGGGCCTGCCGGGCGAGCACGGCATCCTGGTGGCCGGGCGCGTACGCCCGGAGAAGGGCGTCCACCTCTTCGTCGAGGCGATGATCCGGCTCTTGCCGCGCCATCCCGGTTGGACCGCGATCATCGCCGGCCGCGTGAAGCCCGAGGACCGCGCGTTTGCGGATGCATTGCGCGTGCGTGCCGCGGAGGCCGGACTCGCGGACCGCGTCCGCTTCGAGGGCGAGGTCGACGCCGCGGACATGCCCGCGTGGTACGCACGCTGCCTCATCACGGTCGCGTGCCCGCTCTACGAGGGGTTCGGGCTCACGGTCATCGAGGCCATGGCCAGCGGGTGCGCGGTGGTCGCCTCGCGGGCGGGTGCGTTCGAGTCGATGGTGGTGCCGGGCGAGACGGGGACGCTGGTCGCGCCGGGGAGCGTCGACGAGCTCGCGGCCGCGCTCGAACCGATGCTTGCCGACCCCGCGGCGACGGCGGACATGGGCGCCAGGGGCCGGGCCCGGGCATGCGCCCGGTTCTCGATCGAGTCCGAGGCGCGCGGGATCGCTGCGGCGATCGACCGGCTTCGATGATTCTGGCCTGAAATAGTGCGCGGTTTGCTTGCGCACCCACGGGGCGGGTACAGTGTGCAACTCGCAGCCACGGTGCTGCACCCCTCGCTCGGCGGCGGCCCGCGCGCGGATCCAACCACCGCCTGCGCCGCCGGACACCGACAAGGACACTCCTATTTCAAGCTTTCCGCCTCGCCGACCCCCGTTCTCCTCCCCTCGTCCGGCCGGTGCCGGACCACGGCCCGGAGGATTCGGCGGCGACCGCCCCCGGCGCGACGGCCCCTCGATGGGCCCGCGCACCAATGACCGCATCCGCATCACGCCGATCCGGCTGATCGACCAGAACGGGGAGATGGTGGGCATCGTCGAGACCGACGAAGCGCGCCGCCAGGCGATGGAGGCGGGGCTCGACCTCGTCGAGATCTCGCCGGACGCTCGTCCGCCCGTCTGCAAGATCATGGACTTCGGGAAGTTCAAGTACGAGGAGTCCAAGAAGCAGAAGGCCGGGAAGTCGAAGGCGAGCGAACTGAAGGAGGTCCGCCTCGGTCGCTCGATGAAAATCGACCCGCATGACGTGGGCATCCGCGTGCAGCAGGCCCGGCGCTTCCTGCTCGAGGGCCACAAGGTGCAGCTGGTGGCCAGCTTCAAGGGCCGCGAGATGGCGCACCGCGAGATCGGCGACCGGTTGGTCGCCGACGTCATCAACCGGCTGCTCGATCTCGGCAAGCTGGAAGCCGCACCGCGCCTGAACGGCAAGCGCATCAACGCCATCATCTCGCCGGACAAGAACAAGATCGAGCAGTGGAAGCGCAAGGAGAAGGAAGCCGGGCGCAAGGGTGAGATCGAGGCCGTCGAGATCGTGGACGAGCCCGAGGACGAGGGCGACGACGAGTGAGCAACCCGAGCGAAAGCGAGGACCACGGCGCATCCGGACGGCCGGAGGGCGCGCGCGGGGAGCTCATGCTGCGCACGTTCGCTTTCCCTGCCGATGCCAACCCCGCCGGCGACATCTTCGGCGGATGGCTGCTTGGCCAGATGGACATCGCGGGCGCGAGCCTTGCGCGCCGGCGCGCGCACGGGCGCGTCGCCACGGTCGCAGTCGCACAGATGGCGTTCAAGCTCCCGGTCTTCGTGGGCGACGAGGTGTCGTGCTATTGCACCCTCGCGCACGTTGGAACCACCAGCGTCACCGTGGCGGTGGAGGCATGGGCCCGGCGGCACGACGACAGCGGGACGGTCAAGGTGACCGAGGGGAACTTCACCTACGTGGCGCTCGGCGCGGACCGACGGTCGCGCCCGCTGCCGCGGGAGTGACCGCCCGCGAGGAAGCCCATCGAGACAGGTTGTCCACAACCGGAGAATTCGTGGCACGGACCGGCTTGCATAATCATGCATCGCGGTGTATATTCATGCACACGTGACCGCCACCGCCGCCAGCCCCGTCCAGCGCCGCGCCCGGCTCGCCGCCCTGATCGCCGCGAATCAGGTGTGGAGCCAGCAGGAACTCGCCGCGATGCTCCGCAAGCGCGAGGGGATCGTGGTCACGCAAGCGACGCTCTCGCGCGATCTGACGGAGCTCGGTGTGGTCAAGGGCCCAAACGGCTACATGCTCCCGGGCGCAGCCCCCGCTCCGGCCGGCGGCGACCGCGATGCCGCGCTTGCGAACGCACTGCGCCAGCACCTGGTGTCGGCGGCACGCGGCGGGACCACGGTGGTCCTGCGGACGCCCAGCGGCCACGCCAACAGCCTGGCAGTGGAGATCGACCGCGCGGGGCTTCCCGGCGTCCTCGGCACGATCGCCGGGGATGACACGATCTTCATCGCGGCTCGCGACACTGAGGCGGCAACCGTACTCGCCCGCACCCTGGAACGGCTTGGCCGCCAAGGCGCCTGACCCCCCGCACACCCCATGCACGAACGCCTCCGCATCGTCATCGTCGGCGCACCCGGATACACCGGGGCCGAGCTCGCCGCGGCGCTCGCCTCCCACCCGGGTGCCGAGCTCGTGGGACTGTTCGGCAGCGACCGTCGATCCTCGACAGGGACCGCACCGGAACTGCTGAGCGACCTCTTCCCGAGGCTCGCGGGCGTCGTCGACCTGCCGGTTCGGGCTGCAGACACCGCGTCGATCCTGGCCTGCGACCCGGACGCCGTGTTCCTTGCGACGCCGCACGAGGCGAGCGAGGCGCTGGCCCCGGCGCTGCTTGCGGCGGGCGCGGTGGTGTTCGACCTCTCGGCCGCGTTCCGGCTGCGCGATGCATCGCTCTATCCGAAGCACTACGGGTTCGAGCACGGCCATGCGGCGCTGCTGACGGAGGCCGTGTACGGGCTGCCCGAGGTCGCCGGCGATGCGCTCCGCACCGCGTCGCTCGTGGCGTGCCCTGGTTGCTACCCGACCTCGGTCATCCTGCCGGTACGCCCGCTGGTCGCGGCCGGCATCGTCGATCGGTCGCGGCCGGTGATCGTCGACAGCGCCTCGGGCGTCAGCGGTGCCGGACGAAGCGCCGCAGTCAAGAGCCTGTTCTGCGAGGTGAGCCTGCAGCCCTACGGCGTGCTCGCGCACCGGCACCAGCCCGAGATGGCGCAGGAGACCGGCGCACGCATCCTGTTCACGCCGCACCTGGTCGCGCTCGACCGGGGCATCCTGTCCACCATCCATGCGGAGCTTGCGCCCGGCCGCACCCTTGCAGACGCGCGCTCCGAGCTGGAGCGCACCTACGCGGACGCGCCGTTCGTGCGCCTGCTTCCCGCCGGGCGGTGGCCGTCGATCGCCGCGGTCGAGCGCACCAACCTCTGCGACATCGCCCTGGGCACGGACGACACCGGGACACACCTGGTGATCGCAAGCGCGATCGACAACCTGGTGAAGGGTGCCGCAGGCCAGGCCGTGCAGGCCTTCAACGTGCGGTTCGGGTTCGACGAGGGCACCGCGCTCGGGCTTGCACGTCGCGTTGCGGCGGAGGCGGCATCATGACCGGGTGCGCACCCTTGGTCGTGAAGCTCGGCGGCGCGCTGCTCGACGACGCCGCGGCGTTCCCGGGCGTGTTCGACGCGCTCGCCCGCATGCACCAGCTCCATGCGGGTGGCCTCGTGGTGGTCCACGGCGGCGGCAAGGCGGTCGATCGGCAGCTCGACCGGCTCGGGATCGTGACCGAACGGCGCGAGGGCATCCGGATCACGCCTCCCGAGGCCGTCGAGCAGGTCGTCGCGGTGCTTGCAGGCGCGATGAACACGCAGCTGCTGGGGCTTCTCCTTTCGCGGGGTGCCTCGGCCGTGGGACTCACGCTTTCGGACGGACACCTTGCGCGCGCCCGCAAGTCCGACCGGTTTGCCTTCGATTCAGGCAGGGTGGGCGAGCTGGCGGGCGGCGATGGCGCGCTCGTGAAGCACCTCCTCGCGGGCGGATTCCTGCCGGTGCTCTCGTCGATCGCGGTGTGCGAGTCGGGCGGGTTCCTCAACGTCAACGCGGACGACGCGGCGGCGCAGCTGGCAGGCATCATCGGCGCCAGCGGGCTGCTGCTCCTCACCGACGTCCCGGGGGTCAGGGGCGCCGACGGGACGGTCATCGAGTCGCTGGACGCCGAAGAGGCCGAGCGCCTGATCGCCGACGGCACCGTCACGGGAGGCATGATCGCGAAGGTCCGCGGCGCGGTGGCCGCGGCCGAGTCGGGCGGCGTGCCCGTGGTGATCGCAAGCTGGGCGGACCCTGCGGCGCTCGAGGCGCTGGCGGCCGGCGCCTCGGTCGGCACGCGGGTGCGTCCCGCAGGAGCGCTCGCACGATGATCACGTTCAACCCGCTCGCGACGAAGGACGTGCTGCGCGTCGGCGACCTTGCGCAGCACGAAGTGCTCGAGGTGCTGGCGACCGCCGATCGCCTCAAGCGGGATCCCTCGTCCGCGACCAACGCGCTCCGCGGCCGCAGCGTCTGCCTGCTGTTCGAGAAGCCGAGCCTCCGCACCCGCACCAGCTTCGAGGTGGGCGTGTTCCGCCTCGGCGGCCAGGCGGTGTTCCTCGACCACCGCGACCAGCCGCTGGGGGAACGCGAGTCGATCGCCGACTACGGCCGCAACCTCGAGCGGTGGTGCCACGCGATCGTGGCGCGCGTGAGGCGCCACGCAACCGTGTCCGGGCTCGCGGAGTCCGCCTCGCGGATCCCCGTGATCAACGCGTTGTGCGACATGCACCACCCGTGCCAGGCGCTGGCGGACTTCCAGACGCTCGTCGAACGGGGCTTCGACCTCCGCCACTCGCGCCTGGCCTGGGTGGGCGACGGGAACAACGTGTGCCACTCGCTGATGGAGCTCGCGTCCATCGTCGGATGCGGCATCACGGTGGTCACGCCCGAGGGCCACGGGCCCGACCGGGGCGTGCTCGACACGTGCGTGGCGCGCAGCATGCGCAGCGGGGCCCGGATCGACGTGACGCATGACCCCGCCGCCGTGCGCGGCGCATTCGCCGTGTATGCCGACACCTGGATCAGCATGGGGCAGGAGGACAGCGCAACCAAGCGCGCGGCCTTCGCGCGCTACCGCGTGGACCGCGACCTGATGGCGGTCGCGGGGCCCGACGCGCTCTTCATGCACTGCCTCCCGGCGCACCGCGGCGAGGAGGTCACCGACGAGGTGATGGACTCCCCGCGCTCGGTCGTGTTCGACCAGGCCGAGAACCGGCTTCATGCCCAGAACGCCCTGCTCTGCCACCTGCTCGCCGCGTCCCCCGCCGCCGCGCCGGGCACCCCGCGCGCGAAGGCCGCAGCCGGCGGTTCCGCCGCCCCGGCGGCCTGCGTACCCTGATCCATCCGGCCGATCGCCCCGCCGACCTCGCCACGAACCCCCACGAACTCACCCGAGGAACCACCATGAGCACCCCCGCCACCCCCAAGAAGGTCTGCGTCGCCTACTCCGGCGGACTCGACACGTCCTGCATCATTCCGTGGCTGCGCGAGACGTACGGCTGCGCCGTGGTCGCGTGCGTGGCCGACGTCGGACAGGGCGCGCGCGAACTCGAGGGAATCGGCGAGAAGGCCACCAAGAGCGGCGCGTCCGAATGCCTCGTGGTCGACCTGAAGGAGCCGTTCCTGCGCGAGTTCGCATTCCCGATGGCGATCGCCGGCTCGGTGTACGAGAACCGCTACCTGATGGGAACGTCGATCGCGCGCCCGATCATCGCGCGCGCGCAGGTCGAGGTGGCGCTCGCCACCGGATGCGATGCCCTCTGCCACGGGTGCACCGGCAAGGGCAACGACCAAGTGCGCTTCGAGAGCACCTACGCCGCGCTCGCGCCGCAGCTGCGCGTGATCAGCCCATGGCGCATCTGGGACCTGAAGAGCCGCGAGGCGATGCTGGCCTACCTGAAGGCACGCAACGTGCCCACCACCGCGAGCGCCGAGAAGATCTACAGCCGCGACGCCAACATCTGGCACATCAGCCACGAGGGCGGCGAGCTCGAGGACCCGTGGAACGCCCCGCCCGAGGACGTGTGGATGATCACCACCAGCCCGAAGGACGCGCCGGACCGCCCCGAGGACGTGACGCTCTCCTTCCGCCGCGGGTTCCCCGTGTCGGTGAACGGCACGGCCATGGACCCGGTGGCGCTCATGACCGAGCTCAACGCGATCGGCGCGCGCAACGGCGTGGGCCGCGTCGACATCTGCGAGAACCGCCTGGTCGGCATGAAGAGCCGCGGCGTCTACGAGACGCCGGGCGGCACCATCCTCATGGAGGCGCTGCGCGGCCTCGAGCAGCTGGTGCTCGACCGCGAGACGCTCCACTTCCGCGAGCGGCTGGCGCTCGACTTCGCGAAGATCATCTACAACGGCACGTGGTTCAGCCCCACGCGCGAGGCGATGTGGGCCAGCTTCGAGTCCATCGCGCGCGTGATGGACGGCGACGTCGTCGTCCGCTGCCACAAGGGACGCGCCGAGGCGGTGCGCCGCCGCTCGCCGAACAGCCTCTTCCACCACGGCTTCGCCACCTTCGGCGAGGACGAGGTGTACGACCACAAGCACAGCGAAGGCTTCATCCGCCTGTTCAGCCTGCCGATGCGCATCCGCGCACTGCTGGGGCTGAGCGAGGACGCGAAGGTGTCGGCGGCCGAGGCCCAGGCGCTCGCGAAGGCGCATGGGCTCGCGGGCGCGAAGCCCGCGGGCGGCGATTGCGGCTGCGGCAAGCCCGCCGGCTGCTGCAAGTCGGCGGGAGCCGGAACGGCCGGGAACGCACCCTCCACGAAGGCGCCCTGACCGATGAGCACCGCCATCTGGGCCGGACGGCTCGAAGGCCAGGCTGACTCGCTCTTCCGCGAGTTCAACGACAGCCTGCCATTCGACCGCGAGCTCGTCCGCGAGGACGTCGAGGGCAGCGTCGCCTGGAGCAAGGCGCTCGTACGCGCGGGCGTGCTCACGGCGGCAGAGCAGCGCGAGATCGAAGCGGCACTGCAGGAGATCTTGGCCGCGTGGCGCGCCGATTCGTCGGCGCTCTCGCAGGCCGACGACGAGGACGTCCACTCGTGGGTCGAACGGCAGCTCGTGATGCGCGTCGGCGACCTCGGCAAGAAGCTGCACACCGGCCGAAGCCGCAATGACCAGGTCGCCACCGACCTGCGCCTGTGGACCGCCCGTCAGCTGCGCCTCCGACAGGCCGAGATCAAGGCCGTGATCACCGCGCTCGTCGACCTTGCGGAGCGCGAGAAGGCGACGGCCTTCCCGGGATACACGCACCTCCAGCACGCGCAGCCGATCCTGTTCGCGCACTGGTGCCTCGCGTACGTCGAGATGCTCAGGCGCGACGGGGAACGCCTCTCGGACGCGCTGAAGCGCGTGCGGGTGTCGCCGCTCGGGTCCGGGGCGCTCGCCGGCACGGCGTACCCGATCGACCGCGCCGCGCTCGCCAAGGACCTGGGCTTCCGGGTCGCCAGCGGCAACTCGCTCGACGCCGTCAGCGACCGGGACTTCGTGGTCGAGACCCTCTCGGCGCTCGCGCTGTGCTCGCTGCACCTCTCGCGCATGGCGGAGGACCTCATCTTCTACTCGACCAGCGAGGCCGCGCTGGTCGAGCTTCCCGACGCCTTCACGAGCGGCTCGAGCCTGATGCCGCAGAAGAAGAACCCGGACGCGTGCGAGCTGATCCGGGGCAAGAGCGGGCGCGCCGTCGGCAACCTCGTCACGCTGCTCGTGACCCTCAAGGGCCTGCCGTTGGCCTACAAC
>CANLMX010000015.1 GCA_947492385.1 Planctomycetaceae bacterium | reverse complement strand
GCCGCGCGGCGTGCCGCAGGTCGAGGTCGAGTTCTCGCTCGACCAGAACGGCATCCTGAGCGTCAAGGCCACCGACAAGGCGACCAACAAGGCGCAGGAGATCAAGATCACCGGCTCGAGCGGCCTCTCCAAGGACGAGGTCGAGCGCATGCGCAAGGACGCCGAGGACCACGCCGCCACCGACAAGGCGCGCCGCGAGCTGGTCGACGCGAAGAACCGCGCCGAGCAGGTGGCCTACCAGGTGCGCAAGCAGCTGGAGGAGCTCGGCGCGAAGGTCCCGCAGGACACCCGTACCAAGATCGAGTCCGCCGTCTCCAACCTCGAGTCCACGCTCACGGGCGACGACAAGGCCGCGATCGAGGCCGCGCTCACCAACCTCACCAACGCGGCAGGCGAGCTGCAGCAGGCGGCCTCGGCGGCGGGTGCGGCAGGTGCGGGCACGACCGGCGGAGCGTCCGCCGGCGGCGAGAAGAAGGACGACGTCATCGACGCCGAATATGAGGTGACCGACGACGGGAAGAAGTCCTGACCCGACCCGAGCCGCGGGCGACCGCGGAGCGCACGAGGACCCACGCCCCCGGCGAGCCCCATGGCCGCCGGGGGCGGTTCTTATCCGGGGCTTGCGGCCGCGCGCGGATGCCATAGCCTCCACCCCTTCGACACCGCTCCGCCCGGCCTGCCGCGCACGTCGCGCGCCACGCCGACCCGGGCGCACCGTCGCGCATGCACATGGAACGCATCAAGGGCATCGCCGTCAGCCCCGGCATCATCGTCGGGCGCGCATTCCTGGTGGGCACCGCCGAACAGGTGGTCCCGCACCGCACCATCTCGGAGTCCGAGGTCCCCGGGCAGCTCGAACGCCTCGCGAAGGCGCTGGCCGGCGCGGGCGCGGAGATCGCCGAGCTTCGCGAGCGAACGCGTGTCGAGCTCGGCGAGGAGCCCGCGAAGATCTTCGAGTTCCATGCCGGGCTGCTGCGCGACCGTGCGCTGGTGACCGCCACCGAGCGCCGCGTGCGCGATACGCGGGTGACCGCGGAGCAGGCGGTGGCCGACCAGTTCCGCGTGCTGGTGGACCAGTTCAACCGCATGGGCAACGAGGTCTTCGAGCAGAAGGCCAACGACGTCGTCGACCTCGAGCGCCGCGTGCTGGGCGTGCTGATGGGCAAGCAGGAGAGCCGCCTGGCGCAGCTCACCGAGGAGGCGGTTGTCATCGCCCACGAGCTGACGCCGAGCCAGGCCGCATCGCTGGTGCGGACGAAGGTGGTGGCCGTCGCCACGGACCTCGGCGGCCGCACCGGGCACACCTCGATCGTGGCGCGCGCCGTGGGCCTGCCCGCGGTGGTCGGCTGCCAGCGCCTGTGCGGCAGCGTTGAGGACGGCGACGAGGTCATCGTCGACGGCAACGAGGGCATCGTGATCGTGCGCCCCGACGCACGCACGCTCGAGGAGTACCGGAGGAAGCACGAGCGTGCGCGGCGATCGCGCGAGGCGCTACGCGAACTGTCCGGGCTCGAGGCCGTCACCAAGGACGGCGTGCGCGTGCAGCTGATGGGCAACATCGAGTTCCCGCACGAGGTCGAGGCGGTGCTCGCGAACGGCGGAGACGGCGTCGGCCTCTACCGCACCGAGTTCCTGTGGCTCACGTCGGAACGCCCGCCGGACGAGGAGGACCACTTCCGCGCGTACATGCGCGCCATCGACCTCCTGAAGGGCCGGCCGCTCACGATCCGCACGTGCGACCTCGGGGCCGACAAGTACACGCAGGAGCAGATGGCGGATCCCGAGCGGAACCCGTTCCTGGGCCTCCGCTCCATCCGGCACTCGCTGGCGCATCCGGCGGAGTTCAAGATGCAGCTGCGCGCCATCCTCCGCGCGAGCGCGCACGGTCCGGTCAAGACGATGTTCCCGCTCGTCTCAAACCTCATGGAGCTGCGGCAGGCAAAGCTCATGCTCGCAGACCTCGGCGAGGAACTCGAGGACGAGGGGGTGCCCTACGACCGGTCGATGCCGGTGGGCGTGATGATCGAGGTGCCCTCGGCGGCGCTGATGTCGCGGGTCTTCGCGGCGGAGTCGAGCTTCTTCTCGATCGGCACCAACGACCTTGTCCAGTACACGTTGGCGGTCGACCGCGGCAACGAGCGCGTCGCCCACCTCTACCAATCGGGCCACCCGGCGGTCGTCTACCTGGTCAAGAGCGTGGTCCGGGCGGCCAGGAGCGCCCAGATCGACTGCAGCCTCTGCGGCGAGATGGCCGGCGAACCCCTGTTTTCCATGTTGCTGCTGGGCATGGGTTTGCGTACACTCTCCATGGTTCCCGACCAGATCCCCGTCATCAAGCGGGTCATCCGGTCGGTGACGATGGACCAATGCGAACGGCTGGCCCGCAGGGTCGGGTCGTTCGACTCGGAGCGCCAGGTCGAGACGGCCTTGCGCGACGAGCTCAGGAAACTCGACCCCGACGTCTTCGGCCAATGGGTGGCCGAGTGAGCGAGGGTCACGCACCCGGCGCGTGCCGGTGCGCAGCAAGGACAACGGGTCGACCCGCCGGCTGATTCGGTGCGTCCGCCCCACGGTGCGAAGCGGGACGATGCCCTTCCGGCGTCGACCCCCGACCTGCGGCGTGGCGGACTGCACGCGTGCTCCAGAGAGGAGCGCGGCGCGGCGGAGACCAGGCGGAACGATCGGTGCGATTCACGAGCACGGACTTCATGCATGCGACGGGACGACCGTCGCCCGGACACGGGCCCTCACAGGGTCCGCCGGGCGAGGGTGTCGCGTTGCACGCAGGCTGACGCGCACGCGCCCCGAAGGGTTCCGCCACGAACCGCCGCTCGATGCGGCAAGGATTGGATCGTGGCTGACGAGAAGCATGACGAACTGGCGGGGACCGACGGCGAGGCGCATGCCAAGGCCGAGGCGATGCACGCCGAGACCGACGCGCACGCTGAGACCGACGCGCACGCTGAGACGGACTCGCACGAGTACGAGGACGACAGCGCCGCGGCCTTCGCGACCCTCGACGCGCTCGAGCGCGGCGAGGAGGAACTGCGCATGCCCGTGCGCGCGGTCGACGACGACGAGGACACCGACGACTCGGAGGACGAGGAACGCGACGAAGCCTTGGACGAGGCCGAGGGCGACGAGTCCGAGGACGAGCACTCCGAAGAGGCCGAAGGCGCCGAGGACGCCGCCGACGGCGAGTCCGAGGACGAGGAAGGCGATGGCAAGGGCGGACGGCGCCGGCGTCGCCGCCGCGGCGGGCGCGGCCGCAAGAAGGAGACCCAGCAGGTCGCCGACACCGGCCCCAAGCGCCGCCAGGTGATCGTGGTGAACGACGCCGCCGACGGAGAGTGCCGCATCGCGGTGCTCGAGAACGGTCGCCTCGAGCAGATCTACGCCGAGCGTGCGTCGACCGCCACGAACGTCGGCAGCATCTACAAGGGGCGCGTCACCAACGTCGAAGCGGCCATCCAGGCGGCGTTCGTCGACTTCGGCGAGGGGCAGAACGGCTTCCTCCACATCAGCGACCTTCACCCGCAGTACTTCCCCGGCGGCGAGCGCACCGAGCGGGTCGGCAAGAAGATCGCGCGCCGCGACCGCCCGCCGATCCAGGAGGCCCTGAAGCGCGGCCAGGAGATCGTGGTCCAGGTCCTGAAGGAAGGCATCGGCACCAAGGGGCCGACGCTCACGAGCTACATCTCGATCCCCGGGCGCCTGCTCGTGATGATGCCGCAGATGGACAAGGTGGGTGTCAGCCGCAAGGTGGACGACGAGGACCAGCGCCGCGAGATGCGCCGCATCCTCGACAGCCTGGAGCTGCCGGACGGCTTCGGCTTCATCCTGCGCACGGCAGGCATGGCCCGCACCAAGACCGAGCTGCAGCGCGATGCCGCGTACCTGCAGAAGATCTGGGGCTTCATGGAGCGCCGCGCGGAATCCACCGGCGCGCCGTGCGAGCTCTACACCGAGGGCAACCTGCTGCTTCGCACCATCCGCGACGTGGCCGACGACACGGTCGATGCGATCGTGGTCGACAGCCCCGCGGCCTTCGAGTCCGCACGTATGTTCCTTGACATCGTGGCCCCGCTCAACGCACCGCGGCTCCTCTTCTGGGACCGCGCGGTTCCGGTGTTCGAGGCGTTCGGCATCGAGCGGCAGATCGAGCAGATCCACGCCCGCGAGGTGCCCCTGCCCTCGGGCGGGGCGCTGGTCATCGACCAGACGGAGGCGATGGTCGCCATCGACGTGAACAGCGGCAAGAGCCGAAGCGCACGCGACAGCGAGACGAACGCCTTCAATACCAACAAGGAGGCGGTCGACGAGATCGCCCGCCAGCTGCGGCTGCGCGACCTGGGCGGGATCATCGTCAACGACCTGATCGACATGCGGTCGTCGAAGCACCGCCGCGAGATCGAGGCGCGCCTCGACTCCAACCTCTCGCGCGACCGCGCCAAGACCACCACGCTCGAGATCAGCGACTTCGGCATCGTCGAGATGACCCGTCAGCGCATGCGCCCGGGCCTGCACAAGGCCGAGTACGCCGATTGCCCGCACTGCCAGGGCAGCGGCGAGGTGCGCGTGCCCGAGGCCGTGGCGGGCGACATGCTGCGCAAGGTCGCCCTGCTCTTCTCGTACGAGCGGATCGCCCGCGTCGAGATCGTCTGCAGCACGCGCGTCGCCGGCGTGTTCCTGAGCACTCGGCGCCACGCCCTGCACGAGCTCGAGGAGCGATCGGGCAAGAAGGTCGAGCTGCGCATCAGCGAGGCGTTCGCCGCGGGGCGCGTCGACATCTACGCATACGACGACCGCGGATCCGACGTCGAGATCGACCGGCTGCCGCGCGTCCCCGCGCCGCGGCTCGACGACCTGCCGACCGACATTGTGGACCGCGAGGACGACGACGACCGCGACGACGGCTCCGAGGGCGGCGATGGCCGCCGGCGCCGCAAGCGCCGGCGCAAGCCCGCGCCCGCGGATGCCACCGCCATCGCGCTCGCAGGCGGGTTCGACGACCTGCCGACGCCCAGCGCCGACGAGCCGAGCGTGTCGGAGATGATCCGCCGTGCGGACGCCGAGCGCGACCAGCGCAAGCGCGAGGATGAGGATCGCAAGCGCCAGGAGGCGCAGCAGCGCCGCGAGGACGAGCGGCGCCGCCGCGAGGAGGCCGCCGCCGAGCGCGAGGCCGCCCGCGCCGCACGCGCGGCCGAGCGCGCCGCACGCATCGCGGCCGGCGAGGACGTCCCCGAGGAGCCTGAGGGCGCGTCCGAGCAGGATGGCGAGTCGGACGGCGATGCAGGTTCAGGCGACGGCACCGGCGAGGGCGGCACGCGCAAGCGCCGTCGCCGACGTCGCCGTCGCGGCAAGGGTGGCGACCGGGGTGACCGGGGCGCAGGCGGCGACCGCGGCGAATCGCAGTCGTCCGGCGGCGACGCGGACGCCGGCGAAGGGGCCGAGGGCGGCACCGACGACGGCGACGGAGTCGACGCGGGCACCGATGGCGATGCCCCGGAGACCGACGGCAACGGTGGCGAAGGTGACGGCACCGGCAAGCGGAAGCGACGCCGCCGTCGCGGCGGCCGTGGCCGCAAGCGCAATCGCGATGGCGACGGCGCTTCCGGCGGCGAACCCGGTGCATCGGCCGGCGAGGGCACCGCGCAGGGCAACGGCGGGGAGTCCCGTCGCGAGCCGCGCGCGGGTGGCGAGCGATCGGAGCGGTCTGAGCGGTCCGAGCGCGCAAGCGCCGCGCCGTCCGGCACGTCCGGCGATCCCGCGCCCGGCGGCGAAGCCTCGCCGCTCGACGCGGCGAAGAAGACCATCCGCAGCGTGACCGGTTGGATGCGTCGGCTCAAGGCTCCGGCCTCGGGCGGACGCGACGACCGCTGACCGCTCGAAGGCTAGGACCCCACCCGCATGGAACACACGCGGCGCATCATCGTCCTCGGAAGCACCGGCTCGATCGGCACGGCCACGCTGGAGGTGGTCACCCACCTTGCGAGCCTGGGAGGTCCGGCGTACCGGGTCGTGGGACTCGCGGCCGGCGCGAACGCGTCGCTCGTCGCCCGGCAGGCGGTCGAGCACGGCGTTCGCCACGTGGCGGTCGCGAACGAGGAGGCGGCACGCGCCCTTCCTCCGGGCGCCACGGTCTTCTCGGGGCCGGATGCGGCGACGCGACTCGTGAACGAAGTCGCCCGGCCGGGAGACCTCGTGATGGGCGCGATCGTCGGCGCCGCAGGCATCGCGCCGACGCTGGCCGCGATCGAGCGTGGCTGCCACGTGGCGCTGGCGAACAAGGAGACGCTGGTGGCCGCGGGCGCGGTGGTCCGGGCCGCACTCACGCGCATGCGCGTCCAGCTCCTGCCCGTCGACAGCGAGCACAGCGCCGTGTTCCAGTGCATGCGGGCGGGGACTCCCCGCGAGGTGCAGCGGCTCGTGCTGACCGCCAGCGGCGGCCCGTTCCGCACGTGGAGCGCCGAGCGCACGCGCAACGCCACCCTGAGCGAGGCGCTGCGCCACCCGACCTGGCAGATGGGCCGCAAGGTCACCATCGACAGCGCAAGCCTCATGAACAAGGCCCTCGAGGTGATCGAGGCGCACTGGCTGTTCGACCTGCCCTCCGACCGCATCGACGCCATCGTCCACCCACAGAGCGTGGTGCATTCGTTCGTCGAGTTCGTCGACGGGAGCACCATCGCTCAGCTGAGCCCCCCGTCCATGAAGTTGCCGATCCAGTACGCGCTGACGTGGCCCGATCGCGTCGCCGGCTGCAGCCCGATGATCGCGTGGGACGCCCTTCGGTCGCTCGACTTCGAACCGGTCGACCAGGATCGGTTTCCCGCGATCGGCCTTGCCAAGCGCGTCATCGACACGGGCGGCAGCGCGGGCGCCACGTTCAACGCCGCGAACGAGGTGGCCGTCGAGGCGTTCATCCAGGGCGCGATCCCGTTCGGGGACATTGCCACGGTGGTCACCGAGACACTCGACGGCCTCGCCAGCCAGCCGGTGGGCTCGCTCGAAGACGTGCTCGCGGCCGATGCCGAGGCGCGCGCCTTCGCGGCGGCGCGCGTCGCCGAGCGCCGCGGCGTGACCGCCTGACGCACACGCGGAAAGCGCCGCGCACGCGGGAAGCGCCGCGCAGGCCCGCCGCACCGCGCGCACCTGGCTTTCGCCTACGCTTCCTGCGTCCATGGAGCTCCTCGCCGACGGCCGCAACGTGGTCCTGATCCTGCTCGGATTCGGGCTCCTGATCTTCGTCCACGAGCTGGGGCACTTCCTGGCCGCGCGCTGGGCGGGCATCCGGTGCGAGAGCTTCGCGATCGGCATGGGACCGGTGGTGGCCGCATGGCGCCGCGGCATCGGCGTGCGCGCGGGCTCGACCGACCCGGCCACCATCGCCCGCTTCGGAAAGCCCGCCGTCGAGATGACGGACGCGGAGCTCGAGCGCAACGGGATCGGCGAGACGGAGTGGTCGCTGCGCATCCTGCCGCTCGGGGGCTTCGTGCGGATGCTCGGGCAGGAAGACCTCGATCCATCGAAGGTCTCGCAGGAGCGGCGCAGCTACCAGCGCGCGCCCGTCGGCAAGCGCATGATCGTGGTGTCGGCGGGCGTGGTCGCCAACCTGGTGCTTGCGATCGCGCTGTTCGTGGTGGCGTTCCTCGCGGGCGTGCGCTTCGAGGCCCCCGTGGTGGGCGGCGTGGTTCCGGGGTCGCCCGCATCGGCCGCCGAGTGCACCGACGGCGGTGCGCCGGGGCTCATGGCGGGCGATCGCGTGGTCACCATCGACGGCGTCCCCGCGCAGACCTTCGCCGACCTCCAGATCGCCTCGGCCATGGCGAAGCCCGGCTCGCCGGTGGAACTGCGGGTCGAGCGCACGTTGCCGGATGGATCGTCGGTGCGGCGGACGTTTCGCGTCACGCCACGGCGCGACGCGGGCAGCGGCCTGCTCTCGATGGGCATCGCGCCGGCCGCTTCGGGCACCCTCGGGAGCGCCCAGCGCGGTGAGGAGGCGCTGCTCGCGCAGGTGCTCGCGGAGGCCGGGCTGTCTTCCGAGCGCACGGGCGATGCGGAGGACGCGCTTGCGTCGGTGGTGGGGGTGCAGCGTCCGGGCACGGCGAACGCAGGCGCGATCGTGGCACCAACGCAGCAGGTCATGGACGTCACCGGCGACGCCGATGCGCCCGCGGGGTGCGCGTTGGCACCCGGGCTCCTCGACGCTGCCGCGCGGGCCTCGGGCGGCGCGCCCTTCCGCACGCAATGGACCACCCGGTCCGGCCGCACGGTCGAACGTGACCTTCGCCCGCTCCCCGAGTACCAGACGCTGAAGGTTGCGGCCGCCGAGGGCGTGAGCGCGGAAACCGACACGGGCCTTGCGGGCCTCGTGCCGCTGCTGCGCGTCGACCGCCTGGCGCCGGGCTCGCCGAACGAAGGCATCCTGCTCCCCGGCGACGTGCTGCTGCGCATCGATGGGCATGACGGGCCGCGGCTCGCGCAGCTGCGCGCCGCGCTCGCATCGGCGCCCGGTACAGGCGGCACACTCTCGCTGCTTGGGCGCGGTGAACACGTCGCCATGGCGACCGTGCTCCGCGAGGGCCAGGAACGCACGATCGAGGTCCGCGTCGACCGCAATGGCAGGCTTGGCGCCATGCTCGAGCAGGCGTTCGACGTTCCGCTCATCGCCGATCCGATGCCGTCGAGCCCCGCCGCCGCGCTCGGCGCCCTGCCCCGCAGCCGCATCACGTCGATCGAGGGCACGGCCGTCACGGACTGGCCGTCGATGCGGACCGCACTGCTGGCAGCCACGCGCGAGTCGGCCGCCCGCGGCGAGGGACAGCCTGTGGCGGTGGCGTTCACGTCACCCACGACGGGCACGCCGGCACTCGAGGGCACGATCGCACTCACGGCCGATGACGTGCGCGCGCTGCATGCGCTCTCGTGGCGCTCGCCAGTTCCCGAGGCGCTCTTCGAGCCGCTCATGACCACGCTCACCGCACATGGCAACCCGCTCCGTGCGGTCGAGATGGGCTTCCACCAGACGCGGACGATGGTCACGATGACGTACCTCACGCTCGACCGGCTGGTGCGCGGCAGCGTGGGCGTCGACCAGCTGCGCGGGCCGGTGGGCATCGTGCATCTGGGGTCGCGCGTGGCCGACCGGGGGGCGATGTACCTCGTGTTCTTCCTTGCGATGATCAGCGTGAACCTTTCGGTGCTCAATTTCCTGCCGCTACCGATCGTCGACGGGGGACTCTTCCTCTACCTGGTGTGGGAACGCGTGACCGGGAAGCCTCCCTCGATGCGGTTCCAGAACGCCGCCACGGCGCTCGGGCTGGTGCTGCTGGGGTCGATCTTCGTGCTCACGTTCTTCAATGACGTGTTCCGGATCGTGACGGGCGGCTGACGCGCGCATCCGGCCGCGGACGTGCGGCGAATCCCCGCGCATGGACACCCCCGGCACCGACCATCCCGTCACGCTCATCACCGGCGCCGGAAGCGGCATCGGGCACGCGCTGGCCCTGATGCTCGCGGAGCGCGGGCACCACCTGGCGCTCGTGGGACGGAGCGCAGGCAAGCTGCACGGGACCGCAACCTCCTGCGCCGCGGGACGCCCCGGGTGCAGCACGCTCGTGCTGGCCGGGGACGTCGCCGACAGCGACTTTGCGCATGCGTGCGTGGACCGCACGATCGCGGAGCTTGGGCGGCTCGACGTGCTGGTGAACTGCGCGGGCGTCGCACCGAAGGTCCCGATCGCCGACACGGGCGAGGACGTGCTCGAGGAGGCGTTCCTCGTGAACGCGTTCGGGCCCGCGTTCATGATCACGCGCGCGTGGCCGCATTTCTGCACGCGCAACACGGGGTGCATCGTGAACGTGAGCTCGCTCGCGACCACGGACCCGTTCCCGGGATTCTTCGCGTACGCCGCGAGCAAGAGCGCGCTCGAGAGCCTCACGCGCAGCGCGCACGGCGAGGGCAAGCGCCACGGCATCCGTGCATTCAGCGTGGCGCCCGGCGCGGTCGAGACGCCGCTCCTGCGTCAGAACTTCAGCGAGAAGGTGCTTCCGCACGCCGCCACGCTCAACCCCGAGGCCGTGGCCTCGCTCATCGTGGACTGCATCGAGGGGCGCCGGGACGAGGACCGCGGGAAGTCGATCGCGATCAGGAAGTGAGCGGGCTCCCCGGCCGCGGGCACGAGACGCCGGGCGGGCTCAGCGGCGCCGCTGCATTGCGCGATCGATGTCCCGCTTCATCTCGCGTTCGGCGATGGCGTGGCGCTTGTCGACCGCCTTGCGCCCGGTCCCGAGCCCCACGAGGAGCTTCGCGCGGCCGTTCTTGAAATAGATCTTGAGGGGGACGATGGTGAAGCCCTTGCGCTTCACCTCCTCGGCCAGCTTCACGATCTCGCGCCGGTGCGCCAGTAGGCGCCTCGGCCGGACGGGCTCATGCTGCACCGCCTTCCCGGCGGGGGGATACTCGGCGATGTGGACCGAGTGCAGCGTCAGGCTCGGCGGCTCGAGTGCCGCGGCGACGTATCCCTCTGCCAGGCTGACCTTTCCAGCACGGACGCTCTTCACCTCGGTGCCGAGGAGCTCGATGCCGCACTCGAGGGTGTCCCCGATGGAATAGTCGTGCCGAGCCGCACGATTCTCGATCGTCGGTTCGTTCGGAAGGTGCTCGCGGGCGCCGGAGGCCACGGGGCGAGTCTAGGTCCCCCCGGATCCGGGGCGCACGGGCCGGAATCGCCGGTCCGGTGCAACTATGGGACCACGAAATCCGAACAATCGGGTCCAAAGCCGGTTGCCGCGCCGTCACGGGCGGCAACAATGCCCCAATACCCCACACCATGAAGCACGCCTCCATGACCGTCATCCTCGGGATGGCCACCGCGGCCGTCTCCACCCTGAGCCTGGCCCAGGCCGTTCCGACGACCGGAACGTCCGCGGGCTCCGCACCCCAGGGCCCGGAGGCCTTCCTCGCGGCCGACCTCGGTCGCGGTGTGTTCCGCTCGGGCGACCAGCTGGCGCGTGCGTGGGGCACCCTCGGCTCCGGTGCAACCCCCTCGGAAAGCGGCAAGGCGTTCATCGACGCGCACGCGCGCGGCCTGTTCGGCGTGGATCCATCGCAGCTCGCCCCGATCGGGCCGTTCGAGGCCGCCGAGCACCTGGTTCCCATCATGCCCGACCGCGCCGTGGGCGGGTCGCGCTTCACGGGCACCTACTGGTCGCAATTCGTGAAGGGCATCCCGGTCTACAAGTCGCACCTCCTGGTGCTCGTGCGCAACGAGCCCGGCTTCCCGGCGGTGCTCGCCTCAAGCACGCTGTGGGACGTCTCGGGGATCGAGGCGTCGCTCGAGGGCATCGACCCGCGGGTGCTTCCCGACGCGCGCACCTGGACGCGCCACGCGCTCAACCAGTTCCGCACGCAGCCTCAGGTCAGCCCGGCGAAGTACGTGATCTGGGCCGGCATCGACCGCGTGCGCGCCGAGCCGCGCCTGGCGGTGCAGTTCGTCGCCGAAGGCGGCGGACACTGGGACCCCGACACCCACCAGCGCATTGAGTTCGTCGTCGACGCGAAGTCTGGCCAGGTGCTTCACCAGCACAGCCTGGTGTGCAACGCCGTCGAAGGACGCGTGACGGGCATGGGCACGCCGGGAAGCAGCGCGTCGATCTGCACCGCGCCGGACGACCTCCCGCTGCAGTACCTCGCCGTACAGGTCGACGGGACGACGGTGTACACGGATGCCGACGGGTTCTATTCCGCTCCCGACGCCGCCGGCACGAGCACCGCGTCCGCGAGCATCCTCGGCCGCTACTTCGACGTCCGTGACAACGGGGTCCCCACGCTCTCGCTCAGCGCGTCGGTGCCGCAGGGCGCCGGCTGGAGCCCGATGTTCAACGCGACCGACGACGGCACGACGGCCTTCGACGGGCCGCGGGCGCAGGTGAACGTGTACCACCACGCCAACGTCATCCGGGACGCCGTGCTGCGTTCCAACGCCGACTACCCGACCATTGCCACGCAGCTGGCGTTCCGCGCGAACGTCAACATCGCGTCGACGTGCAATGCCACCTACACGGGCAATGCGATCAACTTCTACGCCGCGGGCGGCGGCTGCTCGAACACCGCGTTCGGCACCGTCGTGTCGCACGAGTACGGCCACCACGCGGTGGCCACCGGCGGCTCGCTCCAGGGTCCCTACGGCGAGGGCATGGGCGACGTGTTCGGCATCATCACCTCGGACGAGTCGATCACCGGGCTCGGGTTCCAGAATTGCATCGGCGGGATCCGCGACGCGGACAACACCTGCCAGTACGACCCCGTGAACTGCTCCAGCTGCGGCTCCACCGTGCACTCGTGCGGCCGGCTGCTCTCAGGATTCGTCTGGGACGTCCGCGGCGGGCTCCTCGCCTCCGATCCGACGGGCTACCGGCAATACCTCGCAGACCTGGCGATCAACTCGATCTTGCTCCACGGTGCGGTGACGTCGGTTGACGGTGCCATCACGATCGACTTCCTGACCCTCGACGACGATGATTCGTTCCTCGGCAACGGCACCCCCAACGAGGCGACCATCCTGAGCGCCGGTTCGCAGCACGGGCTGCTCCCGCCGGGCATCATCAGCTTCGACTCCGCGATCCCCGAACTGGTGCCCCCTGACATGCCCGTCACGATCGGGTTCCGGGTGCGCAGCTTCGCGGAGTCGGTCGTCGCCTCGTCGGTGCGGGTGCTCCGGTACTCCAATGGCCAGGTCACCGAGCTGGTCCCGACGCAGGTCGGGCTCGGTGCGTGGTCCATCACCTTCCCGGGCCAGGCATGCGGAAGCTCGGTGCGCTTCAGCGTCCGAGCCCAGACGGCGCAAGGCACCGTGCTGCAGAGCCCCGAAAACGCCCCGAACTCGGTGCTCACGATGACGTTCGGAACGTCCGTGTCGAGCGGTCTGCTCGCCTCGGACGACTTCGAGGCCGCCACGAGCAACTGGAGCGTCGGTGCCGCGGACGACAACGCGACGGCGGGCCTCTGGGTGCGCGCCGACCCGGTCGGGACGACGTTCGGGGGCGGCATCCAGGCCCAGCCGGAGGACGACAACACGCCCTCACCGGGAACGCTGTGTTGGGTGACCGGGCAGGGTGCGGTCGGCGGCGGCGCCGGGCAGGCCGACGTGGACGGCGGCACCACCACGCTCGTCTCTCCGAACTTCACGCTCGCCGGCGCAAACGATCCGCGCGTCGAGTTCTGGGCGTGGTACTCCAACGAAGGCGGGCAGAACCCGAACTCCGACAGCATGCCGGTCGAGCTCTCGGCCGACGGCGGTGCGACCTGGGTGACGGCGCTCACGATCTCGGAGAACGCCCGCGCATGGGTGCGTCGCGAAATCCGCGTCGAGGACTTCTTCCCGGCTCCGGTGGCTCAGGTACGCGTGCGCTTCCGTGCGCGTGACCTCGGCAATGGCTCGCTGGTGGAAGCAGCGATCGATGACCTCCGGATCACGGCGAGCACGGTCGGCTGCGAACCCCTCACCCCGGCGGACCTCAACTCCGACGGCGTGGTCGACGGTGCCGACCTCGGCATCCTGCTCGGCAACTGGGGAAGCGCCGGTGCAGGCGACCTCGACGGAAGCGGGACGGTCGACGGAATCGACCTCGGATTGCTGCTCGGAAGCTGGTCCTGAGCGGGCCGCGGGACGCCCCCGCCCTGCTATACTTTTCCCCTTCGCGCGCGGTTCGCCCCGCTCGCGGCCCCTTGCCCAGGTGGCGGAATTGGCAGACGCGCCAGCTTGAGGTGCTGGTGGGAGCAATCCCTTGGAGGTTCGAGTCCTCTTCTGGGCATTCGCGGGAGGCGTCCGAGACGGCGCCTCCCGCATCCGTTTTGAGGCGCCATGGCCGCGAACCCGCTCCAGCACCTGATGCCGACCTGTTCCGGCGCGCGCGCCGCGGCCGCGGGCGCCGCGTTCGGTGCCGCTGCCGCGGACGACCCGCGGTCAGGCACCCTGCGGGTGAACGAGATCTTCCACTCGATCCAGGGCGAGAGCACGTGGGCCGGCGAGCCGTGCGTCTTCGTGCGACTGACCGGGTGCCCGCTCCGGTGCACATACTGCGACACCGAGTACGCGTTCCGCGAGGGCGGCACCACGACGGTGGGCGACCTCGTGGACCGCGTGCTCGCCTTCGGTTGCCCATTGGTCGAGCTGACCGGGGGCGAGCCCCTGGCGCAGAAGCGCGCATTCGACCTCATGCGGCTCCTGAGCGACGCCGGGCGCACCGTCCTGGTCGAGACGTCGGGGGCGGTCGACATCGCGCCGTGCGATCCGCGCGTGATCCGGATCCTCGACCTCAAGACGCCCGGAAGCGGCGAGTGCGAGCAGAACCGGTGGACCAACCTGGCCGACCTGCGTCCGGCCGACGAGGTGAAGTTCGTGGTCACCGACCGCGCGGACTACGAATGGGCACGCACCGTGATCGCGGAACGCGGTCTGGCAACGATGGTCCGCGAGGGACGGCTGCGCGCGATCCTGATGAGCCCGGCGTGGGCGCAGGCCGCGGGCCAGGAGGTCTCGGGGTCGCCGGGCCTCGAGCCTCGGACGCTCGCGGAGTGGATCCTGGCCGATCGCCTGGCGGTCCGCATGCAGGTGCAGGTTCACAAGGTGATCTGGGATCCCGGGACGCGGGGCGTGTGATGGTTCCGGGCACGGATGCCGAAGGTGCTGGACCGTCGAAGGGCTCGGGCACCGGGCCCGACCTGCATGACCCCGTGCGCCAGCGAGTGTTCGCCCAGCTGGTGAGCACCCACTACGACGCACTTCGCGACATCGCGCAGCGGACCCTGCGGGCCGAGCAGGAGACGGCCGGATTCGGCGCCGCCGCGATCGCACCGACATCGCTTGTCACCGAGACCGTGATCAGGTTCATGAACCAGCACCAGCTGCCGGTTGCCGAGGCGCACCTGCGCGGTTTGGCGAGCGTGTTCATGACGCGCGTCATCGCCGATCGGCGGCGTGCGCGGCTGGCGGCGCGGCGGGACGCCCGCCTCACGACTCACCTCCACACCGAGGCCGAAGGCCCGGAGGAGGAGCCGAGGGACCCCGCCACGCGCGAGGACCTCGAGCGGCTCGAGGATGCGATGATCCGCCTCGCGGAGCACCATCCGCGCGAGATGGAGGTCGTCACGCTCCACTCGGTGGCCGGCATCCCCATGGAGCGCGTCGCGCAGATGATCGGCGTGCACGTCGCCACGGCACACCGCGACCTCGCGTCGGGGCGCGAACGGCTTGCACGGGAACTCCGGTCGCAAAAGTGACGCGCCGAACGCGGGATCTGGGGACTGCTCGGCTCAGGGCTCCGGCTGCGGCGTCGCGGCACGGCGGACGCCATAGGTCCGCTCGATGGCGACGGCGCCGTCCTCGTCGCCGAGCTCGGCAAGCGCGCCCGCGACCCCCGTGGCCGCCATCACCGCCATCGAGTCGGACTGGTCGCGACCTGCGGCCCAATCGTCTGCCAGCAACTGCATCCCGGCTGCATAGGCGTTCTCGAAGTCGCACGCCTCGTACGCGATCGGAACGAAGAACGCGAGGTACCAGCGGCGGAGCCCGTCGTCGGTGGGCCTGCGGTGCACCTCGGGCCACAGGAAGCGGAGAAAGCTCATGTGGCCGTCGCGGTATGCGCCGATGCCCGCGCACGTGCATGCGAGGTTCCAATAGGCGTTGACCGACTTCGGCGACGACGTGCCGAACGCGTGCTCGGCACGTGCCGCGATGAACTGGAGCGCCGTCGCGAGGTCCGTCCCCTGGTCGCCCGTGACGGAACTGAGCACCACCCACTGCAGCTCGGCGATGATCCGGCGCTCGCTCTCGGCGGGCTCGTTCGCGATGATGTGGCGATAGGCAGCGAACGCCTCGGGCTTCAGGTCGGGCGATGGCACGCCCTTCGAGAGGACCGCGAGCCGGTGCAGCGCGAGCTCCGTGGCCGCACGTCGCGGGTCCTCGATCGGCGATGCGTACAGGTTGGCGAGCGCCAGCCGCACGCCGATGTCCGACTGCGTCGATCCCGCCGGCCACGGCACGCCCTCGAGCAGTCCCGTGCGCAGCGACTCCTGCACCTTCGCGGACTGCATCCCGCCGTCGCGGATCGCGGGCGCGACCTCGAGCGCAAGCAGCGCCGGGGCGATGTGCTTCTCCGAGCTCACGGTCAGCCGCAGGAGGGGCGAGGCAAGCGCGGCAAACGCCTCGGACTCGCCCTGCGGATCGACCTCGAGGACCCGCCGCATCGACTGCTGCACCAGCGTCAGCGCGCTGCGCCGGTCGAACACATTCGCATGCGCATCCACGATGACCGCCGCGAGTCGGCCGGCCACCAGCGGATCGCCGCCCGCCAGGCGGTCGATGATGCCCTCGACGCGCCGGAATGCGGCGGTGGCCGCGGCCGGATCCGAGCGGATCGTCACGTACTGCGACACGACGTCCTGCACCATCGCCTGCGCGATGAGCACCGAACGGTCGCGCTGCGCACGCGCCTCGGCCGCGACGGCCGCGGCGCGGTCGGCGATGATCGCGCTGCGCACCCAGAGCGCCAGGAACACCGTGACCGCGACGGTGGCCGCGATGCCGAGCGACGTCGCGACCCGGCGCCGCTGCATGAAGCGGAGCAGCGCCTCCCAGGGCGCGAGCACGCGCGCGGCCACGGGACGTCCGTCGAGCCAGCGCCGCAGGTCGTCGGCCAGCGCAGCCACCGTCGGGTAGCGGTCCTCGGGATGCGCCGCCGTCGCACGCCGGACGATCGCATCGAGGTCGCCTTGCAGCTGCGGCATCAAGGCGTCGGGTGCGCAGCCGCGCGCGGCCGCGACGCGCTCCAGGACGCCAGGCTCCCGGGAGGACTCGGCCAGCCACTCCACCGGAGGGACCGTGGACGGCCCGTCGAGCGGCGTGCGAGGCAGGCGCGTGGGCGGCCCGCCGGCAAGCAGCTCGCCCAGGACCACGCCCAGGGCATAGACATCGCTGCGCACGTCGGCCACGCCCGCGCCGTGAAGCCACTGCTCGGGCGGCATGTACTGCGGCGTGCCGAGCCGCTGTCCGTCGCCGGTCTGCATGCTCTGCGAGGTGTCGGGCTCGAGCGCCTTCGCGACGCCGAAGTCGATGACCTTGGTGCGCGGGCGGTCCGGCGACCGGGCCACCATCAGGTTCCCGGGCTTCAGGTCCCGGTGGATGATGCCCTTCTGGTGCGCGTGCTGCACGCCATCGCATGCTTGCAGCAGGAGTTCCACGCGTTCGCGCAGCGGCAGGCGGGCGGCATCGCAGAACTGGGTGATCGGGTGGCCGTCGATGTAGGGCATCACGAACCACGGCCGCCCGTCGTCGGTCACCCCGGCATCGAGGACCGATGCCACGTTCGCATGGTCCATGCGCGCAAGCGCCTGTCGTTCGTTCTGGAATCGCGCAAGCACCATCCGCGAGCCCGGATCGCGGCGCAGGATCTTGAGCGCCACCAATCGACGCACCGGCTCCTCCTGCGAGGCAAGCCAAACAGTGCCGAAGCCGCCCTCGCCCAGCGAGGAGACGAGCGTGTACCGGCCGATCCTTGAGTGCCCTTCCTCCAGGCCGCGCTGCACCTCGGCGCCCGCACGTGCGAGCAACGCGTCGAGTTCACCGAAGGTCCGGGTTCCCGGGGCGGCCGACTGCGGAAGCCCCGGCCCCGGGACCGATGGCTGGGCCGGGTCCGGAAGCATCCCGAAATGGTACCCCTCCACTGCGCCTGTCGAGCCCAGCCCTCACCGGCGTCGCGGCGCGAGCGCGCATGGGTCCGTCGGCGAGCGCTCAGTAGACCCAGCCCTCGACGTCGGCGCACGCGGGCGGCGCGGTCGCGAAGGGTGGCGTCACGAGGAGCATCGCATCGAGCAGATCGCCTTCCTCGTCGCGCTCGGCCTCGGCCGCGAGGGGTGCCGGCACGACCACGCCCGCCTCTCCGAGCCGCCGCACCAGCTGCGCACGGAGCAATCGAGGCGGTTCACCCGCGCCCTTGTAGCCGCGGCGTGGCCAGCCGAACGCATGCAGCACGGAGGAAGGGCAGCCCTCGCACACACGCACGCGCGCGTCGAGGCCTGCGTGGCAGGGTTCGATGCGGATGCCCTCCTCCGCCAGCGGAAGCAGGACCTCGCTGACGAAGGTCCAGGTCTGCTTGAACACGCGAAGGTTCATGGGCGCCATGGGGGTCGCAAGCTCACGGTCGCACGCACGGCGCGGCTCGCGCCGCGTGCGGTCGCGCACGGTGCCGCGCCAGTGGCGGGGCGAGCCGAGCGCCGCCATCCAGCGCGCAACCTCGATCCATGATCCGTCCACGCCGAACTCGCGCGCGATCTCGAGGGGCACCGACATCGGCGCGTCCACGCGCCAGAGGTGCGTGCGCCCGTCCTCGCGCGACGCCAGCACCGCGCGAGCGAGGCCCCGTCGGTCCATGCGGCCCATGGGCACCACGGGCGCGCGCGGGTCCGCAAGGTCGCGCGTCACCACGCGGATCTTGGCGGCACCGCCCGAGTCGGCCCCGGAGAAGTCGACGCCGTGGATCACCGGAGGAACGGATTGCCCGACGGATTCACCCTGCACCGCAACCGCCACCGGGCTTGCCGCACGGGCACGAGGGGCCCGAGTGGACGTGCGTGGCGCCGACCGAGGAGCCTGCGACCCCGAACACGCTGTGGCGCCGGCGGAACGTGCGCCCCTTGCCCGCAGGATCCTCGAAGGGAGTGTCCGCGTCCCGCATGGGGCGCAGCAGGGTGATCACCTCGTGGTCCGTGTCGTTCTCGTACTCGTACTGGGGCATGGGATCCATCACTTTACGCGCTTGGTGCGCGCAGCGGGCTTGGTGCGCGCGGCGGGCGCGGTGCGCGCATCAGGCTTGGCGCGCGCGGCCGGAGCGGTGCGCTTGCGGCGCTCGCGCTGCTGCGGGGTCGCGAACGCCTGCTCGCGCAGCTGCGAAAGCTCCCGGGACGTGAGTTCGCGCCACTCACCGACCTGGAGTCCCTTGAGCTGCAACGGACCCATCCGCACGCGGCGCAGCTTCTTGACGGGATGACCGAGCGTCCCGAGCATGCGGCGCACATCGCGATTGCGCCCCTCGCGCAGCTCCATGTGGAGCATGGTGCGGGTGGCGTCGCGCTTCAGCAGCTTTAGGTGGGAGCGTTGGGCCGCGGCACCCTCGACCTCGTCGCGGCCGCGCGGGAAGAGGCTGGCCGACAGGCGCTCCACCGCATCGTCCTCGACGCGGCCGCCCACCGTCACCTCGTAGCCCTGGTGCATCTCGAAGCGCGGGTGCGTGAGCCGATTCGCAAGCTCGCCGTCGTTCGTGAGGAGCAGCAGGCCCGACGCGTCGAGGTCAAGCCGTCCGACCGGATAGAGCCGGGCCTTCGACGGGTGCGCGACGAGGTCGATGGCACACGTTCGGCCTTCGGGATCGCTGTTGGTGGTGACCACGCTCCTCGGCTTGAAGAGCATGACGTACACGTTGCGCTGCGCGGCACGGATGCGGCGTCCGTCGACGCGGATGTCGTCTTCGTCCGGGTTGACCCATGCCGGCAGCCCGTCGATCCGGTGGCCGTTGACGGTGACGCGGCCCTCGGCGACGGCGTCCTCGCACGCCCGACGCGAGCCGACCGCGGCGTCCGCAAGCACCTTCTGGATGCGCGGGCCGCGCGAGTCGTCCTGGTACGGATGGGTGGGTGACGATCGACGGCGCATCGGGACATCGTATCGGCACGCGGGTATGGTTTCGCGCATGCCCACGCTCGCCGCCGCCGTCCTCGTGATCACCGCCGGGAGCGGGCCCTGCGGCGCACTCACCGGCGACGCACTGGTGTCCCCGCTCGATCCAGCGAGCCCTGTGGGCGACACGGTGCGCGAGGGCGGGATCGAGGGCGACGTGCGACGCTGGTCCGCGTTCATGGCAGCGGCGCCGTCCCGGTTCGCGCTGCGCGCGACGTCCGTGCCGGTGCGGATGGCGTTCCTGCGGCCGTTCGCCCTTCCCGAGCTCGCTCGCGCGGTCGCCAGCTCGGCCGGCGATGCGGCAGACCGGCCCTTCCTGGCGGCCGCGCGCCACGCGGCGCGTGCGTTCGGCGTGAACTGGGCGCCGCCCCCGCAGCGCAGCATCCTCGAGGTCAGCGAGCCCCAGCGCGCCATCTTCGCGCTCGACTTCCTGCTCAATCCCACGAACCTGTGGGTCCGACAGGCGCTCGACGCGGCAGGCGTCCCGGCCGACCCCGTGCCATGGTCGCGCGCGCTGCTGGACGCGACCCCTTCGACGGCCGGCGACCGCGCTCCCTCGCCCGCGGCGCGCCAGGCCGCGGCCGCGCTCCCGGCGATCGACCGCGAGCTGCTGGTCCGCGCCGTGGCGCACTTCGACGAGGAACTGGCGTTCATGGGTGACTGGTCCGCGTTTGCGCCGGAGGAACTGCCGCCCGAACTGGCGGGCGCGGTGGACGGTGCGATCCTGACCGCGCAGCCGGTGCCCGAACTCGGATGGCTGGTGGTCGGCGGGCTCGGTCCCAACCGCTATGACATGTCGCGCATCGCCGCGGTGTTCGAACCAGGCGGCGACGACCGCTACGAATGGCCCTCGGACGCGGTGGGGAGCAGGCTCGTGGTCGATGTCGCGGGCGACGACGCGCATGCCACGGCGGCCACCGGCGCGGCGCTTGCCGGTGCAGCCGGCGCGGCCGGAGGCGTGTGCGTGATCGACGACCGCGCCGGCAACGATCGCTATGCGTGCGGGCGCAACGGACTCGGCGGCGCGGTGCTGGGCGTGGCGATGCTCCTGGACCGCGCAGGCAACGACTCGTACGAGGGCGGCACATGGACCATCGCAAGCGCCATCGGTGGCATCGGCGCGGTCATGGACCAATCGGGCGACGACTCCTACGCGTCCGACCTTCACTCGCAGGCGTCTGCGGGTCCCGTGGGCGCGGCATTGCTGGTGGACTGCGCGGGAAACGACCGCTACCGCGCCGACGGCACGGCACCCAGCGCATACGGCACGGCCGCCGTGTCGGCATCGTTCTCGCAGGCGTGCGGATACGGATTCCGATCGCTGGGCGCACCCGGCGGCGTGGCGACGCTCCTGGACCTCGCGGGCGAAGACCGCTACGAGTGCGGCGAGTTCGGGCAAGGCTGCGGCTACTTCCTGGGCCTGGGCACCCTGCACGACCATGCCGGGTCCGACCTCTTCCGCGGCAACCGCTACGCGCAGGGCACCGCGGCGCACCAGGCATTCGGTGCACTGCTCGACGATCGGGGCGACGACGTGTACTGGTCGATGACGGCCGCGGGCCAGGGCGCCGCGTGGGACATGGCGGCCGCCGTGCTCGTGGACCGCGCGGGCGACGACACGTACCGCGCCGACGGGCTCTCGCAGGGTGCCGCCGCGCAGCAGGCGCTCGGCATGCTCGTCGACCTCGACGGCGCCGATGCGTACCGCGCCACGGGGCGCAGCCAGGGAGAGGCCGACGACAATCGGTACCACTGGGACTCGGGGCAGTGCACGAGCTTTGGGATCCTGGTGGACCGCGTGGGTCCCAATCGATTCTCGACCGGCAAGCGCGACGGCGAGCGGCGCGTCACCGGTGAAGGCGGCCGTGACAACGGCAACTCGCGCTGGGGCGTGTTCGTGACGCGCTGAGCGCGGGCCATAGACTGCGGGCATGAACTTCGCATCCCGCGCCGCGCTGCATCCCACGCACGCCGCGATGCGCGCGCTGCGCATCGCGAGGCTCCTCTGGAAACGGATCGTCCACGACGACCTCCCGGCCATGGCATCGGCGCTGGCCTACAAGACGCTGCTGGGGCTGATCCCGATCCTGGTGGTGGTGACGCTGGTGGCGAAGACGCTGATGGGAAGCGAGTTCGCGCCGTTCGTCGCGGGGTTCATCCGTTCGCTCGGGCTCGACCAAATGCAGATCGTCCCGCCCGGGGACGGGACGGCGCAGGGGCCCGTCGCGCTCGGCGCATGGGTCGAGACCTTGGTGACGCAGGCCTCCGAGATCGACCTGAGCGCGCTCGGGTGGGTGGGCGTCGCGGTGACGGTGACGAGCGCGATCTGGCTGATGACGAGCATCGAACTGAGCTTCAATCGCATCTGCCGCGCGCGTGCGGGGCGCTCGTGGGTGCGGCGCGTGGTGCTCTACTGGTTCGTGCTGACGGCGAGTCCGCTGCTGCTTGCCGCGATCCCCCTGCTCTCGTCGATCCTGCGGAGCGCGGACGGAGCGCCGACCATCGGATGGGCGGTCCGGCTCCTCGGCACGGCGTGGGACATCGCGGTGCTGTGGGTGCTGCTGTTCCTCGTCTACATGATCGTTCCCGCGGGACGCGTGCGGGCGCACGGCGCGGCGTTCGGCGCATTCGCGGCGGCCGCCGTCATCATCCTGCTCAAGGGACTGCTCGGGGCGTACTTCCAGCATGCGTTCGGGATGAGCCGGCTGTACGGGTCGCTCGGCCTGGTGCCGGTATTCATGTTCTGGATGTGGGTGGTATGGATGGCGGTGCTCGGAGGCCTCGAGATCGGGGCGATCGTCCAGACCGTGCGGCTGCGCGGGCTCGATGCAGGCATGGCGTGCATCGACGGCATCGCGCCCGACCCGGTGCTGTCGGTCGCGGCGATGGAGGCCTCCGCGGACGAGTGGCGCGCCGGCCATCCCGTGACGCGCGAGGCGATCGCGACGCGCCTGTGCATCGACGACCGCCTCGCGGGCGAGGTGCTCGAGGCCCAGGTGCGCGCGGGCTTCCTGGTCCGAACGGAAGGCGACGCGTACCTGCCTGCGCGGCCGCCGTCGGCCATTGCCGTGGCGGATGTCCTGCGCGCCGCCCAGGCCGAATGCGCCGGCGAGGACGCGATCGGCCGTTCTCCCGTCGCCTCCATGCTCCGCGAGGCGCAGCTGGGGAGCGCGGGTGCGTCCACGCTCGGGGTGGGCGGGAAGGACGCCGGGACTACACTCACGTGATGCACGACACCGGCGACGCGCCGCAGTTCGTCGAGTTCTCGCACCCCGCGGGCCACTTGGTGGCCCGCGTCGTGGTGCCGAGCATCGGGCAGGCCGAGGCGGCCGAGGTCCGCGATGCGATCGCGGAGCGGCTCGCGGCCACCGAGCGCGGCAGGTGCTTCGTGCTGGACCTCTCGGAGGTCTCGCTCATCTCGAGCCTGGGGCTCGGGACGTGCGTCGACCTCCGCAACATGGCCGAGAAGGGGGGCATCCGCCCCGTCGTGTTCGGCATGAACCGCCACCTCGTCGACCTGTTCCGCATGATGCGGGTCGACCGCCTGTACGAGTTCGCCCGCAGCCAGCAGGAACTCGACGCGCTCGTCGCGCGCTGATGTCCGTGAGGCACTCCATGCACCGCCCTCCGACCCGCACCGACCGTCCTACTCCCCGTTCGCCCGCAGCCGCGGTGGTTGCCGCGATCGCCGTGGCCTCGTTGGCCGGCTGCTACCGGCACGTCGTCGGGGTCAGCGGGACATCCGCCAGCAAGGTCGAGGTCCACGAGGCCAACATCGGCCGGGACGAGAGCGTCTGGAGCCAGCCCCGGCCGCGGCCCGTGGAACGCGACTCGGCCACGTGGGAACGCCTGCCGGACGCGCCGAAGAACTGAGCGCGCGCCTGCCGCTCCCCCGCCTATCATTCCGGATCCCATGGGCATCGAACAGGCACTCCCCGTCGACAGCGTCCTCACCACGCAGCTGCAGCGCGTCGTCAACTGGGCGCGCCGCTCGAGCGTCTGGCCGATGCCCTTCGCGACCGCGTGCTGCGGCATCGAGCTCATGGCGACCGCATGCAGCCGCTACGACCTCGCGCGCTTCGGCGCCGAAGTCATGCGCTTCAGCCCGCGCCAGTGCGACCTGATGATCGTCGCGGGCCGCGTGAGCATCAAGACGCTCCCGGTGCTGCAGCGCATCTACATGCAGATGACGGAACCCAAGTGGGTGATCTCGATGGGCGCGTGCGCCAGCACGGGCGGCGTCTTCGACACCTACGCGGTCGTGCAGGGCGTCGACCAGTACATCCCGGTCGACGTCTACATCCCGGGCTGCCCGCCCCGCCCCGAGATGCTCATCGAGGGCATCATGGCGATCCAGCGCGTGATCGACAACGACCAGATCCCCCGCGACCCGACCGGCAAGCGGCTTCCGCTGCAGATCGCGCTCGAGCCGAACTACCGCCCGCGCGTGCAGCCGGCGCCCGTCACGATCGGCGCGTCCTGACCGCGCGACATCCGTTCGCGCAGCCGGCGCATCAGCGCCGACCATCGCTGGCGGAGTGCTTCCTCGGTCACCCCCATCGCATCTGAGACCTCGCGCCACCGGTGGCCGCGCAGGCGGTGCTGGATGAGTTCGGCGTCCTGCGGGCGCACGCGCTCGAGTTCGCGCATGAGCCGCGCCAGTTCGGCGCGGTCGCCGTCGTCGACGCGATCCTCCTGCACCGCGGGCCGTTGCGAGGCAAGGCCCGCCACCGCCTCGGCCAGGCGCGCCGCGCGGAGGCGGTGCCGCTGCACGGCGCGTTGCACGACGCGCGCGACGAAGCTCCATGCCTCGGGCGCGGATCGCATGCGGAACGAGCCGCGTGCCGCCGCGCCGTCGACGCGCCGCAGAGTGGTCGAGAAGATGTCATCGGCATCGATGCCCGGCGCCCTTCCGGTCGTGCGCTCGATGCGGCGCCTGACCGCGGCCTCGTTGGCGAGGATGAAGTCCGCGATCAACTCGCGGTCCGAGGGGCGGCGGGGGTCGCCCGTCGCCGTTCCGTCCGTGGTGGCGTGGTCGTCCATGCCCCGAACGTCCGATCCGGGGGCGCCGGGTTCAAGCCTTCGGCGTTGAATCCGCGCGCGGCGCGGCCTTATCGGCCCGCAGGCGCAGGGCGGTCATCACCACCACCACCTGGACCAGGGCGGTCCCGAGGGTCGTGGCGATCACCTGCGGACGCGTCCACTCGCTGACCGTGAGGTAGAGGCACACGTTGGCGACGGCGAACAGGCTCCAGGTGAGGACCGAGACCCCATCGGACTTCCCGCGGCGCAGAAGCGCCATCAGCTGGAGCACGCTGGCCGCGGGGAACACCACGGCGGGAACCCAGCCCACGGCGTCGAGGAACGGCTGGTACCAGGCAGGGTCGTTCACGCCAGCGCCGCCGTGAAGCGCGCGATGCGTGCGAGCCCCTCGCGCAACTGCGACTCGTCGCACGCGAAGGTGATGCGGACGTGGTCGGCGGCGCACTCGCCGAAGTCGCCGCCGGGGACGACCGCGACGTGCGCCTCGGCCAGCAGCGCCTCGGCGTACGAGTGGCCGTCGGTGATGGACCGGCCAGCCGGCGTCCGCAGGCCCGAGCACGCCGCGATCGAGGGGAACGCGTAGAACGCGCCGGTGGGTGCGACCGTGCTCATCCGGGGGATGCCCGCAAGCAGCTCGGCGACCACGCGGGCACGTCCCGCGAACGCACGGCGCATCGACTCGACCTGCGGAGCACTGCGATCGGAGAGCGCCTCGACGATCGCGGGCATGAAGAAGGACGGGATGTTGTTGGTCATCTGCGCCTGCAGCTTGACGAGCTCTTGCAGGAACCGCCCGCCGTCGGCCGGCGCGCAGACGTAGCCGATGCGCCAGCCGGTCATCGCGAAGGCCTTGCTCATGCCGTTCAGCGTGACGGTCCGCCCCGCGAGGGCCGGAATGCTCCCGGGCGAGAAGTGGCGCAGCCCGGGCGAGAGCTCGGGATACGTGAGCTTCTCGTAGATCTCGTCGCTGACGACCGTCACCTGGGGGTGGCGCGCGATCACTTCGCACAGCGCGCGCATCTCGGCCTCGGAGTACGCGATGCCGGAGGGGTTCGAGGGGCTGTTGAGGATCACGGCCACCGTGCGGGGGCCGATGGCCGCCTCGAGCTGCGCGGGCGTGACCTTGAAGCCGTGCTCCATCGCGCCCGGAACCTCGACGCAGCGGCCGCCGGCGAGCTCGATGAGCGGTCGGTAGCTGACCCATGCGGGCGTCGGGAGGACCACCTCGTCGCCCGGGTCCACCAGCGCCTGCAGCGCCAGGTACAGGGCGTGCTTCGCGCCCGCCGTGATCGCCACGTGCGCCGCCGTGCAGTCGATGCCGTTCTCGCGGCGCAGCTTCGACGCGATCGCCTCGCGCGCCTCGGGCGTGCCCGGCGTCGCGACGTACTTGGTCATGCCCGCGGCCAGCGCACGTGCGGCAGCGTCCTTGATGTTCGCGGGCGTGTCGAAGTCGGGCTCGCCCGTGCCGAACGACACGACGTCGATGCCGTCCTTGCGCATGGCGGCCGCGCGTGCCGCCACCGCGAGCGTGGCGCTCTCCTTCATCCGTTCGACGCGGCCGGAGACCTTCATCGTGCCACCAGTCTATCGCTACACTCTCCCGATGCACTACGACTCGCACCAGCCGGTGCTCAACGACCTCGAGGCGCGGATCACGACCATCCGCGACTCCCTTTAACTACCCAACCAAAGTCCTCGAGCGGAACAGGCTGAACGCGCGGATGGAGTCCGCGGACTTCTGGAACGACCAGCGCGCCGCCCAGCGCGTGATCGACGAGCTGAAGGTCGTCCGGGCGCAGATCGAGCCGCTCGAGGAGGCCATGAAGGCCCTCGAGGACGCGAAGGTCGGCTACGAGATGGCCAAGGAGGCGAACGACCACGACCTGCTGGTCGAGGTCGACGGCTCCATCCACGCCATCGAGGCGATGATGGAGAAGGTCGAGGCGCAGAGCCTGCTCTCCGGCAAGCACGACCATCGCAACTGCTTCGTCACCATCCAGGCGGGCGTCGGCGGCACCGAGGCCAACGACTGGGCCGAGATGCTCGAGCGCATGTACCTGCGGTGGTGGAGCTCGATGGGCTTCAAGGCCGAGGAGATGAACCGCCTTCCCGGCACCGAGGTGGGGATCTCCGAGGCGATGTACCGCCTGAGCGGCCCCTTCACCTACGGCTACATGAACTGCGAGCGCGGGACGCACCGGCTCGCTCGCGTGAGCCCGTTCAACGCCGAGGGCAAGCGACAGACCAGCTTCGCCACCGTCGAGGTCACGCCCGAGTTCGAGACCACCGCCCTCACGATCCCCGAGAAGGACATCGAGGTCGTGGCGTTCGTCCGCGCCAGCGGCCCCGGCGGCCAGAACGTGAACAAGGTCGCGAGCGCGATCCGCATCACGCACCTTCCGACCGGCATCCAGGTGGTCGCGAGCACCTACCGCGACCAGCTGCAGAACAAGAGCCAGGCGTTCGCGGTGCTGCAGTCGAAGCTCGAGGCACTCGAGGAGGAACGGCGGCAGGCCGAGCTCGACGCCGCCACGGGCGGCAAGGTCGACCGCGGCTGGGGCACGCAGATCCGCTCGTACGTCTTCTACGACAACCGCGTGAAGGACCATCGCACCGGATTCGAAATGATGGTCCCGCAGCGCGTGCTCGACGGGGACCTGGGCGGGTTCGTGGACGCCGAGCTCAAGCGCCGGCGCGCGTCGCGCGAGACCGAGCCGGCATGACCGCGGAGACGCCCGGCACCGCGCACCAGGGGCCCGCCGGGGCTGCGGCCTGGCTTGCGATCGGTGCGGCGTCGGGCGTCCTGCTCGGCGTGCCCGCGACGGTCGCGATGCTCCCCGACACGCCCCTCGACCACGCGCGCGACCTGCACGCCCTGCTGGCGATACCGGGTCGCGGGACGCTGCTCGTGCTGTGGGCGTCGGCGATCGCGGGCTTCGTGCTGGGCGCGGTGGCGGTGCGTCGCCGGGCGTCGGGCGCATGGTCGGCCGGGTTCCTGGGCGGCGCGATGCTGGCGACGACGCTCCTGGCGTGGGCGCACCTGGAAGCGCGCGAGCGGGCAGCGATCGACGCGGCCATCGGGGGCCAGGAACGCATGCTCGCCGAATCGCTGCGAAGGCAACTTGACGTCCGCTTCGCGGCCGTGGGGCAACTTGCACGATCGACGGAACGCACGGACTCGGACGCGTGGGCGGCGGCCGCGCAGGCGGTCTCGATCGACTTCCCCGCCACGCGCTGGGTCGCGGCGCTCGCGGTGACCGGCGGGCGCGCGTCGCTGGTGCGGGCCGTCCCGGGCGATGCATCGTCGACGGCGGCGGACACGCGGGAGGCACTGGCATCGATGGCCGGCGGGCTCGAGCGATCCGGGCGCGCGACCGCGCTCACGCCGGACGGAAGCACGTTCCTCGTCGGCGCGACCGGGCCGGGCGGCGCGGCGGCCGCCGCGATCGACGTGGGCGCGCTGATCGTGGCGGCATCCGAGGCGCTTGAACCGGGGCTCGTGGCCACGGCCGAGGTGTCGGCCAACACACCGGGCATGACGGCCGGGGCGGCGTCGGCCACGTCGACGACCTCGTTCGGGATCGAGCAGCACGCATGGCGCATCCGGGTCGAGCCGGGCGATGCGTGGGTCGAATCGCACCGGCATGCGGCGAACATGGCCTTCCTGGTCGCCGGATGCGCATCCGCGGTGCTCGCGACGGCCCTGGCGCAGGCATCCCTGGTGTCGTTCCGCCGCCGCCGCCACCTGGCGCACGCGCGGCGCGACGCGTCGGCGGCCCGCGCACGCGCGGCCATCACCCAGCACGCCCGCGATGCGCTCAGCGAGGAGGCCGGCCACGTGATCCGCGCTCGCATCCGCGAGACCGTGCGTGCCCTCGACGCCGCGACGGATCCGCGCGCCGATGAGCCCACGCGCAAGGGAGCGCTGCGCCGCATCGGCGAGAGCCTCTCGCAGGCCGAGGGCGAGGTGGCCGCGCTGCTCGATTCCTCGCCCCAGACGCGCCTGGCGCGTGCCGAGCACGATGCGGCGCTCGAGCTGCACTTCGCGACCGCCGTGCTGGAGTTCGCGGGTGGGACCCAGGTGCGCCTCGACGCCCCGGTCCCGCACGATGCGCTCGCGCAGGTGCAGCGGGAACTTCGGTCGCGCCACTTCGCGGTGATCACCGCCGACAATCCGATGAGCGCGCCCGACTCGCCGCAGGCGAACGTGCTGCGGCGCAGCGTGCTCGGCCTGGAACTGCGCAATGCGCGGCTTGCGCACCTGCCCGTCACCGGGCGCAGCCCGGACGGCACCTGGAGCGAGCAGGGCTTCGCGGTCGCGATGAGCGTGGGCGAGGCCGACGCGCTCGCCGAGCTGCATGCGCAGCGCGCGTACTTCTGGTTCGACGGGACCGCGTTCGCGATCCACGAGACCGTCGGCGAACGCCGCACGATCGCGCTTCCTCGGCCCCAGGACATGCGCTGAAGGCCGGGATCCGGGCGCCCGTACACTGAAGACCGTGGTCCATGACCCCTCCATCCTGCACCAGGTCGCCTCGGGCGACCCGCGCGCGATGGGAGAGTGCATGGAGCGGTTCGGGGGGCTCGTCTGGTCGCTTGCGCGCCGGGTGACGACCAGCGCCGCCGAGGCCGACGACGCCGTGCAGGAGATCTTCATCGACCTCTGGAAGAGCGCGGGCCGGTTCGACCCGTCGATCGCGAGCGAGACGACGTTCGTCGCGATGATTGCGCGGCGCCGGCTCATCGACCGCGGGCGGCGCAAGAAGCGGCGCCCCGACGCCGCCAGCCTGCCCGACGCGGCCCAGCCCGAGGCCGCGCAGGAGGCCGACCGCACCGAGCGCTCCGAGGAAGCCGCGCGCGCGACGGCGGCGTTCGAGCAGCTTCGCCCCGAGCAGCAGCGCGTCCTGCAACTGGCGATCTACCACGGCTGCTCCCACGAGGACATCTCGCGGACCACGGGCCTGCCGCTCGGCACCGTGAAGACGCACGCGCGGCGCGGGCTCATCCGGCTGCGGGAGATCCTGCGCGACGAGGGTGCGCTGGAAGAACGCCCGACGGGCTGAGCGCCTACAGTCGAATAACGCAACGTGTCCGTCCGTCGCCCCTGCCGGGCCGCGGCGCTCCGTGTACACCCCCCATTTCCAATGCTCACAGTCCTCCTCAGCGCGCTGGCCGTCGCCTCGTTCGCACCGCCCACCGTCCCGGACGCCACCATGCTCCGCTACCCCGACATCGGGCGCTCGGAGATCGTGTTCGTGTTCCAGGGAAACCTCTGGGTGGTCCCGAAGGAAGGCGGAACGGCACGCCCGCTCACCAGCGCGGCCGGAGCTGAGGTCATGCCGAGGTTCTCGCCGGACGGCTCGCGCATCGCGTTCGTGGGCAGCTACGAGGGCGGACGCGACATCTACGTGATTCTGGCCGTCGGTGGCACCCCGCAGCGCGTGACGCACCACCCCGCCTCCGAGGTGGTGTACGAGTGGGCGCCGGACGGACGGCTGATCTTCACTGCCTCCGGCATGGAAGGCATCGCGCGCGCAGCACGGCTCTACCGGGTTCCCGAGGCCGGCGGCCTTCCCGAGGCGCTTCCCGTGCCCTACGGCACCAACGGCACCATCAGCCCCGACGGCGAGTGGCTTGCGTACACGCCGCACTCGATCGACAACCGCACGTGGAAGCGCTACCGCGGCGGCATGCAGACCGACATCTGGGTCTACAACCTGAAGTCGGGCGAGTCCAAGCGGGTGACGGACCACGAGGGCATCGACACACTCCCGATGTGGCAGGGCACGACGCTGTACTACCTGAGCGACGCGACCACCGACCCGAAGGCCGCGCACAAGCTCAACATCTGGAGCTGGGACGCGAAGTCTGGCGCCCGCAAGCAGGTCACGGCCTTCAACGACGAGGACGTGAAGTGGCCCGCGATCGGCGAAGGTGAGATCGTCTTCCAGAAGGGCACGAAGCTGATGGTGCTCGACCTCGGCTCGGGCCGCTCGCGCGACGTCGAGGTGCGCATTCCCGGCGACCGCCCCGCGATTCGCATCCGCACCGAGGACGTGAGCGACGAGCTGCAGGGCTCGAGCATCAGCCCCGCCGCCAAGCGCGTGGCGGTGGCGGCGCGCGGCGACATCTGGAGCGCCCCCGCCGAGAACGGCGTGCCCCGGAACCTCACCCGCACCGACGGCGTCGCCGAGCGGCGACCGGAATGGAGCCCGGACGGCAAGTGGATCGCCTACTTCAGCGACGTGACCGGCGAGTACGAGCTGTGGGCGATGCCCGCGGATGGGAAGGGCGAGCCCCGGCAGCTCACCAAGGACAACGGACCGTTCAAGACGGACATCCAGTGGTTCCCCGACTCGAAGAAGCTGCTCTACCAAGACAAGACCGGCTCGGTGTACATGGTGGACTTCGAGAGCGGCGAGCGCACGTTCGTGGACAAAGAGCCGTGGGACGGCGGGTTCGACGTCTCGATCAGCCATGACGGCTCGTACCTGGCGTACTCGAAGTCGATGCCCGAGCGCCGCAACGGCAGCATCTGGATCTACGACGTCGCCAAGAAGGAGGCGCGCGAGGTGACGAGCGGCATGTTCGCCGACTCGAGCCCCACGTTCGACCGCGCGGGCGAGTGGCTCTACTTCACCAGCCAGCGCGGCTTCGGCAACGCCGAGTACAGCGAGCTCGACACCACGTGGGCGTACCAGGACACGACGCGCGCCTACGCCGTGCCGCTGCGCAAGGACGTCAAGAACCCATGGGCCGTCGAGATCGACGAGGAGAAGCCGAAGGAAGACAAGAAGAAGGACGAGCCCAAGAAGGAAGAGCCCAAGAAGGACGACAAGAAGCCCGAGGAGGCGAAGCCGGCGGAGGGCGAGAAGAAGCCTGCCGAAGGCGAGAAGAAGCCCGAGGACGCGGCCAAGCCCGGCGAGGCCAAGCCCGCCGAGGCCAAGCCGGAAGCCAAGCCCGAGGACAAGAAGGAAGAGAAGAAGGACGAGAAGAAGCCCTTCGTGATCGAGTACGACGGCTTCGAGGAGCGCGCCATCGAACTTCCGCTGGGAACCCAGCGCATCGGCGGCATGGCCGTCAATGCAGGCAACCAGCTTGTCTTCAACCAAGGTGGGCAGATCAAGCTGTTCGACATCAAGGACAAGAAGAAGGAAGTCAAGAAGGTCACCGACGGCATGGGCTTCCAGCTCACCGCCGACGGGAAGAAGATGCTCGCGGGGCTGCAGATCCTCGACGCCGCACCGGGCGCTTCGGGCAAGCAGATCGTCACGCAGCCGATGCTTGCCGAGATCGACCCGAAGCGCGAGTGGAAGCAGGTGGTGCGCGACGCATGGCGCATCTTCCGCGACTACTTCTACGACCCGACCATGCACGGCGTCGACTGGAACGCCGTCGGCGACCGCTACCTGGCGATGGTCGACGACGCCAACAGCCGCGAGGACGTGAGCTACATCATCAGCGAGATGATCAGCGAGCTGAACGTCGGCCACGCGTACTACAACGGCAACGACGGTTTCGGCGGTCTCGGCGGCCCGGGTACCGGCATGCTCGGCATCGACTGGGACACGGGCATCGGCCCCGACGGCATGACGCGCTACCGCGTGAAGCACGTCGTGTCCGGGGCGCCCTGGGACGCCGACGCCCGCAACCCGCTGCAGGACCTCGGCGTCGACGTGAAGGAAGGCGAGTACGTGCTCGCCGTCAACGGCATGCCCATCGACACGTCGAAGGACCCGTGGGCCGCGTTCAAGGGCTTGGCCGGACGCACGATCTCGCTCACCGTGGGCCCGAACCCCGCGTTCGACGACAAGGTGCGAGAGGTCGTCGTCAAGCCGATGGGCAGCGAGGACAACCTTCGGTACCGCGACTGGATCGAGGCCAACCGCCGGTACGTGAGCGAGAAGTCCGGCGGCAAGGTCGGCTACGTCTACGTCCCGAACACGGGCATCGACGGCCAGTCGGACATGGTGCGCCAGTTCCAGGGCGAGCGCTTCAAGAAGGCGCTCATCGTCGACGACCGATGGAACGGCGGCGGGCAGATCCCCACGCGATTCATCGAGATGCTCAACCGCCCGGTGACCAACTACTGGGCCCGACGCGACCAGCACGACTGGATCTGGCCCCCGGACAGCCACGTCGGCCCCAAGGCGATGCTGATCAACGGGCTCGCGGGCTCGGGCGGCGACATGTTCCCGTGGCTCTTCCGCCACAACAAGCTCGGGCCGCTGGTCGGCACGCGCACGTGGGGCGGACTCGTCGGCATCAGCGGCAACCCCGGCATGATCGACGGCTCCAGCGTGCGCGTCCCGGTGTTCGCGTTCTACGAGACCGACGGGACGTGGGGCATCGAGGGCCACGGCGTCGACCCCGACGTCGAGGTGATGGATGACCCCGGCGTGATGAAGGGCGGCCCGCACAACGGTGGCATCGACCCGCAGCTCGACAAGGCGGTGGAGCTGCTGCTCGCCGAGCTCGAGCGCAACCCGGTGAAGCACCCCGCACGTCCGGCGTACCCGAACCGCGAGGGCTTCGGCATCGCTCCTGCGGACAAGTGATTCCATCGCGGGGGTAGACTCCGACCTCCCCGAACGGGGAACGGAGTCACCCCCACGATGCGAACCCTCGGCACTGCCGTCCTCAGCCTCTTCACCGCACTTTCCGGGCCGATCGCGCCCGGCGCGAACGCCGCGACCCCGGCCCTGCGCGCGGAGCCGTCCGCGGCGCAGCCCCAGGCGGCGTCGAAGCCGAAGGACCCGGTCGCCGGCCGAGGCTGGCCGCAGGAAGTGACCTCCGGCGGCATCACGTACCAGGTGTTCCAGCCCAGGCTCACGGGGATCGACGCCAGCCGCGCGTACTTCGTCACCGACGTCGCCATGACCGGCACCGACGGGAAGGTGCGCATCGGCGAGGCACGCCTGGCGGCCGAAGTGATGGCCGCGGACATCCCGGGCGAGGTCGAGATCAACCACTTCACCGTGAAGCAGTTCACGCTCGACGGCCAGGCGATGGACGCCGCTTCGCCCGAGTCCAAGGCACTCTCGGACGCGCTGTACTTCGCCGCGATGACGAGCGACCGCGCGGCCCTGGCACGTTCGGTCCGGCTGGTCAACCCGCGTGCGAGCTCGACGCCCGGACTGCGCCACGACGCGCCCGCGATCGTGGTCACGCAGCAGCCCACGGTGCTGGTGCAGCTGGACGGCGAGCCGCGCCTGGTGGTGCTCGGGAACTCGGGCTGGATGCGCGCGGCCAACACGCCGTCGGTGCTCCTCAAGTCGCCGGACGGCGCGTGGATGACGCGCGTCAGCGGTACGTGGAAGTCGTCGAAGTCGCTGGCATCGGGCTACGCCGACTGCCCCGCCCCGCCCGCGGACGTCGTGGCGGCCATGGGCCCCGCGCCCACGCCGCCGGCGGGGCTGAAGGACGTGAAGCCCGCCGTCGGTGCACCGAAGCCGGCGCCCGCCACGGTGATGGTCGCGACGAAGCCCACCGTGCTGGTGGCGATCGACGGCGCCCCAACGCTGGCCAGCGCGGCGCCGGGCGTGCAGGCGGTGTCGAACACGCCCGCGACGCTGCTGACGACCGACGGGAACGCCTTCTGGCTGCTGGCGGCGGGCCGCTGGTTCACGACCGCAGACCTCGGGTCGGGCGCGTGGGCCTACGCCGAGCCGGCCACGGTGCCGCAGGCGTTCGCGCAGCTGCCCTCGACGCGTCGATGGGACCACGTGCGTGCATCGGTGCCGGGGACGGCCGAGGCCAACGAGGCAACGCTCGCCGCGCGCGAACTCCGCACGGTGACGCTCGCGCGCGCCGGTGCGACGCCGGCAATGACGGTGGACGGCGCCGCCGAGTGGACGGTCATCCCCGGGACCCAGGTGTCGTGGCTGGTGAACGCATCGCAGCCGGCCGTGCGCTCGGGCGGCATCGTGTACGCGTGCGAGTCTGGCGCATGGTTCGAGGCGCCGAACGAGAAGGGGCCGTGGAAGCTCTGCGACCGCGTGCCCGATGAGGTCTATTCGATTCCCGCGTCGTGCCCCATCTATCCGTGCACGTACGTGTGGGTGGTGGGATCGACCGCCGACAGCGTGACGTTCGCGTTCAGCCCCGGCTACCTCGGCACGTACGTGGTGGACGGCACGCCGGTGCACGGCACGGGCCACGCGTACCCGCAGACGTCGGCCGATTCATACGACGCCTACCCGCAGACCTACGTCGGCGACCCGGCGTACGACTCGCAGACCGGCACGTTCTGCCCGCCCGTCAACGCGGTGGGGAGCACGTGGTACGGCGCACCCGACATGTGGCCCGGATACGCGAACGGCTGCGGCTGGACCGGCTACGGCTGGTGCTGCGGCTGGAACAACGCGTGGGGCTGGGGGTACGGCGCATGGGGCGCGTGGGACCACTGGGGCGGGTGGATGAACCAATGGCACCCGTACTACGACCGGTGGAACGGTCAGCACGCCGCGTGGGAGCAGCAGACCCGCCGCGACGCCGCGCAGCGCACCGCGCAGCGTGGACAGCCGATCGGTTCACGCACGTGGCCGGCATCGCGCGGCGACATGTCGGCCGCGAAGACCGGCACCTTCCGCCCGGCTGCGAAGCCCGCCATGGCGCGCGACGCGTCGCCGGCCGCGGCGCGCGAGACGAACGAGGCCGTGCAGCGCCAGTACCAGGGCGTGGCCCAGGACGCACCGGCGGCGTTCCGGGGACCCGGCAACGAATACGGCGGCTATGACCCCGTGGCGTACCGCCCGTGGACGGGCGAGGGCTCGCTGTACGGCGGCAACTGGGGCTACGAGCCGTTGGCGCGGCCGAACGGCTTCCACCCGCCGCAGCAGTTCGCGGCACCGGGCTCGTATTGGATGTCGCCCCGCACGGGCGCGAACGCCGGCCCGTACTCAACGCCTGCCGGTGCCGGCGACCACGGCGGCTGGGGCACCTACGACCGCTGGGCGGGCGAAGGCGTCCGCGGCACCGAGTGGGGCGGGCGCAACGACGGACGCGGCTCACGTGACGGGCGCGAGGGCGGCGGGCGGCGGTAAGCGCGAGTCGGAGAGATCAGCGGGGACGCTCCCCACATCCCCAAAAGCGCGAGCACCTGGGCGGCCTCGAAGGCCGCCCAGGTGTCATCGCTTTCAACTCACCCGTAGGGTGAGGGGGTGTGACTCAGGCGCGGCGGCGACGGCCAGCCGCGAGGCCCGCGACGCCCAGCAGGGCGACCGCGCCCGGAGCCGGAACCGCGTTCACGCCGATCAGCGTGATCGAGCCGGTCCAGGTGCCCGAGGTGCCCGAAGCGCCGTAGCCGTTGCCGACCCAGATGTTCGGCTGGCCGAGGCCGCCGAAGACGATCGGATTGACCGACTTCGAGTCGATCACGGTGGTGCCGGGGGTGCTGAAGCCGCCGTTGGCCCACGCGAGGCGCTGCGTGGCGCCCAGGTTGCTGAAGCCACCGACCTGGAGCAGGCCGCCGCCCGAGAGCGGGAGCACGTCGACGTAGACGCACAGGTCGTCAGCGTAGGTGAAGTTCGTGGAGGCGTTGAGGGTCGCGTTGACCGACACGCCCGTGAGGGTGCCGGTGAAGCCGCCCGCGAGCGTGGTCACGTCAGAGAAGTTGAACCCGGTCCACGTCTGGTTCGTGAACGAGAAGGTGAAGTCCGCCGAGGCAGCGGAGGCGATGGCCGAAACGGCCACGGTCGAAGCGATGAAAGTCTTCATTTGAGGGGAACTCACGAAAGGGGTAATCACGCGGAACCCGGTCCGCGTTAGCCGCCCTTTTCCGAGACCCTCCGAGGGGAACGGGATCACTATGCGCGCAATCACGACCGGCGCAAGGAAATTCACTGACCGAGATTCCACTTTTCACGCTCCCGCGCCCAAAGGAGCCAATAAACCCGGTTTCCTGCGTGTGCTACGGGCTATTCTGACGCATCCGTGCCCGCCCGCATCGACCACGATCGGATCGACCAGCTTCTGCGCAGCCGATCCTTCGGACCAGCCTTCACCGAGTCGACGTCCGCCACCCGGGCCGCCCCGCGCGATGCTAAGGCGTGGTTTGCGCTCGCCCGCGCCGCATTCGGCCTTGGCCGGCTGCCCCAGGCCGACGACGCGCTTGACCGGACGCTGCGGCTCGGGTCCTCGGGGCATGAGGTCCAGCTCCTCCGGGCAATCGTCGACCACCGCCTGGCACGCAGCGATGCCGCCATCGACCGGCTGCGCGCGATCATCGCGCGCGGCGCTCCGAACGCGATCGATGCGACCATGGCACTCGCCGAGGTCCTGCATCGCGCCAACCGCCGCGACGAACTGGAGGCCTTGGTCGCCGGGGGCGGCGCATGGCTCGACGACCCGCGCGCGCAGATCTTCACCGCGCGCGTGACCGTGAAGACCGACCGTGCCGGCACCATCGACCGCCTCGAGGCCTTCGCGCGCAGCGGGCACATCGCGCTCGCGCGCCGCATCGCGGGGTTCGACGCCGTGCGCATGCTGGACGCCGACGGCGCCTATCGCCGCGCGTTCGACCTGGCCACGCACCTGCACGCCACTACCGGACACCCATTCGACGTTGAGTCGGTGCTGGCCGACGCACGCGCGCAGGAGGTGCTGATTTCCAGGCTTTCGCGCCCGCCCGTGCCCCGCGCACCGCAGGTGCACGGCGTGGCGCTGGTGGTCGGCATGCCGCGCAGCGGCACCACGCTCCTGGAACAGATGCTCGATCGCCACCCGGACATCTCGGGAATCGGCGAGTACGACGGCATCAACACGCTCGGGACCGCGCTGGTCTCGCACGGTGTGTGGCCACAGGCACTGGCATCGCTCGACGCCGCCGCGGCACGCGAGCTTCAGGAGGCCTATGTGGCAGGTTCCAGCGTGTCGCGCCGCGCCGGCGCGCGCTGGATCTTCGACAAGTCGCTCCACACATGGCGATGGCTGCCGGCGGTGGCGGCGGTCCTGCCCGGCGCCGCGTGCATCCGCATCGAGCGCGATCCGCGCGACACCGCCATCAGCCTGTACCTCTCGAACTTCCACCCGCAGACGTACGGGTGGACCGCGTCGCTGGACGCCATCCGCCAGATGATCGAGGCCGAGCGACGGCTGGCGCCCGCGGCCCTCCGGACGCTGGGCATCCCCCACGAGGACATCGTCTACGAACGCCTGGTAGACGACCCCGCCGGCCACGCCGAGCGGTGCATGCGGCTGCTGGGCCTTGAGATGGCCCCCGGCGTGCTGACGCCCGAACAGAACGCCCGCACCGTCCTCACGCTGAGCCACGAGCAGGTCCGGAATCCCATCAATCGCCGATCCATCGGCCGTTGGCGGAATTACGAGTGGGCATTCGACGGTTCCTGGGACACAGTGTCCGAAGCGCACGCGGCCCGGCTGTCCCCGTAGGGCCGGTTCGGGCAACGGGTGCCATGCGACCCCAGGCTCCCGTGCGCCCGACCACCGCGACCATTGTCCGACTGACCACGGCGCTCGTGCTGGGCACGTCCTGCGCGGCCCCTGCCGCCGCGCAGTCCTCCGCGTTCGTCAACTGGGAGTCGCCGCAGTCGCACCCCATCGACATCACGCCCGACGGCCGCACGCTGCTGGCCGTGAACACCGCCGACGCGCGGCTCGAGGTCTACGACGTCACGGGCGGCATTCCCGTGCGCCGGGGTTCGGTGGCCGTGGGCCTCGACCCCGTCTCGGTGCGCGTGCGCACGAACGGCGAGGCGTGGGTGGTGAACCAGATCTCCGACTCGGTGAGCATCGTCGACCTTGCGACCATGCGCGTGCGCCGCACGCTGCTCGTGGGCGACGAGCCCGCGGACGTCGCGTTCGCCGGTTCGCCGCAGCGCGCGTTCGTCTCGCTCTCGATCCCCGAGCGCGTCGTGGCGATGGATGCCGCGAACCCCTCGGCCTTCACGACCATCGCCATCGCCGGCAGCCAGCCGCGCGCCATGTGCACAAGCCCGGATGGCGCGCGCGTGTACCTGGCGATCTTCGAGTCGGGCAACCACTCGACCGCCCTGTCCCACGCCACGGTGAGCCAGGCGAGCGGTCCGTACGCCGGGCAGAACCCGCCGCCCAACGCGGGCACCGCATTCAGCCCCGCAAAGAGCCCGACGAACGGCGCGGCCCCCCGAGTGGGGCAGATCGTGCGCAAGAACGCGGCCGGGCAGTGGCTCGACGGCAACGGCCGCAACTGGACGAACTTCGTCACGTGGGACCTGCATGACCACGACGTGGCCGTCATCGACGCGGGCACGAACGCGGTCACCTACGTGAACGGGCTGATGAACATCGTGTCCGGGATCGGCACGGCCCCCAACGGCGACGTCGTGACCGTGGGGCTGGAAAGCCGCAACGAGCTGCGCTTCGAGCAGAACGTCAACGGCGTCTTCGTGAAGTGCATGGCCGCGCGGATCGCGGGTGGCAACGGATCGGCGAGCGTGGTCGACATGAACCCGCACCTGACGTACGGGTCACCCACCACCAGCGTGGTGAACCGGCTGCAATCCGTGGGCGACCCGCGCGGCGTGGCAGTGGGCGCCGACGGCCGCGCGTGGACCGCGGGCTTGGGGTCGAACAACGTGATCGCGTTCGGCGAATCGGGCGCACGCATGGCGACGGTGACCGTGGGCGAAGGCCCGACGGGCCTCGTGCTGTCGCCCGACGGCACGCGGCTCTACGTGCTCAACCGCTTCGGCGGCTCGGTGTCCGCCGTGAGCACTGCCACCAACGCCGAGGTGGCGCGCATTGCGTTCCATGACCCGACGCCGGCCGCCGTGAAGGAAGGTCGCAAGTTCCTCTTCGACACGCACCTGACGTCCGGCCTCGGCCAAGCCAGCTGCGCATCGTGCCACGTCGATGCGCGCAGCGACCGCATGTCGTGGGACCTTGGCAACCCGCAGGGCGCGCTGCAGGCGTTCGACGAGACATGCCAGGTGCCTGGCGGCTGCATCGCGTGGCACCCGATGAAGGGCCCGCTGACCACGCAGACGCTGGTGGGAATCATCGGCAACGAGCCGTTCCACTGGCGCGGCGAGAAGGACAACCTCGAGGAGTTCAACGAGGCGTACGTGGCGCTGCAGGGCCGCGAAAGCGAGATCAGCGCCGCCGAGATGGCCCAGCTCCACGACTACCTCGCATCGCTCACCTTCGGCCCCAACCCGAACCGGAACATCGACAACTCGCTGAGGACCTCGGTGTCCATCGTGGGCGGCGTGGTCACGGGTGCGGGCGGTACGGGCAACGCGGTCAACGGGCAGAACGTCTTCAACACCGCGCGCATCTTCGGCGCGCCCCCCGGGCTCACGTGCCTGGACTGCCATTCCGGCCCCGCGGGTACCAACAACCGCGTCGACATCCCCGCGCCCGGCGGTGCCGAACCGCAGAACCGCAAGAACTCGCCGCTGCGCGACGTCTACCGCAAGGTGGGCGCGAACAAGGCGTCGCAGAGCTGCAACCGCGGCTTCGGATTCGACCATGGCGGCGACGAGTTCACGCTGCAGGACGTCCTGAACATCGGGTTCCGCTTCAACACGCTGCCCGGCGGCGGCGTGCAGGCACGCCGCGACGTGGAGGCCTTCTGCCTGAGCTTCGGCTCCGACACGCATGCAGGCGTCGGACAGCAGGCGACGGCCGCGAACGGCGGCGGTGCCGGCGACGACTCGACGCGCATCACGCAGCTGATGAACATCGCCACCAATCAGTCGACGCAGGTGGGCCTGGTGGCCAAGGGCGTGCGCGACGGCGTCATGCGCGGTTGGGTGCTGCAGGCCGGCGCGTTCGTGCCCGACCGCGAGGACGAGGCCCCCACCAGCCCGGCGGCGCTGCTTGCGGCGGCCGTCGCGGGCCAAGAGACCACGTACACGCTGGTGCCCGCAGGCATGGCGCGCCGGCTGGGCATCGACCGCGACGGCGACACCCACCTCGACCGCGACGAGCTCGACGCCGGAAGCGACCCCGCCGACGCCGGCAGCGTGCCCGGCGCGTGCCCGGCCGACCTTTCGGGCGACGGGATCGTCGACGGCGCGGACCTCGGACGGCTGCTTGCGGCGTGGGGCCTGCCCGGCGCAAGCGACCTCTCGGGCGACGGCATCACGGACGGCGCGGACCTGGGCATCATGCTTGCGGCGTGGGGTGCGTGCGGCGGGTGACCGCGCGCGGCCCCGTTCACGGCGCCGCAGGCTGCGGTTCGACGCGCTTGGCCAGGCGACGCGCGCTCTGGGTGACCTCGATCACCCACACGTCCTTCGCGGGGATCGGCCCCTTGCGGAAGTCGATGGTGCCGCTCGCACCGCGATGGTTGCGCGTGGTCGCGATGGCGTCGCGGATGACCGCATGATTCCCGGGACGGCCCGCCGCGGCCGCACGCGCCACGGCGTCCATCATGATGTTCGCCGAGTCGTAGCCGAGGGCGGCAAACGCATTTGGCGGAAGCTCGCCGTACGCGCGCTGGTACGCCGCGGCGAACGCGCGCGCCTCGGGCGTGCCGCCCTCGCCGAACCACGCGTGCGTGGTGAACCACACGCGATCGGTGGGCCGCTGGTTGCTGGGCGCGGTGCCGGTGCGCATCACGTCGTCGCTGTCGAAGCTGTCGGCGCCGACGACGGGGACCTGCGGCATCACCGACCGAACCGCGGCGATGCAAGGCACCACGTCACCGGGTTCGCACGCGACGTACACCAGGTCGACGCGGCCGATCGATTCGGCCAGGAACGCGCCCAATTGCACCGCGGGCGTCGCGGCGAGGTCGAACTCCTGCACCACGTCACCGCCGAGCTCGCGGAATCGGTTGCGGTAGAAGCCTGATACGGTGCGCGCGAACACGCTGCGCGAGTCGAACACGATGGCCGTGCGTCGGCCGAGGGTGCCGTGCGCAAACTCGGCCGCGGCGCGTGCCTGTGCGTCGTCGGAGTAGCAGGCCAGGAACGTGCCCGTGCCGCAGTCGTACGGAAGGCTGGGTGCCGTGGCGCCGAGCACCAGGAAGGGTGCGCCCGCGGCGTGGAACGGGGGCACGCCTCCCAGCGCCAGGTCGGTGTCGCTGATTCCGAAGCCCGCGCAGGCGGCGGGCGTGCCGTCGGCGGCGGGCGCCAGGGCCGCGGCCGCGGCGCGGGCGGCGCCGTCACGCGTGCTCACCGTGTCGTGGATGCGCAGCGCAGGCGGCGCGGCCACGCGTGGGTCGCGCGCATGCGCGGCGGCGCGTTCGGCGAACGCGAGCTTCGCCCCGCGCTCGGCGGGCTCGTCGAGTGCGGCGATCGGACCGGTGTCTGCGTTGAGGAGCGCGACGGCCTGCGTGGGGGCCGACGCGCGCGGGGGTGCCGAGGCGCATGCCGCGAGGGCTGCGGACGCAAGCAGGGACGCCGTCGCGATCCAGGCCGTTGGATTGCCGGTGCATGGAAGCATCCATTCATGCTAAACCGCACGCCGCACCCCGCGCCGAGGCACGCCCCATGGACCCGCAACGACCACTCGCTCACGCCACGCGCACCGAACCCGTCATGGGTGAGGTGATCGATTCGGGTCCCTCGCGCGTGCGCACGCCCGATGGCGGCGCTGCAAACCGCGGCAACGGTGCCGAGCCGTTCCTCCGAGGCCTGCACGGGTTGCTGCTCGGCATCGTGACCATCGTGCTGGCGGTGCCCGCGGTGCTGGGCGCGATTGCCGTGACGGTGATCCCGATCGTCGTGTGGCTGCTGACGGCGGCGGTGCTACGCGTGGTGTTCCGCGTGCTGGCGGCGCTCACCGGCGCGCGCCCCGAGGCGGTCATGCCGGGGGCGTTCCTGCGGGCGCGCGCGGTGCGCGGATTTTCGCGGGCGTGGGGGTCGGTGCGGTGAGGTAAGCGTGCGCGGCTGCGCGAGGCGGGGTCACCCGAAGTTATCAAGCGGCCGAAGCCCTTGCATGAACCCCCGGGCTGGAGTACGATTCCTCGTTCCGAGATCGGGCGCGCGCGATGTTCGAAGCAGCGGATCGCGCGCCCGACCGGACGTCTGCGGGTGTAACTCAGTGGTAGAGTGCCACCTTGCCAAGGTGGATGTCGAGGGTTCAAGTCCCTTCACCCGCTCTCAAGCTTGCAACCGAAGGCCTGGCCTTCGGTTGCTGCGCTTTTGAGGGCGGTTGAGGCGTCCCGGGCGGCGGCGTGCTCGACAACCTCGAACTTGAGGCTGCCGAAGATGCCTGCTGCAGGTGGGCTCGTTCAGTGCTCTCCTGGTCCTTGCATCACACCTGACTCAACCTGCACATCGCTCGGCATGACGATCCGCAGGCCCATCGGCGCGACTGGGCCCGGAGCGGAATCCCCCGCGAACCGCACGTTACGCCGTGTCGCTTCCACGGCGTCCTTGGGCGGCATCCGCCGTTCGAGGAGATTGTCAAGGTATGCGAAGTCGACGACGGCACTCCCACCCCAGTCAGCAGTCTCCTTGAATCCCGAGATCGGCACTCGGCGATCGGGGGCGAGTCGTCGAAGGATGTCTTCCGGGACTGTCCCACCGGCCACCAAGCAACTGCCGAAGTGCACCAGCTTGACATTGCTGCAGCCGCTCAGCAGGTCAGCCATCAAGGGAGCATCGATGTTTCCGTCGGAGAGGGCTGCACCCGCATGCGTCCCGTGGGAGGCGATGTAGAGGAAGACGTCTCCCTTGAGTTGCCCGATCTCGCTTCCGACACGCATGAAATCCGCACGATCGTGGATTCTTCGATGCCGGACCTGAAGCTGCGGAAGCCGACGGTAGTAGGTCCGCAGCATCTCACCGAACGAGTACTCGCTGTCACGAAGCGACTGCTCCCAATGGGGTTCCAGGATCACCAGCCACGGGCCGGGCTGCGATGCGACGGTGCTCGTGGGAAACAACTGGCGGATGCCGTGCCACGGCTTGTCCTGGGACGAAAGTGGGCCATCCCGCATGCCGTCCTGTCGCCACTGGCCGGAAAATGCTAGGCCGTCCGATGAAAGGCGGAACTCGCCGACTCCCGTCACCGAGCCCGGCTCGGCATACCGGAATCGCAGCACCCCATCGCGGACTGTTCCTTCGACCGAGGACCCGCCGCCGAGGCTGTACTGACCGGTCACTCGCTCGCCATCGACGACCAAGAGCATCTCGCCGAACGTCGTCGACCAATACCCGGCAAAGCCGCTACCACCAGATTGCGCCGGGGGCGCTTGTACGACGGATTGGTTGGCTGCCGTTGAGGTCCACGCCGCCGCGGCGACCAGAATGGTGCCGAGCGCGAGCAATGCGTTCATCTTCATGGTGCGGCCAGATCTCCCGAAAGTCCGGTGTTTGAACACCCTAGTTGCACGGGCCCCAAGACCCCAGCAACACGCCGAGATCTGCCCCGTTCACGATGGAGTCATTGTTCAGGTCGGCCACGCATGCGCTGCGGAGACCGGGTCGCTCTCACCGGTCCACCCCGAATGAGAACAACCCGGTCACGCCCGATCCGCTCGCCGCCGCCGCGAACCCGCGCTCACACCGACGGCACATCCCAGGAGCACGAGACCTCCAGGTCCGGGCACCGGGTTCGAATCGAACTCGACCACGAACGAGTAGTTGCCACCCGCGGACGTGCCGCCGTTAACGCCGATGTCGTCCCAGAAAGGTCCCTGCGCGATGAACTGCGCACCGGCCTCGCCGGAACCCATCGACCAGTTGAAATTGCTCCAGCCCCACTCCTCGCCGGACACCCAGGTCCACACGTTTGCCGCCGTGCGATAGGCCCCGAACACGGGACCGTCGTAACCAGGCCACGGCCCGGTCTGGGCCCAATACGAAGGCGTCGAGCCGATGCTGAACGCGCTCCAGAGCCAGTCGTTCTCGGATTGGCTGGTGATCGACGCGAGGTACCCGCCCATGGCCTCCGCCTGCGCCTTGGACTCCATCCACGACTGAAGCGGCGTCACGACGATGTCGTACCAGTGACCGTTCCCGCCATCCTCGATCCGCCACTCCGTGAGGGCGCCGGACGCCGGGGAAAGCACGCACGAGACGACAGCGACGGACAGCGACGGCAAGGTGAGCTTCATTGGATCTCCGGAAATTGGGCTTCAATCATGCAGTTCCGCGCATGACGACGGCCATGAGCGTCGCCCCCGATTCCCCGCCCCGCCTCTGAGGCGCCAATTGACCGGGAGTTGGATCACCCCGGTACCGACTCCCTACAGTTTTCAATGGAGTCGACGGAGAAGCGCGCCCCAACTTCCTGAGACGCCCGTCAGAAACACACGGACACCGTGATTGACATCGTCAGGGCGTGGAAAGCGGCGGGCCGTAGATGAAAGCGAGACATCAGGGGTTCCGCGCGACGCGGAACCCGACACGGTCTCCCGTGGGCGCGGGCGCAACGCCGTATGACCGGGAGGACGAGCGCACCCACAGCGAGAAGTCGTTCCAGCAACCGCCACGTGTAGCACGATACGTGCCGCTTGCCGGTCCCGACGGGTTCGTCTGCGCGGCGCCTGAATAGCTCCCGAGCCAGTCATTCGTCCACTCGAACACGTTTCCGAGCATGTCGTGGAACCCGAGGGCATTCGCGAGCTTGCCGCCGACGGGGTGCGTCTGCCCGCCGGAATTGAACCAGTACCACGCAAGCGTTCCCAGCGTGTCGTCATCCGTCGATCCGTTATGAAACGGCGTCTGCGTCCCGGCGCGGCACGCGTACTCCCATTCGGCTTCCGTCGGCAGCCGCAGGCCCGTCGCGCGCAGATAGCCCTCAACCAACGTCCAACTCACCTGCTCGACAGGACGACGAGGCACCTGATCGATCGGAACCTGGGCGCTCGGCCATTGGAAACCCGACGGATTTGAACCCATTCGGGCAAGCCATTGCTCCTGAGTGACTTCATAGCGGCCCAAGTAGAAGGCGTTGGTCAGAGTCACCTGATGGACGGGCAGCTCCCACGAGAAGCACGACCAGTCGATTGATTCGAAGATGCATCCCATCTGGAACGTCCCCGGCGGAACGAGCAGCATCTCGATCTGCGTGCCCGCATCGCGCACCCGCCATGGCAAGCCTGTCGCCGCGATCGCCGAGCGCAACTGGTCGTCGGTCACCACCGCCGGATCCGGCTGCCACTGCACGACCGTCGCCCACGGCGGTGCCTCGCCGCACGCGCCCCAGTTGGCGAGCAGCACACCCAGGTCAGCGCCGTCGACGATTCCGTTGCCGTTGATGTCGGCGCGAGCGGACTCCGGGCCCGCGGGGCCCCATGCCGACAGGAGTACACCGAGATCGGCGCCGTCCACTGACCGATCGTTGTTCAGGTCTGCAGGAACGCATGGTGCCTGGCACACGTCCGGGATGCCGTCTGCGTTCACGTCAGTGAGGGTGCCGTCGAGAATCTGGCCATAGTCGACGATGCCGTCGGAGTTGCAGTCGGCGGACCATTCGATGATGAAACCTCGGACTTGGTTACCACAAGTCACCACGCTCGGTAAGTCGTTCCAACTTGTCTGCCCGGACGCAGAGTAGTAAAGGTGTAGCCGATCTTCGTTCAAGGATCCCCCGCAGGCATCGTTGCAGCATGAAGGGAAACGAGTGGGGTCAAATGTACCGCATCCAGTTTCTGAGACAAGTTGAAGTTGGTATTCACGCGGCCTCCCCGAGGAGGATGCGTCGGTGCGCTGCGGGCGTTCGGTAGCCGATCCGCCCGATGATCCAGTGGTTGTTGAAGCGGCGGGCGAAGTCGCGGAGCG
>CANLMX010000014.1 GCA_947492385.1 Planctomycetaceae bacterium | reverse complement strand
TCGAACCACTTCTTCGCGTTCGGGCCCATCTGCTCGGCGAGCTTGAGGCCCCAGCGGCGCAGGATGCCCGCGCGGTGGTCGCCGTTCTTGTAGACGCGGTGGCCGAAGCCCATCAGCTTGCGCTTCTCGGCGAAGGCGCGCTGCATCCACGCGTCGATGGTCATCTTCCCGCCCGCGCAGTCGCGGTCGAGGTCCTTCAGCATCTCCATCGCCATCTCGTTGGCGCCGCCGTGGAGCGGGCCCTTGAGGGCGCCGATACCGCCGCACACCGCGCTGTGCATGTCGCTCTCGGTGCTGGCGATGCAGCGGCTGGTGAAGGTGCTGGCGTTGAAGTCGTGCTCCGCGTACAGGATCAGGCTGACATCCATGATCCGCGCCTCGAGCTCGGTGGGCTTGCGCCCGGTCATGAGCCACATCAGGTTCGCGGCATGGCCGAGCGAGCTGTCGGGCGCAAGCACGGGCTTGCCCTCGATGGTGCGCTGGATCGCGCCGATGAGGGTCGGGATCTTGGCGAGGAGCCGCTTCGACTTGCGCAGCTCGGCGTCGGGCGCGTTCGACTCGCACTCAGCGTCATGGTGACCCAGGATGCTCACGCCCGTGCGCAGCAGGCTCATCGGGTGCGCGGTGGGCGCGGCCTTGACGACGGCGGCCAGCTGGTCGATCACCACCTGCTCGACGGCGCGCATCGACTTGATCTCGGCGTCGAACGCCTTGAGCTCGGCATCGGTCGGCTTGTGGCCCACGATCACCAGGTGCGCAACGCCCTCGAAGGTGGCGTTCTCCGCAAGGTCGGCGATCTCGTAGCCGCGGTAGATGAGCTCGCTCTGCGTCACGGCGCACACCTTGGTCTCGCCCACCACCTGGTTCGCGAGTCCGCGCGTGTCGACGGGCTTGGCGGTCGGGACGGGGTTGGCGGGAGCGGCGGTGGCCATGGTCAATTTCCTCAGTATTCGAGCGGTGCGGACAACGTTTTGCGCGAGCGCCGAATGGTAGCGGGCATGCGCAGGCGCCGACCGCGATCCTGGTGCGCGCCAGTAGCATCGTGCCCCGGATGAACGCCCCCGCCGACGCCACCCCGCCTCGCCGATCCCGCGCCGCGACCGTTATTGGAGCCTCCGCACGGGCCGCGGCGGCCGTCGCGTTCCTGGCCGCGTGCGACGGACCCCCGGTGGTTGATGCAGGCCCGCTCGACTCGCGCCCCGTCCACCGCGCGGCAGGCGCGCTGGACCCCGTGGCCGATGCGGCCTCATGGCTCTGCGGCCACTACTCGAGCGCCGCACAGGCCGCGGCCGACCCGGCGTTCTTCGACGTCCGCCTCCACGTCGTGCGCATCTGGGTCGATCGCACCGACGGTCCGTGGCTCTACGTCGAGCAGTCGATGGCCACCGCGCAGGAGAAGCCGTACCGGCAGCGCATCTACCGACTCGCGGCGCTCCCCGACGGCGGGGCCGAGAGCATCATCCATGAACTCCCGGGCGATCCGCTCGCGTGGGCTGGCGCATGGAAGGACGTGGCGCGCTTCAACGCGCTCGACCCCGCGCTGCTCGCCGTGCGGCCCGGCTGCAGCGTGGTGCTGCGCTACGCGGGCCCCGGGCGCATGACCGGCTCGACGCAGGGCGACGGGTGCGCCAGCGCGCTCCGCGGCGCGGCCTACGCGACCAGCGAGGTCACGCTCACCACCGGCGAACTCGACTCGTGGGACCGCGGCTTCGACGCCACGGGCAACCAGGTCTGGGGTTCGACGAAGGGCGCGTACCGCTTCGTGAAGGAGTCGCCCGCGCCCGCACGTCGGCCCGATCCCGAGATGCCGCTCGGCACCGAGGCCTCGGTGGCGCCCGGCGAGACGACCGCCCCCCGAGGAACCCCATGACCCATGTGAAGCTGCATCCCGGGCGCGTCCTGCGCGACGCGTGGAGCCGGGGCACCGTGATGGTGCCCGGCGCATTCAACGCGCTCGTCGCGCGCGCCGTGCGCGAAGCGGGCTTCCCCGCGTGCTACATCTCGGGCGGCGCAACGGCGAACGTCGCGGGCTACCCCGACATCGGGCTCATCACGCTCACCGAGATGGCGCGCACCATCCGCGAGATCTCCGACGCCTCGGGCATCCCCGTGATCGCCGACGCGGACACCGGCTACGGCGAGGTCGAGTGCGCGGTGCGAACCGTGGTCGAGTACGGCCGTGCCGGCGCCGCCGCGCTGCACGTCGAGGACCAGGTGTTCCCCAAGCGCTGCGGCCACCTCGACGGCAAGGACCTGGTGCCCGCCGAGGCGATGGCCGACAAGGTGCGCGCGATGTCCGAGCACCGCGTGCACCCCGACTTCGTGATCATCGCGCGCACCGACGCGCGCCACGTCACCGGGTTCGAGGACGCCGTGCGGCGCGCCCACCTCTACCGCGCCGCCGGCGCCGACATGATCTTCCCCGAGGGCCTGCAGAGCGAGCAGGAGTTCGCCGACTTCGCGAAGGCCTGCCCGGGCCCGTTGCTTGCGAACATGACCGAGTTCGGGAAGACCCCCGACATCACGGCCGCGCGGTTCGGCGAGCTGGGCTACCAGGTGGTGATCTACCCGCTGAGCATGATGCGCCTGGCGATGGGCGAGGTCGCGCGCGGACTCGCCGCGCTCCGGCGCGACGGCAGCGTGCGCGAGTCGCTGCCGCGCATGCAGACCCGCAAGGAGCTGTACGCGCTGCTCGGGTACGAACCCGGACGCGAGTGGGACTACCCCGACGCGCGCGGGTGATCCGTCAGTTGACGACCACGTCGTAGAGGAACGTCGCGGGGTCGTTCGGGTCGCGCCGCCACGCAATGCCGACGTCATTCGGCCGCAGGCCGCGCGTGCGAAGCATCGGAGGGAGCGGATGCTCCTGCCAGAGCTTCTTCTCCTTCGCCGACTTCGGTGGCTTCTGCGCCACCAGCTCGATGGTCGGCGGCTTCGCGTTCACCTCGTCGTCGGGCACCGCGAAGTTCGCGTCGTCCTTCGCATCGAGCGTGATCGTGTATCCGTGGGCCGACGCGGTCCAGCGGAACTTCTCCTCGCGCAGCGCGGCCTTCAGCTCGTCGAACGTCGCGGGCCGCGCACCCTTCGACCACAGCACGCGGATTCCCTCGGCCAGGAACTCGAGCCGCCCGCGCGCGGCAACGTACGCGCCGGGCTTGGCGTTGCGCGCGTAGTCCTTCCACCGCGTCTCGAACGCGCGGAACTCGGGCTCGGAGTCCAGGCTGAACGCGCGGCGCATGGCGTCGTAGGGCTTCACGCCGTCGTTCAGGAGCCGCAGCATGTTCGTGAAGTACGGCTCGTACCGCCCGTTTTCGGCATAGACCAGGAAGTGCACCATCGACCACGCCTGCATGTACTGCTGGCGCGCGTTGCCCGAACGCACCGCGCCGTTCCACCGGGCGTCGTCCATCTGCAGGATGTCGGAAAACGGGATCGTCTTGTCCTGCTCGACCGATGACCGCACCTGGTCGACCACCGTGGGGCTTGCCTGCCCGACGACCACCGAGCGGCCCTCGACCACCGACTCGCCGAAGAACTCGGCGAGCCCCTCGTTGAGCCACGGCGGCAGCTCGTTGCCGAAGAACGCGTGCGCGTACTGGTGGAAGCCTTCATGCTGCACGACGTGCGCCACGCGCTGTCGCGGCAGGTTCTCGGTGAAGAAGGCCAGCCCCGACCCGCGCGGGGTGATGAAGAACATGCCGCCGGAGCCGGTGGCGTTCACGCCGAACTGCGTGCGCAGGGTGTCGAGGTAGTCCTGCTGCCGCGAGAACATGTAGACGTTCGGGTGGTCGGGGCTTCGGCGGCGCATCCCCACGCGCTGCACCAGCCTGCGCGTGTATTCGTCGTACATCGTGTCGAGGAGGTCAGCCCAGCGCTTTGTCTCGTCCGTGCCGAGGTCGCTGCGGATCACGTAGTACCGGCTCTGCGGCAGCCGTGCGCCCGGGCGCGGCGCCGTGCGGTCCCACCAGGCGGCCTGCGGCGCCTGCGACGTGGCCGGGGCCTGCACCGGAGCGGCGAACGCCAGCGCGCCGCCGACCCACGCCGCCGCCAGGAACATGACCGGGAAGGGGTGCATGGGCGAGCGGCCAAGAATAGGGGTGCGCGCGCACATTTCCTCGACGGGGCCCCCGCCGCAAGGGGCCTTACCGGACGAACTCCCCCGCCGGGAATCGTTCCGCACGAAAAAGCCGCCACGAACACTTGCACGCCCCCGGATCCATGACATACTCACGGCAACCCCTTTCGGAAAAGGGAGCCGAAAAGGGCCAGCAACCACCGAGTGGTTCCAAGGTTTGGTCTGTGTTGGGAGAAAGGGCCCGACACGAACCTCTGAAGGGACACTGGGAAAAGGGAACTCTTGGCGTCCTGATCGCTTCACCGCGATCGCCACAGAAGCCACCCGGAAGTGTTGCGAGGGTATGAGGGAAAGGGAGCCGGTCGCGAACCTAGAAAAGGGCGCGACCGCGCTTCTTTTTGGACCACGGACGCGCACCATCACCCGGAACGGCTGCGAGGGGGCATCCGTATACTTCGCGCCTTCCGCCCCGCCGCGGGCCGTCCCGCCGGAACCGACCCTGGAGCAGCAGACCACGATGACCCGACGCGCGAACCGAGTGCCCCGACATGGGCGCGCCTCCGAATGCTTCCGGGGCCTGTCCCTTGCCTGCATCGCCGCGTGCTCGGCCGGATGGTCGGCCGTCGCCGCGACGCAGCCCGTCGATGCATCGCCCGCCGCGCAGGCCACCACCCCCGCGACGAAGGACGGGACCGCCGAGACCGCGCCGAAGCAGGTGCGCAAGACCGACCGGCAGGTGCGTGCCGAGGCCGAGGAGGCCCTGCGCGCGCGCTACGTGATCGCCCCCGGCACGGCGGACGAACTCGGCTACCGCATCGTCTGGCAGACCGAACCGCTGGTCACCAAGGATGCGACCATGCAGGTGACCACGGCCACCGCCGACAGCGTGTGGTTCGGCGACAGTGCCGGCAGCGTCGTCCGCATCCGCCGCGACAGCGGCGAGACGGTCTGGCGCAGTTCGACCTACCAGGGCGTCGAACGCATGATCGGGATCGAGTACCTGCCCACGCCGCAGGCCGACAACGTCTACGTGGTCACCGAGCTCGGGAGCGTCACGCTGGACGCCGTCACGGGCAACCTCCTGAAGCGCGGGCGCTTCGCGCACCTGCCGATGACGGAGCCCACGGTCTTCGGGCCGTACATGATCTTCGGCACGCGCACCGGGCTCGCGAGCTGGTACCAGTACAAGACGGGCTACAACTGGCGCGCCGCGACCGTCGGCGCCGCCGTGCACGGCAAGGTCACGATCACCGGCGACACGGCCCTAGCGGCGGGAACCAACGGCAAGGTCATGGCGCTCGGTGCGCCGAACGCGGGCATCCGCTGGACGCGCACGCTCTCGGCGGGCGTCGAGGCGCCGATCGCCGCCGACGACTCGTCGTGCTACGTTGCGTCCCGCGACCAGAGCCTGTGGGCGTTCGACCTCATGCGCGGCCGCGTGCTCTGGCAGTACTTCACGCAGGCCGCGCTGGTGAACCCGCCGGTGCGGATCGCCGACGGCCTGTACCTGCAGATCCCCGGCGAAGGCCTGGTGAGCTTCAACCCGACCACCGGCAAGCCCGATGGCGAGGTGCGCTGGAAGAGCAAGGCCAAGGGCAACGTGCTCGCGCGCGTGGGCACCGACCTCATGGCATGGGACACGGCCAGCCGCACGTTGACCGCCGTGGATGCCGGAACGGGCCGCATCGTGCGCGAGGTGGCCCTGCCGAAGGTGAAGGCCGTCGTGTTCGACACCGCGCGCGGGGACCTGTTCGTCTCGGACGAGTCGGGCAACGTCGAGCGCCTCGAGCACCTGTCGAAGTCGGGACGGGCCACGCAGCCCGAACCGGTGGCGGACGCATCGCAGGCCCCGAACTGACGCCGTGGACGCGGCGACGATCGTCAAGGTCCGGCGCGCGCTCATCTCGGTGAGCGACAAGTCGGGACTCGTGGAGCTCGCGCGCGCGCTGTCGGACGCGGGCGTCGAGATCGTGTCGACCGGCGGCACCGCCGCGGCGCTCGTGCGCGCGGGAATCGAGTGCACGCCGATCGAGGCGGTGACCGGGTTCCCCGAAATGATGGATGGGCGCGTGAAGACGCTGCACCCGCGCGTGCATGGCGGGCTGCTGGCGGTGCGCGATGATCCCGCCCACGTCGCGGCGATGCGCGAGCACGGCATCGAGGCGATCGACCTGGTGTGCGTGAACCTGTACCCGTTCGAGGCGACGGTCGCGCGCGCCGGCATCGCCGAGCACGAGGCGGTCGAGCAGATCGACATCGGCGGGCCGTCGATGGTGCGCAGCGCGGCGAAGAACCACGCGAGCGTGGCGGTCGTGACCGATCCCGCACAGTACGCGCAGGTGATCGCGGAGCTGGCGGAGCACGGCGGCGCGACGACCCTGGGGCTGCGGCGCACGCTGGCGCAGGCTGCGTTCGCGCGGACCGCGGCGTACGACGCGGCGATCGCGCGATGGATGGGGGCGAACGGGTTCGGCGACGGGGCGGCGGGCGAAGGCGCAGCGGGGTCAGGTGCCGCGGGCGGGTTCCCGCGCGAGGTCGCGCTCCGGCTCGAGCTTGCGGACGAACTTCGGTACGGCGAGAACCCGCACCAGCGCGGCGCGGTGTACGCGGACCGCTCGGCCACGGGACCGAGCGTGGTGCGCGCGCGTGTGCTGCACGGCAAGGCGCTCTCGTACAACAACCTGCTCGACGCGGGTGCGGCGCTGGAATTGGTGCAGGACCTGGCGTGGCAGGCGCGGAGCGCGGCCGGATCGCCGGCGAGCGCGTGCGCCGTCATCAAGCACACGAATCCGTGCGGCGCGGCGGTCGCGGCGGGCGTGCTCGAGTCGTTCGAGCGTGCGTGGGCGGGCGACCCGCTGGCAGCGTTCGGCGGCATCGTGGCGTTCAGCCGCACGGTGGATGCCGCCACGGCCGAGGCGATGGCCGCGGGCGAGCGGTTCCTGGAGGTGGTGATCGCTCCGGGCTACGAACCCGCCGCGTTGGCCACGCTGCAGGCACGATGGAAGAACGCACGGCTGCTGGCGGTCGGTGAGCTCGGCGAGCCGACCGGCGGCCTCACGTGGCGGAGCGTTCCGGGCGGCATGCTGGCGCAGGACCGCGACGTGCACGCGATCGAAGCCGCGAAGTTCACGCACGCCGCAGGACCTGCGCCCGATACCGCGATGCTGTCGGACGCGGGCGTGCTGTTCACGGTGACCAAGCACCTGAAGTCGAACGCGGTCTGCATCGGCGCGGGTGGGCGGCTGTTCGGAGCGGGTGCCGGCCAGATGGACCGCGTGGCCAGCTGCCGCAACGCTGTCGAGAAGGCGCGCGCCGCGCTTGACGCGATGCCCGCGGGCCAGCGCGCGGTGGCCGCGAGCGATGCGTTCTTCCCGTTCTCAGATGGCCCGACGCTGCTTGCGGACGCGGGCGTGCGCTGCATCGTGCACCCGGGCGGCAGCAAGCGCGACCAAGACACGTTCGACCTGTGCAACGCGCGCGGCGTGACGTGCCTGCTGACGGGGACGCGGCATTTCCGGCATTGAGTGGGCGGAACGATCGACGGCGAGCGCCGTCACTTGGGGGTTACGGGCGCAGGGGGCTCGTCGCGTTCGTAGCGGGCGAGCGTGTCGCGAAGTTCGGGAAGAAGTTTCGCAAGCGCCTCTCGCCGCTGTGCATCGACCGCACCGGCGACCTGCGCCTCGAGGGTCTTGATGGCTTCGGCCTGCACTGCGAGTGCCATGGGCTTGTCGCCGAGCTCCCAGTGGGCGCGGGCGAGCGTGTCGAGGATCGCGCCATCAGCGCGCCGGGACAAGTCGGCGGCCCGCTCAGCCAAACGAAGCAGCACAGAGAGGTCCCGTGCAGGGGAATCCGTCGGATCGGCGATCAAGCCTTCCCAGGCAAGTTCGTTGAGCACCGCGGCGTCGAACTCGGAAAAATCGCCCTCCTCGAGCTGCGCGGCAGCAGCGATGGCGTCCGGCCATTTCGTGTAGCGGAGCGCACTCAGCACGCGCGAGGTTCGTCGGTCACGCTCGTCTCGGCGTGTTTGACGATCGAGGCTCACCTCACCCACAACGAGGAGCGCGGCACGGCGGAAGTCGCCGGACAGTCGTGGGTCGGCAAGCACGGCAGACTGCAGCTCGGACACGTCCTCCACCGAGTCGCCCGTGCGCGCGATCTGGTCGGCCAAGGTTGCTCGGACCGCATCGGCTTTCTCGCGGATTGCGCGGATCACGCCGATGCGTTCGTCCCACGGGATGACCGTCCAAACAGACCCTACGCCCCCGTGGCCTAGACTCATCAGTCTCCGGCCTTTGTCGCCAAACGCCACACCGACTACGACGTCTGGCACGTGCCGTGCTTCGCCGAGTGCCTGGCAGGTTGATACATCCCACAGGCGAACCTTACCGTCGCCGGCTGTACTGGCCAACGTCTGACTGTCCGGGCTAAAGCACAGATCCGAACCGGAATCCATGTCCTCACACATTGGAGTACCAATCGGCATCTTCGTAGATGCGTCCCATAAGCGAATCGTGCCATCCTCGCTCATACTCGCGAGCGCAAGACCATCTGGGCTGAAGCAAACGCGTTTCACCCAGGTCTCACTCATAGGCAGAGGCTCACCGATGGCATTGCCCGTCGTGGCGTCCCACAGGCGGACCGTCTTGTCCATGCTTGCACTCGCCAGCGTCAGACCATCGGGACTGAAACACAAGCTAATGACTGCGCCATCGTGACCACGCAATGGCTCGCCCAGTTGCTTTCCGGTGGACGCGTCCCACAAGCAAATTGTGCCGTAGCTGCCCCCACTCGCGAGTGTTAGCCCGTCGGGGCTGAAACAAATTCTGTTCGCCTCGTTCTCACTCACGCGAAGTGCCTCGCCGATGGCACGGCCCGTCAGCACGTCCCACAAGCGGACCGTCCCGTCATCGCTTGCACTCGCCAGCGTCAGGCTATCGGGACTGAAACACAAGCTTCTGACATTGCCATCGTGACCACGCAATGGCTCGCCCAGTTGCTGTCTGATTGATGCATCCCACAGACGGATGGTCTTGTCCCGCATTGCAGTTGCGATCGTCATCCCATCCGGACTGAGGCTCATTCCTAACACCGAGCTCCACCCCGCTACAGCCAGCGGGAAGTGCGGAAAGGCGGACTGCGCATCCCACAGATGGATCTCGCCCGATCCGCTGCAAGTCGCCAAGAGCGCACCGTTCAGGCCAAAGGTCATGCGAAGTCCAGCACCCGAACCCACCACGTCAAGCGGCTCTCCGAGCTGCCGGACCGATGCAACATCCCACAGCCGAATGGTGCCGTCCTCGCCAATGCTCGCGAGCAACCGATCGCTCGTGATGAAGCAAATGGCGTTCACAGCACCGTTGTGACCTTGGAGCGGGTACGGGCGAAGGCTAACTTGCCCGCGATTCGATACGTCCCACAGGTTGATCGACTTGCCCTCGCCGCAACTGGCAAGCAGTCGGCCGTTGGGGCTGAAGCACACCCCCAAGATATCGCCCTCATGTCCTCGAACAGCCTCACCGCACATCTGAAGCGTCAATACGTCCCAAACACGAACATCGCCATCCCAATGTCCGCTCGCCAGCATTCGTCCATTGGGGCTGAAGCACACACTGCTGACGACGTTCGAACGGTTTGGGAGGATCTTGCAAGCGGGCACCTCGGCTGCCCACTCCCACAGTCGAATGCCATCATCTCCCGCGCTCGCGAGCAATCGGCCATCGGGGCTGAAGCACACGCTGTTGACATAGCCATAGTGCCCGCGCAATGGTTCGCCCCGTTGCTTTCCGGTGGAGGCGTCCCACAGTCGGATCGTGCCGTCAGCACTCCCGCTCGCGAGCACCTGACCGTCGGGACTGAAGCACACGCAAGCGACAAGGCTCGCGTGTCCATCCATAGCTCCGCAACGTTGCTGAAGTGTCCGCGTATCCCACATGCGAACGGTGCCGTCGCCACTCCCGCTCGCCAATGTCCGATGGTCTGGACTAAAGCACAAGGTGGTGACCTCATCGCTGTGAGCGCCTAGGAGCTCCGGGATCGCCGCACTGGCCACGCCTGCCGCAAGACGAGCGGCAAACCGCTCGTCACGTCCGGTGTCATTCAGGGCCCGGAGCTTACGACGCGCCAATGCAATGTCCCGCGCGAACGCAGCATCCAGTGCGTCTCCAGTCGCAATGACTGCGGTCAAGTCTTCAGCTCGCCGCTTCTGCCTAAGCGCCATCACCTCGCTCTGCTCGGCCGCAGCCTTCGCCGAGTCTGCGGCAAACTTCTCGGCGAGCGCGCGCCGTTCGCTTGCCATCGCCTGTTCCTTGGCAGCAACCGCCTCGTCACGTGCCAGGATGGCGAGTCCCTGCGCCACGCGCGCCTCCCCCCACTGCCAAGTCGCGAGCCCAAGCCCCATGACCAAAGCCAGGAACACGGCGCCTATTCCCGCCACCAGCGCTCGGTTGCGTCGGAAGTACTTGCGCACCCGATATCCCGTCGACTCCGGTGCCGCCGTGATCGGCCGGCCGTCGAGGTACGCGCGCACATCCTCCGCCAGCGCGATTGCCGTCTGGTACCGGTGCTGCGGCTCCTTGCGTATCGCCTTCTGCGGGATCCACTCGAGCTCCCCGCGCAGGCGCCGCACCAGGTCCGCGGCCCGCAGCTTGCGCGCGGCCTCGATGCGACTCAGTGCCTCGCGGTCCTTCGTGGAGATCGTCGACAGCCGTGCACTTGGGCTTGGCGGGTCCTGTTCACGGATCGTCCTCTGGATCTCGCCGTAGGCCTTGTTTCGCAGGTCCTTTCCGTCGAACGGGGTTGCACCGACGAGTAGCTCGTACAACAGCACGCCGAGCGAGTAGATGTCGCTGCGCGTGTCGATGTCGCCTGCCGTCGGGTCCGCCTGCTCGGGGCTCATGTACTCGGGCGTACCGATCATCTGCCCCGTCTCCGTGAAGACCGTGTGCTCGGTCATCCGCTGGCTCATGGCCTTGGCCACGCCGAAGTCGATCACCTTCAACTTCGGACCCTCGCCCTCCACCATGAAGGCGAGCACGTTGGCGGGCTTCAGGTCGCGGTGCACCACGCCCTTCAGGTGCGCGTGCTGGATTGCCTCGCACGCCTGCTCAAAGAGGCGCAGACGCTCCTCGATGTCGAGCTTGACGCGATCACAGAAGTCGGTGATCGGCTCGCCCTTCACGTACTCCATCGCGAAGTAGGGGCGTCCTGAAGGCGTCAGACCGCCATCGAGCACCTTGGCGATCCCGGGGTGACTCATCACCGCGAGCGCCTGCCGCTCCTGGTCGAAGCGTGCGATCACCGCCTTCGAATCCATGCCCGGCTTGATGATCTTGAGGGCCACGCGCTGCGTGAACGGTTTGCGGCGTTCCGCAAGCCACACCGTGCCGAAGCCGCCCTCGCCGAGCGCCGAGATCAGCTTGTACGGGCCGATCTCGTCGCCGGGGCGTTCGAGCCCGTCGGCGGTACCCCGACGGTCCCCCGCCCCTCCGCCCGGGATGCGCGTCTCATCTGCAGGCACACCCAAAGCCTACCGCCCGAACGTTCAGCCCGAATGCCGTTTCCGCCTACACTTCCGCTCCCATGAAGCTCGACCACCCGACGCTGCCCGTCCTCAAGGCCGCCTTCCCGGACGTGAAGTTCATGGCCGCCGAGTTCCGCGGCCAGACCACGGTGATCGTGCCGCGCGAGCGCCTGAAGGACGTCTGCCGCCTGCTGCGCGACGACCCGCAGTGCTCGTACGAGTTCCTCGCCGACGTCACCGCCGTCGACTACCTGAACTACCCCGCCCCGCAGCCCGGACGCTTCGCGGTCGTGTACTGCCTGGCGAGCCACTCGAAGGACCGCCGACTGACGCTCAAGGTCTACCTCGACCCCAGCGTCGACACCGCCGGCATCGAGCCCGACCCCGAGCTGGTGGTCGACACCGTCACCGAGGTGTGGCCCGGCGCCGAGTGGCTTGAGCGCGAGGTGTTCGACATGTTCGGCATCCGCTTCCGCGGGCACCCGGACCTTCGCCGCATCCTGCTGTGGAAGGACTACCCCGGACACCCGCTGCGCAAGGACTATCCGCTGCGCGGCCGCGGCGAGCGCGAACTGCACCAGGTGATGACGCGCGAGGGCGCCTGACGCACCAGGCGCGTACCCGCGAAGCGACCGCGACCCCAAGGAGCGTTCCGATGCACGTCCTCGTCCTCGGCGCCGGCATGGTGGGAAGCGTTGCCGCGGCCGACCTCGCCGCGACGCCCGGGTTCCATGTCACCGTGGTCGACGCGGGCGCACCCGCGATCGAGCGAGCCAAGCGCCGCGTGGCGACCGCGGTGGCGGGCGCGGCTGTTGGCGCAGTTGCCGGTGCGCGCACGCCCGCCGGGGCGCCGGTGCGCCCACACGCACGGTTCATCGTGGACGACGCCGGCGGGGCGCGCCAGGTGCGCGCGCTCGTCCGTCGCCTGAAGCCAGACCTGGTGCTCGGCGCGCTACCGAGCCGCTTCGGCTTCGAGGTGATGGGCGCGGTCATCGCCGAGCGCGTGCCGTACGTCGACATCTCGTTCATGCCGGAGGACTTCCGCGAGCACGACCGCGCCGCGCGCCGCGCCGGCGTCCCCGTGGTCGCCGATTGCGGCGTGGCGCCCGGCATGAGCAACATGCTGGCCGGCTGGGCCGCGCGCACGCTCGACCATTGCGACACGATCGAGATCCTGGTCGGCGGCCTCCCGCGCACGCGGCACTGGCCGTGGCAGTACAAGGCGCCGTTCAGCCACCATGACGTGATCGAGGAGTACGTCCGTCCGTCGCGCATGGTGGAGCACGGGAAGGTCGTGGTGCGCGAGGCGCTGAGCGACCCCGAGCTCGTCACGCTGCCTGGCGTGGGCACGCTGGAGGCCTTCTACACCGACGGGCTGCGCAGCCTGGCGGACACGCTCAAGGTGCCGAACATGCGCGAGAAGACCATGCGCTGGCCGGGCCACGCCGAGCTCATGCGCACGCTCCGCCACCTGGGGCTCTTCTCGCACGAACACGTGCAGGTGGGCGACGCGCGCGTGCGCCCGATCGACCTGACCGCGAAGCTGCTCTTCCCGCACTGGACGTACGAGGAAGGTGAGCCCGACGTCACGGTGATGACCGTGCGCGCGTGGGGCTCGCGCGGCGGCCGCGACGTGCGCATGGCCTGGACGCTGCACGATGAACTCGACCCAGCGACCGGCTTCCCAAGCATGAGCCGGACGACGGCGTTCCCGGCCACCAGCGTGCTGCGCCTGATCGCCGCGGGCAGGATCGCGAAGCCAGGCGTCCATGCGCCCGAGATGCTCGCCGCGATGCCGGGCATCCTGGATGCGGTGCTGGCCGACCAACGCGCGCGCGGGGTCCACTACAAGCCGTGGATGGAAGAGACGGCGCCGGCCCGCCGGGCGAAGGCCACGAAGCGTGCGCCTGCGACGAAGTCCGCGCCTGCGACGAAGCGTGCGCCTACGACGAAGCGCGCGCCTGCGGCGAAGTCCGCATCCGCAACGCCCGCACGCCGCACCCGGCGCTGACGTGGAGACGCGCGAGCACCTCGGCCTGAAGGATCTGGCCACGGCGTGGCTCATCTCGATGGGCTGCCGCGCCGTGGCGCACGAGGTGCCCTGCCCCGTGGCCCGATTCCGCGTTGATGCCGCCGGCTGGGCCGATCACGATTGGCGTGCGGGCGCGGACCCGTCGTCGCACGAGTCGATCTTCGCGGCCGAGCGTGCGGGCGACGCCGTGCGCGCCCCGCGCACGGTGGTCGTCGAATGCAAGGCCTCGCGCGCGGACTTCCTGCGCGACGACCTGCGCGTGGACGACCTGCTGGCCGAGCGCGAGCGCCTGCTCTCGCGCAAGGCCGAGATCGAGCGCGAGCTCATTCCCGTCCACGAGCCGCACCTGCGCACCGCCGATCCGGCGCTGTTCGAGGAGGGGGCGTCGTGGGACTTCGCGCGGAGCCGCCTGCTGCCCTACCGGCGCGTGCTGCGGCAGTTGGCGAAGGTGGAGGACCGCATGCACGGGCAGACGAAGTTCAACCTGATCGCGCGATGGCGGCTGGCCGACGAACTGTGGCTGCTGGCCGCCGCCGGCACCGTGCGCGCGCGCGAGGTGCCTGCAGGCTGGGGACTCGCGGAGTGTTCCGCGGCGGTCCTGCGACGCGGCATCGGCCACTCGCTCTCGATGGGCGCGCTGCCCCTGCGCGTGGTGGTGCCCGCGCCGCGCCATGCGAGCCCCGCCCCGCGGCGCGAGCGGTTGCTTCGCAACATCGCCATCGCGCTCACGAAGGCTCAGTTCGGCGGGAACTCCAGGCCGCGCGGCCAGGACTCACCCGGCGACACCGCAGTCGGCGACTCATCCGAAGCAAGCGACCACAGTCGGTAGCCGAATCCACGCGTCTCGGCCTCGGGCGCCCGCTGGTAGCGCAGCGGACCGTCGGACCGCGGATCCTTCGGGAGCGCCGCGATGAACCGAGGCACCAGTTCGTCAAGCGACTCGGGGAGGCGTCCCGCGGCGGCACGGAAGCGCTCGACGGCGACGACGGTCGCAAGCGTGCGGCGCCAGGCGAGCATGGCGTCGCGCGCCGCAACGAGTTCCCAGCGCAACCACGCCATGTGCGCCGCAACGGGACCCGCGGCGACGAGGTCGTCGCATGCACGTTGAAGGGCCGCATTGTCGCGCGCGGAAGGCTCAAGGAGCGATTGCTCCACCACCACGATCCCCGCCGAATCGAGCGCGGCGCGTTGCGGCCCATACACCCCAACCCACGGAATGAAGCCGGCAAGCGTCGCCCCTCGGCCGGTGAAGCGGGACCTGCTCCATGCGGACCACAACAACCGCAGACTGCCCACCTCGAGGTCCCAGACCTCCATCGCCCGGCAAAGCGCTCGACGACGGTGATCGAGTTCCGCAGCTGCCAACGCCTCGGCATCAGGCTCGCCTGATTGGCGCTCGATCGCGGCAGCCAGCGCCGCACCAACGGATTCCCCAGCCGCTCGGATCGCTGTGGCGGCGAGGACGGTGCAGCCGCGTCGCCCCAGCGCCACTTCGGCGGGACCGCGACGCACGTTCAGGGACATCGAGCGATCGCTCCGGTCGACCGCAAGCACCAGTTCGATCCCGTCGACGAACGCGTCGCCATTGCCTTCCATGAAGCCGATGGCGGCCCACGCCTCGCCGCAGTCGCCGAGCAAGTCGACCGGCGGCATGTCGATGGCGTCGAGGCCGTCGGCCACGATCTGTCCATCATGGTCATCGAGGACCATCGGCATGACGGGGGCCCGCATGCGCTCGAGGAATCGCCCGATTCCTCCGCGGGTGGCGACCCACTCCTTCAACGCCGTGATCGACCAGTCGAACTCGGTCTCGCTGAGGCTGGGGGACCCCGTCTCGGTCACCATGATCACTGGATCGATCGCGAATTCAGAACCACCTCCCCACCGAGCGCGCATGGGCTGGAACATGTGCCCGATCATGAACGAGGAATTGCGGAGCTTCTCGACGTCGGGGTGGTCGTACCACACCAGCTCCCGCACGCTCCTCGGGGGTGCCAGTGGATCAATCCGCACCCCGGAGGCACGATTGATCCGGTCGCACATCTCCTGCGCGGTCGGAAGTTGCGCAAGGTCGGACCGCGCCGAGCGCACGTTCCACCACGCGAGCGCAAGGAGTGCGCCGTAGGCGCCCACGACGGCCAGCACCGCGGCGACCGCCGATCGTGCCAGCGCGCGCTGGCGCGACGCGGTCCACCACGGCATGCGCTCGAACACCATGCCGGCCGAGGGCATGAAGCGGTCCACGCCGTCGGTGGCCGGCACGCAGCAATCCGGGAACAGCGAGACGTCGAGCGCGCGCCCGCACTCAGGACAGGTCACCGTGCGGTTGGGCCCGATGGGGAGCCCCACCAGCCGATATCCGCATCCGCCGCAGGACCCGCCTCGGCGCAGCACGCGATTGATCAACCAGCGCCGTGCCAGGTCGCCCGAGACCAGCCATGTCCCGCCCATGGTGACCAACGCCAGCACGAGGAGCGTCTCAGGGGCCCACGGCGCCCACACCGAGCCGAACAGCGCGCGGACCGCGATGAAGTCCAGCCAGGGCACGGCCGCGAGCATGACCAACCGCACCACCCACCCCACCACGACCGCGGGCCCCCGGCGCGACACCGCCGCCAGTCGCATGCACTGCTCGTCCGTGAACCGATCGAGTTCGGGAAACGCCCGGAAGCTGGGTGAGGCGATGAGACGCATGGCATGGGTCTGGCGCGCGAAGCGCCCCGGGCGGGACTCGAACCCTCAACCTGCCGCTTAGAAGGCGGCTGCTCTATCCAGTTGAGCTACCGGGGCGACCGACGCAGTGTAGGTGGATTTCCGCATGAACTTCCGCACGCAGCGGGCGTGCGGTTCCGCGGCGCCCTTACCGTCATGCGCACGGGATGCAGTCCCGAACGCAAGGACCGAAGGAGCAGGCCATGGAGCGCATGTCATTGATGGGGGTGGGCGGCGGTGCGGAAGGACCGGCCGTTGGTGCGGAACGAGCGGGTGGGGGCAACGCGGCGCCCGGGCGACGCGCACGGTGGGCACCGTTCGCATGCTGCGTGGTCGCAGCCTCGATGGCCGGGGCGGCCGCGGGCATGGACGCTCCCCCTTCGCCGCCGGAATGTCCGCCCGTCCTCGAGGTGCCGTGCGACTCCATGTCGGACGGCGGCCAGGGGCCGATCACGCCAGACATGCTCGACGAGTGCCCGTGCGGGCCGGGCACATGGGCCTCGACACGCACGGTCCAGCTCACGCCACGCAGCCCGCAGGAGATGATCGACGTCACCACGCCCGTGAACCTCACGACCTGGCGATGGAGCCGGACCGCACGCGCGGAGCCGAACCACGCGGAGGCCTCGATCGACTTCTCAGGCACGAGCCACCTCTGGTCGAGCGGCTCGTTCACGCGGCGGGCGCGTGCCTCGCAGTCGGTCGCCACCCGGGAGGAATGGGTGGGCGACGGCGTGCCGTGCGCGCGGTTGGTGTCCCTCGCGGCCTCGGGCGGTGCCGCACTCGAGCTTTCGATCACGTGCGCGGCGGCCGCCGGCTGTTCTGCGAGCGGATCAACGACCGTGGCAGGGTCGTGCAGTTCCATCGGCGACGCCAACGCGCACCTCGGCGACAAGACCGTGCGCGGCGAGGTCGGCTACAGCGCGCACGAACGTGCGCTCGAGCTCCTCGGACGGTTCGGTTCATCGACCGACGACGGCGGCGTGGGGATTGAGGGAAAGATCTCGTCCGAGGCAAGCTGGCGGCTCTCGGGAACGGGAAGTGCTTCGGGCTCAGCGGCCTACACGGTGCTTCCCGACCGTACGTACTGCGCGTTCACGAACCGGGCCTTCGTCGTGCGCTCGAACGGCAATGCCTCGGCGGTCGGCGGCGGGACGGTGTCCGGCAACGGCACGGTCGCGCTCTCGGCCTCGGCGTTCGTCACCTTCAACGTCATGTGAGGAACCGTCATGCGCAACACAGCGACACGAGCCGCGACCGCGGCATGCCTTGCCGCGATCGGCTGCATGGCTGCAGGGGACGTGGCGTCGGATGCGGCAGCCGACCGCGCAGTAGCGGACATGCGCGCGCGCGTGCGTGAGGAGGAACGTGCTTTGCGCGCATCGCTCGATGCGGCCGAGGTCGGACGCGACTGGACGGAACTGCTCGAACGCAAGCGCTCGACGGATGGGTGGCTTTCTCCCATGCACCTGGTCCGGGACGCGATGCGGGGCACGTACTCGGACGCGGGATGCGAACCGCTGTCCGCGTGGCGCGTCGAGTGGCGGGACGGATCCGTGCGCGAGGATTGGTCGCATCCCGACGGCCCGGAGCGGGTGCGGCGGGCGCTTGATGCGTGGGTGCCCCGACCAGGATCCGGGGAAGCCGTACGCATCGCGGCAACCACGCATGGCGAGCGATGGGTCGGATGCGATGCGCCGGCAACCTGCGCGTGGACCGTCGATGGTTCATGGGGAGCACATGGCCCGGTGGTGCACGGGCGATGCTGGTGGCGATTTCCCCTCGCGGAGCGTGTCCGCGTGGACCTCCCGCTCGCGGGCGACGGCATGGACCTGTGGTGGGACGATCGCGGTGCGCGCTGCCAGGACGACCGTGGCGCGCACCACCATGAGTCGTGGCCGATGCGGCCGATCTTCTGCAACCCACCGACGCTCTACGCGGCATTCGACTCGCTGCGAGCCGCCGCCGCACCCGACGCGCGGTGCACAATGGCGCCGGCGCGCGGGGGAACCGGGGCGCATGCGGAGTGCGTCCGCGCGGTGCGGCGGCCGGACGGAAGCATCGTGCGCACCGACCGATGGGAATGGGACGGCGACCTGCTCCGCACCCTGCGGGTTCGGATCGGGCCGTTGCGGCTGGTGCACCACGCCGAACGGGCGTTTCGCGTGGCGTCCGAGGTGGAGGGAACGGCTGTCGGCGGTTCCGAGCACCGACCCGCCAGCGAGATCGAGGACTACCCGCACGGGTGTGAGTTGCTGCTGCGGTTCCGCAGGCCCATCGACGGGGTCGATTCGGTTCGGGATGGCGGAACCGCCTGGGCGTCGGTGCCCGACATGCTGGAGATCCTGGTTGCGGGCGAGCCCGTGACGCGCGTCCGGTTCGAGCACGTGAGGATCGGCAGGGCGGAAGCACCCGACGCCTTCGAGGTTGCGGCGACGGATGCACGCCGGATCGAAGCCGAGGCACACGTCGCACGTGCCGATGCGATCGAGCGGGCGATCGCGGACGGCGATGCCGCGGCGGTCGATTCCGCGATCGCCACGATTGTTCGGAGGCACTCCGCGGCCGGCACCGACGCGATGGCCCTCGCGGACGAACTCGAACTCGTGGGCGACCGCCTTGTCGCTGCGGGACTGCATGCATCCGCGAACCGCACCCGCGTGCAACGCATGTCGGTTGCCGCTGGAGGTTCCACGCGACCCCGTGCACGGGGTGTTCCATGCGACATGGCAAGCGGCGCGGATGACCGCACGGCGGAACCGGGAACGACGTCCACAGATCGCGCGCCCGGACAGCCGACGGGGGACCCATGCGCCCGCGCCGGCGACGGCGTGCGCCGACTTTCGCAGTGTGCCCTCGATGCGTTCGGCGCAGCGGGCATGGCCGGTCCGTGGGCGAGCTGCGTCGGGCACGCGATCTGCACGCACGCATCGCTGCATGACGCGCGCACCCTTGACGAAGCGGTGGCCCATCGGATCACGCGCGAACTGACGGAGGCGCTTCGTGCGGGCGCGATCGCTGCGCCCGAGGAAGGCGGACCCGACGGGGAGTGCGCGCGATTCGCCGAGATGGTGTCGCTGGCGTCCTTGCAGGATGCGGTCGACCCGGGACTGCGTGCACGGGCGACGGCGGCATTCGATGCGGCATGCGAAGGTGGCCGGCGTGCACTTCGGGCAGCCGTCGCGGAGGCGGATCCCGTGGGATCGCAGCACCGGTCGATCGAGGCGGATTTCGACCGCGGTGCCACGCTGCGGCGTGCGATGCTCGGCAATCCATTCGGTGGCCCATCGCTGCCCGCGAGCGGCGGCATCCGCGACCCCTTCGAGAGCCTCGCGGCGGCGGAGGGCGATGGTTCGATCCGGCGGGCCGTCGAGCACGAGCTGGCGCGATGCCGCGCGCTCGAGACAAGCGCAGGACACGCCATCGGCGAGGCCCGTCGCAGGATCGCCCACCGTCGTGTGGCGTCGGCGACCCTTGACGCCGTGGAGCGCGCGATGCGGTCGCCGCCCGAATGAACGGGACCTTCGCGATTCGTACATCGGCCGCTCATGATCCCGGGACCACCATGCCCGTCGGAGGATCGCTGCATGAGCCGCCGTACGGAACCCCGGATCGATCGCGACCGAACCGTCTCCCTTCCCGAGCCCTTCGAGCGCTGGTCGGCGACGCCTGCGGGCCGGGCATGCATCGACCCCGTGCGCAGGTTGCTCGGCCTGGACTTCCTGGATGCCGCGGCGGAGCGTGGATTGAGCATCGAGGATCCCGACGCCCGACAGGGAGAGCGATTTGCCCGCGGCATGGGCGCCGAACTCGATGTCGATCCGCGCGCGCGAGGGCGGATCCCTGCGACTGGACCGCTCATCGTGGTGGCCAACCACCCGTTCGGATTCCTCGATGCAGCGGCCGTGTGCTGGCTGCTCGACCGGCGCCGTCCCGACGTGATGTTCCTTGCGAACCGCATGCTCGAGCGGTCACCGCTCGCGCGGGGACGATGCTTCTTCGTCGACGCGTTCGGCGGTGCCGCGCGCTCGAACGCGCAACCGCTGCGAGACGCCATGCGGTGGGTGCGCGAGGGCGGATGCCTCGCGGTGTTCCCGGCCGGGCAGGTCATGGCCTCACCCCGTCCGGGCGTGGCTCCCGAGGAGGCGCCCTGGAACCCGATCGTCGCACGGCTCGTCGAGCGCACCGGGGCCACGGTGCTCCCGCTCTGGGTCCACGGCTCGAACAGCCGGTTCTTCCACGCCGCCGGCCACGTTCACCCGATGCTGCGGACCGCGCTGCTGCCGCTGGAAGCCCGCAGAAAGCACGGTGCGCGGGTGCGCATCAGCGTGGGCGCACCGGTGCCGCCGCAGTCGTGGAGACCCTTCAGCCAGGAGGGGACCACGCTGGCCTACCTTCGGGCCCGCGCGGAACTTGCCGCGGCGGACGACGCGCAGGACACGGCGCCGGCACGGCCCCGGACCGTCGCGGCGCCGGCCGAGGACGTCGCACCGTCGGACGAAGCGTGGATGGACGAGATGCTCCGCGCGGAGTCGGTTGCGCTCGCCTCGATGGGCGGGCTCCGCGTGATCGCCGCACGCGGTCGCGAGATCCCAGGCACGATGCGCGAACTGGGGCGGCTCCGCGAGCTCACCTTCCGGTCCGTCGGCGAGGGCACGGGCCATGCGCGCGACATCGACCAGCACGACCCCGCGTACTGGCAGCTTGTGCTGGTCGACTCGGATGCGCGGCGCATCGTGGGCGGATACCGGCTCGGGCTCACCCACGAGATCGTGCCGGAGCTCGGCGTCGCCGGCCTCTACACGAACTCGCTGTTCGAGTACGGCACCTCGCTCCTCGACACCCTCGGACCGTCCATCGAGCTGGGCCGCTCGTTCGTCGTCCCGGAGCGGCAGCGCGAGGCCATGCCGCTCCACCTGCTGTGGCGGGCCATCGGCCAGTTCATCGCGATGAACCCGTCGGTGCAGAACCTATTCGGTCCTGTCTCAATTTCGAGCGAGTTCTCGAGCATCAGCAGGGATCTTCTCACGGCGTTCCTCGACGCGAACCGGCGCGACGCGGCGCTGGCGCAGCTCGTGACGCCGCGCACGCCGCCGAGTGCGCCGCGCATCGGCTCGCGACCCGACGTCCTGCGGGCCGTGGCGCGAACCGTCGACGAGGTCGATGAACTGGTGAACCAGCTCGAGGGAGGTGCGCGCGGCATTCCGCCGCTGCTCCGGCACTACCTGCGGCTGGATGCCAAGGTGCTCGCCTTCAACGTCGACTCCGCGTTCGGTGACTGCCTCGATGCGTTGGTGACGGTCCACGTCCCGTCGATCAATCGCCGGATCCTCTCCCGGTATTTCGGTCCCGCGATGGATGGCTACCTGGCGGCGCATGGCATCGCACCGTTGCGCGCGGCGGGCTGATCCACGCGCAACGGGATGGGGCGGGGAGTCAGGGCCGGACGGTTCGCCACTGCGACCCCCGTCCGGCCCCGCGTGCCTGCCCGCCGCCATTCCCGAGTCGGCGGGCAATCCCTGCCGCTCCACGGAGCATGGAGCGCATGGCCAAGACCCGAAGGTCCCCAAGCCGCCCAGAGCATGCGATCCCGAAGCCTTGCACACAAGGGAATTCGCCGCGCCTTTGCCGCAGATCGCCGGAAAGGCGCCACGACATTCAGTCTGTGCGGGCACGCCGGTGGCAGCAGCGTCGAGCGCGGCACTATCGTGGGACCGTGGCCACGGCAGACCGACTTCCCCGTCCCCGGTCGGCGATGCCCGTCGTTCTTGCCATGGCCGGGCTGGCCGTTGCGGGGTGGCGTGCCCCCCGACAGGAATCGCCGCGGTTTGCCTTACGAGCCGCCGTGGTACAGGACCAGGCCTCGGCCCCGGCGAACCGAATCGCGCCGCGGGCCGGCGGCCGGGCAGTCGACCTGCCAGCGACGGTGCCCAGCGCGCACGCGTCGACGCTTGCCGAGTGCCCCGATGGCGATCTGCTCGCTGCCTGGTTCGCTGGCACGCGCGAGGGAGCCCGCGACGTGGCCATCCACATGGCACGCCTGAGCGGCGGCACGGTGGTCGACCACTGGGTGACGCTCACGCGCGAAGAGCTCGCGAATTCGATCCACCGCGCGGTGCGCAAGCTCGGCAACCCCGTCCTGTGGGTTTCGGGCGACGGTGCGGTCCACCTGTTCGTGACGTCCGTCGGCATCGGCGGCTGGTCCGGCAGCGGCATCACGCACCTGCGGTCGAACGACGGGGGGAGGTCATGGTCGCATGCGCGGCGGCTGGTGCTCGCGCCATTTCTCGACCTCGGGACACTGGTCCGCACGCCGCCCGTTCCGCTCGAGGACGGCGGCGTGCTCCTGCCCTGCTACAGGGAGTTCATCCACAAGCACGGCCTGGCGGTCCGAGTCGCGCCCGACGGACGAGTGGTGGGTTCCGCCCCCATGCCGTCGGCGTGGCGCTCGCTGCAGCCCGCCGTCGCGGCGACGTCCGCGCTCGAGGCCGTGGCCTTCCTGCGCTGCGGAGACCCTTCGCTGCGCCGCGTACTCCGCGCGACCACGGGCAGCGGTGGTGCGACGTGGAGTGCCGCGTCCCCAGTCGATGTCGCAAACCCTGACAGCAGCGTGGCCCTCGTGCGGCTCGACGATGGATCGCTGCTCATGGCTGCGAATCCCTCGGAACGCGGCCGCGCGAGTCTTGCGCTCCTACGGTCGACCGACGGTGGAAGCACGTGGTCCAAGGAAGCCGAGGTCGAGCGCGGCGAGGAGGGCTCGGAATTCTCGTATCCGACGCTTGTCGTCGCGCGCGACGGCACCGTGCATCTTTCGTACACCTTGCGACGCGCAAGCATCCGACTGAGGAGCTGGACGCAGGCCGAGCTTGGCGCAGGGGGTGCGAACCCATGAACCGCGCCGATGCATTCGGGCTTCTTTCGCAAGGCGTGATCGTCGCCGCGGCCGTGCGGACCACGGTGCTGGTGGGACGGCGGAACGGACCGCGCGAGGGGCGAGCCCCGCGGCCGTGGGTATTCGCGCTCGTCGTTGCGGCGGTCGTCGCCGTGCCGTTCGCCGGCACCACCGCGGCGCGCGAACTGCGTGCCCTCTGGGGAGATCCGAGCGCGACCTCGGCATTGCTGCTCGCGATGCTCGCCGCGTGGCCGAGTGCGCTGCCAGCGCTGCCGCGCACGGGGTCACTGCTCGCCTTCGCGTGCCTCGCCGGGGCGGCCCTCCTGGGTCCGACGTTCGTCGGTTGGCCGACGGGCATCGACATCCACGGGTGGGGATTCACCGCATGGCCGGTGCTGCTGGCCACCGCACCATGGTGCGCGCTCGCCTGGCACCTGAGGGCCGACGCATGGGTTGCGGTCGTCGGATCCGCGCTCGTCCTCTGGGGAACGGGCTGCGTCCCGAGCGACAACGCGTGGGACGCACTGGTCGACCCAGGCCTCGTGGCATGGGCTGCCGCGATGGGCATCGCCCGGCCTGCCGGCTCCGCCGCGCGGCGACGCGCAGCCGTCAGGTCGTTGCGCGCAGCAGCGTGACGCGTCCGATCGGGACCCACTCCGCGACGAGGATGTCGCCGTTGGCGAGCCAGATGGCGTCGTGCGGATGCACGAACTTCCCGGGGATGAACGACTCGCGCGTTGCGCCGCGCAGCGAGGACGGATGCCCGTCGCAGAGCTGCGCCACCGGCTTGCCGTCCGGGCCCAGGATCGTCACGACGCTCTCGAGGTCGGGCACCAGCATGCGGTCGCCGCGCACCTTCATGTCGCACGGCATGCGGACGCCGTCGGACAGGAACCCGAGGTGGCGTCCATCGAGCGACAGGTACTGGATGCGCCGGTTCCCGCGGTCGGCCACGACCAGCGCGGGGCCGTCACCGAACGGCCCCTTGCGCATGTCGACGGTCATGCCGTGCGGGCAGCTGACCTCACCCTTGCCGCTGCCGGGACGCGCGACGATCGACTTCCATTCGCCCTTCGGGCTGAATGCATGGATGAAGGACTTCCCGTACCCGTCGCCGACGAACACCGTTCCGTCGGGGCCGAATGCGACGTTCGTGGGGCACCACTCGGCCGGCGCGGCGTAGGCGCCGCTTTGCATCGGGCAGCCGGCTTCCCAGACCACCGATCCATCGAGCCGCGTCTTCACGACCAGCCTTCGAGCGGTGTCGCAGTGGTACAGGTACTCGGTGCCGTCCTCGCGCGCGAGGTCCAGGCCGTGCGCGCCGCCCGCGAATTCCTTGCCGAAGCTGCGCATGAACGTTCCGTCGCGCGAATAGACCATCACCGCGTCGCGGAGCGTGCTCTCGGGGTGCACCGTGTGCGCGAGGTAGAGGTTGCCCGTGGCATCCTGCGCCACCCCGTGGGTGTCGCCGAACATGCAGCCCTTCGGCGGGACGAGCCAGTCGTGCACCACCTCGAAGCGCGCGCCGGCCGGGCCGACCACCAGCGAGGGCGCAGGCTTTGCCGGCGCCGCCGCTGGGGACTGCGGGTCGACCCCAAGCCAGCCCGCAGCGGCCCGGCGCGTGGCCGACGCAGCGAGCCCCGCGGCCCCGAGGCCCGCGATCGCCGAGAGGAACGCACGGCGTTCAGGGGCCTGCGTGCGGTCCGTGCCGGCTGCGCGATCGTCACGGTCATGCTCGTTCATGGCGTTCCTCCCACGTTGACTTCGACCCCCGGACGAGCGCGGCGGAATGCCGCCACCCCGTCGGGCGTCACCTTCGTGCCGTACAGATAGACCTTGCGCAGGAAAGGCAGTTGGCCGAGCGCGGCGAACGCGCGGTCGGTGGCCGGCGTGTTCACCAGATTCACCGTCTCGGCATCGAGGGTGCGCGACAGCACCGCGGTGATCCCGACATCGGTGAGCCCGGTGTTGTCGAGCCGCACCGAGCGCGCGTTCGGAAGCGACGGCATCGACATCACGCCCGCATCCGTGACCGAACTTCGCGCGAGCGAGAGCTCCTCGATCCGCGCGGCCATCGGGTAGATCGCGACGAAGTCGACGTCGCCGACCTCCGGCCCGCCGGGCATGCTCACGGTGAACGTCGATGCGCCGGAGGCCATGGGCGTGACGTTGATGCCCTTGGCCCGCAGGCCCGCGGCAGCCTCGGCCTCGCCGGCTCCGAGCGGGGGAAGATCCTGCGCGAGCGGTCGCCGCGGAGCAGCCGCAGGACGCGGGGCGAGCGCCACGGACTTCGCGGAGCCAGGCGACGCGGCGCCCGCCGCTGCCGCGGCCGCCTGCGACGCGGGAGCCGCCGCATCGGCGGCCTCGGGCATGACGGCGCCGTCCTCAATCCACTTTCGGAGGTCCTCGACCTGCGCCACCGCAAGTCGTTCGCCCTCGGGCGGCATCGCGAGGTCGTCCTCCGCGGGAAGCAGCACGCGATTGACGAGCACGCTCTCCTTCGGCTCGCCCGGCTTCACGATCCACAGGCCATCGTCGTCCTTCGAGACCAGCGACGAACGGTCGTCCATCCGGAGCCCGCCCTTGCGCTTGCCGTTGCCATGGCACTCGTAGCAGCGCGTCTCGAAGATGGGAAGGATGTTCGAGCGGAAGAACGCGAGCTTCTCGGTGCGCACCGGGTCACCCGCCGGCGCCACGGGGGCCGTCGGTGCGGGCGAATCGCCCTGCGCGCCGCTCGTGGCGGTCTCGCCATCGGGCACAGCCGCCGCCGCACGCTCCTCCCCATCGGCCTGCTCCATCAGCGGCTCCCACAGGAAGCCCGGTCCCCACACCATGTTCGCGCCCAGGTGCCCGCTCCACGCGACGAGCACCGTCAGCCCGACGAGGAGCCCACGCACCGCGGGCACCGCGTCGACGCCCGAGGGCCGCGCCGCGCGCCACGCAGCCCAGGCTGCGCCCGCACAGGCGACGGTCGCGCCGATCCCCAGCCACCGGTGCCAGAAGAGGTCGTCGCCGCTGCCGTGCGATTCCGCGAAGGCGATGCCGGTGGCACCGGCCATCACGCCCGAAAGCGCGGCCAGGCCAAGTGCCGTGGGCGTGAACGGCGACATCTCGCGCCGCCGCTGCACCACGCGCCATGCCTCGACCGCGAACGCGGCGAACACCAGGCCGAGCGGCAGGTGCACCATCACCGGGTGCAGTCGCCCGAAGGCCTCCAGGAGCGGCGGGACCGAGTCGGCGAGCGTGGGCGTGACGACCATGCCCCAAGCGTACCGCCGCACGGTACGGTGGTTGCCGATGCCAGGCGCGCGCACCATCCTGCACGCGGACCTCGACGCGTTCTTCGCGTCGGTGGAGCAGCTCGACGACCCGTCGCTGCGGGGCCAGCCGGTGCTGGTCGGCGGTCGCTCGCCACGCAGCGTCGTCGCGGCGGCCAGCTACGAAGCGCGTGCCTTCGGATGCCGCAGCGCGATGCCGATGGGGCGAGCGCTGGCGCTGTGCCCGCATGCGCACGTGGCGCGGCCGCGGTTCGCTCGCTATTCGGAACTCAGCACACGCTTCATGGCGATCCTCGGCCGGTGCTCGCCGCTGGTCGAGCCGCTGAGCGTCGACGAGGCGTTCATCGACTGCACGGGCAGCGAGCGGCTGCTGGGAACCGGGCGGACCATCGCGGAGGGAGTTCGTCGCGCGGTGCGCGAGGAGCTCGGCCTCACCGTGAGCGTGGGGGTCGGTCCCAACAAATTCGTCGCGAAGCTTGCCAGCGATATGCACAAGCCCGACGGGCTCACCGAGGTTCCGGCCGACGAACCGCCCGGCACCCTTGCGGCGTGGCTTGCGCCGCTCCCCATCGAGCGCATGTGGGGCGTCGGGCCGCGCAGCGCGGGTGCGTTCCACGCGGCGGGCGTGCGCACGTTCGCGGATCTCCAACGCATGCACGAACGCACGGTCCGCGATGCGCTGGGGGATCATGCGGTGGCGATGCGGCAGCGTGCGCTCGGGCACGACGACCGCCCGGTGGAGGTCGAGCACGAAGCCAAGGGCTTCGGCCACGAGACGACGTTCGACGAGGACGTCGCGGACCCAGAGGCAGTCGAGGACGTGCTCCGCGGGCTCGTGGAGTCGGCGGCGATGCGGATGCGCGCCGCGACGGCACGCGCGCGGACGGTGACGGTGAAGATCCGGTTCGGCGACTTCGAGACCATCACCCGATCGCGCACGCTCGACGCCGCGACGGATGCGACGCTGGTGCTGGTGCGGACGGCGCGCGAGGCGTTCCGCGCGTGGTCGGCGCGCGGATTCCGCCCGGTGCGGCTGGTCGGCGTGCGGCTTGCGCGCGACGAGGGGGGCACGGACACCGGTGGGTCGCTGTTCGCCGACCCGGACGACGAACGCCAGCGTGCGCTCGACCGCGTGGCGGACGCGGTGGCGCGCCGGTTCGGCAAGGATGCGATCGGGCGCGGGCGCGTGGACGGGGGACCGCGCGGTCAGCCGCGCGCGGGCGGCCAGCAGAGTCCGCCCCAGTCGTCCGCGTAGCCGTGGTTGATGAACACCTGGAGCGCCGCGAGCGTGAACCGGTCGAGCGCCATCGACGACCGCTTCAGCACCGTCCGGTTCTCCCGGCTGGCGTAGGTCGACCCGCCCTGCGCAAGCTGCGCGTGCACGAGCGCGCAACGCTCGAGCATCATCTGGGCCACGCGGTCGAAGCGGCGGCGTTCGACGAGCGCCCGCGCATCGACGGCATCGAAGTGGCGAGCCAGGTATCGATCGGTGAACACGCTGATCACCAGCGCACGCTCGCGCTCGAGCGTGGCGGGAACGACGCCGTCGTGGTCCGTGGCGGAGACCTGGCGCACGAACGCCGCCAGCGCCGTGCGCTCGGCCGCCGGGGCGCCGCGGCCCTCGTCCCACCGCGATGCGAGCGCCATGAGCGCCGCCCACTGCGCGAGGTAGCGGTCGTCGAGCTGCGCCTCACCGCACCGCTCCGCGCGCTCGAGCCAGCTGAAGGCCCGGTGCAGGCGGATGCGATTCTCCTCGTAGAGCCGTGCATCGGCATACGAGTCGCGGCGTGGCTTCCAGAGGCGCCGGATCGTGTCGAGGTCGAGCGGCGCAAGCTGCGGTGCGGGGCGCATGGCTCGGAGGGTAGCCGCGCGACCTCGCCCTGCCATACCTTGCAGGCCATGGGTTCCGTCGCCGAGGTCATCGGAGCGTTCCTGCGCCTGGGGTGCACGTCGTTCGGTGGGCCCGTGGCGCACCTCGGGTACTTCCACCGCGAGTTCGTGACTCGGCGCTCGTGGCTGGACGACGGCCAGTGGGCGTCCACCGTCGCGATGTGCCAGCTGCTGCCGGGGCCGACGAGCACGCAGGTGGCGTTCTCGCTCGGCATGCGCCGCGCGGGGATGATGGGTGCGGTGGCGGCGTGGGCGGCCTTCACGTTGCCCAGCGCCGCGGTCCTGGCCGCGGCCGGTGCCGGGCTGGTGGCAAGGGGCACTGAGATCTCGGGCGCGGGGTGGCTCGCAGGACTGCGCGCGCTGGCGGTGGCGGCGGTCGCGCGCGCCGCGTGGTCGATGGCGCGTGCGCTCGGTGGCGGCGGGCCGCTGATCGGCGCGGCCGCATGCACCGTGGCCGTGCTGGCGGTGGCGCGTGCGTTCGGCGGGGTGGCGGCAACGGCGGCCCAGGTAGGCGTGATCGTTGCCGCGGCAGCGGCTGGAATCGCCATGGATCGTGGCGACCGCGCCACGGACATGTCGCGCGGTGCGGGCGCGGCGCGCGGGGCGGCAGCGAACTCGAACGGCGCGCGCGAACCTGCGGCCGCGCGCCTGCATGGATCCGTCGCGGCGTTGGTGCTTGCGGCGCTCGTGGCGCTTTCGTTCGCCTCGGCAGGCGCTCCGCCCGTGGTCCAGGCCGCCGCGACGTGCGTGCGTGCCGGGTCGCTGGTCGTGGGCGGCGGGCACGTGGTGCTCCCGCTCATCGAGCGACCGTTCGTCGAGCATGCGTGGCTGCCCGAGGGCACCGTGATCGCGGCCTATGCGCTGGCGCAGGCCGTGCCGGGGCCGCTCTTCACGATGGTCGCGTTCCTTGGGGCCGCCATGGGGCAGCCCGATGGCCCATGGGCGGCCGCGGGTGCCGCGGCGCTGATGACGGCCAGCGTGTTTGTGCCGGGACTCCTGCTGGTGGTGGCCGCGATGCCCGCGTGGAATGCCATTGCGGGAGCGCGCGCCGCCCGCGGCGCCATGCGTGGCGCGACGGTCGCGGTGACGGGCGTGCTCGTCGCGGCGCTTGCCGATCCGGTGGTGCCGGCAGGGATCACGGACGTCACGACCGCGTGCATCGCGGCAGGGAGCCTGGCGCTCCTCGCGCGCCCGCGCGTGCCGGTGGTTGCGGTCGTGGCGCTCGCCGCGCTCGCGGGCGCGCTGTTGGCATGAGTCAGGCGGGCTCGACGTGCGCGGTCGCGTTTCCGCCGTCCATGCCGGAGGCGAGCGCCTGCTCGACCTCGTGCTCGATGGCGCTGGCAAGGTCGTGGGCCGCGCGGACGTCCATCGAGCCGTCCACCTGCAGGTGGAACTCCACCCAATGATGGCGGCCGACGTGGCGCGTGCGCAGCTTGTGCCATCCGACGATCCGCGGCTCGCGTGCCACCGCGCCCGGCCGCTCGACGTGCGCGTCGAGGATGGCGCGTACCAGCTCGTAGTCGCGCTCGTCCTGCTCGTCGACCAGGTCGCCCAGCGACCGCCGCATCGTGCGTGCGGCCATCGCGACCAAGACGCCGGCCATGCAGAGCGCGACCACGGGGTCGATCCACGCGATCCCCGTGAGCCGCACCGCAAACAGCGCACCCAGCGCGGCGACGCTCGTGAGCGCGTCCGAGAGCAGGTGCTGCCCATCGGCCGCGAGCGCGGCGGATCCGTTGCGGCGGCCCAGGCGGAGGAGCCACGCTCCGATCGCGGCGTTCGCGAGCCCGGCAGCGCCGATGATGACGAGCCCCGCGTCGAGCCGCTGCGGCATTTCCGCGCCGGAGAGCAGCCGGTGGCCGGCCTCCCACACGATGCTTGCGCCCGCGGCGCCGACGAGCGCGGCCTCAACGGTGGCGCTCAGGAATTCGAAACGGCCGTGGCCGTAGGGGTGCGTGCGATCGGCTGGCCGGTGCGACTGCGCGATGGCCCACAGCGCGAACGCGCCCGCAACCACGTTGACGATGGACTCCACCGCATCGCTGTAGACGGCGCTCGAGCCCGTCAGCCGCCACGCGACGAACTTCGTCGCCATGATTGCGATGCCGGCCATCAGCGCAAACGTCGCGGCGCGCCGTTCCTGCGACGCGGCGGTGGCACGCGCTGAGCTCTCGGCGTCAACCGCCATTCTTGGGTGCAGTGAGTGGAGCCTTGGGTGCGTCCGCAGGCTTCGGGGCTTCCGCAGGCTTCGCCGCCGGCGCGGGTGCCTCCGGCGCCTCGGCGGGCTTCGCAGGCTCCGCCTGCGGCGCAGCGCTCTCGATGTACACGTCGAGCAGCTGCCCCGGCGCGACGCCCGCCTTCGGGTCCTCGAACGCGTAGATGACCTGGATCACGCGCGTGTCGATGCGCTCGGCATTCTCGCCGGTGAGTGCGCGCTTGGGCTGCACCAGCGGCGTGCGGCGCACGAAGCGCAGCGGATAGGTCTGCTGCCGACCGCCGCGCAGCGACGCCACCGCCTTGCCCTTCGGATCGAAGCGCCACGCGTCGAGTTCGTCGATATCGACCCGGATGTGGAGCGGGTCGAGGTTCCCGAGCTGCATCTGCACCTCGGCGCCGGGGCCCGCCGCCGCGTACTCGCCGGGGCGGGCGTCGATCCTGAGGACGTTGCCGTCGATCGGGGCGCGCGCGATGCAACGGTCGAGCTCGGTTCGCAGGGCATCGCACTCGGCCCGTGCGACCGCGACCTCGCTCTCGAAGACCTTGAGATCCTCGGGATAGGTACCGCGCTTCACGAACGCCAGGTTCGCCTCCGCCTCGGCCAGACGCGCCTTGGCGGTGGCCAGATCGAACTCGCGGGTCGGACGCTCGTTGCGCGAGATCGCGCCCGCTTCGCCGACCGCGATCAGCCGCTCGAGCCGCCCCTGCGCGTCGGCCACGGCCGCGCGCGACTGCTCGGCGCGCGCCTGCGCCTGTGCCAGGGACTCCGGCTTCGGCATGCTCTTCGCCTGCCCGAGCCGCGCCTCGGCGGACAGCAGGCGCGCCTCGGCACCGGCAAGCTGCGAACGGAGCGTGCGCCGGTCGATGGCGAAGAGCGGATCGCCCTTCTTCACGCGCTGGCCCTCGGTGACCATGACCTCCTCGACCAGCCCGCTGACCGGTGCGCCCAGGAGCACGAGCTCGCTCGAGGGCTCGACGAGCCCGGATCCGCTCACGCGGTCGCCGAAGGGCGACGCCGCGGGCGGCACCGTCGGCGGGGGCACCGCGGGCGGCTTCGACTGCTTGGAGACGGTCACCACCGCGGCGACGATTCCCGCGAGGGCGAGCGCAGGGAGGATGACGAATTTCCAGTTCATGCGTGGGGTGCCTGGTTCGGGAATCAGCGTACGGCGGGACTCAGCCGCGTGCGGCGGCGGCCTCGCCCATCCGGGCTGCGCTCTCCGCGAGCGCCTCGGCGGGCGTGGAAACGTGCGTGACGCGCCCGTCGTCGAGGTGCGCGATGCGGTCGGCGAAGTGGTAGATGCGCTCGTCGTGGGTCACCAGGATCACGACGCGGTCGTCGCGTCGGGTGATGTCGCGGATCAGGTGCATCACCTTTTGCCCCGTGGCGCCGTCAAGCGCGCTGGTCGGCTCGTCGCACACCAGGATGCGGGGCTCGTTGACCAGGGCGCGTGCGATCGCCACGCGCTGCTGCTGGCCGCCCGAGAGCTTGGTGGGACGCGAGTTCTCGCGGCCCGCGAGCCCGACCTCGCGCAGGAGCGCGGCGGCCCGTTCGTGCGCCTCGCGACGCGGGACGTTGCGCAGGAGCAGTGGCACGGCCGCGTTCTCGAGGATCGAGACCTGCGGGATGAGGTTGAACTGCTGGAAGATGAACCCAACGTTCGCGCCTCGCCACTTGGTGCGCTCGTGCCCGGAGAGCGCACCGGGATCGGTGCCCATCACCTCGAGCTCGCCCTCGTCGCGCTGCAGCAGCCCGGCCATGATCGAGATGAGCGACGTCTTTCCGCAACCGGACGGCCCGACCAGCGCCATCATCTCGCCGCGGCGCACCTCGAGGTCGATGCCGCGCAGCGCATGCACCACCGCCTCGCCGGACCCGAAGGTCTTCGTGATGCGGGCGCAGCGGATTGCGGTGCGGTGCTCGCTCATCCCTGGAACACCTCGGCGGGATCGAGCTTGGCGACGCGGCGCATGCTGAAGGCGCTCGACGCGACGACGATGAAGATCACCGCACCCGCGGCGATGATCGGGATGTGCCACGTCATCTTGAACGCGAGCTTGTCGGGCGGGATCGTGAGCCCCACGATCGAGGTGGCGCCGAGCCCCATGCCCAGCCCGAGCGCGCCCGCGACCAGTCCCTGGAGCGCGACGAGCCCGAGCAGCCGCGGCGTGGTCGCGCCCATGGCCTTCATGGCGCCGAAGTACTTCAGGTTGTCGAGCGTGAAGTTGTAGAACATCTGCCCCGCGATCGCGACGCCGACGAGGAACCCGAGCGCGATCGCGATGCCGAAGTTGATCGGGATGCCGGTCTGCTTCATCCAGAACTCGATGGTCATCCACGCGAACTCGCGGGGCGTGTAGACGGAGAGCTCGGTCTCGCGCGCGATGCGGCGCTGCAGCTCGGCCACCGGGACCGACGGGTCGGCCTTCACGAGCACCATGCTCAGCGTGCGTCGCGTGGCGGGCGCGTACGAGATGGCCCGGGAGTAGGTGGTGTAGATGGTCGGGACCGCCTGGAACGTGGGCGTGGTCTCGGCGATGCCGCCGATCACGGCGCGCTTCTCGTTGAGTTCGAGCAGCTCTCCGACCTCGATCTTCCGCTTCGGGCCCGCGGGGTCCTCGAGGTCCACGGGCTGCGCCAGCCGCCCGCGCTGGCCGCGCGTCTCGATGATGACCGTGTCGGGGTTGCGGAGCACCTCGACGCTGCCCTGCACCATGGTCGGCGGCGCGCCGATGAGGCTCGCGTCGTCGACGCCCACCACGTCGCACAGCTGCCGCGAGCCATTCGGCAGCTTCGCGACCAGCAGGCTCTTGTACATCGGCACCGCCCAGAGGACGCCCTGCACGCTGCGCACGCGCTGCAGCGCGGTCACCTGCATCGGCTTGGTGTCGTCGACGAAGAGGAGCGTCGGGTCAACCACCCAGAGGTCGGGCTGCGGCGTCTCCTCGATGAGCGCGTACGTGCGGCTCATGAGGCCGACGAAGATGCTCGACTGCTGCGCGATCAGCAGGGTCGCGAACGCCAGTCCCAGGAGGATCCCGTAGAACTTCGCGGAGTCGCCGAAGAGCATCTTGATGGCGATGGAACGCATGGCGGGTACGGGTTCAGAGCCGCATCTGGACGCCGAACTCGACGACGCGGTCGGACGGCAGGTTGAACGCGCTGGTCACGTCGGCGGCGTTCGAGTGCAGGAGCGCATAGAGCGACTTCCGCCACCGCGCCATGGGCGCCTGGCCGTCCGGGACGATCTGCATCTTGCGCGCGAAGTAGGTCACGTTCGAGTCGTCGAAGGGCAGGCCACGCTCGCGTGCGAGGGCGAGGATCCTGACCGCGTCGGGCTCCTCCATGAAGCCGACCTGCGCATTGACGGCCCAGAATCCGTCGGGCATCCAGCGGACCGCCACGCGGTCACGGTCGCTCACGAAGGGCGCGTCGCAGGGCGCGATCGAGAGCAGCACCACCTGCTCGTGCAGCACGTGCGCGTGCTTGACGAAACTGATGAGCGCGAACGGCGCCTGCGCCGACGGCGTCATGAACACGGCGGTACCCGGAACGCGCGGGATCACCTCGGCCCACATCCGGGCGAGGAACTCGTGGATCGACTCGGTCTGCTCGGCGAGCCTGCGGCCGATGGCGAGCGAGCCCTGGTGCCACGTGAGCATCACGATGGTGCCGACCGCGGCGATCGCGAGCGCATACCAGCCGCCGTGCAGGATCTTCGCCATGTTCGATGCGAGGAACAGCAGGTCGATCGCCAGGAACACGCCCATCACCGTCCACACGATCCACGGCTTCCACTTCCAGGTGCGCAGCGCGACCTCGGTAAACAGCAACGACGTGATCACCATCACGGCAGTGACCGCGATCCCGTAGGCCTCTGCGAGCTGCGTCGCGGAACGGAAGAGGAACACCGTGGTGAGGCAGCCCACCATGAGCGTCCAGTTGATGAACGGGATGTAGATCTGCCCCTCGGTGGCGCTGGACGTGTGCACGACCCGCAGGCGCGGCAGGTAATTGAGCCGGATCGCCTGTCGCGCGGTCGAGAAGACGCCCGAGATCATGGCCTGGCTGGCGATGATGGTCGCGGCTGTGGCGAGCAGGACCATCGGGATGACCAGCGACGGCGGAACGATGCCGTAGAAGGGCTTGTACTCCGCGAGCTGCTCGGGGGTCGGCGGGTTCGCGATGATCCATGCGCCCTGCCCGAAGTAATTGAGGAGCAGGCAGGGCCAGACGAGCGAGAACCAGCCCACGCGGATCGGGCCGATGCCGAAGTGACCGATGTCGGCGTACAGCGCCTCCGCCCCGGTGACGACCAGCACGATCGAGCCCAGCAGCAGGAACGTACCGCCGGGGTCGCTCGCCACCAGCCGCACCGCGTGCAGCGGGTTGACCGCCTCGAGCACCGAAGGATCCCGGAGGAGCGACTGCAGGCCCAGGTAGCCGAGCACCGTGAACCACACGATCATCACGGGTCCGAAGACCTTGCCGATGTGGCCCGTTCCGAGGCGCTGCACCGCAAAGATGAACACCAGGATGACCGTGGTCAGCGGCGCGATCCAGCTCTCAAGCGCCGGATTGTGGACCGACAGGCCTTCCATCGCGGACAGCACCGAGATCGAGGGCGTGATCACGCCGTCGCCGAGCAGCAGGGCGCTGCCGATGATGGCGATCAGGCCGAAGAATGCCAGCCGGAGGTCGGAGCGCCGCGCCAGGCCCCGCGGCAGCAGCGAAAGCAGCGAGAACAGCCCGCCCTCGCCGCGGTTGGTCGCCCGCATGATGAAGATCTGGTACTTCAGAACCACGATCAGGAGCAGGGCCCAGAACATGAGGGACAGCACGCCCATCACGAATGGCCGGTCGGCCGAACCGTGCTTGATGACGGTCTCCTGCAGGGCGTACAGCGGGCTGGTCCCGATGTCCCCGAACACCACGCCGACGGCGCCGATCGCGAGCGCGAGCGTCCCGGCATGGTGGGCATCGCCGGTCCGTGAAGTCCCTGGCCCGAGGGGTGGCAGCGCAGCCTCGGCGGTGGGCCGGGACGGGACCAACGGCTCCGGTGAGCCGTGGGCTTCTGGTGCATGCGACGCGGGGTGTGGAGGCTGGTCGGACACCGTGGCTCGGCCCGCAAGGGGGACGAAGCATCGTACCGAGGCAGCGTGTCCGAAAATCAGCGCGTCGGCGGCGCGGCGGTGACTTCGAGCGCGGCGGTCGTGCGTGCGCGGGCGCCGGTCTCGGGATCGGTGGCGTCGATCTCGACTGCATAGCGCCCGGGCGGCAGCGTGGCCGGCACCTTCACCACGCGCGCGACGAAGTTGTCGACGACGGGCGGCGGTGCGGTGTGCGACGCGGTGAACGGGCCGAACGACGCGGCCGGCAGGCCATCGGCGTCGAGGATGCGCACGTCGTAGCGCACCAGCGCGGTGACCTTGCCACCGGCCGCGGGGCGCGTCGGCCAGTTCGCGAGCTCGACGTAGGCGATGAACGACGAGCCGGCGCTCTTCGATGCGGGAGCGATCGCGACGACGTCACCGAACGCGCGCACCTTCGACGCGATCGTCATGTGGCGGAGCTCGACGGGAGGCGCGGGTGCGGGTTCAGGCGCGGGTGCGGGCGTGACGGGCGTCACGGTGGGCTGCGAGCCAGGCAGCGGGCGACCGGTTGCCGCGGGCGCGGGACCGGACGGGACCGGCAGGGGCAACGGCTGCGCCGACATGCGCGGGGCCTGCGGGGGAGCGGGTTCCGGCGAGGGAATCGCCGCGGGCGCGGCAGGCGTGGACGGCACCACGCGCTCGGTGCCGGCGTCCGAACGGGCGGAGCGCGACGCAGCGCTCGATGGCTCGGCGATCGGTGGTTCGGCAGTCCGGACGATCCGCGGATCGGTTGGAACGACCGTGGCCGGCGCGGGCGTCAACGTCGGGCGCCGAAGCGGACGACGGGCGGGCGCGGGGGCAGGTTCCGGCGCAGGTGCGGGCTCCGGCGCGGGCGCGGGCTCAGGCGCAGGTGCGGGTTCCGGCGCAGGCGCGGGCTCAGGCGCAGGTGCGGGCTCGGGCGTTGGCTCAGGCGCAGGCTCCGGCATCGGCTCGGGTGCGGGTTCCGGCGCAGGTGCGGGTTCCGGCGCAGGCGCGGGCTCCGGCGAAGGCGCGGGCTCAGGCGCTGGTTCCGGCTCCGGCGCAGGCGCGGGCTCAGGCGTTGGTTCCGGCTCCGGCGCAGGCGCGGGCTCAGGCGTTGGTTCCGGCTCAGGCGCGGGCGCGGGTTCCGGCGCAGGTTCCGGTTCCGGCGCAGGCGCGGGTTCCGGCGAAGGCGCGGGCTCAGGCGCGGGTTCCGGTGCAGGCGTCGGCTCCGGCGTGGGCTCGGCCGCAGGCGCCGGTGCCGGCTCGGGTTCAGGTACTGGCACCGGTACTGGCACCGGCTCCGGCACCGGAATCGGCTCCGGAACGGGCAACGGTTCCGGGATCGGCTCGGGTGCGGGCGCAGGCTCCGGCACCACGACCACCACCGGCGCCGGCCGCACGCGCGGTCGCGCGTCAAGCGCGCGCAGCACGTCGTCCGGCATCGGCATCGCAGCTTCCTCCGCCGGCATCGACGGAGGCGCCGTGGGCTGGTCCGCCACCTCGATGCGCGCCACCTGCGCCGGCTCGGCCGGCGGCAACGTCATCTCGAGGAGCGGCATCGCGGAGGGGCGATCGACGTTCGACACCGGCGCCCCCGCGAGCTTCGACGCAGGCAGCGCGTCGAACTCCGCACGTGCCTGGTCATGCGCGATCGGGTCCGGGCCCTTCGTCGCGGCCGGGGCGCGATCGACCAGCGGCGGCGGCGGCGTGCGCGTGGGTGCAGCGCATCCCGCGACGACGGCCAGGGCAGCAGCCAGGGGAATCCGCTTCACGCAAGCCTCCCGCCCACCGAGACGACCATGCATTCCAGCGTGCGCAGCGTGTCCGAGCTCCAGCCGGACTTCGTGCGGGCATCGGTCCGCACGCACTCGGCGAGCATCGAGGCGGAGCGGCGCGGACCGAGCGTGCGTGCGGCCTTGGTGATCAGCGCCTGCGAATCGCCCCAGAGGCGCAGCCGCTTGCCGACAGCGAAGTCGTCGAGGCCCTGGGCCTGGAGCCGGGCGGCGTCATGCACCTTCCGCATGATGTCCGAGATCGACCATCCGACCAGTTGTTCTGGAGCCCCCGAGACGCGGACCAGCTCATTCAGCTTCTGCAACGCCCCCCGCGACCCGTGGCGCAGCAGCACGGACTGGATCTCCCACGCCTGCTCCTCACGGGACAGGCCGACGAACTCGCTCACCAGCGCCCGCGCGATGGGCTTGCCCTGCCCCGCGGCTGCCGCCAGCTTGGCCAGTTCGCTGTCCAGGCGCGCCAGGTCGGGGCCGATCTTCTCGACCAAGAGCTCGGCCGCGCCCGGGCCCAGTTCGGCGCCATGGTGGCGCGTGGCACGCGCGGCGCACCAGGCCTTCGCCTCCTGATCCGACGGCGCATCGCACTTGAGCACGGCACCTCCGGCAGCCTCGACCAGCTTGTCGAACTTGCCCGGGTTCCACCGGGCGCCTGCACGCATCAAGAGCGTGCTCTCCGGCTGCGGCTTCTCGGCGTAGCGCTCCATCGCGCGGCGGCGGTCCTCGGAGGCCAGAAACTGCTCGGCATTGTCGACGATGACCAGCTTGTGCTGGGCCATCAGTCCATAGGAACGCAATTCATCGAGCACGGCGGAAAGCGACGCCGAGGCGCCGTCGAGGTCGAAGCGGTCGACCGCCCCGTGCGCGGACTCGAGCGACTCCTGCAGTTGCCGGGAGCGCTCGACGCGCAGGAACGAGTCCTTGCCCGTGAGCACCACGATGCGCATCGATGCATCGGGAACCGCCCGCGAGGCGGAGCCGGGAGCCTTGGTCGACCGGGCCATGAAGCCGCGATTGTATGAGGACCGCGGGTAGTCTCCGAAGCGTGCCCGAGGCGAACTTCGACGGCATCGTCGGTCCCACCCACAACTACGCGGGGCTTTCCCGCGGAAACGTCGCGAGCACGTCGAACCAGGGTTCCGTGTCCCGGCCGCGGGACGCCGCGCTGCAGGGACTGGCGAAGGCCGCGTCGCTCGCTCGGCTCGGCATCGCGCAGGGCTGGCTTCCCCCGCAGGAACGCCCCCACGTCCCCACGCTCCGCGCGCTGGGGTTCACGGGGTCGGACGAGGTCACCGTGGCGACCGCCGCACGCGAGGCACCGCACCTGCTGGCGCGCGCGTCGAGCGCCAGCAGCATGTGGACCGCCAACGCCGCCACCGTGACGCCGGGGATGGACTCGGGCGACGGACGCGTCCACTTGACGGTGGCGAACCTCCGCGCGATGCCGCACCGCGCGATCGAGCCGCCGCAGACCGCGCGCACGCTTCGGGCGGTGTTCGCCGATGCCGCGCACTTCGTGGTGCATGACGCACTGCCCGCCGCGCTCGATGACGGCACCCCCAGCGCGTTCGGTGACGAAGGTGCGGCGAACCACACCCGCCTCACGTCGAGCGACGCGTCGGGCGGCGAGGTCGCCGGCGTGCACCTGTTCGTATTCGGTGCGCAGGCAAGCGGCGCGGGGCGCAGGCCGTCGCGCTATCCGGCGCGTCAGACGCTCGAGGCGAGCCAGGCGGTCGCCGCGCGCCACGGCGTCGACCCGGCACGCTGCGTCTGGGCGCAGCAGCATCCGGCCGCGATCGACCAAGGGGTGTTCCACAACGACGTGATCGCCGTCGGCAACGGGCGATTCCTGCTGGTGCACGAGCACGCGTTCCTCGACCAGGCCCGCGTGATCGACGACGTGGAACGCGCGCTCGGCGGTGCGCTGCATGTCGTGACCGTGCCCGAGTCGGAGGTGAGCGTCGCCGATGCGGTCCGCACCTACCTCTTCAACAGCCAGGTGGTGACGATGCCTGAGGGCGGCATGGCGCTGATCCTTCCCACCGAGTCCGAGCAGCACCCGGGCGTGGCCCGACTGGTCGAGTCGATGGTGACCGACGCGCGGTGCCCGGTGAAGACCGCGATCTACCTCGACGTGCGCGAGAGCATGCGCAACGGCGGCGGGCCGGCGTGCCTGCGGCTGCGCGTCCCGCTCACCGAGGACGAGCTGGCGGCGGTGGCCCCAGGGTGCCTGTGGTCGCCAGAGCGGCACGAGGCCCTCGTGCGGTGGGTGCGCGGGCACTACCGCGAGGAACTGTCGCCGCAGGACCTTGCCGACCCGCAGCTGCTGCGCGAGGGCCGCGATGCGCTCGATGCGCTCACGCGGATCCTCGGGCTGGGCGCGATCTACGACTTCCAGCGCTAGCCGCCGCAAGTACCCTGCCCGCATGCGCTCGAAGACGCCGATCGTCGTGGGACTGGTCGTGCTTGCGGTGGCTGCGGCCGTCACGTGGCCGCTGGCTTCCTATGTGCGGCGGGCGAACGAGGCGCGACGCCAGGCGGACGCCCAGCGGCTGGCGGACGAGCAGGCGGCGGCCGAGGAAGCGGCGGCGCGCGCAAAGGCCGAGGAGCGCGCGAAGGCCGAGGCCGAGGCGAAGGCACGTGCCGAGGCGGAGGCCCGCGCGCGCACGGAAGCCGAGGCGCGGGCGAACGCCGAGGCGGAGGCCCGCGCGCAGGCCGAACGGGCCGCGGCCGAGGAAGCGTCTCGCGCTGCAGCGGAGCTCCGTCGTCAGGCGATCGCGGCGTTCGATGCAGGCGTCGCCGCGCAGCGAGCGGGCGATGCGAAGGGGGCGATTGCGTCGTACCGCGAGGCACTGAAGCTGGAGTCGGGACTCGCAGGCGCATGGACCAACCTCGCCATCGCGCTCGTCGCGACCGGCGACGCGGCCGGAGCCACCGACGCCGCACGCCGCGCGCTGGACCTTCCCGCGACCTCCGATCCGGCGCGCAGGTCGCACGCGCTGCACGCGCTTGGGCACGCGCAACTGGCCGCGGGCGACCGTCCCGCGGCGCTCGCGGCGTTCCGCGAAGCGGTGGCCGCCGACGCGCGCCAGGCCGACGCGGCGCTCGCGCTCGCAGGCATGCTGCTGGACGACGGCGACGCGGCGGGCTCGCGGGCGGCGCTTGCGGCCGCGCGCGCGGCGGGTGCCGCGAGCGCCCGAGTCGAGGAGGCGATCGCGGTGCTCGAGTGGAACGCCGGCCGCCGGGACGCAGCCGAGCAGGCCGCGCGAGCGGCGCTGGCGCTCGACGGCTCGCGGGGGCACGCGAAGGCCGTGCTGGGCGTCGTGCTCCTGGCGCAGCAGCGCTGGGGCGACGCGGCCCAGCAGCTCGACGAGGCATCGCGGGCCATCACCGACGACGCCGACATCCCGGCCGCGCTCGGCTACGCGTACGAGCGGCTTGGCCGGCGCGACGACGCGCTCGCGGCCTTCGACAAGGCACTCGCCGTCGAGGCCACGCATCCCACCGCCCATGCGCACCGCGGGCTCAGCCTCGAGGGGATCGGCGATGCCGCGCGCGCGACCGAGGCGTATCGCATGGCGCTCGAGCACGGAACGCCCCAGGCGAAGGCTGCGGCGCAGACCCGCCTCGCCGCGACGGCCATCAAGGAGGAGCGGTACGCCGACGCGCGTGCGCTCGCAGCGCAGGCGGTCGCGTTCGACGGTGCGAACGTCCAGGCGCGGTTCGTGCTCGGACTCGCGTGCTTCCGGCTTGGCGACCGCACATGCGCCTCGGACCAGGAGCAGGCGTTGCTGACGGTGGACGCCGAACGCGCCGCCGCGCTCCGCAAGTTGCTCTCGGAGGAGTGACGTGCTCGCACTCCACGTGATCGCGGGGCCTGATGCGGGTGCGCGGCACGTGCTCCCGGACACCGAGCCGCAGTTGGTGGGCCGCAGCACCGAGGCGCTCGGGTCCACCGATCCCACGGTAAGCCGTCGCCATGCCGAACTGACGCCGTCGCAGGGGCGCTGGTTCCTGCGCGACCTTGCCAGCGCGCACGGCAGCTTCGTGAACGGGCAGCGCGCAGAAGGCCGGGTGGAGCTGCGCGCGGGCGACGAGCTGCGGTTCGGCAGGACCACCATGCGCGTGACCGACGTGGGCGGGCCCGGCGACCCGCCGCCCGCGGAGTCCGACCCCGAACGCCTGCGCGCCATCGGCGAGACGGTGGCCACCATCAGCCACGGCATTCGCAACGTGCTGCAGGGGCTGCGGACGGGTGCGGATGCCGTCGAGCTCGCGCTCCGCCGTGGCGACCTCGACATGGCGAGGCAAGGATGGCCCATCGTGGCCCGCAACCTCGACCGCGTGTCCTGGCTGGTCATGAACATGCTCGCGTTCTCGAAGGACCGACCGCTCGAGATCGCCGAGACGCAGCTCGAAGGCGTGGTGGGCGAGGCGGTCGACCTGATGCGCGCCACCGCCGAGCGCCGCCGCGTGGGCCTCGCGTTCGAGCGCGAGGAGGGACTGCCGCCCGCGCCGATCGACGCGAACGCCGTCCACCAGTGCGTGCTCAACCTGCTGGCGAACGCGGTGGAGGCGGCGCCCGAGCGCTCGGGCATGGTGCGCGTGCGATGCACGCTGGTGGCGGGCGTTGGCACGTTCGCCATCGAGGTGGAGGATGACGGCCCGGGCGTGCCGCGGGAGATCAGGCCCCGGCTCTTTGAGCCGTTTGCGAGCAGCAAGGGACTGCGCGGCACGGGCCTTGGGCTTGCGGTGGCACGAAAGCTGGTCGAGCGGCACGGCGGCCGCGTCGAGCACCGCGATCGCTCGCCGCGCGGCACGGTGATGCGCATCGAACTTCCGGCGGACCGGGGCGACCCGGATGCGGAACGGACGCGTGGGCCGGTGCCGAGCGCGCCGCCCGACATCGAGTGGGACCTGCCCGGCAGATGATCAATGGCCGGGGGTCGGCCTCGACGCCGAGCGCACCGCGAGCCGCCACGCGCGCTCGCTGGCGGGCTTGAGCGCCGAATCGAGGTCGGGCGCGATGCAGTCGACGGGCATCACGCGCTTGAGGCCCGCCGCGCGCAGCGTCGGGTGGCGCAATTCGTCCACGCCGGCGACCACCAGCGCCTTGCCCCCGCGGTGCATGCGGTCGGCCACGATGCAGAGTTCCTCGGCGCCCGCCGACTCGAGGTCCGACGCGTCACCCAGGTCGATCACGGCCACGTCGACCGACGGGTCGAGTTCCTCAAACCACGTCTGCATGTTCGGCAGCCGATGCGCGGCCCCACGGCGCGTGGAAGCGCACCGCAGCCGGTACACGGCCAGGTTCGGTGGCCACAACCCAGGATCTGCGTCCTCGGCGGGAGGGATCGGCAGCAAGTCCGCGATCGGCTGCGAGGCATCGACGAAGATGATCCACGCGAGGAACAGCACCGGCGGCACCACGACAAAGTCGACGGTCTTGGTGAGCGCCCAGCCGCCGAGGCCGGCACCGATCGCGAAGCTCGCGAGGATGCTGGCAAGGAGCCCCGCGCGCTCGCCGACCGAGAGCCCGCCGACGGGCTGCGAGGCGACGGTGCGCGTGGGGCCTCGGCGAGGGACCAATGCGAAGAGCTCGAGCCCGAGGTCGGTGAGGACGCCGGTCACGTGGGTGGTGCGGACGACGCCGCCCGAGATGCGCGTGATGGTGGCGTTCTGCAGGCCCATCGCGAAGCAGGCGATGCCCGTGGCCACAAGCAGCGACGGCCCCGCGATGGTGCGCCCGCCCTCGATCTGGGGCGCATCCGAGAGCGCGATGACGAATCCGAGCGCCACCAGCGCCGCGGCCTCGATCGCGATCGGCAGCACGTAGATCGACTTCCACCGACGGGCACGCGCCACGTGCATCGCCATGCCGGCGCCGAACGCGCCCACGAGGAACCACCAGACGATCCATGCCGACGAGCCAAGCAATGCCCAGTCGCCGTCGGTCACGTCCTTGCCGAACGTCGCAACGGTGCCGCTCACGTGGGACACCGCCCTGCCACATACGACGAAGCCCACCACGTTCACGTAGCCGGCCACCCATGCGAGGGTGACCGCGAGCCTCGCCTTCTGCGAGAAGGAGTGTGCCTGCGCGACGAGCATGGCCGGTCAGCGAGCGCCCGCGAAGTCCGCGGCGGACGCGGGCACCGTCTCCAGGATGTTGGTGACGATCTCGTCGGCGCCGCGGCCCTCGGCCTCGGCCTCGAAGTTCATGAGCACGCGGTGGCGCAGCGCGGGCACGGCCACGGCCTTGATGTCCTCGGCGGCCACCGAGGCGCGGCCCGCAAGCAGCGCCTTCACCTTCGCTCCCAGCACGATGGTCTGCGCGGCACGGGGGCTGGCGCCGAAGCGCAGGAACTGGTTGACGAGCGGCGTCGCGAACTGCCCGCGCGGGTGCGTCGCAAGCACGATCCGCACCGCGTAGTCCTGCACCTGGTCGGCGATCCGCACGGCGCGCACCAGCTTCTGGTGGCGCAGGATGGTCTCGGCGTCGATCACCTTCTGCGGCTCGTCCATCGCGCCGGCGGTGGTGCGGTTGAGGATCTCGCGAAGGTCGGCGCGGGTGGAGTAGCCGACCTCCAGCTTGAAGAAGAACCGGTCGAGCTGCGCCTCGGGCAGCGGGTACGTGCCCTCCTGCTCGATGGGGTTCTGCGTGGCCATCACGAAGAACGGCTTGTCGAGCTGGTGGGTGACGCCGCCCACGGTGACGCTGCGCTCCTGCATGGCTTCCAGCAGCGCGCTCTGCGTCTTGGGTGTGGCGCGGTTGATCTCGTCGGCCAGCACGATCTGCGCGAAGAGCGGGCCCCTGCGGAACTGGAAGTCGCGGCCTTCGGGGGTCTCCACCACGATGGTGGTGCCGGTGACGTCGGCGGGCATCAGGTCGGGCGTGAACTGGATGCGCCCGAACTTCAGCTGCAGTGCTTGCGAGAGGCTGCGGATGAGGAGCGTCTTGCCGAGGCCCGGCACGCCCTCGAGCAGGCAGTGCCCGCCCGCGAAGAGGCACACCAGGATGCCGTCGATGATCTCCTCGTGGCCCACGACGGCCTTCTGGACCTCCTTCTTCACGCGCTCGTGGTCCGAGCGGAAGGCGGCGATGAGGGCTTCGGTCTGGTTCGCGTCGGCCATGGGGTCCTCCGGGACGGGACGCATGGTAGTGAGCGGGAATCGCGCCGATCTGCGCCGAACTCGCGACAGTCGCTGGCGCGTGCCTGAATCGCGGCTATCGTGCCCGCGGCCGCACACGAAGCGGCCGCTCGGATGCCCGGAGGAATGCGGTCAAAGTCCGCAACGAAGGCGTCACCGTAGGCAGCACCCGCGTGGGTGCATGCGAGTCGGGTCGACCGGCATCCGAGACAACCCCGTTCTCCTGCGCACCTCAGGAAGGAACACCATGCACCGGATGCATTCCGTCGCCGCGATCGCGGCCACCTCGTTCACCCTCTCGCACGCCGTCGCCGGGATCGTCGCCACGTATGACGTGGGCGCGGGTCTGTACGCGTCCACCATCCAGGTGGACTTCGAGAACGGCAACGGCTACGTGTTCACGCTGCGCTGGACGGAGCCCACCAACGGGTTCGCGGCGCTGCAGCAGGCGATCGCCGGCGTGGCGGGCGCGCAGCTGCAGTATCAGAGCTTCAGCTTCGGCCAGTTCGTGACCGGGATCGGCGTCGGCACCGACTTCCAGTACGGCGAGGGCGACTTGTGGCCGGTGGAGAACTACTGGCACTACTGGACACAGGTCGGCGGACAGTGGCAGGTGGCCATGTTCGGCGCGGGCGACCGGACGCTGGTCGACGGCAGCGCGGACGCGTGGGTGTTCGGCTCGAGCGCGGCGCCGCAGGCGGTGCCGGGGCCGGGGGTGGTCGTGGCGCTCATGCTCGCGGCACGCGCACGGCGCGGGCGGAGGTCGCCGCTGCCCGCGTAGTCACAAATTGGTCCCGGAGGAGCGGGACCAATTTGAATCGCGCGCCCGTGGTGGCAGTAAAAGGAAAGGGAGGAACGGAACTCACGGGTTCCTCGCGACGCGGAAGCCGTCTATGTAATCCGCGTAGTCGGGCGGGAGGAACGTGCGGAAGGACGAGCTCACGTTGCCCGGGCCGCCCAGCCAGGAGCCGCCGCGGAGCACGCGGAACGACGCACTTACCGGACCCGTTGGGTCTGTTTGAGCGTCCGCCGTGTACAGGCCGTACCAGTCGTTCACCCACTCCCACACGTTGCCCAGCATGTCGTGGAAGCCGAAGGCGTTGGCGGCCTTGCCGCCGACAGGTCGCGTGCCGCAGCTCGTGACGGGCTGGCACGTGTTGTAGTACCACCACGCCAGCGTCCCCGCCGTGGTGTCATCCGTCGACCCGTTGTAGAACGGCGTCTGCGTCCCCGCGCGGCACGCGTACTCCCACTCCGCTTCGGTGGGAAGCCGGAAGCCCGTCGCGCTCAGGTAGCCCTGGATTCTGTCCCAGCGCACCCGCTCCACCGGGCGGCTGGCCGAGTCGGGCTGGCCTTGGAAGTACGACGGGTTGCTCCCCATGGTCGCCGTCCACTGCGCTTGCGTCACCTCGTACCGACCCAGATAGAACGCGTTCGTCAGCGTCACCTGGTGCACGGGAAGCTCCCGTGAGATGCACCCGTACTGGTCCGACCCCATGATGCACCCCATCTGGAACGTCCCCGGCGGCACCAGGAGCATCTCCACCTGCGTCGCCGTGTCGCGCACGCGCCACGGGCGGCCCGTGGCGATGATCGCCGCACGCAGCGCCGGGTCCGTCACCACCGCCGGGTCGGGCTGCGCTTCCACCAGCGTCGCCCACGACGGGACCGTCACCGGACACTCCCCCCACGCCACGAGGACCTGACCCAAGTCCGACCCCGTGACCACGCCGTCGCCGTCAAGATCCTCGGAACACTGCGCGCACGGTCCCCATGCGGCAAGCACGCCGGCGAGGTCTGCGCCGTTCACGACGCCGCTCGCGTCGAGATCGGCAGGACACTGGCCGCGGGCGGTCGTTGCCGCCAGCGATACGGCCGCGGAGGTCGCGAGAACGAGGGCGAGTGCACTGACGGGGGCG
>CANLMX010000013.1 GCA_947492385.1 Planctomycetaceae bacterium | reverse complement strand
CTGCATGGGATAGGGCGCGGTTCCGATCGTCCCCATGCCCACTGCGTAGATCTTGATGCCGTACGTTCGGCACACCTCGGCGGCGGTCATCGGGTCGATCTCGCCGGCGTTGTTCTCTCCGTCGGTGAACAGCACGATCGCCTTGCTCTTGGGCTTCGGGAGTTCGCCCGCACGGTCGATGGCGTCTCGAAGTCGCTCCGCCGCGAGCGCCACCGCTTCGCCGATGGCGGTCCCGTCCTCGGCGCGCACGCCCGCCACCTCGACGCCGTCGAGCACGTCCACCAGGTAGTCATGGTCGAGCGTCAGCGGGCACACGCTGTCGGCGAAGCGCGCGAAGGCCACCAGCCCGATGAGGTCGCCCGGGCGCCCCTTCAGGCCGCCGCCTCCGAGGACGAACCGCGTCGCCACGTCCTTCAGCGCCACCAGCCGGTCCGCGCGCTTGCCGCCGACCTGGAAGTCCATGGCGAGCATCGAGCTCGACCGGTCGACCACCAGCTCCATCGCGATGCCTTCCACCCACGCGCGCGTCTGCTCGTTCGCCTTGATCGGGCGCGCGATGCAGATCGCCAGCAGCACGAGCGCCAGCGTCCGGAGCACCAGCGGCAGGTGGCGGGTCCGCGCGACGAAGCCCGTGCCCGCCGTCCGAAGCGACGCCGCCGAGGGAAACGACATCGCGGCGCGGGATCGCCGCCGCACCACGGGCCACCACGCGAGCGGTACCGCAAGGAGGAGCAGCAGCCACCACGCATGCTCTTCGTGGAACCCGGTCATGGCGCGGTCCCTTCCGCCGCCGGGGCAGGTGCCGTCCGATCGACGAACGACCGCATCGACTCCAGCGACCGCCCGCACGACTCCGGATCCGGTCGTGCCTCGGCGAACTTGACCATGTCCGCGGCGCGCAGGAACGCGGCGAGCTCGCGCTCATGCTCGCCCGCCAGCTGCGGGTCGCGCGATGCCTCGCGCAGGAACTCCTGCGTCGTTCGGTCGGGCGCCGCGATGCCGAAGCGACCCTCCACGTAGGCGCGCACGATGTCGGAGAGCCGCACGTAGAAGGGCTCGACTTCGCCGCGCTCGGGCAATCGGTCCAGTTCGAGCTGCGCGAGGTCGCGCCGTGCGCGCTCGTGGGGTGCAAGCTCGGGTTCCGGCGCGCCCCGACCGCCTCGCGAACGCAGCCACCACACGCCTGCCAGCGCGGCTGCGGCCACCGCCGCGGCAAGTGCCCATCGCATCCAGCGGCCGTCGTCGATCTCCACGGGCCCCCGGATGTCCGCGGGAAGTTCGGTCAGCGGCACGTCCGCTTCGAGCGACGTGGCGATCTCCACGGTCTCGGCCGGCACGTCCACGCTGCGCAGCGCCCCGTCCGCACCGACCACCTGCACGGCGAGCGCCGGCAGCTCGGCGGGTCCCGCGTCCCATGCGACGAGCACCGCCTCGAACGTGGCGGGCCGTGCGCCGGCGGCCGGCTGCGTCACCTGCGAGCGGACCTCGAACGCGCCCCACGGATCCGCAACCGCCGGGAATGTGACGCGCGCGTCGGCCGGTGCGCGGACTGCAAGCCGCATCTCGATCGGCGCACCCACCTGCCAGCCCTTCGGCGCTCGCACGCTGCGGAGGACCTCGATGCCGTTGCCGCCATGCGTCGATTCCACGTCCTGCTGCGCGGCGCGGCGTTCCCCGGTGCGTGACCCTTCCGGGCGTGTGTCTTGCCGGGCATCGCGCAACGGCGCGGCCGTCACGACGGCGGCCGGCAGCAGCATCGCGAGGACCGTCAGGGCGGCCAGGATGCCGTGCCGCCGCATCAGCCGGCCCTCCGTGCGCCGCGGCGCGCGAAGAACGCGCGGAACGGTTCGGCAACGTCGCTGCCCGTCTCCACGCGGATCGCCTCGCACCGGAGGCGGCGCAGCGTGTCGTCGAGCAGCGCGCGCTCGGCCTCGGCCATCCGCGCAAACCGGTCTCGCACGCGGCGTGAACCGAGGTCGGCCACCACGCGCTCGCCGGTCTCGAGGTCCTCGAACTCCATGAGCCCCACGTCCGGCAGCGTCGACTCGCGACGGTCGTGCACGACCACGGGAATGACGTCGTGCTTCATGCGCGCGATGCGCAGCGCGTCTTCCCACGGCTCGCGGCCGGCCGCGGTCACGCCCGCCGAGCGCCAGTCGCTGACCACGAAGAGCACCGAGCGCCGGCTGAGCATTCGGTTGGCTTCGGCGATGGCGCCGCCGATGTCGGTGCCGCGGCGCTCGGGCTCGAATGCCAGCAGGTCGCGCACGATCCGCAGCACGTGGCGCGAACCCTTGCGCGGCGGGACCACGCGCTCGACGCGGTCGGTGAAGCAAACCAGGCCCACGCGGTCGTTGGAGCGGATGGCGCTGAACGCGACGGTGGCGGCGATCTCGGCCGCCAACTCGCGCTTGAGCTGCGCGTGCGACCCGAACGCGAGCGACCCGCTCAGGTCGACCGCCAGCATCACCGTCAGCTCGCGCTCCTCTCGGAAGAGCTTCACGTGGGGGAACCCGGTGCGCGCGCTGACGTTCCAGTCGATCGAGCGGACGTCGTCGCCGTACTGGTACGGGCGCACTTCCTCGAACTCCATCCCGCGTCCCTTGAACGCGGAACGGAACTGCCCCGCCAGAACGTCGCTCACCAGGTGCGACGTGCGGATCTCGATCCTGCGGACCTTGCGGAGCAGCTCGGACGTCTGCATGGCTTCAGGGCACCGGCACGTGCTCGAGGATCGAGCGCACCACGTCGTCGGCGGTCTTCTCGAGGGCCTCGGCCTCGTAACTCAGCCCCAGGCGGTGCCGAAGCACCGCGGGAGCCACGTCCTTCACGTCCTGCGGCACCACGAAGCCGCGGCCATCGAGGAACGCCTTGGCGCGTGCCGCCTGCACCAGCGAGATGGTGGCGCGCGGAGACGCGCCGTACTGCACCAGGTCCTTCACCGGCACCTTGAACGCGCCGGGGTCGCGGCTCGCAACCACCAGCGACACGATGTAGTCCTTGATGCTGTCGTCGACGAAGATGCCGTCGACCACCTCGCGCGCGGCGCGGATCTGCTCGGGCTGCATGACCGGGCGCACGCCGATCCGCGCCGTGGTGCGCGACATGCGGTCCAGGATCTGCCGCTCCTCGGTGCGGGTGGGGTAGGTGATCACGAGCTTCAGCAGGAATCGGTCCACCTGCGCCTCGGGCAGCGGATACGTGCCTTCCTGTTCGATGGGGTTCTGCGTGGCCAGCACCAGGAACGGGTCGTCCATGCGGAAGGTCTCGCCGCCGATGGTCACCTGCCGCTCCTGCATCGCCTCGAGCAGCGCGCTCTGCACCTTGGCCGGCGCGCGGTTGATCTCGTCGGCGAGCACGATGTTGGCGAAGATCGGCCCCTTCTTCACGCTGAACTGCTGCGTGGCCGGGCTGTAGACCATGGTGCCCACCAGGTCCGAGGGCAGCAGGTCCGGCGTGAACTGGATCCGGTGGAACGAGGTGCGGATCGCCGCCGCGAGCGTGGCCACCGCCGTCGTCTTGGCGAGCCCGGGCACGCCCTCGATGAGCACGTGGCCGTTGCACAGGAGGCCGATCACCAGGCCTTCGAGCAGTTCGTGCTGCCCGACGATGACCTGCTGGAGTTCCTGCTTCAGGTGCGCGAAGGGCGGCGACGCCGCCTTCACCTGCTGTTCGATGGCGCCGATGTCCTGTTGCGTGATGGTGGCCATGGGATGAGTCGCTCCGGTGTCGTCAGGGATCCGCTGCGGGCGGGGTCGAAAGAATATCGGTCACCAGCCGTAGGCGTGCACCACGGCCTGCGTGCCGCTGCGAGCGAACCCGGCCTCGCAGAGCGAGGCGTAGGTCCGCTCGGCGGCGGCGGCGCAGGGAAGTTCGAGGCCCATCGAGCGGGCCCCGTCGAGCGCGATACGAAGGTCCTTGAGGAAGTGTTCACAGAAAAAACCGGGGGCGAAGTCGCCCTTCAGAACCCGCGGAGCCAGGTTGGCAAGCGACCAGCTGGCGGCCGCGCCTCCCCCCACCGACTCCAGCACCCGCGTCGGGTCGAGGCCGGCCCGTTTCGCGTAGGCCAGCGCCTCGGCCATGCCGAGCATGGATCCCGCGATCAGCAGCTGGTTGACCATCTTGGTGTGCTGCCCGGCCCCCGCCGGCCCCTGCAGGACGATGGTCTTGCCGAAGGCCTGAAGGATGGGCCCGGCCCGGTCGAACGCCTCGGGCGTGCCACCGCACATCACCGAGAGCGTGCCGTTGCGGGCTCCCACGTCGCCGCCCGAGACCGGGGCATCGAGCGCCAGCACGCCCTTGGCGGCCGCGGCCTCGGCGACCCGCCGCGCCAACGCCGGGCTGCTTGTCGTGAGGTCAACCAGGAGCGGGGCGGGTCGGCGCGCCGAAAGCGTCCCGCCTGTCCCCAGGTGCACGGCCTCGACGTCCTCGGGGTGTCCCACGATCGAGCACACCGCGTCCATCCCGTCGGCGGCGTCCGCCGGCGTCTCGGCCCATCCTGCGCCCTCGGCGAGGAGCGGCTCCGCGCGCGCACGCGTCCGCGTGTGGATGGTCACCTGATGGCCCGCGGCACGAAGGTGCCGGACCATCGACGCACCCATGACTCCGGTCCCGATCCAGCCGATGCGCAGTGCGTCCATGGGGGGAGAGGGTAGGGTGCCGTCCGTCGGCGCTCACGGATAACCGCACACGGACGCAACGATGGCGTCGAGCGGCATTTCCGCTACACTGCGCGACTCGGCGGAACGAATCCCGCCCCTGCGGAGCACACCATGTCGACCATCGCCCCCGGCACCACCGTCCACTTCACCATCAAGGCCGTTCCCGCGGAAGACCGCCGGAAGCAGACCTTGCTGCGCCTCATGCGCATGAACTCCGGAGTGCAGGGCGCGCTGAACCGCCTGAAGCGCGAGCGCCTCCGCAGCGGCAACCGCCGGTGCGCGCGCGCCGGTCGTATCTGGCTCGCCCGCGAGCGCTGCACGCGCGTGGTGTTCGTCGAGCCGGGAGCCACCTTCTCGGTCCGCATGACGCCGCAGATCGCCGCCGACGTCAAGAGCGTCGAGCGCTACCTGACCGCGAAGGCGGGCTGATCGCCTCGCCATGGCGGTCTTCATGGCCGTGTGCGCCGGATTGGGACTCGCCGCCGCCTGCGGGCTGCGGGTGTTCCTGCCGCTCTTCATCGCATCCATCGGCATCAAGATGGGGCTGCTCTCCGTGGGCGGCCCGTTTGAATGGCTCGGCTCGAACGCCGCGGTCGTGCTGTTCGGCACCGCGACGGTGGTCGAGGTCGTCGGCTTCATGGTGCCGTGGGTCGACCACGTGCTGGACCTGCTCGCGGCGCCGCTTGCCGCCGTCGCCGGCGCGATCCTGATGACCAGCCAGCTGCTCGTGGGCGCCGAGGCCATGAACCCCGAGGGCGTCGAGGTCCAGACTGCGCTCATCCCGCCTGCCGTCGCATGGAGCCTCGGCATCATCACGGGGTCGGTGGCTGCATCGGGCGTCGAGGCCGCGTCGATCGCAGGCCGCCTCTCGAGCTCGGTCCTGACGATCGGGTGGCTGAATCCCATCTACGGCATGGCCGAGACCGTGCTGGCGCTGGTCGTGTCCGTGATCACGCTGCTGGTGCCCATCATCACCGGCGTGCTGGTGATGCTCTTCCTGCCGATCCTCCTGCTTGCCGTCTGGCGCATCATCGCGTGGCGGCGAAGCCAGCGGCGCGCGCACGAGGAGAAGCTCAAGCATGCCCGCGAGCGCATCGCGCTGGCGATGTCGCAGCATGCCAGCCGCATGGCCACGGCCCCGTCGCCCGCCGGGCCGGAGCGTCCCACCTCGGCCTGACGGCTCCGAGGGGCGGTGCACGATGACCGGATTCGACGCCCTCTGCCGCGACTTCTGCGTGAACCAGAAGCTCGCCCTGAAGATGGACCTCCCTGGGGCGCGCGAGCCGGTGCTCGACCTCTTCGGTCGGCTGCGCAAGGACATGCCGCGCCTGGCGAACCTGGAGCGCTACCCCGATGGCGAGGTGGCCCTCGAGAGCGGCGAGGACGACCGGGACTTCCTCTGGGTCTCGATGCGGCAGACGTCGCTCAAGAGCGGCTGGGTGAACCCCGCGTCGCTCGAGGACGCGTACCGCATGCACCGCACCGTGCTCGAGGTCGCGCCGTTCTTCCTCTCGATCAGCCCGCTCGACGTCTCGCACCTGGAACTGGTCTACGCCTTCGACTTCGAGTGCGACGGAAACCGCGACGAGGTGGTGCTCGATGCGCTGCTGGGCGGATCGCGCATCGGCGAGTTCGCCGAGGGCACCAGCGACACCGTGATCGACAGCCAGCCCTTCCTGGCGCTGGTGCTGGCGGATGCGCCCGACATGCACGTCTACCTCGAGGTCCGCACGCGCGTGCAGCGCGGCGAGATCGGGGCCATCCGGGAGGGCGGAGACCCGCTCAGCGTGATGCTCACGGTTCGCCGGACCGGGCCGGTCCGGCGGCTCGAGGAGCTGCCCACGCATCTGGCGCAGCTCTCCGGCCACGGCGAGCGGCTGGTCGAGCAACGGCTCATCCCGCGCATCCTGATGCCGCTCCGCGAGCGGCTCGACCGCGGCTAGCGTCCGGTCGCCACCCACTCCATCAGCCGGGCGGTGTCGCGGAGGTCGGGGACCGCAAGGTCCGCGCCGGCCGCGCGCAGCGCATCGATGCCGAACTTGCCCGTGGCCACGGCCAGGCAACGGGCGCCCGAGGCGTGGGCACAGTCGACGTCATGCGGCGTGTCCCCGATGATCACGACGTCGCGCGGGTCGACCGGCCTTCCGTGCCTCGCAAGGAAGCGTCCCATGGCCACGGGCACCAGGCTGCGGCGATCGGCGCCGTCGTCGCCCCAGGCGTTGACCACGAATCGGTCGGGATCGATGCCGGCATGGCGCACCTTGGTGCGCCCGGAACGCTCGTAGTTGCCCGTGAGGAGCCCCACCGTCGCGGGCTCGTGCGCGCATGCGGCATCGACCAGCGCCGCCGCGCCGGGCATCGCCTCGACCGTGTTGCGTTCGGCGAGCCGTCGCTCGAGGTGCCCGCAATACGTGTCCCGGAATCGCGCGTGCGCCGCGTCGTCGATGGCGTAGCCGTGCGTGCGTCCGATGTCGCGCCAGATCAGCGTGTCGAGCCGGCCGTGCACGTCGACCTTCGAGAAGTCGACCTCGATGCCGTGGAGCTCGCGGAGGGCGGCGCCCATCGCGTGGATGCCCGCGCTCAGCGAGTGGAGCAGCGTGCCGTCGATATCGAAGAGGACCAGCACCGCTTCGGCCTCACGCCACCGCCGCGCACACCTTGCGCGCGGCGTCGGCGAGGTCGGACGCCGACTGCATGGTCGGGATCTCGCCGCGCGCGGCATCGAGCACCAGGCGTGCCTCGGCGACGTTCGTGCCCTCGAGGCGCACGACGAGCGGCACCTTGAAGCCCACGGTCTTCGCGCTCGCCACGACGGCGCGCGCGACGCGGTCGCACTGCATGATGCCGCCGAAGATGTTGACCAGGACGCCCTTGACCTTCGGGTCGGCCAGGATGATCCGGAACGCCTCGGTGATGGCCTGCTCGGTCGCGCCGCCGCCCACGTCCAGGAAGTTGGCCGGATCGCCGCCGTGCAGCTTCACGATGTCCATGGTGCTCATCGCGAGCCCCGCGCCGTTCACCAGGCAGCCGATGTTCCCGTCGAGCGAAACGTAGTTGAGCTCGAACTCGCGCGCCCGCATCTCGGCGGGATCCTCCTCCGTGGGGTCGAACATGGCGCGCAGGTCGGGATGGCGGAAGAGCGCGTTGTCGTCGAAGTTGAACTTCGCGTCGATCGCGATGACCTGGCCGTCGGGGTGCTCGGCCGAGGCCGGCGTGACGACGAGCGGGTTGATCTCGGCGAGGCTTGCGTCCTTCGCGAGGAAAAGCCCGGCGAGCCGCATCATGGCGTCTGCCGCCTGCGCGACCTGCTTGCCCTTGAACCCGAGGCGGAACGCGGTCTCGCGCGCCTGGTACGCGCTGAGCCCGCAGAGCGGGTCGAGCGCAACCTTGACGATCGCATCGGGCCGCGTCGCGGCCACGTGCTCGATCTCGACGCCGCCCTCGGCGCTCGCGATGAGCGTGTTCGTGCGGCGTGCGCGGTCGGTGACGATCGCGAGGTAGTACTCCTTGGCGATGTCGACGCCCGCGGCCACGAGCAGCCGGCGCACCTCGAGCCCCTCGGGCGGGGTCTGCGGGCTCACCATCCGGTTGGACAGCATGAACTGGGCGGCCTTCTCGGCCTCGGCGGCGTCCTTGCAGACCTTCACGAACCCGGCCTTGCCGCGTCCGCCCGCGTGGACCTGGGCCTTCACGACGACGATGCCGGCGCCGCCGGCGAAGAGCCGCTTCGCCTCGGCCGCCGCATCCTGCACGCTCTCGACCATCTTGCCGCCCGGCACCGGGATGCCTGCGTCTGCGAGGAGCTGCCGAGCCTGGTATTCGTGGATCTTCATGGTGGGTGTTCCGGTGGTCCGTGCGCGGGGCGGGGCAGTGTAGGGGAATCAACCCCGCGGACGCTCGCCCGGGCCTGCGGCCCGCCGCGCGGCCAACGCCTTCCACCATTCCCACGCCAGGGGCATCACGCTGGCAACGATGATCACCAGCACCACCTTCGAGAAGTGGCGCTGCACCCATTCGAGCCCTCCGAGCCACCAGCCGAGCCCGAGCAGGCCGCCCACCCAGATGAGCGCGCCGAACACGTTGTAGAAGAGGAACCGTGGGTATGTCATCGCGCCGATGCCGGCGACGAAGGGCGCGAACGTCCGCACGATGGGCACGAATCGGGCCAGCACCACCGCACGCCCTCCATGGCGTTCGAAGAAGGCATGCGTCTTGTCGAGGTGTTCCTTGCGCAGCCAGCGGAAGCGCCCGCTGAACGCCACCGGCCCGATTGCCCGTCCCACGTGGTAGTTGACGGCGTCCCCCGCCACGGCGGCGATGAAGAGCGCGATCCCCAGCGTCACCGGCCCGATCGGCGGCTCGACGCCCTGGTCCGCCGCCACGCTTGCGACGGTGGCGCACACCGCGCCCGCGGCGAAGAGCAGGCTGTCGCCGGGGAGGAACGGCGTGACGACCAGCCCCGTCTCGGCGAAGACGATGAGTGCGAGCATTCCCGTGGTCGCCGGCCCGCCGAGCGTCTGGACAATCTGCGCGAGGTTCTCGCGAAGCTGCCCAGGTTGCGAGACGAGCTGCCAGAGGTCGTGGACGAACTGTTCCATGGGAGTCGGGCTCGGGGGTTCGGGGCGCGCGTCCGGGAGCGCGCGCGGGCCTCAAACGCCCGCGGCCCGGTCGAGGCCGGGCCGCGGGCAGTGAAGCGGACGGGGCGGGATTCGAACCCGCGATACGGAGCTTTACCCCGTATACCGGTTTAGCAAACCAGCGCCTTCAGCCACTCGGCCACCCGTCCGTGCGGGGAGGGAGAGTCTAGCAGCCCGTGCGGAGCGATGCCATCACGACGCGGACTGCTCGTACAGCTCGAGGATGCCGGTCGGCGGATCGTGCGAACCCCCGTGGATTCCCACGATCCCGGGCACGTCGCTGCGGCAATAGGCAAGCCGGCCTCGCTCGAAGCTCGCCGACGCCAGCGTGGTGCCCGGGGCCGCGACGTCCACGTGGGTCCAGGCTCCGTCGCGGCGCACCGAGACGGTCGCAGGGCCGGGCAGCGCGACACGGTCGCGGCTCGAGGCGCACTCCATCGTGCACTCGCACTCGACCGCGTCGCTTCCCGGCGCCCAGGTGCACTCCACGCGGAGCGCGGCGGTCTCGTAGCCGGCATTGGCCCGACGGGCGGACGCGGCGAACGTCCATGCCAGGTCGAGACGGGCGGGAAGCGGGCGTGCAGGCATCATGGCGGGCGTCATGGCGAGCGCTCCATCGAGACGAGGACGTCGAGCAGCCCGTCGGCCTCGCCGGCGAGGTACCGCGACGCGAGGACGTCGAACAACTGCGTGAACCGAAGGATGTCCTCGAGCTTGCGTTCGAAGTCCCGGGTGCGCTCGCTCGCGTCGGAGGACGCGTCCTGCGACACCTTCGATGCGGCAGCGCGGCAGCGATCGACCAACGCCACCAAAGGGTCCACTTCGCGGCGCTTGCGGGTCCGGATGACCGTCGCGAAGAGCCGCCAGACGTCCTGCTCCGCGCGGAAGTAGTCGCGCCGGTCGTCCTTGCAGTGGCTGCGCTGGACGATGCCCCACTCCACCAGGGTCCGAGTGGTCATCGAGGCGTTCCCGCGGCTGATTCCGAGCCGCGCCATCAGTTGGTCGGTGTTGAACGATCCGCCATCGATGAAGAGGAGCGCATGCACCTCGGCCATGCTGCGCGGCACTCCCCAGGTCGTGGCCATGTCGCCCCATGCTGCGATGAATGCCGCGTGGGCATCCCGCAGGGGGTGGTCCGGCGAGTCGGCCGGGCCGGGGCGATCATCGGATGACGAGTTCATCGGAAATTGAAATGTAGGCGACTTCGTGCTCCGGGCGAAGCCGGTCCATGAAAAACCCCCGGCCGAAGCCGGGGGAGGGGGTGACCGGGACGGGGTGCGGGATCAGGGGTTGACGCCGCCGCCACCACCGAAGAAGTCGACCAGGATGCGCATGTCGAGCTGGTCATGCAGGACCGAGTAGCTGCCCGCTGCCAACGCGCAGGTGTAGATGCGTGCGTAGATCTCGGTGCCGCCGCTGGAGGTCTGGCGGAGGAAGTCCTTGTAGTCGCCAGGGAACTGTCCTGCGGCGGTCGAGTAGTTGCCTCCACCAACCGCGACGCCGAGCGACGTGTAGCCCGCGGCGACCCAGCGCTTCTGCACCATGTTGTAGAAGTACACGACCTCGATCACGGGCAGGCCCCACGACACGCGGGAACCCGTGGTGAGGGTGAACCCGGTGACGAGCGACGGATTCTGGGGCGACGTCGTCGAGATCTGCAGGTCCGTCGTCGCACCGCTCAGCGGATAGAAGAGCGCGGTGCCGAAGCCTTGGCCCCGGTTGCCCGCGCGCTTGCGGACCGAGGCGATTTGGAGCGCCACGCCGTCGAGTTCACGCAGTGCGAACGCCGAGCCGGCGACGTAGGTGCCGTTGATGATGTCGAAGTCAACCGGGTTGGCGCCCGAGAAGGCATTCGCCACGATCCACGCCACGGTCTCGGGGGTGCGGGGGAAGCCGCCGATGAGCGCGGTCGTTCCGCCGGACACGATGTCGCCGTACTGCGGGCATCCCTCCGGGTAGCCGGGGTACACCGGCGTCCCGAACGGCAGGCCGCATGGCTGGAAGTAGTTTCCGACGGTGGTGAGCGCCGTGGTGAGGTCGCCGGGCGGCAGCGGGGTGCCGAAGAACGCCTCCGAGAACCCTTGCAGGCACGCGCACCAGCCGGCGATGATCGCGCACGATGCGCTGGTGCCTTCGAACGACGTGCCCGAGGTGTAGGAGCGCAGCTTGTTCTCCGTCAACGCCTGCACGGCCGGCGGATCGGTCGGGTCGGCTGGCGGGTTGGCGCCGTTGAAGAGGTCGCCGTAGCCGAGCGTCGCAACGCCCGCGCCCCAGGCGGATACGGTCGACGCCGCGCCGAAGTTCGACTGCTGGAAGCGGCAGTAGTAGTAGCCGGGCAAGCCGCCCGGGACCGCCGAGAAGGTCGGCGCGGTGCCGACGCGGTAGCCGGGCCAGCAGGCGCTGACCACGATGGCGCCGTTCCCTGCGGTGCCGGCCACGATCTCAGAGCTCGTGTTGCCCGCGCTCACGACGGTCGTGATCCCCGCGGTGGTGGCGATCTGGACGAGGACGTCCACCGTCGGGTTCGCGAGGATGGTGTTGCCGTCGAGGCCGATTGGCAGGCAGATGATGTCGCCTTCGACGAGGTCGATGATCGCGTTGGTCATCGCCGACTCAAGGCGCTCGCCTTCCTCGATGCTGACCGACGGGTAGAACCGGAGGGTCGCGCCGTGGGCGATGCCGGTGATGCCGAAGTCGTTGTCCTCGGCGCCGATGACGCCGAGCACGGCGGTGCCGTGGTTCGGATCGATCGGGGCCGTGTCGAGCAGGATGATCGTCTGGTTCGGCTCGGGCACGACGACGTTGATGAGGTCCTCGTGGTCGACGTAGGCGCTGAGGTCGATGACCGCGACGGTGGTGCCCTGGCCCCGGCCGCGGGTGACGGGGTCGATGGCGAGCGCCGAGAGCGTGTTGTCGAAGGCCTCCATGTCGAGGCCGCCGCCGCGGTAGCCGGAGTTGATGCCCGCAAGCGTGCCGAGGTTGCCCTGGGAGTTGGTGCGGGTCGGGTCGGCAAGCAGCGGGTCGTAGCTCGGCTGCGTCGGCGGGGGCACCGGGTAGGCGAGCGGCGGCGGGGCGAACGGCTCGATGACCGGCTGGCCGACCGTGTAGACCTGGTAGCCGCGGGCGTTGCCCGGTCCGGTGATCGGATCGATGGCGCGTCCACCCGTGAGGAGCGGGGTGGTGTCCGCGAGCCCGTTCGGGAAGTTCAGGTTCGGGAAGACGCCCGGGGTCGACGGCAGCACGCCGGTGGCGCAGGGCGAACCGAAGACCGGGTCGATCTCGGCGTTGTTCGCGATGGAGACGCAGTTGTCGTCCCAGCCGACCAGGCAGCAGGCCGGGTCGGTGCGGCAGACAAAGACGCAGCAGGTGACCTGGTTGCAGCCGCCCAGTGGGTGCGGCGTGAAGCAGCCAGCCATCAGCAGGGAGCCCGCGCCTTCAAGGCTCGGATCCTGCTGCGCCGCCTGCGGTACGCCGGTCGAGGGGTCGGCCTCGTCGAGGATGGTGCCATTGGGGTAGTCGACCGCCGTGAGCGTGTTGACGCCCGCGACGAACGCGCCGGTGGCCCCATTGATCGTGTAGGTCATCAGGCCGTACGACAGGTTGTTGGCCGTGTTCGGCGTGATGGCCTGGCCCTGGATGAGCACGTTTCCGCCGGCGCCGCCCGCGGGAACGATCGTGCCGCGCATCGCAAAGCAGGGGTCGTACTTGTACTGCTGGGGGACCGAGGGCTGGTCGCCCCCCTGCGGCCCGCCGGCGTCGTACACGCTGCTGTACACGGCGCAGAGCACGTTGGCGTAGGTGGCGCAGATCGCATCCCAGCCCTGGCCCTGCTCCTCGTCGGCACAGTTGGGCAGGCAGCCTGAGATCAGGTTGCAGCAGGCCGCGTGGTTGCAGCCGAAGCGGCAGGTCTGCGCCTGGCCCGCGGGGTTGGCGCAGCCGCCGACGTCGTTGCAGGCTCCGCCGCCTCCGAGCGCTGAGCATCGGTTGTTCGGCGGGCCCTGCGGGGGGACGCTGGCCGTGTAGCAGTTGTTGATCCCGGTCACGAGGCCGCTGTCGGGGCCGGCCACGCCGCAGCCGTACTGCTCGGAGAAGTTCTGGCGGTGCTGCTCGGGCGTGCGCTGGATGTCCACGTACTCGACGATGTCGAGGTCGTTGAAGGCCTTGGCGGCGGCAAGCAGGCTGTCCGGGCTCACGTCCACGTAGACGATGCCTGCAAGGTCAGCCGCCTGGGTGCCGCTGCGCGTCTCGGAGCGGCGCTCGAGCTGGCGGAGTTCCGCTGCGCTGCGGCGGGTGAGCGAACGCACCGTGCCGCCGAAGTTCTTCAGGATCTCTGCGACGGCCTCGACGGGCCTGCCGTCCCGGTCGCGCACGGTCTCGGCGGGCATCACGTCCGCGCGGTACTTCAGGTCGTCGCGGAACTTCACCACCAGGCGGCCGTTCCAGCTCGGGCGGCCCGTCAGCGGGTGCGAGGGCAGCTGCAGTCGCGACGAGCTGACCTTCGGCATCGGCGTGCGGGGCTTGAGGCCCGCATCGGTGGCGGTGCCGCTGGGCGACCCGCCCGTCGCGAGCGTCGTGGATGGCGTGGACGCATCGCCGGCCCCCGAGGCCGGGGCGCGTTCGGGCTTCATCATGGTGCCTTCGGGACGGCCCTTGGCGGGAGGAGCGATCGGCGTCGCGGCGAGGAGCCCGGTGAGGAGTCCGGCAGCGCAGAGCGTCGAGGCAATTCGGGTCAGCATGTGAGGTCCAAGTCTTGGCACTTCAGGCGCACAACACAGCGCGGTCGCAGGGGCGCCCCTGCGACCACGTTCAGTCCATACGGAAGTTACCCGGCCCTTGTTGCGCGGGCAACTTCGGGATCCGCCGGATCAGGCGTTTGGGGCGCCCACCGCCCGGCCGGCCGCCGCCGCGGGCAGGACCCGATGCCCGATATCCCGGCGGAAGAACGCGCCGGTGAACCGGATTCGACCGGCGGCTTCAGTGGCAAGGTCGCGCGCGCGCTGCAGGGAGTCCGCCAGCGCGGTCACCCCAAGCACTCGCCCGCCGGCGGTCACGGGTCGGCCGTCGGCACCTGGGGCGGTCCCGGCGTGGAACACGATGACCTGCTCGCCGGCCCTCCCGCACCGCTCGGCGTCCTCGATCCCATGGATGGCGTGTCCCGTCGTGACTGCGCCTGGGTATCCGGCACTGCAGACCACCACACAGCACGCGGCGCGGGGATCGAAATCAATCTCGGCGGCATCCAGTTCGCCACCTGCCGTCCGCCACAGGATCTCGACCAAGTCGCCTTGGAGGCGCGGCATGATCGACTGGGTCTCGGGATCGCCGAACCGGGTGTTGAACTCGAGCACCTTGGGGCCGCCGGGGGTCAGCATCATGCCCGCATAGAGCACGCCGCGGAACTCGATCCCGTCGCGGCGCAGCGCGTCCACGGTCGGCACCAGCACGTCGCGGCCGATCGATTCCATGATGCCCTCGGTGGCGAGTGGGGTGGGGCAGTAGGACCCCATGCCGCCCGTGTTGGGGCCCGTGTCGCCTTCACCGACCTGCTTGTGGTCCTGGCACGGATCGAGCACGGTGATCGTGCGGCCGTCGACCAGCGCAAGCACGCTCATCTCCTGACCGACGAGGCGTTCCTCGATCACGACGGTGGTGCCCGCATCGCCGAAGGCGCGCGAGCGCATGCACGTGTCAAGCGCCGCCACGGCCTGCGCGGCGTCGTCGCAGACCGTGACGCCCTTGCCGGCGCAGAGCCCGGCCGCCTTCACGACCATGGGAACGTCGCGCGCCTGCACGTAGGCCTTCGCCTGCTCGAGGTTGGAGAACGAGCGTCCGTCGGCCGTCGGCACGTTGGCCTGCCGCATGACCTGCTTCGCGAATGCCTTGTCGAACTCGAGCCGGGCGGCGTCCTTCACGGGGCCGAAGACGCGGCGCCCCGGCGCCTGCAGGTCATCGACGATCCCCTCCGCGAGCGGGACCTCGGGCCCGACGACGACGAGGTGGACGTCATTGCGGTCGAGCCAGGAATTGAGGAAGAACCGCTCGCGCGGCGTGAACGGCGCGGGACATGGGGTGCCCAGCGCAAGGATGCCCGCGTTGGCGTCGGGCTGCACCCACAGCGTGCCGAGGCGCCGCGACTGCACCAGCTTCCACGCGAGCGCGTGCTCGCGTCCACCGGTACCGATCAGGAGCACGTTGCAGCGGTCGGGAAGGGTGGTCATGGGTGGTCGGTGCGGCGTCCGGGGGCGATCGTCCGGGGCGATGGAACGATCGAGTCTAGCCGAGTTTCTGCTACCCTCCGCCGCCCCGGCGGGATGCGATGCGTCGCCTTCCCGTGTCCGCCGCAAGGAGATCCATGACCATGCGAAGCGTCCGCGCGACCGCCCTCTCCGCCGCACTGATCTGCGTGGCTGCCCTGACGGCGCCCACCCGCGCCGACGACCGCGCGGCCGTGACCGCCCTGAACGCGCCCATGAAGAGCGTGCAGGACGAGAGCAAGAGCTGGCGGATGGTCTTCGAGGCCTGCGCCGCCATGACCGCCCCGCCCGTCAAGGCCGAGGAACTCGATGCGCTTGCCGTCTGGCCGGGCATGCAGGGCTGGGACCAGGTGAAGGCATGGGCTGCGGCGAATGCGCCCATGGGCGAGGCACTCATGAACGCGCAGAAGCGCCGGGTGTTCGGCGGGCCGTACGGCCGCACCTCGGTGCCGCCCGCGATGGTCGAGAAGGGCCTCTACGTCGGGATTGGCGACGGGGTCCGGGTCAGCGTGGCTGAGCCGCGCTACCTGCGGGTCTTCGACCTCATGACCGGCTACGTCACCGCCGAGATGTACCGGCTCGGCGAGGAGGGGAAGTTCGACGAGGCCTTCGACCTCGGCATCGCCACCCTGCGTGTGCTGCGCCAGGTGGCCGACCAGCACCTGCTCGAGGAGAAGTCGTGGGCGCTGTCGGAGATGTGCGACCTGTGCTCAGTGCAGCGCGACGTGCTCCAGACGTTCTTGGACAAGATCCCCGCGGCGACGCTGAAGCGCGTCGCCAAGTCGGGCTTCCCGCTGATCCATCCGTCCGACAGCGAGCGCCTGCGGCGGCTCGAGATGCCCGAGGGCGACCGCGTGCTCGCCGAGGCGATGCTGCTGCAGCTCTTCGATTCGCGCGGCCAGCCCGATGCCTCGAAGTTCGCCTCGACGATGGGCGACCTGCAGGCGCGCGACGAGCCCCTGGGCGCGTTCGGCGCAGCCCGACGCTGGCAGACCATCGCGCAGGTGCACGGTTCGCTTGACCTGACGCGCAAGGCCCTCACCAACATCTACGACGACTGGTGGCGGCGCTGGCGCCTGGGCTACTACGAAGAGCAGCTGCAGAAGCCCACCAAGATCAGCGTGACCAACAAGGTCCGCTACGCGATGGTGCTCCTGATGGTCAAGGACCTCGAGCGCGTGTTCTTCCTGCGCCAGCGCCTGAACGCCGAGCTCAATGGCACCGTGCTGGTGTTTGGCGTGTGCGCGAGCTACCGCGATTCGGGTTCGTGGCCTCGTGGCATCGACACGACCTACACGCAGTACACGGTGAAGCGCTTCGACCGCGATCCGTGGAACCCCGAGTGGGCCAAGGGCGCCGGCGACCGCTGGCAGTACGAGGTCCTCCCGGGCCCGCGCCCGATCGAGACCGACTTCGGTCGGCTCGAGGTGTCGGGTGCCCTCGTGTTCTCGTACGGCGCTGACAAGCAGGACGGACGCGCCGCCAAGGCGACGATGGACGGCGTGTCGGGCGACCTGGTGGTGTGGCCGGCGCTGCGTGCGCTGAGCCGGGCGCAGGGGCAGGGCGCGAAGTGATGGCGTCCCAACGAAAGGAGCGGGTGAAGTGAGCGGAACCGAAGGAAGCGCCGAGCGCGTGGTGATCATCGGGAGCGGCCCCGCGGGCTGGACGGCGGCGATCTACGCCGCGCGCGCGAACCTGCGGCCCGTCGTGTACGTGGGCGTGCCCGCGACGAACCCGGCGCCGGTGCTGCCGGGCGGCCAGCTCATGCTCACCACCGAGGTCGAGAACTACCCGGGCTTCCCGCACGGCGTGACCGGCCCCGAGATGATGGCGAAGTTCCGCGAGCAGGCCGAGCGCTTCGGCACGCGCGTGGTGGACGCCAACATCGACCAGTGCGACTTCTCGCGCCGGCCGTTCGTGCTCACGGACTCCGACGGCAAGGTCGTGCACGCGCAGTCCGTGATCATCTCGACGGGCGCCACCGCGAACTGGCTTGGGCACCCCAACGAGCTGAAGCTCGCGATGAACGGCGGCGGCGTCAGCGCGTGCGCGGTGTGCGACGGCGCGCTCCCGGCGTATCGCAACCAGCCGCTCGCGGTGGTGGGCGGCGGCGACACGGCGATGGAGGAGACCAGCTACCTCACGAAGTTCGCGAGCAAGGTCTACGTGATCCACCGCCGCGACACGCTTCGCGCCAGCAAGAGCATGCAGGACCGCGTCCTCTCGAACCCCAAGGTCGAGATGGTGTGGAACAGCGCCGTCGAGGACGTGGTGGGCGAGAAGCACCTCGAGTCCGTGGTGGTGAAGGACGTGAACACGGGTGCGACGCGCCGGCTCGACGTGAAGGGGCTCTTCATCGCGATCGGGCACTCGCCCGCGACGAAGTTCCTGGAGGCCTCGGGGGTCGAGCTCGACGAGAAGGGCTACGTCGCGCTGAGGACGCGCGGATCGCAGACGAACATCGAGGGCGTGTTCGCCGCGGGAGACGTGGCCGACCAGACCTACCGCCAGGCGATCACGGCCAGCGGCATGGGCTGCCAGGCCGCGATCGACTGCGAGCGCTGGCTGGCCGAGCAGGGCGTCCACTGATGCCCGGCATGCTCGGCGCCAAGGAACGCTGGGTGGCCACGGGCTCGGTGGCGGCGCTGCTCGTGGGCATGGTGGTCGGGGAGGTGCTGCACAAGAACGGCGCGCAGGGCGTGGTGGGGGCGTTCTCGGTGGCCGGCGACCTGATGCTGGTGCGCCCGCTCATGATGCTGGTGCTGCCCCTGATCTTCACGAGTGTTGTGGCCGGGATCACGAGCCTGGGCGACCCGTCGCGGCTCGGGAAGCTCGGGCTCGCGACGAGCGCGTACTTCCTGGGGTCCATGCTGGTGGCGGCGACGCTCGGCGCGTCGCTCGTCACGCTCGTTGGCCCTGGGTTCGGGCTCTCGCCGGACGACGTGGCGGCGCTCACCAAGAGCGGCATCGAACGGTTCGAGGCGGCGCCGAAGCTCAGCCAGGCGGTGGCGGCGGGCGAGCAGGGGCTCGGCGCGGCGTGGCTGCAGATCGCGCGGCAGATGCTGCCTGCGAATCCGTTCGCGGCGATGGCCGAGGGCCAGCCGTTGGGCATGATCGTCTTCGCGATCGTGCTGGGCATCGCGATGGCGCTCTGCGGCGACGCGTGCGATTCGGCGATGCGCGTACTCAACGGCCTCAACGAGGCGCTCCTGCGCGCGGTGGGCTGGGTGATGTGGATCGTCCCGGTGGGGGCCTTCCTGCTGGTGGCGTCGAGCGTGGGCCGCGTGGGGCTGCGCGAGCTGCTTGGGCCGCTGGGGATGTACATGGCGGTCGTGATCGGCGGGCTGGTCGTGCACATGTTCGTGATCCTGCCGGCGCTGCAGTTCGTGCTCGGCGGCGGCAACCCGTTCCGATTCATGTGGCGGATGCGCGAAGCGCTGGCGACCGCGTTCGCCACCGCGAGCTCGAGCGCGACGCTTCCGGTGACCATCCGGGTGTGCGAGACCGAGGGCGGGTGCTCGAGGCGCGCGACCCGTTTCTGCGCGCCGCTCGGTGCCACGCTGAACATGGATGGCACGGCGCTCTACGAGGCCGTCGCCGTGGTGTTCCTCTTCCAGCTGTACGGCGTGCAGCTCTCGATGGGCGAACTGGCGGTGGTGGTCGCGACGGCCACGCTGGCCGCGGTGGGTGCGGCGGGCATCCCGAGCGCGGGGCTGGTGACCATGGTGATCGTGATCACGGCGGTGAACGCGTCGCTCGGCAGCGAGAAGCTGCCCGTGGGGGCGATGGGCATCGTGATCGGCGTCGACCGGCTGCTCGACATGTGCCGCACCACGGTGAACGTGTGGGGCGACATGGGGGCTGCGCGCGTGATGACGCGCCTCGCGCCGGACGAGTAGGTGCGCCGCGCGACCGCCCGCGCCGCAGCGCCGCTCACGTCCGCTCGATCATCGTCACGCGCATCCCGCAGTCCTCGACCTGCTGCGGGTCGATCGGGCCGGGCGCGTCGATCATGAGGTCGCCGCCCGACTGCGTCTTCGGGAACGCGATCACGTCTCGGATGTTGTCGGTGCCCACCAGGTGCATCACCAGGCGATCCAGGCCGAACGCGATGCCGCCGTGCGGCGGGGCACCGTGGCGAAGGGCGCTCAGCAGGAAGCCGAACTTGAGCTCGGCGTCCTCCTGCGTCAGGCCGATCAGCTTGAACACCTTCTCCTGCACGTCCATCCGGTGGATGCGGATCGAGCCGCCCGCGATCTCGCTGCCGTTGACCACCAGGTCGTAGCCGGCGCTCAGGCAGCCTCCGGGATTGGACTCCAGGAACCCGAACTGGTCCGGGTTCGGGCTCGTGAACGGGTGGTGCATCGCCACCCAGCGCTTGCCCTCGTCGTCCCAGTCGAACATCGGGAAGTCGACGACCCAGAGGAACTTCCACTCCTTCTCGTCCACGAGGCCGAGGTCGCGGCCGACCTTCAGCCGCAGTTCGCCCAGCGCCTTCGTGGCGGCATCCCAGTGGTCACCGACGATGAGCACGCTGTCCCCGGGCTGCAGGCCCAGTCGCGCGACCAGTGCGTCCTTGAACGGCTCGAGGTGCTTGGCGACGCCCGTGTCGAAGCCGGTGGCCGTGAACTTGGCGACGGCCACCCCGCCCACGCGGAACTGCTTGACGAACTCGGTGTAGCCGTCGGTCATCTTGCGCGTGAGCTTCTCTGCGCCTCCAGGCACGCGGATGGCCTTCACGCAGCCCGGGCGGCCGGCGCGGCTCTTGGCGAGCGCCTGCTGGAACACCTGGAACTCGCTCGACTTCACGATGTCCGACACGTCGCGGATCTCAAGCGGGTTGCGCAGGTCGGGTCGGTCGATCCCGAAGCGGTCCATCGCTTCCTGCCACGTCATGCGGCGGATCTCGCCGATGTCGTAGCCGAGCACGTCCTTCCAGACCGCGCGGGCGAATCCGCCCATCATGGCCATGACGTCCTCTCGGTCGACGAAGCTCATCTCGAGGTCGATCTGGCTGAACTCAGCCTGGCGGTCGGCGCGCGGGTCTTCGTCGCGCAGGCACTTGCAGATCTGGATGTAGCGGTCGAACCCGGCCACCATCAGGATCTGCTTGAAGAGCTGCGGGCTCTGGGGCAGGGCGTACCACATGCCCGGGTGCAGGCGCGCGGGCACGATGAAGTCGCGCGCGCCCTCGGGCGTGCTCTTGATGAGGAGCGGCGTCTCGATCTCGGCGAAGCCGTTCTGCGCGAAGTAGTCGCGCGCGAGCTTCGTGACCTTGCTGCGCGTGCGCAGGATGTGCTGCATGCGCGGCCGGCGCAGGTCGATGTAGCGGTACTTGAGGCGCGTCTCCTCGCCGATCTTCTCGGCGTCATGCTCGTCCGGGAGGATGGGAGGGTTCTCGGCCTTGTTGAAGATCTCGAGTTCCTCGGCGACCAGCTCGACCTCGCCCGTGGCGAGCTTCGGGTTCGGGTCTCCCGCACGCGCGCGAAGGGTGCCGCGCACCCCGATCACGTCCTCGCGGCGCAGGGCGCGCGCGGCCTGGACGACGTCGGGGTGGCCTTGCTCAAGGTCGAACACCACTTGGCACAGTCCGTCGCGGTCGCGGAGGTCGATGAACAGCAGGCCGCGTCCCTGGTCGCGGTAGGTGTTGACCCATCCGTTGAGGGCGACCGTCTTGCCGGCGTCGGTGGCGCGCGGCTGTCCGCAGGTGTGCGTGCGCTTGATCATGGGGAGGGGGAGAAGAATACGTCGGGCGTCCCGTCCCGATTTCCGGCCGAAAGTCCGAACATGGCGCCCGGCGTATGTTCCCGACGTGCCCACGGTCCTCGTCACCGCGTTTGAGCCCTCGGGCGACGCCCACGCCGCGCCGCTCGTGCGCGCGCTGCTCGCCTCGGCGCCCGGCGTCCGCGTCATCGGATGGGGCGGCCCGCGCATGCGCGAGGCCGGCTGCGAACTGGTCGGCGAGACCGCCCGCGACGGCGCGATGACGCTGGTGGGCCTCCGGAAGATCATGGAAGTGCGGCGCATCGTGCGCGACATCCAGGCGTGGGTTGCGCGCAACCCGGTCGACGTCCACGTTCCGGTCGACAGCCCGGCCGCCAACTGGCACATCGCCTCATGGATGAAGCGCCACGGCCGCGGGCCGGCCGGCGGCTCGCGCGTGGTCAACCTGGTCGCGCCCCAGCTCTGGGCGTGGGCGCCGTGGCGCATCCGCAAGTGGCGCCGCACCAGCGACGCCATCATGTGCCTGCTGCCCTTCGAGGAAGAGTGGTTCCGCTCGCGCGGCGTCCGCGCGCACTTCGTGGGACACCCCGTGCTCGCGCACCCGGTGGACGACGCCGCGCGCGCGCGGGCCGCCGCGCTCCCCCCGGGCGGGCCGAAGCTCCTGCTCCTTCCTGGCAGCCGCTCGTCAGAGGTGCGCACCAACATGCCCCGCATGCTGGAAGCCTTCCGCACCGCATGCAACGGACGGCCCGGCCTTGTCGGCGTGGTGATGGCTGCGAACGAGGCGTTGGTGCCGCTCGTGCGCGATGCCGCGCGCGGCGGCGCCTGGCCCGCGAACCTGCACGTGGCGCACGGCGACCCGGACGCGGCCATCGCGTGGTGCGACTGCGCGCTCAACGTGAGCGGCACCGTGAGCCTCGACCTTGCGCACCAGCGCAAGCCCATGGTGGCCGTCTACTGGGTGGGATGGTTCCGCGCGCTTGCGTCGCGGTTCATCCTCACCATGCCCGACCGCCTGCTGCCGAACATCGTCGCCGGCCGCCGCATCGTGCCCGAGTTCGTGCCGTACGCGGGCGGCATCGGGCCCGTCGTGCGTGCGCTCGCGCCGTACCTCGACGACCCTGCGGCGCGCGCGCGCACCGCACGGGACCTCGACGCCGTCGCGCGCCGCTTCGAAGGACACGACCCCGGCCGCGAGGCGGCCGAGGTCGTGCGTGGGTTCCTGAAGTCGTGACCGGTCGTTACTTGATCGGCTCGTAGCTGAAGGTCTGGCCGCCGATGACGCCCTCGAGCATGAGGCCGCCGCCGCCGAACGTGAGCACCATGACGCCGTCCTTGTAGTCGTTGGCCGCGCTGGCGCTGGCCGTGCCCGCGGTGGCGCTGCCGCCCGCCTGGAACGCCGTCTCGCCGCGCTTGAACTTCTCGAACGAGGCCTTGTCCTTGAAGAAGAGCACCTCGGAGAACGACTGGCCGCCGATCTGCGCGCCGACCGTTCCGCCGCCGATCTCGCTGCGGGCCACCAGCGCGCCGCCCTCGTAGACCAGGCCCTTGCCCTGGAACCCGCCGACGATCAGGCCGCCCTTGCCGACGGACGGATACACGGCGTAGGCGTACGCCTTCTTGAACTCGCCGGCGTTCGATGGGTACTTGCTCTTGCAGGTCTCGATGGTCGACTCGACGTCGCCCTTCAGGATCTTCACCTGCTCCTCGGGGGGCAGGCTGGAGCTGGGTCCGCAGCCAAGAGGCAGCGTCGAGGCGGCGAGTCCGAGCACGGTGGCGATGGCGAGGTTCTTCATGCGTGGGTTCCTTTCCTGGGGGAAGGCGGGACGATACCGTGCGGTCCGGGACCGCAAGGGAATTTTCCCCATGGCTATGATTCGCCGCCATGCTCCGAAAGACCGCTTCCGCGCTCGCCGCGTGTGCCATCTCCGCCTTGCTGATCGCCGCCGCGCCCTCCGCGCCCGCCGCGACCGGCTCCGCCGCGCCGCCCTCCCTGACGATCGTCAGCAGCCTCCCGCGCACGGGCAGCGCCAACAGCCAGACGACGAGCATCGTCAACGGCATCAAGATGGCGATCGAGGAGCGCGGCGGGAAGATCGGCGAGTTCGAGATCCGGTACGAGGACATGGACGACGCCAGCCCGCAGAAGGGCAACTGGGACCAGAACATCGAGGCCGCCAACGCGAACAAGGCCGCGAAGGACCCCACCTGCGTCGGCTACATCGGGACCTACAACTCGGGCGCCGCCAAGATCGCCATGCCCATCCTCAACAAGGCCGGCCTCGTGATGGTGAGCCCCGGCAACACCTACCCGGGCCTGACCAAGCCCGGCGCGGGCGAGGCGAACGAGCCGAAGATCTACCGCCCGTCTGGCACGATCTCGTACTTCCGCGTCGTGCCCACCGACGACATCCAGGGCGCCGTCGCATGTGAGTTCTGCGCGAAGGACCTCGGGTCGAAGAAGGCGTTCATCCTGCACGACCGCGAGCTCTACGGCAAGGGCATTGCCGACGTCTTCAAGAAGAGCGCCCCGGGCATGGGCATCGAGGTCGCGGGCTTCGAGGGCATTGACCCGAAGGCGTCGAACTACCGCTCGCTCGTCACGAAGATCCGTTCCACCGGCGCCGACGTCGTCTTCTACGGGGGCACCACGCAGACGAACGCGGCACAGATCCTGAAGGACCTGCGCTCGGGGGGCTGCAAGGTCCCGTTCGTGACCCCTGACGGCACGTTCGAGAACGCCTATATCGAGGCCGCGGGCAAGGACGCGATGGCCCCCGAATCCGGCTCCGTCTACATCACCTTCGGCGGGCTGCCCTCCGAGCAGCTGACCGGCCGCGGCGCCGAGTTCGTCGAGCGCTACAAGAAGAAGCACGGCGAGGTGCCCGAGGCGTACGCGGTCTACGGCTACGAGGCCTGCAAGGTGCTGCTCGACGCGATCGACCGCGCGGCCACGAAGAACGACCGCGCGGCGGTGCTCGCCGCCGTCGCCGCGACCAAGGACTTCCAGGGTGCGCTCGGCACCTGGAGCTTTGACGCCAACGGCGACACGACGAACCGCCTGATGAGCATCAACACCGTCAAGGACGGCAAGTTCGCGTTCGTGAAGGCCGCGGGCGGCGGGACGGGCCAGGCCAAGTGATGCTGCGCGCCGCGGCGGCCGCGGATCAGCTTGCGATCCTCGCGCTCGCGCGCGCGGACTCGCTGCCCGCGTTCGCCAGCGACGGCGTCCTGAGCTCGTCCGAGGTGTTCTCGCAGCAGCTCGTCACCGGGCTGTCCAACGGGATGATCATCGCGCTGATCGCCATCGGCTACACGATGGTGTACGGCATCGTCGAGCTCATCAACTTCGCGCACGGCGACCTGTGCATGCTCGGGGCGTTCTTCGCGCTGACTGCGGTCGGCGCCTTTGCCCTCGAGGGCGCCGGGGGCGCGGGGGGCACGGCGGGCCTGGTGGCGCTGCTCCTGGCCACCGCCGCGTTCTGCGGCGCGCTCAACTGGTCGATCAACCGGCTTGCGTACCGGCCGCTGCGCAGCGCCAGCAAGCTGAGCCTGCTGGTGAGTGCCATCGGCGCGAGCTTCGTCCTCGTCAACCTGGGCCTCTTCTGGGGCGGCCTGCCTATGGAGGTCTTCGCAGGCGGCACCAGTGCCGCGGCCCCGAAGGCGTTCCCTGCGCTCGTCGAGCCGAAGCCCGCGTTCACGGTGGGCGACGTCATCGTCTCGCGCCCGGACGTGCTGGTGCTGGCGGTGACGGTACCGCTCATGCTGGCCCTCACGTGGCTCGTGCGCTTCACGAAGCTCGGCAAGGCCATGCGCGCAGTCGCGCAGAATCCCACCGCCGCGTCGCTGATGGGCATCGACGTGGAACGCGTGATCGGCGCGACGTTCTTCATAGGCGGCGCGCTCGGCGGGTTCGCCACGGTCGTCTACAGCATCTACAACCAGACGGTCGGGTTCCAGATGGGCTACCGCATGGGCATGGACGCGTTCATCGCGGCCGTGCTCGGCGGCATCGGCAACCTGCCGGGAGCGGTGCTCGGCGGGCTCGTGATCGGCGTCGTGCGCGCCATGAGCGACGGCTACGTCGAGGCGCGCTGGACCAACGCGATCGTCTTCGGGCTCCTCATCCTGATCCTGGTCTTCCGGCCGTCGGGGCTGCTGGGCGCCAAGCTGAGGGAGAAGGTCTGATGGCCGCCGCGCGCCGCAACCCGTGGGTACCCGTTGCCGGTCTGGCCGCGCTCGCCGCGTGGCCGTTGGTCGAGCCTGCGTTGCCGGCGTCACTGCAGGTGGGCGAGCCGCTGACCGAGGTCTTCATCTACGCGATCCTCGCGCTGGGGCTCAACGTCCTCACCGGGTTCACGGGCCTCCTGAACCTGGGCGTCGCCGCGTTTGCCGCGATCGGCGCCTACGCGTACTCGATCGCGACGTGCGAGGTCTACCCCTTCCAGCTCGGCTTCTGGCCCGCGCTCGCCGTCACCGGCGCGATCGGTGCACTCGCGGGCTTCGCGCTGGGGGCGCCGACCTTGCGCGTGCGCGGCGACTACCTCGCGATCGTCACGCTCGGCTTCGGCGAGATCGTGAAGGACGTGCTGGTCAACCTCGATGCGATCACCAAGGGCACGCAGGGCATCAATCCGCTGCCGCCGCCGTCGCTCCTGGGGACGCCGCTCGAGGCGCGTGGCCAGTACTGGCTGTACCTCGGATTCGTGGTCGCCACGTTCGTCGGCGTGCGTGCGCTCGAGCGCAGCCGCGTCGGGCGCGCGTGGATCTCGATCCGCGAGGACGAGCTCGCCAGCCGCGCCATGGGCATCCGCCCCGACCGCGCGAAGATGCTGGCCTTCGCCACGTGCGCCGCGCTGGCCGCCCTGTCCGGCGCGCTCCTCGTGAGCCGGCTGTCGAGTTCGGGCGAGCCGTCCAACTACGGCTTCGAGGTCTCGATCATCGCGCTCTGCATCGTGATCGTGGGCGGCATCGGCAGCGTCCGCGGCACGCTCCTGGGGGCGTTCGTGATGGTCGGCATGAACTCGATCGTCCTCGTGCGGCTCACCGAGGTGCTCGGCTCGGGCGCCGAGGGCATGGCTGCCGCGGCCCCCGCCGCAGACGCAGGCATGCTCGCGCACGCCTGGCACTTCGTGCGCACCTGGGCGCACAACGTGCTGCTGACGCCCACCAACTGGAAGTTCCTGCTCTTCGGGCTGGCGCTCGTCCTGATGATGGTCTTCCGGCCGCAGGGCATCTTGCCGCCGCGCGCGGTGCACGAGGATCCGCCCCAGCCCGTGCCGCCGGGCTCCGAGGGGGTCCGCGCATGAGCGCCATCCTCGAGGTTAAGGACGTCACGATGCGCTTCGGCGGCCTCGTCGCCAATGAACGCGTGAGCCTGTCCGTGCGTCCGGGCGAGATCTTCGCGGTCATCGGCCCCAACGGCGCCGGCAAGACCACGCTCTTCAACGCGATCACCGGCATCTACGAGCCCACCGAGGGCGACGTGCTCTTCGAGGGCCGGCCCATCCGCCGCGAATGGACGGCCGCCGACCGCATTCGCGGGCTTGCCGTGGGAGCGGTGAGCGCCGTGGCCGCGGTGCTGGCCCTCAACGCGACCGCGCTCTGGACCGCGGCGATCAACGACCGCTACGTGATGGGCGAACCGTTCCCGTGGGGCGGGGCGCTCGGCTCCGTTCCGGCCACGCTGCGCGACGCGGGTTTCTGGACCACGTGGTTCGCCGCGATCGCGGCATTCGCCGTCGGCCGGCTCGCCTTCGGCGCCATCTGGCGTGCACAGCGCCGCACGCCCGACCTGGTGGCCCGCGCGGGCATCGCGCGCACGTTCCAGAACATCCGCCTCTTCGGCGAGATGAACCTGGTCGAGAACGTGCTGGTGGGCATGGACCAGCACTTCCGCAGCGGGTACTGGGCGTGCCTGGTCCGCACGCCCGGCTTCCGGCGCGAGCGCGAGCGCATGCGCCGCCGCGCGTTCGAGCTGCTGCAGTTCGTCGATCTGGCCGACGAGGCCGCCGAGCCCGCGCGCAGCCTCCCGTACGGTCACCAGCGCCGCCTCGAGATCGCGCGCGCGCTGGCCACGAAGCCGCGTCTCATCCTGCTCGACGAGCCGGCCGCCGGCATGAATCCCGCGGAGAGCGCCGACCTCATGAAGCTGATCCGGCGCATCCGCGAGAGCGGCATCACCGTGGTCCTCATCGAGCACGACATGAAGGTGGTGATGGGGATCTCCGACCGCATCGCGGTGCTCCAGTACGGGAAGAAGATCGCCGAGGGCACGCCCGAGGCCATCCGGAACGACCCCGTGTGCGTGGCGGCCTACCTCGGCACGGAGGAGCTCGGATGAGCGCCGCGCCGCTCCTGCGCGTGGCGAACCTGAAGTGCGCCTTCGGTCGCGCCGAGGTGCTGCATGGCGTCCACCTCGAGGTGCATGCCGGCGAGATCGTCTCGCTCATCGGCGCCAACGGCGCGGGCAAGTCGACGACGCTGATGTCCATCTCCCGCATCCACCGCCAGGCCACGGGGTGCATCGAGTTCGACGGACGCTCGATCGCGGGCATGGCGCCCGAACAGGTGGTGCGCCTGGGGCTGGTGCAGGTGCCCGAGGGCCGCCGCATCTTCCCGCGCCTGACCGTGCGCGAGAACCTGGAGATGGGCGCCTTCACCCGCACGGATCGCGCGGGCATCGCCGAGGACATCGATCGCATGTGCGGGATGTTCCCGATCCTGCGCGAGCGCGCGGGGCAGCTTGGCGGCACGCTGTCGGGTGGCGAGCAGCAGATGCTCGCGATCGCGCGCGCCCTCATGAGCAGGCCGCGCCTCCTGATGATGGACGAGCCGTCGATGGGCATCGCGCCGCTGCTGGTGGCGCAGATCTTCCGCACCGTGCGCGACGTGCTTCGCGCGCAAGGCGTGACCATCCTGCTGGTGGAGCAGAACGCAAACGCCGCGCTGCGGATGAGCGACCGGGCGTACGTCCTCGAGACCGGGAACGTGGCGCTTTCCGGAACCGGCGCGGAGCTCCTGCGCGACGAGCGCGTGCGGGCCGCGTACCTCGGGCATTGAGGGCTTTGTGCCGGGCGCGCGTGCGCCTACACTCGCGACGTCCATGAAGACGTTCGCGCTGCGCACCGACCTTGAACGCCTCCGCGTGGGAAGCCACTGGCTGCCGCTGGGCCTCGAACCCGTCGACCTGCCCGCGCCCGCGCACGGGTACACGGTGACCGAGGCGGACATGCCTGAGGACGCGCCACCCGCGCTGCGCTTCTACGCGGTGACCAGCATCGAGAAGGTGGAGCCCCTGCTCGACGACCTGTTCGAGCTGCTGCCCGACGAGGTGTTCCCGCTGCTGGAGGCCACCTCGCGCGACGCGTTCCGCACGGTCGACGTGTTCGCGGCCGAGGAACCCATGCCGTTCGACGAGTTCCGGCGCGTGCTCAAGGAGTACCGCGACGTGATCGTCGAGGACGGCTCGCTGTCGGTCGGCGCCGAGAGCGAGGAGCCCGCCATGGAGGTGGTGCTCGACAGCTGGAAGGGCGTCGACGTCCTGGTGCCCGTCTCGATGCGCGACGAGGTCGAGCGCATCATGGCCTCGCACGGGCTGGAGGAGGTCGCCGAGACGTGGCCGTCCGACCTCGACGAGCGCCCGGAGCCGCCGTTCAAGCCGCGCGAGATCCTGCAACTTGACGACCGCCAGTGCCCGGACCTCGACGAGATCATCTTCCAGCTTCGCGAGTCGTGGGGCCTCGAGCTCGACGAGGACCCCGAGGACAACCTCGACGAGCGCGGGCGTCACGTGGGCCGAACGCTCTGGGACGCGGTGGCGATCGTCGAGGGCGCCGACGAGGACGAGCCGCGGCTCGGCTACCTCTTCGCGTGGGTCACCGCCGGCAGCATCGCCGAGGTTCAGCAGATGATCGAGTCGCGCCTCGAGCTTCAGGACGAATGGCGATTCACGGGCCAGTGGTACACGCTCGACCGCGTCGCGTTCGACGACCGGCCCGAGTTTCTGCAGTCGCTCTCGCCGCGGCGAACCTACAGCGAGATCCACAAGTTCACGATCGAGCCGGCGTGACGCCGTAGAGCCCGGCCGAGCGCACGTAGCGCGCGACCGCTTCAGGGAGCCGGTCGCCGAGAGGTTCGCCCTTGGCGATCTTCGCGCGGATGTCGGTGCCCGACACGTCCACCGGGTCGATCGGCAGCGTCCACTCGATCCAGCGCGGGGCCCATTGCTCGCCGTGGCGCTCGTGCACCAGCTTCGGCCAGTCTTCGCGCGTGTGCGGCGGGCGCAGCACCACGACGGGCGTTGCCAGCGCGGCAAGATCGGCCCAGTCCTTCCATGACGTGAAGTTCAGCGCCTGGTCGCTCCCGATCAGCAAGCGCAGCGGACCGCGCATCACCTGGCCGGATTCCTGCATCGCGTGGATGCGGCGCACGGTGTCGATCGAGTAGCTCGGCGCGCCCACGGTGAGTTCCATGTCCGAGACCACCACGTCCGGCAGGCCCGCGAAGGCGAGCTCCGCCATGGCCAGCCGGTCCTGGCCCGACGCGCCCGGTTCGCTGCGCTGCGGGTTGCGCCAGGCCGGGATCACCAGCGACTGCTTCGCGCGCAGCAGCGCGTCGACGCCGCGAAGGAGCTCCACGTGGCGCCGGTGCGGCGGGTCGAACGTGCCTCCGAAGATCACGATCGGTCGGTCGGGGGCACGGTCGTGGACGGTGCCGGGATCCATGGCGGTCATCGCGACGTCCCGGCGTTGATGGCGGCGGTGCGGCCCGCGTCGAGTGCGCGGAGCGCTGCGTCGGCCGCGGCCAGCCCGGCATGCGACTGGGTGCGCAGCCGATGCAGCCGCCGAAGGAGGAACGGGTTCGCCATCAGCGCGCGCACCACGTGCCAGATGCGCAGCCGGCCGCGGTCGTCCACCCAGCCTTCGATTCCCTTGGGGAGCGATTCGTCCACGGTGTCGCTGATGCCCCGCACCACGGCCCACTGCCACTGGCGCGCCTCGGCCGCGCGCGCGAACGCGGCGGATTCCATGTCGACGATGTCGGCGTGGTGTGCGCGGGCCGCGCGGTCCTTCGCCTCCACCGAGCCCAGGACGTGGTCGAGGCCGACGCAGCACAGCGGCTGGGATGCCGCTCCCGGCAGGGTGGGGACCCACGCGCCCTCCGCGCCGTCGATGACCTTTCCGGGTACTACGGCCTTGGAGGCATCGAGCGGGGCAATCGCGCCCGCAAGGCCCGCCAGCACCACGCGCGCACCCGGCGGCGGGGCGTCGGGACCGACGGCCCAGCGGTCGATGCCGGTGGCCCCGGGGCCGCTGCAGGCGAAGGTCCAGCCCCGGTTGCGGCCCAGGCGGGCCAGCACGGAACGCTCGAATTCCAATGGGCAGACGACGTGCAGCATGATCGGGCGACGGGTATACTGTCTCCCTCGGAAACCGGCCCCATCGTCTAGCCCGGTTCAGGACACATCCCTCTCACGGATGGAACAGGGGTTCGAATCCCCTTGGGGTCATTCCCGCTTCCGGCGCCCGTCCTGGCGTCGGAGGCACCCGACAACCGCCCCCAGGGCGGACCGCAGCGCCGAACCGGCCCCATCGTCTAGCCCGGTTTAGGACACCTCCCTTTCACGGAGGTAACGAGGGTTCGAATCCCTCTGGGGTCATTCCCGGCGCTGGCGGCCTTCTCGGACGCGCCCTCACCGGCCACCGGCACCCAATCGCGCATTCCGCTTCGACGTGCGCGATTCCATTCGGCGATCCGCGACGCCCGGGCTACCTTTCCAATCCCGCCCGAACGGGCACGGCTGTCCGTCCGTACACCACATCGATCCTCACATGCGAACCTCGACCCGCCTCGCCTCGTTCGTCCTCCCCGCCGCGCTCGCCTGCGCGCCCTTCGCCTCGGCCGCCATCCGCTACGTGGACGCGGGCCTTGCCACCGGCGCCAACAACGGCACCAGCTGGGCGGACGCCTACCAGGGTGCGGGTGGCTTGGCCGCGGCGCTCACGGCGTCCGTCTCGGGCGACGAGATCTGGGTGAAGGCCGGAACCTACAAGCCCACCACCGGGACCTCGCGCACGGTGTTCCTGACCATGAAGACGGGCGTCGGGATCTATGGCGGCTTCGCAGGCGCGGAGACCGCGCGCGACCAGCGCAACTGGACCACCAACGTCACCACCCTCACGGGCGACCTGCTCGGCAACGACAGCGGCACGGCGAACCTCACCGACAACAGCTACCACGTGCTGGTGGGCTCGGGCGCGGCCGCGACCGCCATCCTCGACGGCTTCACCGTGAAGGGCGGCAACGCCAACGGCGCCACCGCCAGCAACTACGACAAGGGCGGCGGCATCCTGATCGTCAACAGCGGCGCCCCCACCATCCGCAATTGCAACTTTGTCGGCAACCGCTGCACCTTCGGCGGCGGCGCGGGCTACATCTTCGCCGCGCAGGCCACGTTCACCGACTGCCAGTTCATCGACAACGTGGGCGGCAGCTACGGCGGCGCGTTCGACACCAACAACGTCACCAGCACGTTCCGCCGCTGCGTCTTCAAGGGCAACAGCGCCGCGCGCGCCGGCGCGTTCGAGACCTTTGGCGGCGGCAACACCACCTTCGAGAACTGCCTGTTCGCGGCGAACCGCGCGACCGGCACGGGCGGAGGTGCGGCCATCTGGGTCGGCAGCGGCTCGAGCATCGTGCGCGCCTACAGCTGCACGTTCGCCGGCAACATCGCCACCAGCACGGCGGGCGGCGTGAACACCACCTCGGGCGGGACGCTCAACGCCTTCAACTGCGTCTTCTGGGGCAACAGCGGGCCCACCGGGCAGACCGCGGCGAACCAGGTGAACGCCGGCGGCGGCACGAACCTGGTCCAGTACTGCACGGTGCAGGGCGGGTTCACCGGCACTGGCAACCTGTCGACCGACCCGCTCTTCGTTTCGGTCGCGAGCGGCGACTACCGGCTGCAGCCCACCTCGCCTGCGATCGACTCGGGATCGAACTCGCTCTTCCCCACCGGCGGCATGACTATCGACCTCGGCGGCCTCCCGCGCTACGTCGACGTGGCGGCGGTGGCCGACACCGGCGTGGGCTCCGCGCCTGTCATCGACCGCGGGGCGTACGAACTGCCCGACGCGCCGCCGCCCCCGCCCGCGTGCGCCGGCGACCTGAACGCCGACAACCAGGTGGACGGCATCGACCTTGGCGTGCTCTTGAGCGCCTGGGGCACGAACGGTGCAGGCGACCTGAACGGCGACGGCTCGGTGGACGGCATCGACCTGGGCGTGATGCTGAGCGCTTGGGGCGCGTGCCCGTCGTGAGCCTCGGCCGGCGCTACGCTGCGTGCGCATGACCGCGTTGCGCACCGTGGTGGTCGAGGCCGCGTCCGGCCGTTGCCCGATCGAGATCGCGCGCGGGATCGTCCGCCACGTCGGCAACGGGATGGTGGCCGTCGGCCTGCGCCCCGTGCGCGCCGCGGTGGTGCACGACTCGGGCGTCCCGCTCGACGCGTTCGCCGCGGTCGAGGATTCGCTGCGTGCGGCGTCGATCGACCCCGTGCGCGTGGGGATCGCGGGCGGCGAGGCCGGCAAGTCGCTCGAGGCCGTCGCGGCGGTCTCCGCCCGCATGCTCGATGCCGGCATCGACCGCACGGGTGCGGTGGTCGCGGTGGGCGGTGGTGTCGTCGGCGACGTCGCTGGGTTCGTGGCCGCCACCTACATGCGCGGGATCGCGTGCGTCCAGGTGCCGACCACGCTGCTTGCGATGGTGGATGCGTCGGTGGGCGGCAAGACCGCGGTCAACCTTCAGCGCACCGACGGGTCGATCGCCAAGAACGCGATCGGTGCGTTCGCGCAGCCGCGCATGGTGGCGTGCGACCCTGAGGTGCTGGGCACGCTGCCGGGCCGCGAACTGCGGTCGGGGCTTGCCGAGTGCGTGAAGCATGCGGTGGTGGCGGACCGCGCGATGCTTGCCTGGATCCGCGATCGCGCGGATCGCCTGCTGGCGCACGACCCCGACACGCTGGCCGAACTCATCGAGCGCAACGTGCGCATCAAGGCCGAGGTGGTCTCGCGCGACGAGCGCGAGTCCGGCCCGCGCGAGGCGCTCAACCTCGGACACACGTTCGGGCACGCAATCGAGGCGATGCTGCACGCGCAGTGCACGCACGGCGAGGCGGTGGCCATCGGGATGGTGGCCGCGTGCACGGTGGTGCGCGAACTGGGCGCCGAGGGTGCCGCAACGCTCGAGGCCGAGGTGCGCGGCACGCTGGAGGCGGTCGGCCTGCCTGTGCGCATGCCCGCGCCGCGACCCGTGGCGGCGCTTCGCGCGGCGATGGACACCGACAAGAAGCGGCGGGGCGGGGCCCTGCGGCTGGTGCTGCCCTTCGGGCCGGGCGACGTGCGCACGCTGGCCGGCGTGCCCGAGCCGACCGTCGAGCGGGCGTGGCGCGCGGTCGGCGCCGTGTGAAGCCCGCGTGCCCCGAGCGCCGATGATGCCCCGGTCGCACGGATGCTGACCCTCGCAATCGTCAACCAGAAGGGTGGCTCCGGCAAGACCACCACCGCCATCAACCTGGCCGCCGCGCTCGCGGAGCGTGGCGAGCGGGTGCTGCTGGTCGACATGGACCCCCAGGGCCACTGCGCCGCGGGCCTGGGCGTGCCCGAGGGAAGCATCGAGTTCGGGCTGGCGCAGGCGCTCCTCTGCGAGCCGCCGGGCGGCAGCGATCCCCTGGGCTGGCTCTGGGACGTCGGCCGCGGGTTGCGGTTGGCCCCGTGCACGGTCTCGCTGGCCGGTCTTGAGAGCGCGCGCGGGGGGTTGGTGACGCTGCCGGACCGCGACCGTCGTCTGGCGCGCTTCCTGGAGCGCGTCGCCGGCACCTTCGACCGATGCATCGTGGACTGCCCGCCGACGATCGGCTACCTCACGTTCAACTCCCTCCGCGCGGCCGACGAGGTCCTGGTGCCCGTCGAGACGGGGTACTTCGCGCTGCGCGGGGCCGAACGGCAGCTTGCAACCATCGCCGCGCTGGTGCAGCGGGCCGGACGGCCGCTGCCGGTGCGCGTGCTGCCCACGCTGCACCGTGACTCAAGCCAGCTTTCGCACGACATCCTCGGTGCCATCGGCCGCCGGTTCGAGCGCCATCTGGCCCCATCGCCGGTCCGCGAGCACGAGGTGCTGCGGGAGGCCGCCAGCTTCGGGCAGGCCGTCACCGGGTTTGCCCCGGGGTCGCCGGCGCACCAGGACTTCCAGCGGCTGGCGGAGTGGGTGGCCACGGCCGCCGTGCCGGCGCTTGAGCCGGCGGCGGCCCGGGATGCTGGCCTTTCGGCGGACAGCGTGTATGGTTCCGGGACTGACGGGGTTCCCATCGGGGACCTCGACGGGAACGGCCTCCCGAGGCCGGCGGTGACTGGACGCGCGGCGGAGCTCGCGCATCGGATGCGGACCTCGGGCGTCGCCGCATCGGGTCGAGAGGCAGGAAGCCTGGAGGAACGATGACCTCGAACGTGGATCCCTACGGCAGCCTGGCGGCGCTCTTCACGACGCCGGCCGCGCCTGAGGCGTCGCATGGACATTCCGCACCGCGCATCGGGGAGGTGACGACGGTCCTCGTCGGCAACCTGCCCGTCATGGCCGGGCTCTGGACGACGCAGCTGGCCGACGAGGTCGCGCGCGCGTTCGGCCCCACGGGACTTGTCCGCTTTGAGCGCGGCGAGGTCACGCTGGAACTGCTGCGCGCCGACGGGCGCCAGGTGCCGCCTGCAGGACCCGGCGCGGTCTCGCGCTGGCTCCCGCGCAGCGCAGGCGCGCTGCGACGCTGGCTGGTGTGCGTGCCTGCCGACACGGCCCCGGCGGAGTACGCCGACGCGTCCGAGCGCATCGTGCTGATGCTCGGCGCCGACGAGGCCGCGGTGACCGGCGGCTACCTGCGACTGAAGCAGCTGTGCGACGAGGGCATTCACCGCGGCCGGCCCGTCGATCGGGTGGGCATCGTGGTCGTGGGTGCATCGCCCGAGCAGGCCGATGCCGCGTTCCGCAGGCTCGGGGACGCGGCGCGGTCCTTCCTGGGCCTCGAGGTGGACCTCGTGGCGCGCCTGCCGCGCATCGAGCGCGTGGAGTCCAGTGCGCGCGCGTCCTACCCGGGCGACGAGTGTCCGGGCATCGGGGCGTTCCTCGGCGAGCTCGCCACGGCCCGCAGCCAGGCCGCGCACCGGTTCGACGCCGAGGACGACGTGCCGGCATCAATCCCGATCGATGGTTCGGTGCAGCCGAAGTCCGTGCCCGCACGACCCCAGCCGACGGTGGCCCCGATGAACCACGCGCCTGCCATGAACCACGCCCCTGCCATGAACCACGCCGCTGCCATGAACCACGCGCCCGCGGCCGCCGCGCGCTCCGCGCCTGCCTATGCCGCGCTGCCGATGGCCGAGCTGCCACCACGCTTGGTGCCGCTCCTGCGTGGCCTGCGCCCGCTCGGCATCGCGTGCCCCCTGGCACCCGAACTCGAACTCGCGCTCGACGACGAGCACCGCATGCACATCGTCGGACGCAGCGACCAGCTGGCGCGCGTGCGCACGGTCCGGACGTGGGCCACGATGCATGCCGAGCTGCTCGGCCTCGCGTTCCCCGAGCTCAAGGGTGGCTTCGAGGTGCGCGAGCGCATCCTCCTGGGCGACGCGCGCGACGCGATCGTGCTGCACGGCACGGGCGCGCTGCTCGACGTGCTCGTGGTTGCGCAGACGCCCTCCGGCCCGGTGCAGGTGGTCGTTCCGCTCAACGATCCGACGACCTGCGGGTGAGTGCCTCCGGGCGCGCGGGATGCGTGCCGTTGGCGCGCGTCAGTCCTGCGGCAACGCCTCGCGCAGCACGCGCATCCAGTTTCCGTGCATGAACGCCGTGCGGTCCGCGCCGCCCCAGCCGCGAGCCCCGAGCGCGCGGTCGAGCGCGCCGAGCTCGTCCGGGCGCCCGCACCCGGCCGGGCAGTCCGCGGGGGTGAATCCGCCGTCGAAATCGCTGCCGAGCCCGACGCCCGTGCGTCCCGCGATGGCGGCCGCGTGCTCGACGTGCGCGACCGCGTCGTCGATGGTGGCCGCCCGGTCGCGCGCCAGGAACTTGCCGTAGAGGTTCAGTCCCACGACGCCGCCGCGTCGCGCGATCTCGGACACCTGCGCGTCCGTCAGGTGCCGCTCGCGCGGATCGAGCATCGCGCGCATGTTCGAGTGCGTCGCAACGATGCGCCGGTCGGTCGCCGCGCACAGATCGTCGAACGCCGCGTCCGAGAGGTGGCTTGCGTCGTGCAGCACGCCCAGCGCATCGAGCGCCTGCACCAGCGCGCGGCCCCCCGCGGTGAGCCCGCCCGCGCGCGCGTTGCCGCCCGCCCACCGCGAGCCGTGCGCCCACGAGAGCCCCACGGCGCGCACGCCCCGCGCATGCCACCACGCGGCCTCCTCGGGCGTGCGGATCGGGTCGGCGCATTCCATCAGGATGACGATCCCGGGCGCGCCGCCCGGCTTCATGCACGTCTCGAGGTCCGCGCGCGTGCGCACGATTCGGATGCGGCCCGCGCGCTCGAAGGCCTCGTAGCGCTCGAGTTGGCGCACGCCCGCGGCATGCGCGCCCTCGAGGTCGTCATGATCGACGTAGCCCCAGGCGGCGCCGCCGGAACCGAACTCGGTGAAGATCGTTCCGAGCGCGATGCGCACGCCGCCGCGCACGAGCGCGGGCAGGGAGACCCCGCGCGCGGCCGGGGTCGGGTGGTCGGCCTCGACCGCCGGCCCCATGAGGTCGAGGTACGCGAGGTCGAGGTGCGCATCCACCCACCACGGTTCGTTCGGGGCGTCCGTCGGCATGGCGAGGGAAGGTACGCTGCTTCCCTTCGGATGACGGCGTTCTCGACGAGTTCCCCGCCTGCGCGCGCCACGCGCCCGGAACGGACCGTGTGCGTCCTGCTCGCGTTCGGTGCCTTCGCGGTGCTGGGAGTCGCGCTGTGGCTGCGTCCCTCGCCCACGGGGCTCGGGACGCACGTGGCGCTCGGCCTGCCGCCCTGCGGGTGGGTGGCCGGGTACGACCTGCCGTGCCCGACCTGCGGCATGACCACCGCGTTCAGCCTGGCGGCGCGAGGCAGCCTGTGGGCTTCGTTTCGCGTACAGCCCATGGGGTGCCTGCTCGCCGTGGGCACCGCCGCAGTCGCCGTCACGTGCGCGTACGTTGCGACGACCGGTTCGCGCCTCGGGCACGTGCTCGGTGCGCGCCTCACGCCGCGCGTGGTGGTCACGCTTGCGGTGCTCGCATTGGTCGCGTGGGGCTACAAGGTGTGGGACCACCGGATGAACGTGCGCGGCCCGGCCGCAGTCGGAACAACGCCATGATCCACGCATTCATTCGTCGTGATCGCGCCTCGCGCCTTCGCGCCCTCGTCGCCGCCGCGTCGCTCGCGTCGCTCGCGGGCTGCGGCGTCTTCGGCGTCGCATCGAAGGTGGGCGAGGCCATCGAGGTCGAGAAGAAGGTCGAGGTGCTCGCCAAGTACCGCGGGCTCGAGAACAAGACCATCGCCGTGCTCGTCAACGCGGAGCGCGGGGTGCTCTACGAGTACCCGACCGTGGTGCCCAACGTCGCGGGCAACGTCGCCGCAGGCATCCGGGCGAAGGTGAGCGGCGCGCAGGTGCTCGACTGGCGCGAGTCGCTCAACTGGACGTACCGCACGCCGAGCTGGAACACGCTGCCGCTCGGGCACATCGCCGAGGAGCTCGGCGTCGACCGCGTCGTGATCGTCGACATCTTCGAGTTCCGCCTTCACCCGCCGGGCAATCGGTGGATCTGGGACGGCATGGCCGGCGCCACCATCGGCATCGTCGAGCGCGACTCGATCGACCCCGATGCGTTCGCGGAGGAATACAGCGTGTCCGTGAAGTTCCCCGACGTGAAGGAGCTGAGCCGCGAGAGCGCCGCCGAGGAGGGGATCCAGACTGGGCTGGTCGCGAAGTTCACGCAGACCGTGAACAAGCTCTTCTACGACCACCTCGAGGACAAGTACCCCAACAAGCGGCTGAAGGGCTGACGCATGCGCATCCGGCTTTCGCCCATCCTTCTGGTGCCGGCGCTCGCGGTCGCGGGCCCGTTCGCGTGCAACATCATCACGCCCGCGCTGTACGTGGCCGAGGGTCCGGGCAAGAAGGAGGCGGAGTTCACGCTTCCCGAGGACAAGAAGCTGGTCGTCTTCGTCGATGACAGGCGGAACGTGATCAGCCGCCTCCAGCTGCGCTCGCAGCTCGCCGACGACATCGGGCAGCAGCTGAAGACGCTGGAGCTCGTCGAGGAGGTCGTCAGCGGCCGCGAGCTCATCGCGTACGTCCGCCGCGTCGAGAGCCCGAACCGCCGCGTGTCGATCGAGGAGCTCGGCAATGCGGTCGACGCCGACATCGTGCTCTACGTCGAGATGGACATGTTCGCGCTCACGCCCGACGGCGCCACCCCGAAGCCGACGGCCGCGGTGCGCGTGAAGGTGATCGACGTCAAGGAGAAGCGCCGGGTCTTCCCGCCTGACGGCGGCGACCCGCTCGGGTTCCCCGTGAGCGTCGACATGAATGCGCTCGGCAACGACGCGTACCGCACGTCGGCCAATCGCCGCCAGCTCGAGGACATGCTCGAGAAGCGCTTGGCCGACCAGATCACCAAGCTCTTCTACAAGCACGAGCGCATGAACTTCGGCCAGGGCGTCACGCAGATGGAGGGCTGACCTGCGATGCCTGTGTCCCGAAGCGTCCCCGACTCCGCCGTGCGCGCCATCGTGATCGATGGCCATGCGGCCACGCCGCCGCTGCTGCGCATGCTGGCTGCGCACGCGTCCGAGCGTGGCGTGCAGGCGGTGGTGGTGGGCAACGAGCATGATGCGCACCGCGCGGCGCGCCTGGGCGTTCCCGTGCGTGCGGCGGTCGCGCCCCCGATGGGTGCGCCCATCCTGGCGCGTGCCGCCCTCCGGCGCGCCTTCGGCCCGGCCGTGCGCGGTGCCGCGGTGGCCGCGGTTGGTCCGCGCGCGTTCGATGCGGTACGCATCGTGGGCGCGCGGCCCGTGGCGCCCGGCGAGGAACTTCCGGCACCGATTCCGGTCGAGGCGCGGCCCACTCGCGAGCGCCTGCGTGTCGACTGGGGCATCCCGGACGACGGGCTCGCGTGCCTCCTGGTCGCCAGCCCGCCCGGATGCGCGGACGCGCGCGTGGCGCTCGACATCGTCGGGCGCGCGGCGGTCCTCGGGCGACCCATGACGCTCATCGCGCACCCGGGTTCCCGTCACGCCGAGCGCGCCCAAGCGTGGTCGGGCGTCGCGGGTGGCGCATGGCGCATGGTGCCGGACGCACGCGCCGAGGATCCCGAGCTCCTGGTGGCCGGGCTCGATGCGGCGCTCGTGATGGACGCGCGCGTCCCGATGGACCAGGATTCGCGCACGCCCGGCCCGCTTCACGCGGCCTTCGCGGCGCTTGGTCGCGCCTCGCTTCGGCCGATCCTGCGGGGCGATGCGGTCGGCGCGCGGCTGCTGGCGCGCGCGGGCGTCCCGCTCGTCGTCGCCGAGGGCACGGCTGCGGCCGAGGCACTTTCAGGCGCGGCCGGCATGCGGACGTTCGACCCCCGTCGTCCGAACCTTGGCGCGCTCGCGCTTCACGCCATCGTGGCGGGCGTTCCGGCCTGAGCGAGCACGCGCTCGGCGGCGCCTCGATAGAACGACTGCAGCACGTCCGCCGCAAGCGCCTTTCCAGCAAGCGTCGGCGCGTCCAGCGGCGATCGAGCGGGGTCGACCATCGCCAGGTCCGGGTCACTGATGGGGCTTTCCATCGAATGCGGGGTCTCCCACAGCGTGCGGAGCGCCCAGTACCGGCTGGCGTAAAGGTCGAATGCACCCTCGCGGTCGCTGGCCTTGGCTGCCATCTCCGACTGCTTCTCGCCGGAGTGGAGGTGTTCCTCGTTGGTGACGATGTCGCTTCCGAACAGGACGCGCCCGCGCCAGCGCTCCATGAACGCACGCACGCGCGGTGCGGGATGCTTGCTCACCTCGCGCACGATCCACTTCGTGGCGCTCGCGTCGATCGAGAGGTTGGGGTGGCGCTCGAGCAGGCCGTCCAGGAATGCGAGGTCCTCGGGCGAGCCGCCCATGTGCGCCGCGATCCACGGCACCGGGTACTCGTCCAGCAGCCGCTCGAGGGGCTCGTAGTGCGAGGCCTTGGTGCCGTAGCGCGAACGGTCGGCGTACTTGGTGGCGAACCACGTGTCGGGGTCGGCCACGTGCACCATGAAGGCCATGCCCAGCGACGCGGCCAGGTCCATGCCTGCGCGCCGGTGCGGCGCGTCGAGCGCCAGCAGCCGCGGGTCGCCGGCCTCGATGCCGAAGTCGATGCCACGCGGGGCGGCCCAGAACTTGCAGATCGCGGCGCCCTCGTCGCGGAAGGCCTTGATGCGGTCCAGGAAGTGGTTCGTGTGCGCGGCCAGCCGATCGGGATGCGTGAAGTCCGGCACGGCGATGAAGCGGATGCGCTCGCCCATCACGGCGCGCATCGCGGGGATGTCGTCCAGCCGCGTCATCGAGTGGATCCGCGCGATCCCGTACAGGTCCATGGCATCGCGCAGCAACGCCGCGGCGTTCGGCCCGTGCACGTGGGCATGGATGTCGATGATTGAGACGGGAGGCGCGCCCATCGCCGCGGCCTCGGCCCGGTAGTCGGCACCGAAGCGGTTGGACGGGTTCGCGAAACGTCCCGAGGCCGGTGCGAGGCTGCGCATCGGCGGGAAGTCTAGGCCGAGCGATTGCGTCGACGTCAGCGCGTCCGGCCGCGGGCCTTCGCGGCGTCGCGGGCCTTCGCGGCCTCGCGTAGGGGCAACCTGCCGATCACGGGCTTCGGCTTCGGTGCAACGATCGCGCGCCGCGCGGCCGTCGGGGCAGGGCGCCGTGCGCCTTCGCCGCGTTCGCAGAGGCACATGCCCGGTTCGCGCGGGTCGGCCAGGTTCGCCGCGTGGTGGACGATGCCGACGTAGATCTCGCTGTCACCGTCGATGTCCACGTGGCGCGCAAGCTCGCAATCGAGGTAGCCGAGCGCGCGTGCTGGGACCGGGCAGCCGCTCGCGGTTCGATCGACGCTGGCCCCGATGAACGGGTCGATGCCCGGCGTCTGCAGGTCGAATGCGCGGGCCGTGGTGCGGTCGGAAGGATCGAGCTGGCACACGGCGAAGCTTCGGCTGTCCCGGATCAGGGGGCTCAACACGTGTCCCTTGGTGACCGCCACCATCACCATGGGCGGTTGGTGCGAGCACTGCTGCACCCAACGGACTGAGACGCCGGCCCGGAGGTCGGCGTGGCTGGAGGTCAGGATGAAGGATCCGGTGGGGATGCGCTGCACCACCGGGGCCACCGCCCCGGGGTCGGCGGGGACCCAATCCAAGGCGTTCCGGTTTCGTGGGGTCACGTCCTCACGGTCCTTTCGTCGATGCCGTTGTGGGGCGGAGTGGCGCGCCTCGAACCATTGTGCGTGCGGAATCTCAGATTGCCACAACAATCTGGCATGCCTTGAGTTACGACGAAAATCAGCGCAAAGTTCACGGACGGCGCCGGAAAAAGTGAAGAAATTGGGGGTGAGTGTGTTGCAAGGTGGGGCAATGTGGGTTACAGTGTGTCGCGGCTCCACAAGGCGCAACCCGTGCTATTTCTCGGCGAGTACGAGCACACGCTGGATCAGAAGCAACGCCTGGCGATTCCGTCAGAGTTGCGCGAGGTGCTCGACGAGAAGGTGCACGGCGAGGCGTTCATTGCGGCGCCTGGGTCGAACGGCTCGCTCTGGCTCTGGCCCGAGAAGACCTTCGCCCAGCTGGCGAATGCACTGGGCGGATCGATCGTCGGTGAACCGTCCTTGCAGGAGTTTGAGCGGCTCGTGTTCTCGCAGGCGGCCCGTGTGCCCCTCGACAGCGCGGGCCGGGTCCGGATCCCGGACCGGTTGCTGCAGCGGTTCGGGCTCGGTGGAACCATCCTGATCCTCGGCGTGCGGGATCACCTGGAACTGACCGATCCCGAGGCCTGGAAGCGCGATCAGGAGCGCCTCCAGCCTGCCACGGAAGACATCTGGCGTCGCGCGCGGATGGCCATGGCCGCCGCCCAACGCCAGGGGACCTGACCCACGCCGAGGCTGGCGACGCAAGTCCAGCCGACAAGTGAACTTCCGTGCGAGTGCGTCGGGAGGAACGCGCACTCGCACGAACGGACTGCCAGCGGCACGGATCGCCGGTTGGCAGCTCCGGGACGCGCGCTTCGGCGCCGTGCTCCCCGCGGCCAAGGATGGCCACGAATGGACCACGACCCTCACGGGCGCGTCGAATCGATCGGCCGAGCCACGGATGGCCCGGCATGCATGGTGCGCCTCGCATCCGCCACGGTTGGCGGGGGCGGGGCACGGGCCGCAAGGCCCCCTGTTTCCGTCGTTGCCCCCGCGTCGGTCGCCCGGCGCGGGGGCATTTCATTGCTGAATGAAATTCTGCAAGATCATGGCAAACATGGGGTTGCGAGTGATTCGGCCGTGCAGGGAGGTCGGTTCACCCGCCGCGCTGGGCGGCGGCCACCCGCCCGGGATGTGCCCAAATTTCATCGGTTCCCGAATGGCCACCCGATGTCCTTCGCTACGCTTGAGCAACGCGCGGTGGAGTTCCACCGCACTCCGCCGCAAGGCCACATGGATCGGTCGCGAGACCGGGTGGCTGGCGGGACGGCCCTCCCGGGTCGGCGAGGCGCAGGCAGGAGGCTCGTGCGATGCTGGTGATCACTCGCCGCGAGGGGGAAGAAGTCGTGATCGGCAACCCCTCGGCCCCGTTGGGCATCGTCCGCATCGCGGCGATTAAGGGTGACCGCGTTCGCATCGCGTTCGAGTTCCCGCGCGAAGTCGACGTGCACCGGCGCGAAGTGGCCGACCAGATCCTGAAGGCCGACGAAGCGCCTCCGGGCATCGCGGGCCAGATCCGGCCGGCGGGCGAGTCGGGCTGAGCCCTTCATACACTTTGGGTCATGCAAGGATCGCTGCGTGGTGCCGTCCGACAGGCGGCGACGGTGTCGTTGGTCGCGTTGCTGTCCGTCGCCTGTGCCCGAGCGGTCCAGGACCCGATGGCGGTGCTCGCGAACCCGGCCAGCGTCGGCGAGGAGACGCAGGGGGCCATCCGGAAGCTGAGTGAGGGAACGCGCCCGATTTCCGACGACGCCAAGCGCGCCGTCCGGCGCATCATCTTCGGCCAGGGCTACAACCTTGCGACGCGTCAGGATGCGTTCAACCTGCTGGTCGTGGACGACCCGAAGGGGCTGCGCGAGGCGCTCGAGACCAACATCGTGCGGATGGACTCGTTCGAGTTCCGCCGGTGGATCCTCGAGCAGGTCGGTGCGCGCGACCTGAAGGACTTCACCACGGTCATCGTCAACTCGTGGGCGGGCCCCGTGCCGGTGTGGGGCGTCGACGACCGTGAGCGCCCGGAGTACCAGGCGATGGCGGCGCTGTACGGCGCCGACCGCGTGGGCGACGCGCTGTTTGCGGTGATGAACGAGGCGCACCCGCTGCGGCAGGCCAGCCTGCGCGCGCGCACGTGGGAACTGCTGATGCGCATCGGTGAGCGCGACCGGCTGAAGCAGCTGGTGACCTCGAGCTCGGTGCGCCCGGATGACGTGATGCTTCGCGACATCAAGCAGCTCGTCGACGACCTCGGGATCCTGCCCGAGACGCGCGAGGAACTGCTGTGGCTCGCGAAGCTGCGGCAGACGGCTTCTCCCGCGTACTGGAAGCTCGCGGGCGAGGCCCTTCGCGCGGTGCCCGAGGCGCAGAAGTCCGCGTTCGAACTACGCGGCGTGCCGGTTGCGATGGCCGCGTTCCGGTACGAGCCGAGCCTGCTCGCCCAGACGCGCGAGCAGCTCTATGACGACCTGATGGTGCGGCTGAAGACGCGCGATGCATCCAAGTACGGCGCGAACTTCACCGGATGGGACACGGGCGGCAAGCGGACCGAGGCGCTCGGCATGCAGCGCGACGAGGTGAAGTGGATCGACCTCGTCGCGTGCAACCTGGCGCTGAAGATGCTCGACGACCCCGCCGTGCGGGCCACGCTGTTCGACATCGGCGACCGCGACCAGCAGGACCGCCGCACCGAGTACGGCGGAGTGGTCCGCATCGACGACGCCGGCAACTGGCAGGTGGTCGAGGTCCGCCCGCGGATCACGGGCAGCGACACGCGCTTCGAGGCCCCGCAGGACCTCTTCGACCAGGGGTACACGGCGCTCTTCCACTTCCACCTGCACGCGCAGGACTACGAGAACGGCAGCTACGCGGGCCCGCACATGGGCGACTTTGCGTACGCCAACTCGACCCGCGCGAATTGCCTGGTGTTCACCTTCATCAGGCGCGACACGATGAACGCCGACTTCTACCGGCACGGCCCCGTCGTGGTCGACCTCGGGACCTTCCGGCGGGGCACCTGAGCGATGAACTCGCCCGTGAACTTCGCCAAGATGCACGGGCTCGGCAACGACTACGTCTACGTGGACGGCACGCAGCATCCGGCCGACGACGCGCCGGCGCTCGCGCGCTGGGTCAGCGACCGCCACGTCGGCGTCGGCAGTGACGGCCTCATCATGCTCGAGCCGGTGACGCCCGGCGTGGACGCGGACGTGCGCATGCGCATGTTTAACGCCGACGGCAGCGAGGGGCTCATGTGCGGCAACGGGATCCGCTGCGTCGCGAAGTTCGCGGTCGACCGGGGGCTTTCGGACCGCAACCCGCTGCGCGTCGAGACGCGCCGCGGCGTGCTCGAGGTCGCGTGGCGCCGTGGCGGCCACGACGGCACCGTGAGTGAGGCAACGGTCGACATGGCGCCGCCGATCATGGCGTGCGCGCGGATTCCCGCCGCGATCCCGGGCGTCGCGCCCGCGGGTGCCGTGGTCGACCATCCGCTCGACGCCGGATTCTGGCGGGCGAGCGGGGCGCCGGAGGGATGGCAGGATGCGTGCGGGCTCGATGCGCGCGTGACGCTCGTGAGCATGGGCAACCCGCACCTGGTGCTCTGGTGCCGAAACGTGGCCGCGGTGCCGTTGGCGTCGGTCGGCCCCTTCGCGGAGCGCCACGCGTGGTTTCCGGAGCGCGTCAACGTTCATTTCGCGGAGGTGATCGCCGATCGCGAGGTCCGGATGCGCACGTGGGAGCGCGGCAGCGGCGCGACGCAGGCGTGCGGCACGGGTGCGTGCGCCGTGTGCGTGGCGGGCATCGTGACCGGGCGGCTGCGGTCGCCCGTGCTCGCGCACCTGCCGGGAGGCGATCTAAGCATCGCGTGGGACGGAGGCGGCGCCGGCGTCATGATGACCGGGCCTGCGGTGGAGGTGTTCGAGGGCAAGCTCGACCTTGGTGCATGGCCGCGCGGCGGCCGGGAGGAATGCGCATGAGCCTGACGCCGAAGGAACGCGACGCCTGCGCGCGCATCGAGGCGTGGCGGCAGCGGATGGTTGACGAGCTTGCGGCGTGGGTTGCGATCCCCACGGGCCGCGGGCACGTGCCGGGCCTGCACCGGCAGCGCGCGCTGCTTGCAGCGCGGCTGCGCTCCCTAGGCGCGGTCACCCACGACGAGCCGTGCGAGGCGCGGCCCGCGTGGATCGATCCGCCGTGGGCGCACGGCGGTGCGGCGGGCTCGGGCGGGGCCGGCGCCGGTGGCCATGGGAGCGCGGGCGTCGGCGAGGGCGATACGAGCATCGACGTGCTGGTGGCGAAGCATGACGGGCCGGGGCCGAGGCTCCTGCTGAGCGGCCACTTCGATACGGTGCATGACCCGCACGGTGCGTTCCGCGCGCTGGTGGACGTGGGCGGCGGGCGCGCGCAGGGGCCCGGTGCCGCGGACATGAAGGGAGGGCTGGTCATCGCGCTGGCGGCCCTCGAGGCGATCCGCGATGCGGGCGTGCTGCTCTCGTGGACGTTCGTGCTGACGCCCGACGAGGAGACGGGAAGCTTCGGCTCGGCGGCGGCGCTCGCGCGCGTCGCGCCCGGTCACGCGGCGGGGTTCGTGTTCGAGCCCGCAGGCGACGGAGACTCGCTGGTCGTCGAGCGCATGGGTGCCGGCCAGTTCATGATCGAGGCCACGGGGCGCGCGGCGCACGCCGGCCGCGACTACGCCAAGGGAGTGAGTGCGGTGCGCGTCCTATGCGAGCGCGTGCTCCAGGCCGAACGCGCATCGGACGCGGCGGCGGGGCGCATCGTGAACGTCGGCCCGCTGCAGGGCGGGGCAGTGACCAACGCCGTCCCGGACTGCGCGCGCGCGTGGGGCAACCTGCGCTTCGCCGACGCGGTGCGGCAGGCCGAGCTCGAGGGCGCGATCGACGCGCTGGCTTCGGGGGGCGACGACGAGGTGCCGCGCGTGCGCGTGCGCCGCGTCGTGGGCCGGCCCGCCAAGCCGCTGACGCCCGCGGTTGAGCGCTTGGCGGCGCTTGCGCGCGAGGCCAGCGAGGACCTCGGCCGGCCGCTGCCGTTCGCGAGGTCGGGGGGCGTCTGCGACGGGAACAACCTGCAGGCCGCGGGGCTTCCCGTGATCGACACGCTGGGCGTGCGCGGCGGCAACCTGCACCGCACCGACGAGTGGGTGGACCTCGACGGGCTGGTTGACCGTGCGCAGCTCGTGGCGCTGATCCTGATGAGGGCGCGCGAGTGCATCCTCCCGAATCCGTGAACTCCTACCATCCCCATCCATGACCGACCTGATCAGCGCGCTCCCGTCCCCGCTTGCCTCCGATCCCGCGGTCGCGGGCCACATCGATGCGATCGTCGAGGCGTTGCGCGCCTCGCAGGCATCGCTCACGGGAGCTCGCCCGGCCGACCCTGCGCGCAAGGAGTCGTTCGATGCGGCGATGAAGCGCGTGGCCGCGGTCCGGGGTCGCGGGCCCATCATGCCCTACCTCGGGACCGGCCGCGGCAACGGGCCCCTGGTGGAGCTCGCCGACGGCAGCGTCAAGTGGGACATGCTCAACGGCATCGGCGTGCACATGTTCGGCCATGGCGACCCGCGCATGGTGGCGGCCGCGCTGCGCGCTGGCCTCTCCGACCTGTGCATGCAGGGCAACCTGACGAGCAATGCCGACAGCGTCGCCTTCGCCGAGTTCATGGTGCAGGAGGCGGCGCGATCCAGCGACCTCGCGCACTGCTTCGTGAGCAACTCCGGATGCATGGTCAACGAGGCTGCGCTCAAGGCGTGCATGCAGAAGACCGGCGGTGCGCCGCGCGTGATCGCGTTCCAGGACTGCTTCCTGGGCCGTTCGGTGACCATGTCGCAGATCGGTGACAACGCCCCCTATCGCCAGGGCATCGCGCTGTCGACGCAGGTCGACTACATGCCGTTCTTCGACCCGCAGCTCGGGCCCCGTTCCATCGAGATGGCCGTGTGGCACCTGAAGCAGTATCTGCACCGCTATCCGGGACAGCACGCGTGCTTCGTGATGGAGCTGGTGCAGGGCGAGGGTGGCTTCAACGTCGCGCCGCGCGAGTTCTTCATGGCGCTGATCGAGCTGTGCAAGCAGGCGAAGGTCCCCGTGTGGGACGACGAGGTGCAGTCGTTCGGGCGCACCGAGACCATGTTCCGCTTCGAAGCGCTCGGCCTCGGCAAGCACCTTGACGTGGTCACGGTCGGGAAGATCTCGCAGGCGTGCGCCTGCCTCTTCACCGCCGAGATGAACCCGAAGCCGGGTCTCCTGAGCGGCACGTTCACCGCCAGCACCTCCGCGTTCGCGGTGGGGCTCGAGGCGCTCCGCACGCTGCGCGACGGCGGCTTCTACGGAGCCGACGGGCGCAACGCGAAGCTCCATGCCGCGTTCCGCGCGCACGTCGCGCGGCTGGTCGAGCGGCACCCGGAGTGGTTCCCGCCGGTGCGCGACGCCTTCGGCCGCGAGAGCCGCACGTTCGTCGGCGGCACCGGCGGCATGTGCCGGATGACGCCGTTCGGCGGCGACAAGGACCGCGTGATGAAGTTCCTCAACGTCCTCTTCGAGGAAGGCGTGATGGCGCTTTACTGCGGGCACGGTCCGTACCACGTCCGCATGCTCCCGCCGATCGGCGTGATGCAGCCCGAGCAGTGGGAACCGGTGTTCGACATCGTCGAGCGCGCGATGGCGCGCTCGGCGGGGTAAGGGCGGGCTGATTCTCGGACCGTCAACAGGGCTGCGGAAACAGCCGATACTGGGATTCCGATGTTCGTGATCCGACAGGCCCTGCCGGACGACGTCGCCACGCTCCTGAAGCTGGCGAGGATGGTCCATTTCATCAACCTTCCGGCCGATCCCGACATCATCGCGGCGAAGGTGGCGCGGAGCCGCCGGAGCTTCGCGGGCGAGTCGCCGGACGAGCGCGAGCGGCAGTTCATGTTCGTGCTCGAGGACACGCAGACGGGCGGCGTGATCGGCACGAGTTCGCTGATCTGCCGCATGGGCTGGCCCGGGTGGCCGCACATCTCGCTGCGCGTGCGCCGGCGCGAGCACTTCAGCCGCGACCTCAACACGGGCGCGATGCACACCACGATCCAGGTGTCGACGGACGAGAGCGGCCCGAGCGAGCTCGGTGGCCTGATCCTGGCGCCGGGCTACCGCGGGCACCGCGAGAAGCTCGGGTCGCTTCTTTCGCTGGTGCGTTTCCACTTCCTCGGGATGCACCGCGAGCACTTCCAGCCCCACATCATTGCTGAACTGATGGGCCCCCTGACGCCCGACAGCAACACGCTCTTCTGGGAGTTCTTCGGGCGTCGTTTCATCAACCTCAGCTATTCCGAGGCCGATGCATTCTGCCAGCACAGCAAGGAGTTCATGCTGAGCCTGCTGCCGAAGGAGGAGATCTACCTCAGCACGCTGCCTGCAGAGGCACGCAACCTGGTGGGCAAGGTGGGCGAGGAGACGCGCCCCGCGAAGGCGATGCTCGAGAAGCAGGGATTCACGTACCGCGACCGCTGCGACCCGTTCGATGGCGGCCCGTACCTGGAGGCCGAGGTCGACCGGATCCCGCTGGTGCAGGCGACGAAGCGCATGTCCCTCGTGGCGGGCGAGCCGGCGGGCGGTGCCGCGACGGCGTTCGTGAGCTGCGCGGCCGACCGTGGGCTCGGGTTCCGCGCGGTACGAAGTGCGTGCTCGGTGGATGGCGACGGCGTGCGGCTCCCGAAGGACGTGGCCGCGGCGCTCGGCGCACACCCGGGCGACACGGTGGGCGTGACCGCGCTCGCCGCCGAGCGATGATCGATTCCCGCGAGATCGTCTCGCATGACCCGGCCCGCCCCTCGCAGGAGGTGTGGCGGGGCGTTGCCGAGCCCGGCGCGGCCGAGGATGCGGTGCGGCGCGCGCGAGCGGCGTTCCCGGCGTGGTCGCGGCTTGCGCCCGAGGCACGGGCCGAGTACCTCCGCGCATGGGCGGCGACGACCACGCGCCACGCGGAGCGCATCGCGCGGCTCATCACGCGCGAGATGGGGAAGACAATCGCCGAGGCGCGCCAGGAGGCCTCGCTGCTCGCGGACAAGGTGCACGTCACGCTCGAGGAGCGAGTGCGTGCGCGCATCGCGGGCTACGAGGTGCCGGGCGCAGGCACGCGGGTCAACCGCTGCACCTACCGGCCGTTCGGCGTGATGGCGGTCATCGGGCCGTTCAACTTCCCGGCGCACCTGCCGAACGGCCACTGGGTGCCGGCGCTGCTTGCGGGTAATGCGGTGGTGTTCAAGCCGAGCGAGCGGACGCCGGCGGTCGGCGCGCTGATGGCCGAGCTGATGGCGGAGGCGGGGATGCCTGCGGGCGTGTTCAATCTGGTTCAGGGGCGCGGCGACGTCGCGGCCGGGCTGGTGGCCCACGCGGACGTCGACGGCGTGCTGTTCACTGGCAGCTGGCCCGTGGGGCGGCGGATCCTCGAGTCGAACCTCGACCGCCCGGGGCGCATGGTGGCGCTCGAGATGGGCGGCAGCAACCCGGCGATCGTGATGGATGACGCGGACCTCGCCGTCGCGGTGTCGGAGTGCGTGCGGTGCGCGTTCCTGACGACGGGGCAGCGGTGCACGTGCACGCGTCGCATCATCGTGCACGAGCGCGTGGCCGACCGGTTCATGGCGGCGTTCCTCGACGCGGCGCGCGCGGTGACGGTGGGCGCGGGCGACGCGGAACCCGCGCCCTTCATGGGGCCGTTGGTCTCGCGCGAGGCGCGGGACGCGGCGCTCCGGTTCCAGTCCGAGCGCGCCGAGGGCGGGGCGCGCGTGCTGCTCGAAGCCGTGGCGCCGGCGGGCGAGGGGTGGTTCCTCACGCCCGGGGTGCTGCAGGTGGACATGTTCGAGCGGGCGACCGACCGCGAGGCGTTCGCGCCCGTGGTGCAGGTGTCGGCATGCCGGGACCTCGACGACGCGATCGTCCAGGCGAACGCGACGGACTTCGGGCTGGCCGCGAGCGTGTTCACGCGGAGCGCGGAGGCGGTGGACCAGGCCATGCACGCGATCCGTGCCGGGTGCATCAACGTGAACTGCGGCACGGCGGGCGCGAGCGGCAAGCTTCCATTCGGCGGTCTCGGCCGGTCCGGCAACCTGCGTCCCGCGGGTGCTGCGATGATCGACGCGTGCGCCTACCCGGTCGCGAGCATGGTCGACTGAACGTGCGCCGGGGGCGTATGGTGCGCTCCGTGCCTGATTACGCCCTGATCGTCCCCGCATGGAACGAGGAAGCGGTCATCGCGCAGACCGTCGGTCAGCTGCGGACCGTGGCGGAGGAGCTCGGGCGCCCCTACGAGCTGGTGGTGGTTGATGACGCGAGTTCCGACCGCACGGCCGAGCTCGCGGGCGCAGCCGGCGCCCGCGTGGTGCGCGTCGAGAAGCGCCAGATCGCCGCCGTACGCAACGCGGGGGCTGCGGCTACGACGGCCCCGTGGCTTGTCTTCGTCGACGCCGACACGTGGCTGCCCGAGACCGTGCTTCGTCACGCGCTCTTCGAACTCGACGCCGGCGCCGTCGGTGGCGGGTCGCGCGTGGCGTTCGACGGCCGCGGTCACCCGCTCGCCGAGGGCTTCTTCGAGCTGTTCAAGGTGCTCTGGTACTCGCAGGAACTGGCGGCCGGCTGCTTCCTCTTCGCGCGCCGCGACGCCTTCGAGGCGGCGGGCGGATTCGACGAACGCTGGTTCGCGGGCGAGGAATACTGGCTGAGCCGCGCGCTCAAGGCCCAGGGTCGCTTTGCGTTCCTGCGCGAAGAGGTGGTGTCGAGCGCCCGCAAGCAGCGTGCAGGCCACGGCATCGGGATGCTCGTGCGGCTGCTTGGTCTGACTGTGCTGTTCCTCGCCGGGGTGCGCCGGCCGCTTCAATCGAGGAAGCACCTCGGATTCTGGTACGACGGCACGCGCGAGGGCAAGGCGCTCGACGTGTGAGGGCGGCGCTCAGTCGACGTGATGATCGGCCCGAGGTCACCGAGCCTCGGGTTGATGCTCCCGCGCGTCTCCGACGCCGTGGCGCATCAGTGCACGCAGCGTCGCGTCGAGGTCGCGCTCGGTGATCGATCCGTCCCGGTCCACGTCCGCGATGATGCGGTCGCCCGTGCACCACGCCTCCGCGAAGAGCAGGGCATCGGCGGCATCGATCCGTCCGTCGAGGTTTGCGTCGCCGTCCAGGATGGCGCAGGCCGCGGACATGGTCGAATGGGGCCGTGAACCGGCGATCCGTTGCGGTGCCGGCTCGAGGAGATCCCGCAGTTCGCCCTGCTCGATCGACCCATCTTCGCCGCGTGCGGCCGCGATCAGGGCCGCGATCCGATCCGCCAGCTCGTCGCATGCAACGTTCGCGGCGTCATCGTCGGGATGCGAGTCCGGTTCACCGCCCGCACCGACGCCACCCTCGGCTTCGCCGCCGCCGTCGACCGCATCACCGCCGCCCGTGCCCGATCCGTCGCCTGCACCGCCCGCCGGTGGAGTCATTCCCGTCGAGGGTGGCTCGTTGCTCGCGGTGCCGCCCTCGCCGCCCGGGGGAGGCATGCCGCCCGCAGGCGGTGCGCCGCTGGGCGTGCCCGAACGGAATCCGGTGTCGGTCGCGCTCGAAGCGGTTGCTCCCGCGGCCATGACGGCCTGGATCGCGTACGTGCCGGTGATCGCCACCGGGATCGTGGTGTCGTTGTAGGTCACCGTCGTCCGGCCGGCGACCGTGGCGATCATGGTGAACGCCGACTCTGAAGGCAGCCGGCGCAGCACGCGGTAGCCCGTGACCAGCGTGCTGGCATGCGCCGTCCACGTCACGCGCACCTTGTCGGCGAAGGTCCCATCGGTCGCCGCAAGTCCCGCCGGTGCGGCGACGTTGCGCCAGCCCGTGTCGGCGGCGCTCACGGCGCTCTCGCCGGCGGCGGTCGTCGCCTTCACCGTGTAGGTGTAGACCGTGCCTGCAACGGCCGTCGTGCCGGCGTACGTCGCGGCCGTCGCGCCGAGCGTCGCGACCAGCGTCGCCGCGGCAGTACCCGTGGCACGGAAGACCTT
>CANLMX010000012.1 GCA_947492385.1 Planctomycetaceae bacterium | reverse complement strand
TGTCCGGTCGAGCAGTATTACTTGCTCTTCTTCTTCGCGGTCTTCTTCGTGGCGGCCTTCTTGGCAGCCTTCTTCTTCTTGGCCATGGGTGGCTCCCTTTGTTGTTACGCGCAGGTGTCGGAGTGTTCAGAGGCCCGCGTAACTCGGCCCCTGAACGAGCGTCATTAGTACCTTTATCGGCACAGGTGTGGAAGGGGGTTGAGGAGAATTTTCCCAACTTTTCTTCCGGACCCCCTTGCCCCCCGCCGACGGTGCGCTACGAGCTCACCTGAAAAACGCGCACGATGCGAGGAAACCCTTGGAAACACGGGCAACGCTCGCGTGCGGCGGGCACAATGCGCACATGCAACGCATGCCCGCGACCAACGCCGATGGACCGACACGCGCGCATGACGGAGGCGAAAATTCCGAAGTCGCACCCCTTCGCGTCGTGCTGCACGGCGCCCGCGGGCGCATGGGGCAGCGCATCGCCGCGTGCGCGCCGCAGACCCCGGGCTGTTCGATCGTCGCCGCACTCGACCGGGACGATGCACTCCCTGCCGAAGGCACCACGGCCGACGTGGTGATCGACTTCTCGAGCGACGCGGGCGCCGTCCGCGCCGCTGCGCTTGCCGAACGCCTCGGGTGCGCGCTCCTCGTCGGCACCACGGGGCTCTCGCCCGACGCGGTCGGCGCCATCGAGCGCGCCGCGCGGCGCGTTCCCGCGATGGTCGCCCCCAACACCTCGCTCGGCGTCGCCGTGACGCGACGGTTGGTGGCCGAGGCGGCGCGCCTCCTGGCCGGCTGGGACGTCGACATCGTCGAGACCCACCATGCGCGCAAGGTCGACGCCCCCAGCGGTACCGCCCGGAGCCTGGCGGAAGCCGTGGCGCGGGGCCGTGGAAAACCCCTTGAATCTTGCAGGATCCACGCGATCCGGGCCGGGGACGTGGTCGGGGAGCACGCGGTCACGTGGTCGGGCGCGGGCGAGCGCGTCACCGTCGCGCATGTGGCCACCAGCCGAGACCTGTTCGCGCTGGGCGCCGTCCGGATGGCCGCATGGCTGGTCCGGCAACGGCCCGGCATGCACGCGCCGGACGCCTGGTACGAGGACTTCGCGCGCGCCGGCGGATGATCGAGGAAGTTCGATCCATCCCCGACATGATGGACGGCGCCGCCCTGCTAGCCTGACCCTCGCATGGCTTCCGAACTGCTCCGATGGTTCACGCTGGGGTGCGGCGCGCAGCTTGCGGTCGAGCGCATGCCCGGCACCCGCAGCGCCGCGGCCGTCTGGATGCTCCCGGTCGGCACGTGCGGCGATCCCGAGGGCGATGCCGGCGAGGGCGAGTCGACGGTCCTCGCGGAGATGCTGCTGCGCGGGGCGGGCGACCTCACGAGCCGCGCGTTCAGCGATGCGCTGGACGCGCTCGGCGCCCAGCGCAGCACCGCCGCGGGCGTCCACCACCTGACGATGTCGCTCCTGTGCATGGGGGACCGGATGCCCGAGGCACTGGGCCTGATCGCGTCGGCGGTCCGGCGACCCGCGCTCGAACCGGATGCACTGGAATCGGTGCGTTCGCTCGCGCTCCAGTCGCTGGCGGGGCTCGAGGACGAGCCGCAGCACCTGGCCGGGATCCGCCTCCGGCAGTTCGCGATGCCGGCCCCGTTCAACCGGTCGGGCTACGGGACCGAGGCCGGGCTCCGCTCGCTGACCGCCGATGGCATCCGAGCCGCGTGGGACCGGCGCGCGCGTCCGGGCGGCACGTTCATCGGCGTGGCGGGGGACGTCGACCCCGGGAAGGTCCGCGACACGGTCGAGCGGCTGCTCGAGGGCTGGCAGGGCGTCACGCCCGAGCCTCCGCCGACGGGCCCGGCCGAGCTCGGGACGCACCGGATCGCGCTCGAGACGCAGCAGACCCACGTGGCGATCGGGTTGCCCGCACCCGCCGACCGGGACGAGGCGGCGGCGGCGCACCGAGTGGCCGTGCGGGTCCTCGGCGGCGCGACGAGCAGCCGGCTGTTCACCGAGGTGCGCGAGAAGCGGGGACTCTGCTATTCGGTGGGAGCGAGCTCCGCGCTCGGCAAGGACCGGGGCCTCGTGCAGATCTACGCCGGCAGCACGCACGAGCGCGCGCCGACGACGCTCGAGTGCATCATGGCCGAGCTGGAGCGCTTCGAGCGCGGCATCACGCCCGACGAGTTCCGCGACGCGGTGGTGGGCGCCAAGAGCGCGCTCGTCATGAGCGGCGAGAGCTCGAGCGCGCGCGCCGCGGCAATCGTGTCGCAGCTCTGGAGGTTGGGCCGGGCGAAGGACCTCGCCGAGAGCGCCGCCGAGTTCGACCGGCTGACGCACGGGGCCGTGAATGCGTTCATCGCGCGCGACATGGGGGCCGAATGGCGCGGGCAGCGGACGCTGGTGACGATCGCGCCAGAGTGATCGAAGGGCCAGGGAGGCGGATCAGCGCGCCGAGCCCGCCGGCACCGGCTCGATCACCGTGTACTGGTCGAGGTTGAGCACCGTGACCTCGCCGTCGTCGAGCCGGAGCTCGAGGCGGTCGAGCCACAGGCGATCGTGGAGCGCGTGCGCGAACCAGCTGCCGGTCTTCGACTGGCGGTAGCGCAGCACCGTTCCCTCCAAGGTGGTGGTGGCGACGCGGCGGACGGCGGGCATCTGCTGGGTGACGCGGACGCGGGTGCCGGGGGCGAAGGCCATCGATTCGAGCGACATGGGTCACGCAGTATAGGAAGCGGCTGGGCGCGGCCCGAAGCGCCACTGGCTCAGGATGACCCCCGCGAACATCAGGGCGCACCCGAACAGCTTCCACGCGGTGAGGGGCGCGCCGAGCTCGGTCCAGCCGAAGGCCAGGCACACGGCCTCGGAGATGGCCGCGAAGACACTCTCGAGGCTGAGGATGATGGCCGCGTGCGCCGGCGGCGCGCTGCCCTGCGCCACGGTCTGCAGCGTGAACGCGATGCACGTCGAGAGCAGCGTCGCGTAGGCGAGCGGCCACGCCACCCCGAGGATGGCCTCGGGACGGATGGCCTCGGACGCGGCCCACGCGGCGTCGGGTGACCACGCCGCGATCGCCTGCGACGCAACGATCGCGCACGCTCCGGTCACGGCGAACTGCACGCAGCTGACCGCGAACGCGTCGGCCTCGCGCGCGGCCCACCCGATCACCTGCACGTGGAAGCTCCAGCCGATCGCGCACCCGAGCACCCACAGGTCGCCGCGATTCACCGTGATGCCGCCGGCGCCTGGCGTCCACAGGCTGAGGAAGACGAGTCCAGCGACCGCGAGCATCGCCCCCCACCACACGTTCCATCCCACGCGCTGCCCGATGAAGAGGCCCAGCATCGGCACGATGATCACGTAGAGCGCGGTGATGAACCCGGCGTTGCTGACGCTGGTCGCGTGCATGCCGACCTGCTGCGTGGTGCTGGCGATGGCCATCGCGATCCCGGCGAGCAGGCCGCCGACGATCGAGTCACGGCGGGCGGGCCCCGCCGGGAGCCGCCGCCAGCGCCAGGCGGCGATCGGCAGCACGATGAGCGCGCCGAGCGCGTAGCGGAGGCCGTTGAAGAGCACGGGGCCCATGCCCGCGGTCGCCAGCTTCTGCGCCACGAACGTGGAGCCCCAGATCAGCGCCGCGGTCAGCAGCAGCGAGTCGGCCGCAAGCGTTCCCATGCGGCGGGGCGGCGCCGCGACCGGCAGCGTCACTTGCCGCGCTCCGGCCAGCGGAGGTCGCGGGATGCGCTCATGCGTGCACCGTCCACCCCTTCGAAGGTGGCCTGGAGCGCCACGGTGCGGCCCGCAGGCGGGTCGATGGAAAGCGGGATGCGCAGCGAGTAGGACCGCGTGGCGCGATCCCAGAAGCGGGTGTGGCCGCCCATGCCCTCGAGGTCCGCGACCAGCCGGCCGACCTGGTTGCCGTCGAAGAGGACGGTGACGGCGAGCGTGCCGATGGCCTTCGTCTCGTCGCCGTCGGCATCGAAGAACTCGACGTGCGCGTCGATGGACGCGGCGGCGCCCGCGCCTGACGCGGCGGGGAACGGGGTCGACAAGGCGCTGACTTCCATCTTCTCGGCGCGCCAGCGCCAGGTGGTCCCTGCGCCTTCGGTCGCCACCATGCGTCCCGAGCGCTGGGCGTCGCACGCCGCGAGCGACGCGAGCGCGATGACGGCCGCGGGGACGGCGATCGAGAGCATGCGGACGCGCGCGGGGTGCCAGGCCATCGGGGCCGGAAGATAGTCGCTTGTATCATCGCGCCATGCGCATTCCAATGGCTTGCGTGGTGACGATGGCCGCCTCCGTCGGATGTGCGTCGATGGACGGGACGGTCGCCGCGCCGCATGACTCGACCACCACGGCGACGGCTCCGGCCGAGCCTCGGGAGGTTCCGCATGAGGCCCAGGCCGTGATGGAGGAACGTGGGGAACCCGTGGTCATGGCGGCGGCGCCGACCACGCCGGCAGCACCGGAAGCGGCGCCGGCGCCGATGCCCGAACCGGTGCCGGCGCCCGAGCCGGTGCCTGCGCCCACGCCAGAGCCGATGCCCGAACCGGCACAGGTGCCGCCGACTGAACCTGCACCTGCACCCGCACCCGCACCTGTTCCGCCGCCCGCACCTGCGCCGGCACCCGTGCCCGCAGCACCTGCACCGGCGACGGCGTCGCCCGCGCGCGACTCGATGCTGCCGCACCGCGACGGACAGGCGCATCGCTACGAGCTGCGCGTGTTCGATGGTGACCGCATCGAGGTTTTCATGGACGGCGAGCGCGTGCCCGACGAGCGCCTCGTGCGCGACGGGCGGATGATCGGCGTGCGTGACGCAAGCGGGACGGTGATCGAGCGGCTGGACCTGCCGCAGCACTGGACCCCGCAGCACGGGGCGCCCGGCACGATGGGTCGCTACCGCGCGTTCGACGGGACCGAGCTCGTCCCGCCTGCGGCGATGCTCGGGGGCCGGCTCGACGACGTGCCGCCCGCGGTGCTGGCGCACGTGCATGCCGAACACACGGCGGCTGATGGCACCGCGTGCGCAGTGGTCGCAAGCGTCATCCCGGGGCTTCCGCTCGACGCCGCGGGCGTGATGCCGCATGACGTCATCGTCATGGTCGATGGTTCGTCGAACGCATCGGCCGAGGCGATCCGGGCCATCGTCCGCTCCAAGAAGCCGGGCGACGTGATCTCGTTCGGCCTGGTCCGCGCGGGACATCGCCGCGACGCGACCGTGACGCTGGCCGCGTGGGACCCCAAGCACATGGTGCGCGCGCTTCGCCAGCCCGAGGCGGCCGCGCCGGCCACGGCGTCGTCGGCGCCCGCGTGGAAGGAACCCCCACCGCCACCGCCGCCGCCGGCGCCGGCGCCTGCTCCGCCGCCACCGCCGCCGCCGCCGACCGACCCCGAACTGCGCGCGCAGCTCGAGCAGGCCCGTGCTCGCATCGCGGAACTCGAGCGAGAACTCAAGGCGGACGTTCAGGTGCGGCGTGCCATTCGGGCCGGGGCGGCGCCCGCGCCTGCGCCCACGGCTGCGCCGGCTCCCACGCCCGCTCCGGCGGGGACGCCCGGAGGCAAGTGACGCCCCCTGCGTGGTGCGCTAGAATCCCCGGCTCGCCTGATTTGGGGATTGGTGTAACGGTAGCACAACTGACTCTGACTCAGTTTGTCTAGGTTCGAATCCTAGATCCCCAGTTTCTGACGCTTCGCGCCCGGCCCCGCGCCGGGCGCGCGCGTTTGGGGGCCGGGCGCACGCGTTGAAGGCGAGGCGGGAGCTACCGTTCCCGCGTGCACCCACCGCGCGTCGTCAGCCTGCTGCCCTCAGCCACCGAGCTTCTGTTCGCGGCGGGCGGCGGTTCCCTGCTGGTGGGCCGCAGCCATGAGTGCGACTGGCCCGCCGACGCCACCGCCGCACCGATCCTGACGAGCGCCCGCGTGGCCCACACCGCCGCCGCAGGCACCGCGCCCCCCGACTCCGCCGCCATCGACCGCGCCGTCCGCGACGCCCTGCAGTCCGGTACGTCGCTCTACACGTTGGACGAGGCGCGACTGGCCGCGCTCAGGCCCGACGTCATCCTCACCCAGGACCTCTGCGACGTCTGCAGCATCGACCTGCGCACCGTGGAACGCGTCGCCCGAACCCTGCCCTCAAACCCGCAGGTCGTCAACCTGAACCCGACCACCGTGTGGCACGTGCTCGACGACCTGCTGCACGTCGGCGACGCCGTGGGCTGCGCCGACACCGCGCGCATCGCCGCCACCGCACTCCGCGACCGGCTGTGGACCGCCGCCGAGCTGGCCGTGCCGTTCGTCGACGGCCCGGGCGTCCTGTTCCTCGAATGGACCGACCCGCCGTTCGTCGGCGGCCACTGGACGCCCGAACTGATCACGATGGCCGGGGGCCGCCATCCGCTGAACCCCGCGAGCGCCAAGAGCCGCATGGCCACGCCCGACGAAATCGCGGCCAGCGCCCCCGAGCGCGTGGTGGTCGCGCCGTGCGGATTCCCGCTGCCGGCCGTGCGCGACGCCGTGCGCGCGCTCGATGGCGTGGCGTGGTGGGAGGAACTCGAACCCGTGCGTGCCGCCCGAGCGGCCGCAGCGCGCGGCATGCCCTGCGACCGCGTGATGCTGGTCGACGGCAACCAGATGTTCAATCGCCCAGGCCCGCGCCTGGTCGACGCGCTCGAGTGGTTGGTGGGCTGGCTGAACGACCGGGACGAGGTGGTGCCGCCGGGGTTCCCGGTCGAGGCGTGGCGCCCGCGCCCCGGCGCTGCCTGAACGGCAGTCCCGCCGCACGCTTCGGCCAACGCTGCACCCCCGCACGCAGGGTGCACCCGCGATGCCAGGAAGTTTCCGGCCCAGGAAGCCCTCGCGCCCGGCACGCCGCTTGCATCCATTCCGGACCATGAACCCAGAACGATTCACCCACGCCGCGCAGGAGGCGCTGCAGTCCGGCCAGTCGATGGCCGCCACCGCCGGCCACGCGGAGTACTCGCCGATGCACCTGCTGTCGGCGCTTGTGGCCGACGCGCGCGCGCCCGGCGCAGCCATCCTGGAACGCGCGGGCATCGACCCGCGCCGCGTGCGCGAGGTCGCCGCCGCCGAGCTCACACGCATGCCCACCGTCAGCGGAACGCAGCCGCGCCCGGGCGCCCAGCTCTCGCAGGCGCTCACCGACGCCGAGCGCGCCTCGCAGTCGATGAAGGACGCGTATGTTTCGGCCGAGCACCTGCTGCTGGGGCTCGCGACCGCCGCAGGGCCGGCGAAGACGGCACTGCAGGCCGTCGGTGCCGACGAACGCAGGCTGAAGACCGCCATCCAGGAGATCCGCGCCGCAAGCGGAGTGACCAACGTGAACGACCCGAACGCCGAGCAGACGATGGAAAGCCTCAAGAAGTACGGGATCGACCTCACCGACAAGGCGAGGTCGGGCAAGCTCGACCCGGTCATCGGCCGCGACGAGGAGATCCGCCGCTGCATGCAGGTCCTCAGCCGCCGCACGAAGAACAACCCCGTGCTCATCGGCGAGCCCGGGGTCGGCAAGACCGCGGTGGTCGAGGGCCTGGCGCAGCGCATCGTGAACGGCGACTGCCCCGAGCAAATGAAGGACGTGCGCATCGTGGCGCTCGACGTCGGACAGCTGCTGGCGGGCGCGAAGTTCCAGGGCGAGTTCGAGGAACGCCTGAAGGGCGTCATCCGCGAGGTCAGCGCCTCCGACGGGAAGATCATCCTCTTCATCGACGAGATCCACACCGTGGTCAGCGCAGGGGCCAACACCGGGAGCCCCGGCGCAGGCCAGCTGCTGAAGCCCGCGCTCAGCCGCGGCGAGCTGCGCACCATCGGCGCCACCACGCTCGATGAGTACCGCACGCACATCGAGAAGGACCCTGCCTTCGAGCGGCGCTTCCAGCCGGTGTTCGTCGGCGAACCGAGCGTGCACGACACCATCGCCATCCTGCGCGGCTTGAAGCCGCGCTACGAGTCGCACCACGGCTGCCGCATCCAGGACGGGGCGCTGGTGGCCGCCGCGCAGATGAGCCACCGCTACATCAGCGACCGCTTCCTGCCGGACAAGGCCATCGACCTGATCGACGAGGCGGCCAGCCGCCTGCGCATCGAGAACGACAGCATGCCGAGCGTGCTCGACCAGGTGCGCCGCCGTCTCACGCAGCTCGAGATCGAGCGCGAGGCGCTGAAGATCGAGAAGGACCCCGACAGCAAGGACCGCCTGCAGCGCGTCGAGAAGGAGATCGCCAGCCTGCGCGAGCAGGACGGCCGCCTGACCGCGCAGTGGCAGGCCGAGAAGAAGGAGCTCGACCTCGTCAACAACGCGCAGAAGCGCATCGAGGAGAAGAAGGTCGAGGCCGAGCAGGCGCAGCGTGCAGGCAACTTCGAGAAGGCCGCGCGCATCCAGTACGGCGAGATCAAGGAGCTCGAGGCGGAGCAGCGCACGGCCCAGGAGGCACTCCAGCGCCGCCAGGCGTCCGGCGACGTGCTGGTGAAGGAGGACGTCGACGCCGAGGCGATCGCGGCCGTCGTCAGCCGCTGGACAGGGATTCCCGTCTCGAAGCTGGTCGAGAGCGAACGGCAGAAGCTGCTGCACATCGAGCAGGACCTGCACAAGCGCGTGGTCGGGCAGCCCGAGGCGGTCGAGGCCGTAGCCGAGGCCGTGCGCCGCAACCGCGCAGGGCTCGGCGAGCCGAACCGCCCGATCGGGTCGTTCCTGTTCCTGGGCCCGACGGGCGTGGGTAAGACCGAGCTCTGCAAGGCCTTGGCCGAGTACCTCTTCGACACCGAGGACGCGATGGTGCGCATCGACATGAGCGAGTTCATGGAGCAGCACTCCGTGGCACGGCTCATCGGCGCACCGCCCGGATACGTCGGCTACGAGGAAGGTGGACGCCTCACCGAAGCGGTGCGCCGACGCCCGTACTGCGTCGTGCTCTTCGACGAGTTCGAGAAGGCGCACCCCGACGTGAGCAACGTGCTGCTGCAGGTGCTCGACGACGGCCGCCTCACGGACGGCCAGGGCCGCACCGTGGACTTCACGAACACCATCATCGTGATGACCTCGAACATCGGCAGCCACGCCATCATCGAGATGAGCGAGAAGGGCGAGCCCGACGCGATGATCGAGGCGCACGTGATGACGCAGCTCAAGAAGCACATGCGCCCCGAGCTCATCAACCGCATCGACGAGAAGGTGATCTTCCACCAGCTGACGCGCAAGGACCTCGGCGGCATCGTCGAGATCCAGCTGCGGAACCTGCGGAAGCGGCTCGAGGAGCGCAAGATCGCGCTCGAGCTCACGCCGGCCGCGGTGGAGGCGCTGTCCGACGAGGGCTACGACCCGCAGTTCGGCGCGCGGCCGCTGAAGCGCGTCATCCAGCAGCGGCTGGAGAACCCGCTGGCCGAGCGCATCCTGAAGGGCGAGTGCCCACCCGGCACCACGGTGACGGTGGACTTCGTGGGCAAGACGTTCACGATGCGGTGAGTCGTGGGCGCGCGCCCACGACTCACTCGACCGTGACGCTCTTCGCCAGGTTGCGCGGCTTGTCCACGTCCTTGCCGCGCAGCACGGCCGCGTGGTACGCGAGCAGCTGCAGCGGCACGACGGTGACCAGCGGCTGGAGCATCTCGGGGACGTCCGGCACGTAGAAGACATCCTCGGCCATGCTCTTGATGTGCTCGTCGCCCTCGGTGGCCACCGCGATCACGTGCCCGCCACGGCTGCGCACCTCCTGGATGTTCGAGAGCACCTTCTCGTACTGGCTGTTGCGCGTGGCCACGAAGACGCACGGCATGCCCTTGTCGATGAGCGCGATGGGACCGTGCTTCATCTCGGCGCTCGGCATGCCTTCGGCGTGGATGTAGCTGATTTCCTTCAGCTTCAGCGCGCCCTCGAGCGCCACGGGGTAGTTGACGCCGCGGCCGAGGAAGAGCCAGTTCTCGCGCTCCACGTACTTCTCGGTGGCGCGGCGGATGTGGTCGCTCTGCTTCAGGATGCGCTCGATGTGCGTGGGGATCGCCTCGAGCTCGCGCAGCGTCGCGGAGACGAAGTCCTGGCTCAGGTAGCGCCGGCGGCCGATGTAGAGCGCCAGCATCGCGGTCACCATCACCTGCCCGACGAACGCCTTCGTGCTCGCGACGCCGATCTCGGGTCCCACGCGCAGGTAGATGCCCGCGTCGGTCTCGCGCGCGATCGAGCTTCCCACCACGTTGATGACGCCGAGCGCCATCGCGCCGCGCGCCTTCGCTTCCTGCAGCGCGGCCAGCGTGTCGGCGGTCTCGCCGCTCTGGCTCACGGCGACCACCACGCTGCCTTCGCTCACGATCGGGTTGCGGTAGCGGAACTCGCTGGCGAAGTCCCAGTCGGCGGGGATCTTGGCCCACTCCTCCATCAGGTAGCTGCCGATCATGCCCGCGTGCAGCGCGGTGCCCTGCCCGATGAGCGTGATGCGCCGGCTCGAGGCCAGCGCACGGGCATGGTCACCGATGCCGCCGAGGACGATCTGCCCCGCGCGGTGGTCGACGCGGCCCTGCAGCGTGCGCGTGAGCGCCGCCGGCTGCTCGAAGATCTCCTTGAGCATGAAGTGCTCGAAGTCGCCGAGCTCGATCTCCGAGAGGTCGACCTCGAGCGCGCGGATCTTGGCGTCCACCTCCACGTCGTCGACGGTGCTCGTGCGCAGCGAATCGCGCGTCAGCTTGGCGACGGTGTAGTCCTCGAGCGTGAACGCCTGGTTCGTGTGCGCCACGATCGCGCTCTGGTCGCTGGCGACCACGTACTCGCCGTTGCCGACGCCCACCATCAGCGGGCTGCCCTTGCGCGCCACCACCAGCACGCCGGGCTCCTTCTCGCACACGCAGCAGATGGCGTAGGCGCCGGTGACCTCGCGCAGCGCCGCCTGCACGGCCTTCTCGAGGTCGCCCTGGTAGAGTTCGCCGATCAGGTGCACCAGCACCTCGGTGTCGGTCTCTCCCTTGAAGACGTGCCCCTTCTCCGAGAGGTAGGTCTTCAGCGACGCGTAGTTCTCGATGATGCCGTTGTGGACCAGCGCGATGCCGTGGCCCTTCACCGGATCGTCGCAGTGCGGGTGGGCGTTCACCTCGGTGACGCCGCCGTGCGTCGCCCAGCGGGTGTGGGCGATACCGATCGAGCCGTCGAAGCCGCGGCGGGTCTCGACCAAGTCCTCAAGGACGCGGACGCGGCCCACGCTCTTGGCGATCGTGATCCGGCCCGTGTCGTTTGCGACGGCCAGGCCCGCCGAGTCATATCCGCGATACTCAAGGCGCTTGAGGCCCTCGAGCAGCAGGGTGGCAGCAGGCTTCTTTCCGATGTAGGCAACGATTCCGCACATGGTGGTTGGCTCAAACCCCTATCGTCGGTCCGATCCGACACAGGATGGCATACTTCGCGTTCGATTGATGCAGGAAACATCCATGGAACTGCCTGACCCCATGACCAATAAGTCGGCCGCGCGCGCGTGGGCGCGAGCGCAGTCGCGCGCCGCGGGACCGGGCGAGCTCATGGATTGGGGGCGTTCCTTCGAACAACTCCTTGCCATCATGCGCGAATATGTTGGGAACTCCACCGATCCGGTCGTGATGGCGTACGTTCCGATTATTGGCGAACCAGACCCGATCATGCTGCTTTCTTCGTCGATCTCCATGGGTTGGCGGGCTGCGGTCGGTCGCGGAACCAGCAGGACCAGCACCCTGCAGGTGGTCGCCGTCAACCCGAAGGTGATCGACGGCGGGGTCTGGCATCGGGACCAGTGCGAACCCGATGCCTGGGGCATGTTGGTGCCCCGCGACCGGGTGCCGGTCGCACAGTCCGAGGTGGCGGCCGTCGTGGTCCCAGGCATGGCGTTCGACCGGGCGGGCCATCGACTCGGCCGCGGCGCCGGGGTGTACGACCGATTCCTGGCGGCGCTCCCGGCGAGTGCGTTGCGCATCGGGTTGGTGCCGTCGAACCGACTGGTCGAGCGCCTGCCGACCGACCCGCACGACGTTCCGATGCACGTGGTTGCCACGGAGCGCGAGGTGCTCCGGACCCCGCAGCCTGCCTGAATGCGTTCGCCGTCGGCGATGCACCGTCACCGGACGCGCGGCTCGGTGCGCGCCGCGTCGCCGACTGCAGCCGGATGTGGCACAATGCCGATGTCGCTTTGATGCGCGGCATCGGACGCCGCGCCCGCACGCACACGACAGCGAGGTCAGGATGACCCTTCCCAGCCAACAGCCCAGGACCAACGCGCCTCTTTCCAGCGGGGCCCGCCATGCCAACGGCATGCGGTCGCTCTTCATCGCGGTCACCGCGCTCGGTCTCGGAGGTGCGGCCGCCGGCTGGTTCCTCACGCACCGCAGCGAGGACGTCGCCACGGAAGACACGGCGACGATCGTCGACCCGCTCATGAAGACGGACGGCGCGACGACCGCCCTCGGCGCCGCCGAGGCGGCGACGGACGTCACGGCCGCAACGACCACGGTGGACCTCGGCGCGAATGCCGGCGCCGGCGCATCCGCCCTCGAAGCGCCCGCCGGAGGATCGACCGCAGGCTCCGTGCAGGTGGTCGAACTCGGTGCCGTGGCGCCCGTGGTGCCGCAGGCCCCGGTTGGTGGTGCATCGGGCGCGAGCACGGCGGTCGTGGGCGCGAACTCGACGGGCGCAGCCGCGACGTCGGGCATTCCAGGCACGCCCGGCGCGGCATCGGTGACGCCCGCCGCGACCCTCGGCACGCCCGCGCAGCGGCTGGCGCAGGCCACGCAGATGATCGACAGCGACCCCGTGCGGGCGCGCGCCGAGCTTTCCCGGCTCATCGACTCGGCGCAGCTCGGCGACGCTGAACGCCGCGCGGCGTATGCCGCCGTGAACGCGGTGGCCGAGCGCATCTTCTTCTCACCGAAGATCGTGCCGAGCGACACCGTGGGCCAGAGCTACGTGGTGCGCAAGGGCGACAGCCTTGCCAGGATCTGCTCGCGCGAGAAGCTGGGCGTCGACTGGCGCTTCATCCAGCGGATCAACGGGCTTGCCAGCGAGAAGGCCCTGCGGCCCGACATGCGCCTCAAGCTTGCGCACGGACCGTTCCACGCCGAGGTGGTCAAGTCGGACTTCGTGATGAACGTCTATTCGGGCACGGGCCCGGATCGCGTGATGGTGCTCAGCCTGCCCGTGGGGCTCGGCGAGAATGACGGCACGCCGGTCGGCTCATTCCGCGTCAAGAAGAACTCGAAGCTCGTGAACCCCGAGTGGCGCAACCCGCGCACCGGCGAGAAGTTCGCGGCGAACGACCCGAAGAACCCGATCGGCGAGCGCTGGATCGGCCTCGAGGGCACGACGCCCGAGACGGCGAAGTTCCAGGGCTACGGCATCCACGGCACGATCGACCCCATGTCGGTCGGGAAGCAGATGTCGATGGGCTGCGTGCGCCTGAACGACCGCGAGGTCGAGGTGGCGTACGAACTGCTCGGCAACGACAGCACGGTGACGATCCGGTAAGGGGGGCTTACGCCCCCTGCCGGACCGACGCCAGGCGCACGGTCATCGCACAGGCCTCGCGGATGCGGCGTGCCGTCTCCGGGTCGGTCACGGAGCCGTCCGTGATCGCCGCCTGCGTCGCCATGGGGAAGCGCGGCACGATCACGCACCGGAAGTCGAGCATCAGGCTGTTGGCAAGGCCGAGCGGCGCCATGAAGCTGACCATGCTGCCGGTGGCGCACGCGATGCACACGACCTTGTCGTCCCACGCCCTGCCGCCCAGCTCGAGGCAGGCCTTCGCCACCGCGCTGACGTCGAAGTTGTAGATCCCGCTGGCCAGGAACACCGCATCCGCGGCACCCAGCGCCGTGCGCAGCGCGACCGTGGCCTCGTGCGAGCCCGCGGCATGGCCGTCCATGTACGGGAACTGCACGTCGCGGCAGTCGAACCACGCGGTCTGCGCGCCGAGCGCGTCGAGCTCGGCGCGGGCGGCCAGCGCCATCACGCGACTGCGCGATTCGGGGTGCAGGCTGGTCGAGAGGACGAGGATGCGGGGCGGCGTCGGGTTCACCATCATGGCTCGTCGGATTCGTCTGCGGCCAGTGCCCCGGATTCGCCGGGCGCGGCAAGCCCGCGCGCGTGCGGACTGGACCAGTCGGTGCGCGGCGCGGCCGCCAGGCGCACGGCCAGCTCGATGGCGGCCTTCATGCTGCCCTCGCTCGCCTTGCCCTGGCCCGCGATGTCGAACGCGGTGCCGTGGTCGGGGCTCGTGCGGACGATCGGCAGGCCGACGGTCACGTTCACGGCCTTGTCCCAGCCGAGGAGCTTCACCGGGATCAGCCCTTGGTCGTGGTACATGGCGACCACGAGGTCCCAGTCTCCGGCCGCGGCACCGATGAACACCGTGTCGCCCGGGAACGGCCCGTGCGCGTCGATCCCGATCCGGCGCGCGGCATCGACTGCGGGACGGATCACGCGGGTCTCCTCGTCGCCGAACATGCCGTTCTCGCCCGCATGCGGGTTGAGCCCGCACACCGCGATGCGCGGCTTCGCGATGCCCAGCTGGCGGCAGAACTGGTGGCCGAGGTCGATCGGGTCGTAGACCTTGCCGATGGTCAGCACGTTGCGCACGTCCATGAGCGGAAGGTGCGCGGTGGCCAGCGCCACGCGCAGCCGCGGCGAGCTGAACATCATCGAGTGGCGCTTCGCCTTCGTGCGGAACGCAAGGAGCTCGGTGTGGCCCGGCCACTTGAAGCCCGCGAGCGCCCAGCTTTCCTTGCTGATGGGACCGGTCACGACCGCATCGATGCGACGCGGATCCCCGGCCGGGCGCATGCAGTCGGTGATCGCGTCCTCGACGAACGCCTTCGAGAGGATGCCGCCGAATCGCGTGGGGCCCGGGCGCGTGACGTCGAGCAGGCCCTCGGCGGTGTAGTCGAGGACCAGCGGCGCGAGCACGGAGCCTTCCTGCGCGCTGGGGGACGAGGCGTCCACGCGGAACCAGTCGAGCGGCGCGCGGGCGCGCTCGGCGGCGGCCAACAGGGTCTCGTTGCGCCCGTAGACGACGAACTTCGCGAGACGTCGGATGGCCGGGTCGGCCAGCGCCTTCACGAGCACCTCGGGACCGATCCCCAGGGGATCGCCCATGGTGATGCCGATGACGGGGGGCGCATGGGGCGCGGGCGCGGCCATGCGTGGATCGTATTCAGTGCTTCCCAGCTGGGTCGATCAACCACAGCCAGTCGTCGAACAGGAACTCGCACCGGGCGGCCAGCAGCGCGATTCGGCCCATCACGGTGAACCCGAAGCTCGCCCCGAAGGTGATCATCAGGTACCAGACGCCGATCCGCGCAGCACCCCCGACCGGACCCTTGTGCTCGAGCGAGAAGAAGAAGTACGCCAGCACCGTGAGGACACCCACCAGCACCAGCACCGCGCACAGCGTGCCGCCGACGGTCGCCGCCGCTGTCGGTCCGGCGACGTAGAGCGGGTCGAACATCGTCGCCACCTGCGCGAGCAGGTCGCTCTCGACGTACTGCACGAAGCGCCACCCCGAGAACACGCCGACCACGAACGCCAGCGGGAACATGCCGACCCACGAAAGCCGCGCCGACAACCGGCACAGCAAGAGCATCCCGAGCCCAAGCGGCACGAGCGCCCACCAGTCGCTCTCGGTGGTCGTGAGGCCGGGCGACAGGTACGCCTTCGTGAGCCCCGGCGCGAGCTTGCCGAACACCTGGTTCACAAGCGACGACCACACCGCGGTCGACATCACGTAGCCGGCGCTGACGCCCACCACCACGCTCTCGGCGAGCTTGTAGACCGGGTTGTCGCGCCACAGGAAGCTGAGCACGGCGAGCGTCAGGAGCGCCGCCGCCCACACGCCGACGGTCCGCGGCCAGCTGACCATGACGCGCTGCTGCGCGGGGTCGGCCGCCACCGCCTGGGCCCATTCGGCCGCCGGCACCTGCACATGACCGGCGCCCTGCTGCTCGACGAACACCATGCCGTAGCCGTGCACGACCTGCGCGTCCGCGCCGCTCCCGACCTCGGTGCCCACCCATGCGCGCACCACGAGGAGCGCGGCGATCACCGCGAGCACCGCGATCATCAGCCGGTTCGCGCGACGAGCGACCGCGGGGTCGGCAGGCATCCCCGGCGCGCCGGGCGTTCCGGAGGTTCCCGGGAACTGGCTCATGCGCGCGCCTCCCGGTTGCGAAGCCCGAAGAACACGACGTTGCCCAGCACGATGAGCGCGACCATGAGCACGTGCCCGAAGAGCTGCGGAGCCATGCGGCGCTGCGCCTCCTGGAACTTGGCAGGCACGATCGCCGACGGGTCAGCCTTCCGCACGGCCTCGTTCACGAGGTACTCGTATTCGGCGGCCCCCTTGATGGCACCGAGGATGCCGGCCATCTGGTTGGGGTAATACGGGATCAGCTGCGGCGTCTGGACGCCGGTGCTGCCCGCGACGAATCGCAGCGGCTTCGACCCCGTCAGCGTGGGCGAGACCGAGTACTGCACCCACTCCTTCGCCCCCGCGTAGCCCGCGCTGATCGAGACCAGGAGATCGAAGTCGGCGATGCCCGTGATTCCCTCAAGCATCGGGATCCGCTCGAGCGGCGTCTGGCGCACGTCGGTCGCGTAGGCAAGCGACACGCGCGAGTTCATCTGCTTCATCACGCCCTCGAAGCCGGCGCGGTAGCCGAGGTTGACCCAGTGCTCGCCGTAGCGATAGTCGGGCCGGTCGCCGAGCACGTCCTGCATCGTGCCGTCGATGATCGGCCCGCCCGCAGGCCAGAGCGTCATCGTGCAGATGCGGTGCCCGCGCAGCGCGCAGTGGCGGACGATGGCGGTCGCCATCGGCTGCAGCTCGCCCGCGCTCGCGGGGTCGAAGTCCATGCTGACCAGGACGCGCGCGCCGGAGGGCAGCGACTCCACGGCGTCGAACGCGCCCTGCACCGCGGGCGTGGGGGCCTCGGGGAACGTCTTGCCGGTGACGCCCACCCACAGGATGGGCGCGGCGACGGCCACGAACATCGCGAGGAAGATCCAGCGCCGGTCGATCCGGTCGAGCCGCGCGAAGATCGAGGCATGGCCGGCGTGCGTCGCCATCAGCCGTTCCCCCCGCCCGCGCCCGCGCCGAGGTAGCTGCGGTCGAGCCCGATCATGATCTTGATGCCGGTGGCGGCGACGCCGATCGCGATGCCGATGATCATCGCCCGCGTGCCGGCGGTGGTGAACACCGACATGATGACCGCACTCAGGTTCTCGAGGCGCAGCCAGGAGACCCACGGCACGTCATCCGGGATCCACGACGTGACGAACACGCCCGCGTACGTGCGGCCCAGCAGCACGACGAACGCCGTCACGAGCAGGAAGATCGCCGCGGCGTTCTTGGCGCGGAACGCGCGGAATGCGGCGCTCGCGACGTAGAAGGCGAGCATCGCGAAGAGCGTGCCCGTGATCGGGCTCATCAGGTACTCATAGATCCACCAGAGCGCGCCGCCCTCGGCGTCGGGCGTGCCGCCCATGCGGTGGTCGGGGAAGGCGGCCGACGGTGGGACGCCGACCTTGAACAGGCCGACGCCGAGCGTCGCGAGGAACGCCACAAGCGTCACGGCCGCGTAGCCCCAGCCCGGGCCGCGCGCGCTGATCGTCAGCAGGTTCATCTTGAGCAGGCTGGCGCCGCCGAGGACGAACGCGATGGCCGCAGCGGCGTTGAACCACTCGGCCACCGTGGTCTCGGCCGATTCCATCGGCACGATGAACTTGCTCAGCACCATCACCACGGCGGCGACGCCCGCGACGAGCACCGCGATCGACCGGCTCATGCGCCACCCCCCATCGCCGCACGCATCGCGGACACGAAGGGCTGAAGCGCGCCGTCGGGGCCCTGGAGCGCAGCGACCGTTCCGAGCGCCGCGGCCGCAAGCCCGACGAACCACACGATCGCCTTCACGACGTCCTGCCCGAGCAGCGTGCCGACCTGGTCGGGCTCGCCCGAGAGGTACGCGCTCGCGGCGAAGAACTCCTCGCCGATGAGCGTGTAGTCGCAGGCCGCGACGAAGAACGGCAGCTGCGCGGTCTCGGCGGTACCGGCGACCTGGATGGCACCCACGGCGTTCCCGTTCTCGGCGAGGATCAGGCTCTCGGCGAAGAAGCAGCCGAAGTAGAAGCACGCGGCGGGCTTCTTGCGCGCCATCATGCCGCTGGTCGCGGCGACGTAGGCGAACTGGTCGTCGGTGACGTAGTAGATGCGGTCGGGGTTGTAGCTGTCAGGGCGTCCCGCGGCGAGGTACGCGGCCTGCACCGTGTCCCGCGCGGCGGTCATCACGATCGAGCGCGAGGTGGGCACCTCGATCTCGGCGTCGTACTCGGCGGCCACCTTGGCGACGTGGCCGAGGATGGTGACGCCGGCGACGGTCATGATGTTGTCCATGTCCTGGATGCCCGGGACGAACAGGATGGGGCGGCCCATCTCGGTGGCGCGTCCGACGGCTTCCTCGACGGCGTCGAGGCCTGCGAGGCGGCGAATGCGGATCGGGCGGCCGGTGCGGGCGAGCGCGATGGAGCCGAGGACCGCGGCGACCACCACGGCAAGGGCGACCAGGAGCGGCACCTTGTCGGCGGCGAACCACGCCTTCTGTGCCGGGTCCGCAGCGTCGGCGAGCATGGCGACGTCAAACGTCACGGTGCGTGGTGTACCGGAAACCCCGTCCCGGGCAACCCCCGGACGTCCCTCACCCCTCGATCAACTCCACGTTCGCGCGCGGCACGGTGATGCGCGCGCCGCCCTCGACCGCCACCTCGAGCACGCGCGCCTTGCTGCCCGAATCGAGCACCGCCGGCCGCTCAGGCAGTGCCGCGACCGTACCGAGCACGCCGAAGTGCGGATCGCGGATCACGCGCACGGGCGTCCCCACCTCGAGCACCCCGGCCGTTGCGCCACCTGCTGCCAGCGCCCGCGCGCCCGGTGCGCCGGCACCCGCGGCGCCCGCGGCACCCGTGCCGCCGCCCGCACCCGCCGCCGCGTCCGAGCCCAGCGGCACGACGATCTCCGGCCGCATCACGCCGGCGCGGATCTGCGTCGCGCCGTTCACGCTTGCCGTGCGCCCTGCGTGCGACGCAAGCAGCCCGAACGTGCGCGCCGCCATCGCGATCGAACCGAATCCCTCGGTCACGATCAGCGTGATGCCCATGCGTTCACTGCCCGTGACCGCCACGCCGATGTCATGCCCCAGGAAGTCGCGCAGGTCCTGGTCGTCGATCCCGCCGGACACGATCGCCGCGGCGCCGACCTCACGCGCGCGCGCGATGGCCGCGGCGGTCATCCGCGCGCCGCCCACCACCACCGCGCCGCGCATGGCAGGCAGGATGTCGTCGGCGTCCAGTTCCTCCTCGTGCGAACCGCACGCCATGGCGATGGGTCCGTGCGCCTCGCCGCCGATCCCGAAGATGCCCTGCACCAGCGCCACCGCGTTCTCGACGATGGCGCCCTCGCGCGGAAGCACCTCGGCCACGGTGCCGGAAACGAACGCGCGCACCTCAATCGGCTGCCGCGGGCCGCGCACGATCACCATGCCGGTGGAATCGCTCACCGACTCCACCGTGCCATCGGCGGTCGACGCCGCCTCGGTGCGCATCATGCCGAAGATGCCCTTGGACCGCGCCAACGGCTGGCCCACGCGCACCGCGTCGCCCACCTTCACCAGCATCAGCCCGGGCAGGTCCTTCGGCTGCGCGCCCAGCATGCCGGCCACCTTCATCGGGAACGCGTCGCCTTCCATGAAGGTCTGCGCGACCACGGTGTCGGCCTCGACGCGGTCGCCCACCTTCACGCGCACCTCGCCCTCGAGGGGCAGGATGCGCCGTGCGCGGTAGCGGGCGCGCGCGCTGACGGTGAGTCCGGGGGTGAATGCCTTGGCCATGGGTTCGTCCTCACTCGTACACGCGCATCGACTGCAGCCAGCGCGCGACGGTCGCGCGGCGTTCCGCCTCAGGTTCGGGCACCGCGATCGCGCGGCCGCGGCCGTCGAGCACCAGCCCCACGGCGCCGCCGCGCACGCAGCGGGTCACGGCCTTGCCGGGCCCCGCGCCCATGTCGAACCCGCGCTCGGGGGTGACGGTCATCTCGCACTCGTCCTCGTGGGCGAGCGGCACCAGTTCCATCTGGCCGCATTCGACCGTTCCGCGCGCGGTGCGCGTGCCGCGCAGCTCCCACGCGAAGCAGGGCTTGCCCGCCTTGCCCTGCCCGCGCGGCGCCACGCACGTGCCGAGGTACACGAGGCAGTCCTTCTCGAACACCTCCATGGCGGCGTCGGGGTGCACGCTGGCCAGGACGCCCAGGTGCGGCATCATGAAGATCGAGTCCTTCGCGAGCTCGGTGAACCCCTCGGGCTCGAAGCTGTCGACCAGCATCAGCGCGGTCTGCTCCATGCGCGGCGCATGGCTGAGGACGCCGCCCGACGCCACCAGCAGGTCGAGCTTCATCGCGTCGACCAGCGTGCCGCCGCCGGCCTGCTGCGTGAACGCGTCGCCCACGGTGCGCTGCTGCTGCACGCCCTTCAGCGTGGTGGCGAACGCCTTGTGCTGCTCGAATGAGAGCCGCAGCGCCTCGCGCGCCACCGCCTGCTCGAACACCAGCGCCTCCAGCGTCTGCGGGATGGTGGTCGGGCGGATCATCTTGTTCTTGACGCGGTTGCGCAATTCGCGCTCGTCCATCGGCAGGTGCACCCACCGCATGATGCGCGCCATGGTGGCCTCGGCGCACACGTTGCTGATGGAGTAGCTCATGCCCAGGTTCGCGCTCACGGTGCGGTTGAACACGCCGTCGAACACGCTGAACACGTCGGTGGTGGCGCCGCCGATGTCGACGCCCAGCGCGTTGATGCCACGCTTGCGCGCGATGGTCTGCAGGATGTCGCCGACCGCGCCGGGCGTCGGCATGATGGGCGCGTCGGCCCACGCGATGAGCGTGTCGTAGCCGGGCGCGTGCGCCATGACGTGTTCGAGGAACACGTCGTGGATGCGGTCGCGCGCGGGGCCCAGGTTCTCCTGCTCAAGCGTCGGGCGCAGGTTTGGCACGATGCTCAGGTCGAAGCCCTCGCCGAAGACGCGCTGCACGGCGGGCGCGGCGGCGGCGTTCCCCGCGAAGATCACGGGCAGCCGGTACTCGCCGCCGAAGCGCGGGCGCGGCTTGGCGGGCGCGATCAGCTCGGCCAACTCGACCACCTTCTTCTGGTCGCCGCCGTCGGTGCCGCCCGAGAGCAGCACCATGTCGGGCCGAAGTTCGCGGATGCGCTGGACCTGCTCGTGCGGCTTCCGCTGGTCGTTGGACGCGATGGTCTCCATCACGATCGCCCCCGCGCCGAGCGCCGCGCGCTTGGCGCTCTCGGCCGTCATCTGGCGGACGACGCCCGCGACCATCATCTGGAGGCCGCCGCCGGCGCTTGAGGTGCTGATGTAGATGTCGCAGCCGTCGCGGTCGGAGGGCGACGCGCGGCGGATGATCGTGCCGTCGTCGGCGACGAGGCGGCGTCCCGAGAGTTCCTGCAGTTCGGTGACGGCGTTGGTGACGCCGAGCGTCACGTTCGCGAAGGGAGCCTCGACCGTGGTGGGCGCCTCGCCGCGCTGCGTCTGGCGGTAGTGGCCGTCGACCAGCTCGATGAGGATGGCCTTGGTAGTGGTGGAACCGCAGTCGGTGGCGACGATGACCTGGATGCGGGAGGGGTCGAGGGGTGGCGAACCCTCCGCCGGGTGAGCGGAGGCTCGGGCGTGTGTCACGGGGTGCGGGGCGGACATCGGGCCGAAGGGTACTTTCGGGCGTGCGGGACGCCCGACGACAGATGCATGGATCGCCCCGTTGATCCACTTTCACCGCGCCCTGCGCCTCTCATCGCGTCTCGGGGCAGATCGGACCGCTGGCGCGGCCGGGGCCCGGCAGGTTGGTCCGATGCACACAGCCATGGACATCAAAGCACACTCCGGCGCCGGCACGGCGATCCTCTCGATCATTCTTGGTGCCACTGCGGTCGCTTCTGAAGGGACGAACCTGATCGCCAACGGTGGATTCGAGGACGCCGTGTTCGGGGGATGTCCAAATGACTGCTTCACGTCCTGTGGCTTCGCCATCAATCACTGGCACCGGCCGGCCTGGTACTACACCGAGGACCTGGTCCGGAACACCGACTCGCCCGACTGCGTGGCCATCGGGACGGTGCCGAACCCCGCCGGCGGCGCGTACTACGTGTCGTTGCAGGGAAGCGTCTGTTGCCAATGCAACAACAACGGGCGCGTCACTCAGTTCGTGACGCTTGAGCCGGGTGCGAGATATCGACTCCAGATGCAGGTCTACCTGGACCAGTTCGACGCCATCAAGGTTGCGTGCGGCACCCAATCCGTGACCTTCGACGGATCGAACACCGCGACCGACACGTGGACTTCCGTGCGCTGGTACTTCATGGCCGAGCCGGGTGCGACGTCGATCGAGATCTCGTCAGTGGGAACTCCGTCGGCGCCGGAGTGCATGGAGGCCGAACGGGCCTTCATCGACAACATCAGCCTCCGGCGGTCCTCGTGCGACGCGGATCTCGACGGCGACGGCGACATCGATGGAGCCGACCTGAGCGTGGTCCTCGGCGCGTGGGGCGTGCCGATGACTGACCCGTCACCGGCGGACATGAACATCGACGGCATTGTCAATGGAGCCGACTTGGCCGTGGTGCTGAACGCGTGGGGAGCGTGCCCAGACTGATTCGACGAGTTTGAGGGCCAGTTCGCGCCAGGGCGAGTCGCTGCCTCAAGCGTTCACTGTGCGGCAGGTGGAGACGTGTCGCGCTGCAATTCCCGCACCACCCACTCGATGCTCCCGCGCCGTTCGAGATACCGCGAGAGCGTCGCGTAGCGCACCGGGTCAAGCACCGCGGTCGCGAACGGCTGCATGAAGTGGAGCGCCTGTGCGCCCACCGTGTTCAGCGGCGCACAGCTCTCGAGGAAGATCACCGCCGGTGCGACCAGTCCGCGGCGACGGATCTCGGCAAGCAGCGGGTCGAGCGCCGCGCGCTCGTCGGGCGTGGGCTCGGCGGGGCCGGAGGGCCCGACGGCGAAGGCGTGGCGGAGGGAGGAAGTAAGGCGGCGAATAATCGGAGGGTACGAGGGAGCGCGTGGGCGCGGATTGCTCGACGCGCGCGAGACTGCATTGGCCAAGCAGACGCGGCGAGTTACCCTATTCAATCGGGGAGCGCGTAATGTCCGTGTCCAACTCTGCATCTATCGGGGAGCATGCTCATGAAGACCACGAAGACTCTCGTCGCCGGCAACGACCAGCCCGCAGTCAATCTTTGCGCCCGCGAGCGCACCGAGGTCCATCGTTCGAGGATCAGTTGGGCGTTCCTCGTCTATGCGGTGATCTCAATACTCGCCGCCGAACGCACTCTTGGAATGGACGTTCGCTTCGAACTCGATGCCTGCGGCGTCAGATCAATCGCCTGGACGCCCGTAAGCGGAGCAACTGCCTATCGAGTCGATTGGAATCGGTACGACTGCGGTTGGATCGCGTGGGAGGAAATGACCTTGACGTCTGCGACTTCCGCGATTGACACCCGCACAGGCGGCGGTGGCTACCGGGTGATCGCGTTGAAGGGAGCGGCGACGATCGATGAAGGTTTCATCGGGATCTCCACCGACTACAACGGCACGTTGAACGTTCAGCGCGTAGCCATCGACCCGCTGCAATGTGCGGGGACTTCGCTACGGCTCGCAACGATCGTTGAGGCTCGACCCGGCACGGTCGATTTCACTTGGATGCGCAACGGCACGGCGTTCGCACTCACCACGACTCCGGATCTTTCAGTTTCCCTCACGGAGTCTGACCATGGCGCGGTGTACTCGGTGCTGGTTCGTACCGCGTGTGAGCAGGCCCAGGTCTCGTGGGAGCCGATATCGGTCGGGAGCCTGCCGGACGGGCCCGTGATCTCCTGGCGCGCAATCTCGCATTCGAGTTCACGATCTGTAACCTCGGGCGGGTGCGGGGGATGCCAATCGTGTGGACCGTGCGGCGGTCCCGGAGGCTGCTCGCCCATCGTCACGACTTCATCAGGATTCTCACGAAACTGCAACCACGGCGAGGTCTCCCTCACCGGCTGCAACCCGTCGGCGTCGGCCCATCGGTACCTAAGCTCGTTTGGCAGCTCTTGCGGGGGGTGCGTCTATCACGACAGCGGATCCGAAGGGTGGTATGCCGCTGCGCTCGTGATCCACCCAGTCCAACTGGTCGTGAGCGGGTCCGGTTCCGCCATGCCGGGTGCGAACTCCACACTCGTCGTTCGTTATGCGGGCATGGAATTGAGACGGTTTACGGCCGAAGATGGCGCATTTTCGGCTGCGTTCAACCTCGTACCCGGAGGCGTCGTCGAAATCTCCGCCTCGGCTGGTTCCGACCTTCCGCCCGGAAGTTCAACATCGATTTCTGCTAACTGCACGTTTGTCCCGACGTTCCCCGACTGCAACGCAAACGGCCTTCCGGATACCGAAGACATCGCCTCGGGCACCTCGTTCGACATCGACGGCAACGCCAAGCCCGACGAATGCCAGACCGTGACCGTGCCCGGCTCCTTCGCGACCATCCAGGCCGCGATCGATGCCGCGCCGGCGAACGAGATGCGCATCGTGAAGCTTGCGGCCGGTACCTACCCCGGCCCGGTTGCCTTCAACGGTAAGCCCATCGTCCTGCGCGGCGTGGGTGCGGCGCAGACCATCATCGAGGGCAACGCCGGACAGCAGGTGTCGGTGGTGCGATTCACGGGCGGCGAGCCCGGCATCGCGGCCATCGAGCGGCTCACCGTCCGCGGTGGTACGTCAGGCACGGTGCTGCCCGGCACCTCCTTCTTCCTCGGCGGCGGCGTCTTCGGCCAGGACAGCTCGGCGAAGATCCGCCAGTGCGTCATCGAGAACAACTCCTCTGCCTTCGGCGGCGGCGTCTACCTGCTCCGGTGCACCACCGTGGTCTCCAACACGACCATCCGTGCCAACAATGCCAATTCCGATGGCGGCGGATTGCAGGCGAGCCAAGGCGCGGTGAACGTCATCGACACCGTGATCGAGGACAACTTCTGCAATGCCCGCGGCGGCGGCATGCACCTGGTGCAGGGTGCGCCCATCCTCAACCGCGTCACGGTGCGCAACAACGTAAGCAACAACCTGATCGGCGGCGTGTCGTGGTACTCGATCGGCGCGACCGATTCGCTTCTGCGCATGGAGGCGTGCACCGTGACGGGCAACTCCGCGCTGGTCACGCAGGGCGGCATCGGCGTCAGCGAGACCACGTCAGAGCCCCCGACGCTGTCGCTCGTTGGCACGAATGCCTGCGGCAACCTGCCGCGGCCGAACGTCGCCGGGCGCTGGATCGACCTCGGCGGCAACGTCGTCTGCGACTGCGCGGGAGACTTCAATTCCGACGGACTGGTCAACGGCATCGACCTCGGCGTGCTGCTCGGCCAGTGGGGCGTGTGCTCGGGCGCGAACTGCGTGTGCGACATCGACGGCGACGGCAGCGTCAATGGTGCGGATCTGGGGCTGCTGCTCGGGGATTGGGGTGGGTGCGGGTGAGTGGCGGCGATGGAGGAAGGTGCGTTCTCTGGAGAAACACCTCGTCCTGCAAGCCCATTCACGATGTGTACTTGCGTACAAGTGACAAAAGAACGCAAACACCGGTTGCGTTCGGCAGTTGCGGGGTTACGTTGGATGAGCGCCTGAACCCGGTCGGCCGGGTTGCATGCAGGCACCGCCAGGGACCTTCCGGAACGCAGCACACATGAACCCCAGACCTTTCGTTGTGGCGTTGGGCGCCGCAGGAGTCGCAGCGCTTTCGAGTTCTGCATCCGCCGACTTTCTCGGCTGGACATCGACCGTTCGCCCGACCACGGACGGCTACCTGGTGAACGTCTTTGCGGCAACCAGCGCGTCATCCGACGTTCTGTTGAACGTCTATGGCGGCACGCCAGGCACGTCGAGTGCCGGCACAATCACCACTGGTGCACCGGGTGGCTTCCGCCACGCGGATGGTTTGCTCCAGGTCTGGGCGCCTCCTGCGTCCACGCCGTCGCAGAGCTGGAACACTCGCGACAGCTTCCTCACCGTCGGCGGTGCCTTCAATGCCGGTACCGGTGAGTGGTTCGCAAACGGCGATTCCACCGGTGACCCGCCGTGGAACGTGACGTACTTCGACACGGCGCTCGGCCAGCCCGTGACGGTCAATGCCTTCCGAGCGCCTTCGAACTCGACCGGATTCACCAACCCGTTCACCAACTCGATTCCCCGCACGGGCGGCGTCTACATCGCGGGTACCTCAAGCCCTGCGCGGAGCCTCGCGTCTGCAGCTGCCTTCCGCGCGCAGAGTTCCGGACCGGCCGCGGCCAACGCGCAGTTCGGGATTCTCGTGGGGCAATTCTGGATCCCGGCGTCAGCGAACAGCACCGTCACCTTTACCAATATGGGCGCCACCATCAAGCGCGCCGACCAGACGCTCAGCCAGGGCACATTCGGCCTCACGGTGACGACCCCGGTTCCGCCGCCGGACGCCGACGGTGACGGCGTGCCGGACGGAACGGACAACTGCCCGGCAACGCCGAATCCATCACAGACGGACTGCAATCAGAACGGGATCGGCGACGCATGCGAGTCGTTCGACGACTGCAACGAGAACAACGTGCCCGACTCGTGCGACATCGCGTCGGGATCGTCCAGCGACATCAACGGTAACGGCACGCCCGATGACTGCGAGATCGACTGCGACGACAACGGCATTCCCGATGCCTTCGAGATCGCCGAAGGCGGCACGCCCGACTGCAACGCCGACGGCATCCCGGACACGTGCCAGGGCGCGGTCCTGATGTTCGAGGCCACCGAGAACCTCGGAGCGCCGTCCGGAACGGAAGTCCGCACGCACACCTTCGCGAACCTGCCGCTCGCGGCCGACACGGTGAGCCTCGTCGTCCAGCTGGTGGGTGACCTCGACGGCGCCACCGAATGGGCGGATGTCACCGTGGGTTCGCTGCCGGCCATCCGGCTCTTCGGGCCGGACGGAAACGACTGCCCTGCGGTGCCAGACACACGGAAAATCACGTTTACCGCAGCTGAGTTCAATGCAGCACTCGGGGCGTCATCCTCGATCACCGTCACCGTCGCGTGCCCCCTGACGGTGGATTCCACCGAGTGCAAGGGCAACGGCTCGACGCAGTTGACGCTGTTCTTCACCGGGATCGGCCCGAACGGCGACTGCGACGGCAACCAGCGCCTCGACATCTGTGACGTCGCCTCGGGAGGCGTTCCGGACTGCAACGGAAACGGACGCCCGGACAGCTGCGATATCGCCGCAGGGACCGCGCTCGACTGCAACGGCAACGGCGTGCCGGATACCTGCGACATCGCATCGGGTACCTCGCCTGACTGCAATGGGAACGGGATCCCCGACTCCTGCGACATCACAGCCGGCGGTTCCGAAGTCGACTGCAACTCGAACGGCCTGTTGGACTCGTGCGAGCTCGCGGCGACCCCGACGCTCGACTGCAACCAGAACGGGCGACTGGACTCGTGCGACCTCGCATCCGGAACCTCGCCGGACATCGACGGCAACGGCAAGCCGGACGAGTGCCAGACCGTCACGGTTCCCGGCACGTACTCCTCGATCCAAGCCGCGATCAACGCGACCCCGACCAATGGCGAACTCCGGATCATCCAGGTTGCGGCTGGAACCTACACGGTCAGCCTGCAGTTCCAGGGTCGTCCAGTCATCGTGCGCGGGGCGGGAGCAGGACAGACCATCCTTCAGCCATCCCTCTCCAGCCAGGCAGTCGTTCGCATCATCGGCGGACCGGCACTGTCGGCGCTCGAGCGTGTCACCGTCCGCAACGGGTCATCCGGCACGGTCATCCCGGGCCAGATCGTCGCATACGCAGGCGGCGGCATCTACGCGTCGTCCAGCGCTGCGAGCATCCGTGACTGCACCATCGAACAGAACCAGTCCGAGTACGGCGGCGGCGTCTACATGGCCGATTGCTCCGGAACCGTTGAACGATGCACCATGCGCGCGAACATCGCCCAGGTGAACGGCGGAGGCGTTCACCTGGTGCGGGGATCGGTCCGCGTGGTTGACTGCATCGTCGAGAACAACACGGCCAGCAATCGGGGCGCAGGCATGGCCGTGCTTGAAGGAACGTCGCGCGTGAGCGGCACCACCATTCGCCAGAACACGGCAATCGGAGTTGCGGGCGGCGTCTCGTGGTCGCCGGCCGGGAACCCGGTTGCATCCCTGACGCTTGAGCAATGCTCAATCACGGGCAATGCTGCCGGCGCGGCGCAGGGTGGCGTCGGGACGCTGGCGGACGGCGGTGCAGTCAAGCTTCGGCTCCAAGCCACGAACGCATGCGGCAACCTGCCACGTCCGAACGTGTTCGGAGACTGGCTTGACCTCGGTGGCAACACGATCTGCGACTGCGCGGGCGACGTGTCCGGCGACGGGGTCGTCAATGGAATCGACCTTGGGATCATTCTTTCGTCCTGGGGTCCCTGCGCGAGCGGAAGTTGCGTGACGGCCGACATCGACGACAGCGGCATCGTCGACGGCGCCGACCTCGGCATCCTGCTCGGCGACTGGGGCTCCTGCGGCTGACCTCACCCGTCGCACCGCGCGAATCCAACGCGGGGCGGGCCTGTGGGACACTCCCCACATGCCCGCCCCGCTTTCCTTGCCCGACCTCGAGTGGCGCGACGGCGCGCCGTGGTCGCGCCTGCACGGCGACTGGTACGCGTCGCGGGCGGGCGTGCGCGCGGAACGCGAGCACGTCTTCCTGCGCGGCCATGGGTTCGCGGCGGCCGATGACGCGGAACCGGGGCGCTGGCGCGCGCAGCGGCGGTGGACCTTCGGCGAGCTGGGGTTTGGCGCGGGCACCTCGTTCCTCTGCGCGTGGGCCGCGTTCCGGCGGCATGCCGCGCCGGACGCGCAGCTTGATTGGGTGAGCGTGGAGCACGCGCCGCTCGCACCGGACGAAGTGCGACGCGCGGCCATGGTCGACCCCGCGATGGCGGAGCTCGGCGCGCTCTGCGGCCTGCTGTGCGACGCGCTGCCGCGACGCATCCCCGGCATCCACCGCCGCGCGCTCGATGGCGGGCGCGTGCGGCTCACGCTGCTGTGGGGCGACGTGCTCGACCACCTCCCGGACGTCGAGTTCGCCGCCGACGCCTGGTGCCTCGACGGCTTCGCGCCCGCCCGCAACGACGCCATGTGGTCCGACCGCGCGATCGCGCAGGTCGTGGCACATGCGCGTCCAGGATCCACCATCGCGACCTATGCCGCAGCAACCGCCGTGGGCGAGCGGCTCGCGGCCGCAGGGTGCCAGGTACGGCGCATCGGCGGCGCGAATGGCAAGCGCGAGATGATCGTGGCAACCGTGGGCACGGCCGGTGCGGATGAAGGCGCCGGCGCGCGCGGCGCGACCGCGCGCACGCCGGCCGGGAGCGCCGCGGTGCGCGCGCTGCCTCCATGGTTCGCCGTGCCCGCCCCGTGTCCGGACGCACGGCGCGCGATCGTCGTCGGCGCGGGCCTCGCGGGTGCGGCCGCGGCCCGCGCGCTTGCCGAGCGTGGGCTCGACGTCGTCGTCCTCGACGCACACGGCCCGGCATCCGGCGCCTCGGCCGCCCCGCGCGCCGTGCTTTCGCCGCACCTTGCCAGCTGGCAGAGCCCGCAGACGCGCATCGTGGCGCATGCGTTCCTGCACGCACGCGCGACGCTCGAGCGCATCGGTGCGCCGTTCGAACCATGCGGGCTGCTGCACCCCGTTCCCGCCGACGATGCGTGGGGATTCGAGCAGGCGATCGCCGACTGGGGATGGCCAACCGAACTGCTTCGCGTGACGGACCCCACCGATGCCACCGAGCGCGCGGGCACGGAGCTGTCCGACCGTGCATCGCCCCTGGGCGCGCTGTGGGTCGCGGACGCCGGCGTTACGCGGCCTGCGGACACGGTGCGCGCGCTGCTCGCGCACCGTGCGATCGCCGTCGTCCCGCGAGCGAGCGTCGCCCAGCTCGTCCGCACCGATGGCGGCTGGCGCGCGATCACCGAGGATGATCGCGTGTTCGAGGCGGACGTCGCGGTCGTCGCGACGGCCGGGATTCCGGGCGGCATGATCGACGGCATGCCCGAGCCGCTTGCATCCGACGCGCTTCCGTCCGTGCCATTCGACTGCACGCGCGGACAACTGTCGATGCTCTTGTTCGACGGCGCGGACGTGCCGCGCGCGGTGGTCAGCGCGAACGGCTTCGTGATGCCGCCCGTGGACGGTGTCGCGTGCACCGGCGCGACGTTCGAGCACGACCGCATCGCCGCGCCTGCGTCGGCCCACGACGATGCGGTGAACCTGGGCCATGCGGAGCGGCTGCTCCCGGTCCTGGCGTCGCACGCGCCCGAGCGCCGCGGCGCGTGGGCCGGCATCCGCACCGCCGTGCACGACCATTGCCCCGTCGCGGGCCCGGTCGTCGAGCACGCGGCATTCGCCGAGGCGTTCGAGCGGCTGGCGCACGGTCCACTGGCCGCGCGGTGGCCCGCGGCGCCCGTGCTTCCCGGCCTCTTCGCGACGCTCGCGCACGGCTCGCGCGGCACGTGCACCGCCATGCTCGCGGGCGAACTCATCGCGGACATGGTGTCCGGCAGCCCGCGCTGCGTGGGAAACACACTGCTTCCCGCGATGCTTCCGCAACGCTTCCTGGTCCGGGACTTGCGCACCGCGCGGTAGCCTGCGACGCATGAGCGCGATCAACCCCATCGTGAATCCGACCACCTCGGGAGGGCCGTGCTGCGGACCAGGTGGGTGCGCGACGCCCCTCGAACTCAACGAGTTCGGCGACCCCACCGGCCGCAACGCCGACGGGACCACCGCGATGCCCGTCAACCTGATGGAGTGGATCGCCTCGAACCGGCACCTCATGAAGCCGCCGGTGGCGAACAAGTACCTCTACAGCGGTAAGGACTTCTTCGTCATGATCATCGCGGGCCCCAACGCCCGCAACGACTTCCACAAGACCAACAGCGAGGAGTTCTTCATCCAGCTGAAGGGCGACATCACGGTGCGCATCCGGGAAGTCGACGGAATCAAGGACGTGCGCGTGCGCGAGGGCGAGACGTTCTTCATCCCGCCGAACGTCCCGCACAGCCCGCAGCGCGGCCCGGACACGCTGGGGCTGGTCGTCGAGCGCAGGCGCCCGGAGACCGAGACCGAGCACCTGATGTTCTTCTGCGAGAAGTGCGGCGAACTCGTCTACGACAAGGAATTCGTCTGCCGCGACATCGTGAGGAACTTCACGAAGGCGATGGAGGAGTTCTGGGCCGACCCGGCGCTCAACACGTGCAAGGCGTGCGGAACGCAGGTGGAGAAGCCGCTCTGAGCACGGCCGCCGTGCGCGAGCGGCGCGCGGCCGCTGCGCACCGATCGAGACCACCCGTGATCGACCTGCACACGCACATCCTCCCTGAACGCTGGCCCGACCTCGCCGCGAAGTACGGCTACCCGGGCTGGGTGTCCATCGAGCACTGCGCTGCATGCCGTGCGCGCCTGTGGAAGGACGGGCGCATGTTCCGCGAGATCCAGTCGAACTGCTGGGACCCCGCCGTGCGCACAGCCGATTGCGACGCGGCGGGCGTGCGCGTGCAGGCGCTGAGCACGGTGCCGGTGATGTTCAGCTACTGGGCGAAGGCCGCGGACGCGGCGGACCTGGCAACGCAGCTGAACGATCACGTGGCGGGCGTGGTGCGGGACTGGCCCGACCGCTTCGTGGGACTTGGCACGCTTCCGATGCAGGACGGCGCACTCGCCGTGCGCGAACTCGAGCGGTGCGTGGGTGCACTGGGGATGCCCGGTGTGCAGATCGGTTCGAACGTCAACGGCGTGAACCTGGACGACCCGGCGCTGTTCCCCGTGCTCGAGGCGGCGGCGGCGCTGGGTGCGTGCGTCTTCGTGCATCCGTGGGAGATGGTCGGTGCGGACCGCATGGCGCGGCACTGGTTCCCGTGGCTCGTGGGCATGCCGGCCGAGACGGCGCTCGCGGTGGGAAGCGTCTGCTTCGGCGGCGTGCTGGAACGGCTTCCGTCGCTGCGCATCGCGTTCGCCCACGGCGGCGGTGCGGCGCCGATGGTGCTCGGGCGGTGGGAGCACGGGTTCCGCGAGCGGCCCGACCTGTGCCAGACGGCGACACGGGAGTCGCCGCGCGAGTCGATGAAGCGCGTGTGGTTCGATTCGCTGGTGCATGACCCCGAGGCGCTCCGGCTGCTGCTGTCGGTCGCGGGTCCCGGCAAGGTGGCGCTCGGCACGGACTACCCGTTCCCGCTCGGCGAGCTGGCCCCCGGTGCGGTGGTGCGGGCCGCGACGTGGCTTGACGACGAGACGCGCGCGAGCATCCTGCACGGATCCGCCGCCGCGTTCCTGGGCGCACGCGCGGCGCGGGCCACGCGCTGGGCCGGCGGTACCGACGCGCCGCCGCACGTGAACGCCATCGTGTGATGCGTGGGCGCCGCACGGGCGCAGGACGGACGAACCCATGACGACCGCACTTCCCGAGACCGACATCGACCTCACGCGTACGTTCGCCGAGCGCATGGATGCGCAGGATCCACTGCGCGCGTTCCGCGACGAGTTCGAGCGGCCGACCGGGCCCGACGGCGCACCGCTCACATACCTCTGCGGCAACTCGCTGGGCCTGCTGCCGCGCGCCGCGCGCGCGCTGGTGAACGAGGAGCTCGACGACTGGTCGCGCCATGCGGTCGAGGGCCACCTGCATTCGCGGAGGCCGTGGGTCGACTACCACGAGCTGTTCCGCGACCTGGGTGCGCGGTTGGTGGGCGCGCGGCCCGGCGAGGTGGTGATGATGAACTCGCTCACGGTGAACGTGCACCTGATGATGGTGTCGTTCTGGAAGCCCGAGGGTCGTCGCACCAAGGTGCTGATGGAGCGCGGCGCGTTCCCGAGCGACACGTACGCGGTGCATTCGCATGTGCGCGCGCGCGGGCTCGACCCCGCGGAGCACGTCATCGAGGTGGGCCCGCGCTCGGGCGAGGACCTGGTCCGCGAGTCCGACATCCTGGATGCGATCCGCGAGGCCGGCGACACGCTGGCGCTGGTGATGATCGGCGGCGTGAACTACGCGACGGGCCAGGCGTTCGGGATCGAGCGCATCACCGCGGCGGCGCACGCCGTGGGCGCGATGGCCGGGTGGGACCTGGCGCACTGGGCGGGCAACCTGCCTGCGAAGCTCCACGACTGGAACGTCGACTTCGCGTGCTGGTGTTCCTACAAGTACCTGAACTCGGGGCCAGGCGCGGTGGCCGGGTGCTTCGTGCACGAACGCCACGGAGCGGACGTGTCACGGCCGCGGTTCGCCGGATGGTGGGGCAACGACCCGAAGACGCGGTTCCGCATGGGGCCCGAGTTCGTCGCGCGCGCGGGTGCGGACGGGTGGCAGCTCTCGAACCCGCCGATCCTGGCACTGGCGCCGCTGCTGGCCAGCCTGCGGATCTTCGATCGCGCGGGGATGGACGCGCTGCACGCGAAGAGCCGCTCACTCACCGCGTACATGCGCGCGTTGCTTGCGGCGCGCGCGCCTGCCGGCTGCCGCGTGATCACGCCGAACACACCCGGCACTCACGGCGCGCAGCTGAGCATCGCATTCGAGCGCGACGCGCGGGCGCGGCATGCGGCGCTGACCGCGGCCGGCGTGATCGGCGACTTCCGCGAGCCGAACATCATCCGCCTGGCGCCCGCGCCGCTCTACAACGGGTGGATGGATGCATGGATGGCGGTGGACGCGCTCTGCCGCGCCTAACCTTCACCCCATGGCCCCCTCCGCCATCATCGTCGGCGCCGGACTCGGCGGATCGCTCCTGGCGCACTTCCTGGGCCAGCGCGGGTGGAGCGTGCGCGTCTTCGAGCGCCGCGGCGACCCGCGCGCGCGCGGCTACGTCGGGGGCCGATCGATCAACCTCGCCATCAGCGCGCGCGGCCTCCATGCGCTGGAGCGCGCCAGCCTCGATCGCGAGGTGCGCGAGCACGGCATCCGCATGCCGGGCCGCATGCTCCATGCGCGCGACGGCCAGACCGCGTTCGTGCCCTACTCCGCGGACCCCACCCGCGCCATCATGAGCTTCAGCCGCAGCGCGCTCAACATGCTGCTGATCCGCGCCGCCGCGCAGCACCCAAACGTCGAGCTGACGTTCGACCACCGGTGCACCGGGCTCGACGAGCGCGCCGGCACCGCCACGTTCGAGGGCCCCGGCGGCGCACGCGTGGACGCGACCGCCGACCTCGTGGTGGGCGCCGACGGTGCATTCAGTGCGGTGCGCGCACACATGGAGAAGCGCGAGCGCTTCGACTACTCGCAGCACTCGCTGGCGCACGGGTACAAGGAGCTCTCGATCCCGCCGGTCGCGGCCGGCCCCCACGCGCCGTTCGCGATGGATCCGAAGGCGCTCCACATCTGGCCGCGTGGCGGCAGCATGATGATCGCCCTCCCGAACCCCGACGGAAGCTTCACGTGCACGCTGTTCTGGCCGTACGAGCCCGTGCCCGGCAAGGACGAGGCCTCGTTCGCCGCGGTGCCCGACGGCCAGGCCGCGCTCGAGCGCTTCCGACGCGAATACGCCGACGCCGTGCCGCTCATGCCCGAACTGGTCGCCGAATACGACCGGAATCCGATCGGATCGCTCGTCACGATCCGGTGCTGGCCGTGGGCGATGGGCGGACGCTTCGCGCTCCTCGGCGACGCCGCGCACGCGATCGTGCCCTTCTACGGGCAGGGCGCCAACGCCAGCTTCGAGGACTGCGAGGCACTCGTCGACGCGCTTGAACGCCATCCCGGCGACGTGGCCCGCGCGATCGACGAATACCAGCACGAACGCAAGCCGAACGCCGACGCGATCGCCGACATGGCGCTCGACAACTTCGTGGAGATGCGTGACCGCACGGCACACTTTGGATTCAAGCTGAAGAAGAAGCTGGACCACGCGCTGAACCGCCTGATGCCGCGCGCGTTCGTGCCGCTCTACGACCTGGTCAGCTTCACCACGGTGCCCTACGCCGCGGCGCGTGAGCGTGCGCGCCGGCAGGACCGCATCGTGCTCGACGCCGCGATCGCGCTCGGTGCGCTGCTGGTGGTGGGAGCCGGCGTGGCGGCGGCGTGGCTGAAGGGAGGCGCGTCGTGACGGCGGGCAGGCTCATCGACATCTCGCCCGTCATCTCCGCGCGCACCGCGGTGTTCCCGGGCGACACCGCATTCGACCGGCGCACCCTGATGCACGTGGATGACGGCCACCACATCTCGCTGTCTGCCATCTCGACGACGGTGCACCTGGGCGCGCATGCCGACGCCCCGATCCACTACGGCAAGGGCGGACGCACGCTGTGCCAGCAGCCGATCGAGCTCTATGTGGGCTCCGCGCGCGTGGTGCGCGTCGACGGGGCACGCGGGCGCGCGGTGACGGTGGAAGACGTCGCGGGAAGGGTTCCCTTCGGAACCGAACGCGTGCTGATCGCCACCGGCAGCTTCCCCGACCCCGAGCAGTGGAACGACGACTACGCCTCGATCGACCCCGCCCTGGTCGTGTGGCTCGCAACACGGGGCGTGCGGCTCATCGCCGTCGACACGCCAAGCGTCGATCCGTCGACGAGCAAGGACCTGCCGGCGCACGCGGCATGCTTCGCTCACGACGTCTCGATCATCGAGGGCGTGCAGCTGGGCGGCGTGCCGGAGGGCGAGTACGAGTTAATCGCGCTTCCGCTGCGGCTTGAGGGCGCCGACGCAAGCCCGGTGCGCGCGGTGCTGCGTCCGCGATGAGGTCGAACGGGGTTACCCGGGACCCAGTTTCACCACCGCTTTCACCTCCACCGCGATCGGGGTCGGCAGCGCGGTGATGCCGAGCGTCGTCCGCGTCGGGTTCGGGTTCCCCGGCCCCGCGAACCACTCGGCGTACACGCGGTTGTACGCGGCGAAGTCCCGGCGGATGTCGGTCAGGAACACCGTGACGTCCACCACGTCCTCCCAGCGGGCGCCTGCGTCCTCGACCACCGCGCGCACGTTCGCGAAGCAGTTCCGGCACTGCAGTTCGATGTCGTAGCTCGCGACGCTGCCGTCGGGCGCGAGCGTCACGCCCGGGATCTCCTTCGATCCACGCACGCGCGGCCCCACGCCAGAGAGGAACAGCAGGTCCCCGGCCCGCTTGGCATGCGGATACGCACCCACGGGTTCGGGAGCGCGCGACGAGACGATCGGTTCACCCATGTTCGACTACTCCTTGCATGACACGCGGCCACCATGCATTGCCGACGTGCTCCGCAGTGGCGGCTGCGCCACGCCCGTTCACTGTCCCGTCGACACCACCGGCTGCGCGCCGCGTTCGCTCACCAGCACCACCAGGAGGTTGGTCACCATCTGGGCCTTCTGCTCAGGCGAGAAGTCCGCCAGCTTCTTCGCGTGGATCTGCTCCATGGCCAGCTCCACCATCCCGACCGCACCCTCGACGATCTTCTGCCGCGCCGCGACCACCGCCGACGCCTGCTGGCGCTGCAGCATGGCGGCCGCGATCTCGGGCGCGTAGCTCAGGCTCGAGATGCGGCTCTCCAGCACCTCGACGCCGGCCCCGCGCAGGCGGCCGTCGAGCTCCTCCTTCAGCCGCTGCCCCACCAGGTCGGTGCTGCCGCGCAGGCTCACCGCGCCGTGCTCCGGCGAGTCGTAGTGGTACTGGCTGGCCAGGTTCCGCAGCGCGGCCTCGCTCTGGATCTCGACGTACTTCTCGTATTCGTCCACCGAGAAGAGCGCCTCGGCGGTGTCCACCACGCGCCAGACCACCACCGCCGCGATCTCGATCGGATTGCCGTCAAGGTCGTTCACCTTCAGCGGATGGCGCGAGCGCGTTCCCTCCTGGAGCACCTTGCCCGTCGGGTCCTTCAGCGCCGCGGTGACGTGCGCACCCGTCTCGAACGTGCGAACCCGCAGCGACACCCGCTTCTTGGACGTGAACGGGTTGGTCCAGTGCAGCCCGATGCGGCGCACCGTCCCGCGGTAGTGACCGAAGAGCACGAGCGTGCGGCTGTCGTTGGGCCCCACGACGAAATAGCCCACGCACGAGAGCAGGAACAGCAGCCCCCCGGGAATCGCCAGGAGCACCAGCGGCGGCTGCTCGCGCCGGATGGCCATCACCACCGAACCCACGGCGAACGCCAGCAGGCCGAGCGTCAGCGGGAGCACCAGCCAACCGCTGATCGGAGGGAACGGCCGTTCACGGAACTGGCCGTCGGCGGCGGGGGCGGCGGAACGCGCAGTCGGGGCGTGAGATGCGTCCATGCGATGAATGCTATCGGTCCCATCGCAGGGAAACGCCCCTACGGCGGCCACCCGGTTGCAGGCCCACGCCGGTCGCAAGCCCGGACCTCCGCCGCCGACAGGAACTCCTTGACCTTTAGTACTGTGATTTGTACAGTACTACACGTGGCATCTCACCTGACCGACAAGCTCGAACGCGACCTCAGCGTCGGCACCGCCTGGCTGGTCGTGCTGGCGGCCGTCGCCCGTGCCGAGGAGCCGATCCACGGCTACGAAATCGCGCGGCAACTCACCGACGAAGCCCCTGAAGGGCTGTCGTTCAAGCAGGGGACGCTCTATCCCATGCTGCGGACGATGGAATCCGAGGGGCTGGTCCGAAGCACGCTCGTGCCCTCGACCGAGGGCCCTGCGCGCAAGTGCTTCACGCTCACGCCCGAGGGTCGCCGCGTGCTGTCCGCATGGAGCGCCACGTGGCGCGACACCAGCCGCTGGGTCAACCGCATCGTAGGAGGCATCGATGGACTCCGCTGACACGAACCGCACCGACGGTGACATCCGCCGATACCTGGCCGAGCTCGACCTCGCGCTTGCGGGTGCGGACGCCGCGCTCCGGCACGACGCGATCATCGACGCCGAGGCCCACCTTCGCGCCGCGACGAAGGGCGGCGCGACTGCGGCCCGCGCCATCGCGGAGTTCGGGACTCCCGCCGAGATCGCGCGCGCCTACTGCGAATCCGGCGCCGCAACGCAGACGCGGTCCGAGGACATCGCCGCCGCGGTCGACGGGAAGGCCGCCCCTGACGCCGCCGCTCCAGCCGCACCCCGCACCGGCTTCGCAGCGATCCCGGTGGTCGGCATCTGGGCCCAGCCCGCCGCATGGGGCGCGCTGCTCTACTTCGGCGCGGTCGGATTCGTGCTTGCCACCGTGTACTTCACGTGGACGGTCGCGGTCGGAGGCACCGCGCTCGGATTGATGCCCGTGCTCGTCGGCATCCCGCTCCTGGTCCTGTTGCTCGGGAGCGCGCGCGCCCTGTGCCTGTTCGAGGGCAAGGTCGTGGAGGCCTTGCTCCGCGTGCGCATGCCACGACGCGTCCAGCCCGTCGAGGGCGCGGACTCCGTGGGCTTCTGGACGCGCATCGGCTGCTGGCTGCGCGACGTCCGCAGCTGGCTGTCGCTTGCGTACCTGCTCGGGAACTTCCCGGTCAGCGTGGCGATGTTTGCCGTCACCGTGTCGCTCGCCGCCGCGGGCACGCTGCTCGTCGCGACCCCGGTCCTCTGGGCGCTCGGCGTGCCAGTGGCGCATGTCGAGGGCGTTGAGGGCGAGGTGCAGTTCCTCTGGAACCGCGTGACGCCCGACGCAAACGGCGACGTCTGGGTCCCGGCCGGCATGGTCGTGCCGTCGCTGCTTGCCGGGCTCGCGCTCCTCACCGCCACGCTCTGGCTCGCCCGCGGGATGGGCTGGGTGTACGGGCACGTCGTTCAGGCGATCCAGGTGGCGCGGCCGCAGCCGGTGCCGCGGATCTACCGTTGACAAAATCGTATACTTGTCAAGCAACAGGAACACCATGCTGCGAATCCAAGACCTCGTCAAGATCTACCCCGGTCCCGTCGCCGCGCTCAAGGGCGTCTCGCTCGAGATCCCCGAGGGACTCTTCGGCCTGCTCGGCCCGAACGGCGCCGGCAAGTCGACGCTGATGAACATCCTCTCCGGCCTGCTCGAGCCCACCGGTGGCAGCGTCACGCTCGACGGCGTCGACATCGTGAAGGACCCTCGTGCCGTCTGGGCGCGGCTGGGCTACCTGCCGCAGGACTTCGGGTTCTACCCCTCGCTCAGCGGCGCGCAGATGCTGGACTTCCTGCTCCGCCTGAAGGGCGTCGATGCGCCGCAGGGCCGCAAGGCGCTGGTGGCCGAGTTGCTCGAACGCGTCAACCTGGCCGACGCCGCCAAGCGCAAGGTGCGCACGTACTCGGGCGGCATGCGCCAGCGCCTGGGCATCGCGCAGGCGATCGCGGGCAACCCGCGCTTGGTGATCGTCGACGAGCCGACCGCAGGCCTGGATCCCGAGGAGCGCCAGCGCTTCTACCGGATCCTCGCCGAGCTCGGCCGCGACCGCATCGTGCTCCTCTCGACGCACATCGTCGAGGACATTGCCACGCTGTGCCCGCGCTTCGCGGTGATCCGCGGCGGCCGCTGCGTGACGAGCGGCGGAACGTCCGACGCGCGCAAGCGCCTCGACGGCCGCGTCTTCGAGGGCATCGTGCAGCCGGACGAGCTCGAGCGCATCCGCGCCGCCCACCGCGTCACGCAGGCCGTGCTCGTGGAGGGATCGCTCTTCCGCACCCGCGTGCAGGGCGAGCCCGGCTCGCAGCCCGCGGGCTTCGTCTCGGTGCCTCCCACGCTCGAGGACGTGTACTTCGGCGTGATGGACGAGAGCCGCGCGGCCGACGCCGCCCGCGCCTCGGTCCCCGCGTTCGCGACCGCCACCGTCGCCTGAGCCACGGAACTCCCCCCCACCATGCACCGCGCGCTCACCCTTGCATTCCTCGAGATCCGATCCGCCTGGCGCCGCCCGTCGGTGTGGATGCTCCTCGCCATCCTGTTCTTTCTCAACTGGGGATTTTCCGCAGGGAGCGTCACGATCGGCGCCGGCAGCCGCGTGGCCGGCGGCGAGCGCGCGTTCCTGAACAGCGAGTTCAACCTCGCGTTCATGGACATGCTGGTCTTCACGCTGTTCTGGGTGTTCTTCGTGTGCACGGCGTTCGGCAACGCCACCAGCGAGGACGACTCGCTCCGCGTGATCCCGATCGTCGGCAGCACCGGCCTCACGCCGCGCGAATACGTCGCCGGACGCTGGATGGGCGTAGCAGGCACGTACACGGCGCTGGTCGTGGTGAACCTGGCCATGCAGGTGGGCTTCTTCCAGCTCTACCCCGTCGAGGAACCCGAGCGCGTGCGCGGCGCGTTCGAGCTCATGAACTACGTGCGTCCGATGGCGCTGTTCGTGCTGCTTCCGGTGCTCTCGCTGGGCGCCGTGGCGTTCGCAATCGGCGCGCTGACCCGCCAGACGGTGCTGGTGTTCGCGCTGCCGGTGGCCATCCTGCTGGGGAGCGTCTTCTTCCTCTGGAGCTTCGCCCCCAGCTGGCTGCCCGGATGGGCGGACACGGCGATGCAGCTCGCGGACGTCAGCGGCTTCCGCTGGCTGAACGAGACCTACCTCAAGGTGGACCGCGGCGTGTCCTACTACAACACGCAGCCGATCGGGCTGGACGGGACGATCGTCGCGCAGCGCACCGGGCTGGCGGTGGCCGCGGTGGCCGCGCTCGTGCTTGCGGCGCGACGCGAGAAACGCCGTTGGCGCGCGCCGCACGCCGTTGACCCGTCGCGCATCGGGGCGATCATCGCCACGGCCGACGCCACGGCCGCCCGCGCGCGCGCCGTGCAGGACGAGCACCGCTCCGTCGCCTCGCTGAGAATGGTCCAGGGCCACGGCGGAGCGCGCGGCGCGGTCAGCGCGGCGGTCGATGCGTTCCGCGCGGAGGCGCGCGAACTGCGCCGGTCCCCCGGGCTGTGGATCTTCGTTCCGCTGATCGCGCTGCAGTGCGTGGGCTTCGTGTTCGTCCCGGGACCGTTCGACACGCCCGCGCTGGTTTCGGCCGGCACCTTCGCCGCGAACTCGTACAACACCGTCACGCTGCTCTCGCTGCTGATGGTGCTCTACTACTTCACCGAGAGCCTTGCGCGCGACGACCGCGTCCGCATCGGGGCGCTCGTCGGCGCAAGCCCCGCGCCGACCGGTGCGCTGGTGGCGGGCAAGATGCTCGCATGCGCGATGACCGTGGTGCTCACGGTGCTGGGCGCGGTGTGGATGTCCCTTGCGGTGGCGACGATGGTGCAGGCGGGGCAGACGGGCATCATGCTGCCGCCTTCGCCGATGCCGTTCGCGCTCGCATGGGGCGCGCTGCTCTCGGCCACGCTCTTCGCGTGGATGTGCTTCCTGGCGCTCGCGTGGAGCCTGTTCCGCAACCGCTATGCCAGCTACGTGCTCGGGATCGGCGCACTCGTCGTGACCGGCTGGTGCGTTACGCGCGGCTGGATGAACTGGGTCTTCAACTGGCACCTCTGGGGCGGGATGCGCTGGACCGACTTCGAGCTCCTTCCCCTGGATCGCGGCGCGCTGCTCCTGAACCGCGTGCTCTGGGTGCTGGTGGGGCTCGTGATGCTGCACGCGGCGCTCGAATGGTGGCGCCGCCGCATGCCGGACGCGCAGGGCATCACGTCGCGCCTCCAATGGGCGCGCGCGTGGAAGCGCGCCGCGCGGCTCCTGGTGTTCGGCGCCCCGGCCATCGCGTGCGGCACCGTGCTTGCGCTCATGGTGCGCAACGGGCCGGCGGGTGGGCCCGAAGAGAAGCTGCAGCGCGACTACTACGTGGCCAACGACCGTACGTGGCGCGACGTCCCACAGCCGCTCATCACGGGTGCCGACCTGGACCTTTCGGTCGATCCCGAGGCGGGGACCATCGCCGTCACGGGGACGTACGTCCTCACGAACCGTACCGAGCTGCCGATGCGCCAGTTCGCGGTGACGCCGAACACCACGTTCCGCGAGCTGGCCTTCACGTTCGAGGGTGAGGAGTGGGACGCCGCCAAGGCGGCCGCGGCGCGGCGCGCAAGCCCGTGGTCGCAGCGCGTGGCGAACCGGGCGGGGCTCTGGGTGTTCACGCCGAAGGAACCGCTGGCGCCGGGTGCGAGCGTGGAACTCGGCTTCCGGCACGTCGCCCCCGGCCGGGGCACGCAGAAGAGCCCAGCCGGCGCCGGTGAGTTCATCGTCCGCTCGGCAGTGCTCCTCAACAGCTTCGGCCCGAGCTTCCTGCCCATGATGGGCTTCGTCGATGGCGTCGGGCAAGACCCCACGCGCGTTCCGGAACCGAAGCGCCCGGGTCCCGATGACTGGAAGAAGGTCACGAAGACCGCGTTCGGCACCGGCGGCGAGACCACGATGAAGGCCGTGGTCCGCGTGCCCGCCGAATTCCGGGCCAACATGCCCGGTGTCTGCACCGAGGACACGGTGGCCGAAGGCGTGCGCACCATGCGATGGGAGTCTGACCACCCGATCATGGCGATCAACGTGGCCGCCGGGCGGTGGGAGGAGTCGCGGGGCAAGACCACCGCCATCTGGCACCTGCCGCAGCACGGGTTCAACGTCCCGACCATGCTCGAGGCGCTCGACGGCGCGCACGAGTGGTACGCGAAGTGGTTCTGGCCGTATCCGTGGAAGGAACTGCGCATCAGCGAGTTCCCCGCGCTCGCCGACTACGCGCAGGGCTTCCCGACGAACATCGTCTTCAGCGAAGGCATCGGCTTCATGGCGAAGCCGACCCCTGAGCAGGACACGCCGTTCATGGTCACGGCGCACGAGGCCGCGCACCAGTGGTGGGGCAACATCCTGCGCCCCGGCGACGGCCCCGGCGGCAACATCCTGAGCGAGGGCATGGCGCACTGGTCCACGGCGCGCCTGATCCGCCAGGTGCGCGGCGAACGCGCGCGCATGGCATTCATGCGCCAGATCGAGTTCGGCTATGGCAACGGGCGCAGCGCCGATGACGAGCTCCCGATGGTGGAGACCGACGGATCGCGCAGCGGCGACGGCACCGTGACCTACGACAAGGGCGGCTGGGTGTTCTGGATGCTCATGGAGCACATGGGCGAGGAACGCATGGATGCGGGTGTGCGTGCGTTCATCGGGAAGTTCCTGCAGGGCCCCGACTTCCCGCTGCTGCAGGACTTCGTCGAGGCGCTGCGGCCGCACGCACCCGACGCCGCGGCCTACGACGCGTTCGTGAAGCAGTGGTTCCTCGACGTGGTGGTGCCCGAGTTCAAGGTGGAGTCCGCGGAGGCCGCGGAACCCGCGTCCGAGGGCGGCACGTGGCGAACCGTGGTCGTGGTACGGAATGCCGGCACGGGCACCGTGGACCTCGAGGTCGCGGTGACCAACGGCGAGGAACGCTGGCCCGAGGCGAAGGTGGTGCGCACGCCAGAGGAACGCGCCGCCGCCGCCGCCCAGCGCCCCGAATACCTGGATTCGCGGGCGCGAAGGACCGTGGGCCCCGGAGAGACGGCGGAGTTCGTCGTCGAAAGCCCGTTCAAGCCCACGAAGGCCGTGGTCGACCCGGACGTCCGGATGCTGATGCTGAACCGGAAGGCGGCCGAAGGCGACGTGCGCGCCATCACGCCGGCCAGCTGATCGACTTGGGCTCGGTGAAGAGTCGCAGGGCATCCTCGCCGCCCTCGCGGCCGAGGCCGGAACGCTTCGCGCCGCCGAACGGCACGCGCAGGTCGCGCAGCATCCACGCGTTGATCCACACGATGCCGCACTCGAGCCGCTCCGCCACGCGCATCGCGCGCGCCCGGTCGGCCGTCCACACGCTGGCGGCCAGCCCATAGGCGCTGTCGTTGGCCTGCGCGACGGCGTCGTCCTCGCCGTCGAACGGCTGCAGCGTCACGACGGGGCCGAAGATCTCCTCCTGGTTCGTGGCGCACCCCATGGGAAGGCCCTCGATGACCGTGGGCATCCAGAATGCGCCGCCGCGCACGCGCCCGGGCAGCTCGTCCGGTGACGGCGCCCGTCCGCCGCACAGCACGCGGCCGCCCTCGCTGCGGGCGCGTTCGACCGCGGCAGCCACCTTCGCGCGGTGCGCCTGCGAGACCAGCGAGCCTTGCTCCGTCGAGGGTTCGAGCGGGTCGCCCACGCGGAGCGCCGCCGCACGCGCGACGAATGCATCGCGGAACCGCGCGTAGGCCGCGCGATCGACCAGGATGCGGCTGCCGCACAGGCAGATCTGGCCCTGGTTGCGGAACGCCGCGTTCAGCGCGCCATCGACCGCGGCGTCGAAGTCCGCGTCCGCGAAGACGATCGTCGGGTTCTTGCCGCCGAGCTCCATCGCCGTGGTCTTGAACATGGGACCCGCGACCGACATGATGCGCTCACCCGTGGAGGTCCCGCCGGTGAACGAGATCACCGGGATGCCGGGGTGCGCAACGATGGCGGCGCCGCACTCGGCACCGAGTCCATGCACCACGTTCAGGACGCCGCGCGGGAATCCCGCCTCGCCGCTGAGCTCGGCGAGCGCGGCCGCGGTCAGCGGCGTCTCCTCGCTGGGCTTGGCGACCACGGTGCAGCCGGCCGCGAGCGCCGGAGCCACCTTCCACGTGAAGAGGTAGAGCGGCAGGTTCCACGGGCTGATGCATCCCGCCACCCCCACGGGCCGGCGGATGACGCGCGAGGCGCAGTGCGGCGCCGAGAGCTCGCGGTCGGGTTCCCATGTTCGCACGGATTCGGCGAAGAACCGGAGGTTTGCCGCCGCACGGGGGATGTCGACCGCGCGGGCGAGCGACAACGGCTTGCCGGTGTCAACGCTCTCGAGCCACGCAAGGCGCTCGAGGTCGCGCTCGACGAGCGACGCGAGGCGATCGAGCATCTCGGCGCGCTCGGTGGCGGGGCGTGACGCCCACGCGGGGAATGCGCCATGCGCCGCGGCATGGGCCGACTCGACGTCGGGCGCGCCCGACCGCGCAAGCTCCGTGAACGCGATGCCGGTCGCGGGCTCGACGACCGGCAATGCCCGGCCGTCACGGGGATCGCTCCACGCACCGTCGATCCAGTTTCGCACGCGTTCGGGCGCCCGCATGCACGGCAAGGCTACCGGGCCGCATGCCACGCGACGCGCGAAGCCGCGGGCCGCCGCACCGTGGGTTGGCCCGGGCGGCGGAGGCTCTCTGCGCGCGTCGGCGCCGGGATGCGCTTGCGGCCGAGCGCGGCGAGTTGCGCATCCGTGAGGCGTCCCGCGCGCTCGGTCCCGACCACGTGCTGTGCGGCGAGATCCGGACGCTTCTGGGAAAGGCGCAGCATCAGTTCGCCTTTCGCCAGATCCGAGCCCACGACCAGCACGCGCGAGCACCGGCCGATCACGTTGACCAGCGCGTCATGGAGGGGCTTCGGCGCAGGGTGCACCTTCCCGAAGCGTCCCGTCTCACTTCGGTCACGCATGCAGAACCGGTTGTGGTGCTCGCCGAGCGTGAGCACGGCGACGCCTTCGAGCACGAGGTCAGGCCCGTCCAGGAAGACGATGCGTGCACCGCGGTGGTTGACGTACACCACGGCGGCATCATGGCGGTGGATGACGGATGCACCCTCCATTCGGAGAGTGGTCGATGCGAGCTTGTTACTCATGCGCTCGAACGTAACCCGAAGCGCCCGTGATTTCACCATGCATCGCGACACGAACATCAGGTTCGCGCAGCTTTCCTCAGGGACAGTTCCGCGCGCTTCTGCGCCGAAAGCACTAGGCCCGCACCGAGCACGGCCACCGCACCGCTTCCCCATTGCAGCCGGGTCATCGCCTCGCCGAAGACCACCGCGCTGATCCCGCCCACCACGAACGGCTGCAGCTGCAGCACGCCCGTCGTGGCCGCGACGCCCAACCGGTCGATCGACGCGTAGTACAGGACGTGGCCGATGGCGATCCCGAGCATCGAGCTGACCACCATGTACGCCAGCTCCCGCCCGCCGAGCTGCAGCACGTCGGCGCCGCCGTTGCGGCCGAAGGCCAGCATCATCGCGACCAGCGCGGACGCCGTGTAGAGCGCGATCACCCCGAACGCGAGCACCGGCGGGTAGGGATGCATGAACCGGCGCACCGCCAGCGCGTAGGCGCCGTAGCCAAACCCCGCGCCCACGGCCAGCGCCACCCCGAGCCCAGAGCTTCCCGCAAGCGGCATCTCGCCCTGCAGCAGCACACCACCGATGCCGGTCACCAGGAACGCCAGGCCGGCGAGGTAACGCGGCGAACGGATCATTGCCCGCTCGTTCGGGAACAGCAGGTATGCACCCACCGCCACGGCCAGCAGCTGCATGCGCAACCCGAACGTGAGCAACCCCGGATCGATGTGGCTGTGGGCGCTCGTGAATGCCACCTGGGCCACCGTGTTCGCCGCGGCGGGCACCAGTGCCGCGCGCCAGATGGAGCGCGGCAGCCTCCCGCGCCCGGCCGCGACCAGCACACCCGGGAGCCACACGAGTGCGGCCGCACCGTACCGCCACCCGTTGTTCGTCCAGTGATCGACGTACCCCGCCAAGTGCCGCACCAGGATCGGCACGGCGCACCAGCATCCGAGCGTCGCCAGCAGCATGGCGACGCCCTCCCAGCGCGGCAGGCTTCGCTCGGCTCGGCTCACCCGAGCGCCAACCGTCCACCGTCGACCGGCAGGTTCACGCCCGTGACGTAGCTGGCGGCCGGGGACGCCAGGAACACCGCAACCGCCGCGATCTCCTCGGGCGCGGCGAACCGGGCCATCGGCACGGTGCGCATCGCGTCGGCCTCGACCTCCTGCAGCGACGAACCCGCGCGCTGGGCGCGGCCCTGGAAGATCGCATCCAGACGCGCGGTGCGCGTGAAGCCGGGCAGGATCGAGTTGACGGTGATCCCGAAGGGCGCGAGCTCCACGGCCAGCGTGCGCGACCAGTTCGCGACCGCGGCCCGAACGGTGTTCGAAACCCCAAGCCCACGGATCGGCGTGACCACGCTGGTGGAGACGATGTTGACGACGCGACCGTACCCCGCCTCGCGCATGCCGGGCGCGAACGCCTGCACCAAGGCCTGGCCCGAGAGCACGTGCATCTCGAACGCCTTCTGAAAGTCCTCGGCGCGCGCCTCGATGGCGCTTCCGGCCGGCGGTCCGCCCGTGTTGTTGACCAGCACGTGCACCGGGCCCGCGGACTTCAGGTGCGCCGCGGCCGCCGTGGCCACGTCGCGGGAACTCGCGAAGTCCACCTCGACGCTCCAGTGCTTCTGGCCCACGGGCGATGGCAGCGCCTCGAGCGCGCGCACCAGGCCCTGGTCGTTGCGGCCGCAGACGGTGACGGTGGCTCCGGCAGCGGCCATCGCCACGGCCGTCGCCTTCCCGATGCCCTGGGTGGCACCGCACACGAAGGCGTGTCGACCGGCCAATGGGAGCGCGACGGGCTGCATCGGTGAAAGCGTAGCGAACCCGCCGCGTTCATCCCGGTAGAACACCATGATGCACCGAAGCACCGCGACCGTCCGCGCCCTGCTCATCGCCGTGTCGCTCGGTGCTGTCGCAGCGCATGCACCGGTCGTCGCGGCTCGGGGCGCATCGGCCACGACAGACGACGGAGCCGGGCCGCCCACCCGCACGCTCGCCGGTGTGACGCTCGGGCCCACGTCCGTCCCCGGGCGCTGGGAGGGCAATGGCCTGCCGGAGGACGCCGACGGCGTGGCGTGGTACGTGGGCGTCGTCGAACTGGCGCCCGACGACGTCGTCGACGGGCTGCGGCTCGAGGCGGGCGGCTTCGACGATCGAGACGAAGCATGGATCAACGGCACGCGCATCGGCCGCACCGCCGAGTACGGCGTGCCGCGGTCGTACGCCATTCCCACCGCGGCGCTTCGCGCCGGGGCCAATCGCATCGCCATCCGCGTCGAGGACGTCGGCGGCGCCGGCGGCTGGACCGGCACCCGTGGACGCCCGCCGATGCTGGTGGGGCCGCGCACCGCGATCGACCTCTCGGGCACGTGGTGGATCGCGGCGGGGGACCATCCAGCGCTCGCGCGCCCCGACCGCGTCATGGACCCCGACCTGCTCGCGCGCATGCAGCCGATGGCTGTGGGTACGCGCCGGACGCGCAACGAGCCGCAGACGGAAGCCACGGGCACGCTTCCCGATCTCTGGTATTCGCAGCCCGCGGCGGCGTGGACGGAGGCACTGCCCGTCGGGAACGGGCGGCTCGGCGCGATGGTGTTCGGCGGCACCGACCGCGAACGGATCCAGCTCAACGAAGCGACGGTCTGGGAAGGCAACGCCGACGATCGCAATGCGCCGTCGGCGGTCTCCAGCTTCCGCGCCGCGCGCGAACTGGCGCTGGCAGGCAAGATCCCCGAGGCGCAGGCGATTCTCCAGCGCGACTGCATGCTGCCCGGCGACATGATGCCGCGCAGCCACCAAACGCTAGGCGACCTCACGGTCGAGCTCGTGTCGCCGCCGGCGGTGGCGCGCGGATTCCGCCGCTCGCTTGACCTGCGCACCGGCATCGCGTCGACGCGCTTCGAGGTCGACGGCACCGTCGTCACGCGCGAGGTGGTCGCCAGCGCACCGGACGAGCTGCTGCTCGTGCGCATCTGGTCCGAAGGCGGCGCGCTCCCGGCGATGCGCGTGCGCCTGCGGCGCGACGACTTCGAGACGGACCGCCCGTCGCACCAGGCATCGCTCGCTGGTGAACGTGCGGTGCTCTCGTATTCCGGCACCACGACCCAGGGAGGCGTCCGCTACGCGTGCATGGCGCAGGTCGCCACCGAGGGCGGTGCGGTGCGAATCGATCGCGGCGACGCCGTGATCGATGGGGCAACCGCGGTCACCATCGGCGTCGCCGGACGGACGAGCTACTTCGGCCGCGACCCGTCGGCGCAGTGCATCACCGACCTCTCGGGTGCGGCCCGCCCGTGGCCAGGGCTGCGCGATCGCGCTGCGGCATGGACGGCGCGCCTGATGGACCGCGTCGCGCTCGACCTCGGAGGATCTCCCCCGGAGTCGAGCATCGTCCCGACGCGCTTCCCGACCGACGCGCGGCTTGCACGATTCCGCACGAACCCCGCGTGGGACCCTTCCCTCATCGCGCTCCACTTCCGATACGGCCGCTATCTGCTGCTCGCCTCAAGCCGCGAGGGGAGCCTGCCCGCGAACCTGCAAGGCATCTGGAACGACCACTTCCGTGCACCGTGGAACGCCGACTTCCACACCAACATCAACGTGCAGATGAACTACTGGCACGCGGGACCGACCGCGCTCGCCGAGACCGAGGTCCCGCTGATCGACCTCATCGACCGCGTGCGGGCACGCGGCGAGCGGACCGCACGCGACCTGTACGGTGCGCGGGGATGGTGCTGCCACCACATCACCGACGCATGGGCGGTCACCGCGCCCGAGGGGCTCACCGTGTGGGGCATGTACCCGCTCGGCGGTGCATGGCTCGTCCGCCATGCATGGGAACACTGGGAATTCACGGGCGACGACGCATTCCTGCGCGACCGCGCGTGGCCGGCCCTTGAAGGCGCCACGCGGTTCCTGCTCGACTACCTCGCCGAGGACCCGCGTACCGGGAAGCTGGTGAGCGGCCCAAGCACAAGCCCGGAGAACACGTTCATCCTCCCTGACGGGCGACGCGCCGACGTGTCCATGGGCACGTCGATGGACCAGTGGATCGCACGCGACCTGCTCACCAACTTCCTCGACGCGGCCCGCGTGCTCGGGCGCTCCGACGATCCAACCGCGGCCGAGGCCGCGCGCGCGCTCGAGCGCCTGGCGATGCCGGCAATCGGTGCCGACGGGCGGCTCATGGAGTGGAGCGAGCCATGGGCCGAGGCCGAGCCGGGCCACCGCCACATGAGCCACTTGTACGGACTTCATCCCGCATCGTTCATCACGCCCGACGGCACGCCCGCCCTGGCGGCGGCGGCGCGCGCGAGCCTTGAGGCCCGGCTCGTGCACGGCGGCGGACACACGGGCTGGAGCCGCGCATGGCTCATCAACTTCTGGGCGCGCTTGGGCGAAGGTGACCGCGCCATGGCCGACATGCAGGCGTTGCTCGCAAAGTCCACGTTGCCCAACCTTTTCGACGACCATCCGCCCTTCCAGATCGACGGCAACTTCGGGGCCGCGGCGGGCGTGGCCGAGATGCTGCTCCAGAGCCACGTGCGCACCTGGTCGGGCGGACGCCTGGTGCACCGGATCGACCTGCTGCCGGCGCTGCCGTCGGCGTGGCGCGAAGGGAGCGTGCGCGGACTGGTCGCGCGCGGGCCGGTGACGGTCGACGTCGCATGGAAGGACGGGCGGCTCGCGCACGCGCGGCTCGCCGCGCCCGACGGGCGCGAACTCCGGGTGCGGTTGCCCGCGGACGTGGCGGCGGTCGACGTCTCGGTCGACGGCGCGGCGTCCGCGCGGGTCGAGCTGCCGGCACGCGAGTTCACGCTGCCGCGCGCGGCTGCGTCAACCGCGGCGCGCACGGTGACGATCACTCCTTCGGCTTCGCGGCCTTGAGCGTGACCTCGAGCTCGAGCTCCTTGCCGTCGCGCCAGACCTTCACCTTCACGACGTCGCCCGGCTTGTGGCCGCGCAGCTTCGCCATCATGGGGCCGGCGCCGTCGAGCGCCTCGCCGTTCCATGCGACGATGACGTCGCCCTTGGCGATGCCGGCGTCCGCTGCCGAGGTCTCGGCACTCACGCCGTCGACCAGCACGCCCTTCGGCGCGCCCGCCGGCCGGTCCTCGTCGCCCATCCCGGGCATCACGCCCAGGCGAACGGCCGCGTAGCCGCGGTCAGGCGTCGCGGCGTCGCCCGCGGAGAACTCGAGCTTCTCCTTGCGGGTGGCGACCAGCTGCACCATGTCCGCCGCGAGTGCCACGATCTTCGCGGCGCCCTCGGGGTTCAGCGTGTGGCCGACGTCGCCGGGCGTGTGGTAGACGTCGTGGTTTCCCGTGTAGATGAATGCCACGGGGATCCCCACGCCGTAGAAGCTGGCGTGGTCGCTCGGTCCGCGGCCGGACGGATCGGCGCGGATCGTGAGGCCGCTGCGCTCGAACGCAGGGCGCAGGATCTCGACCAGGTCCTTCGCGCTCTTCATGCCGCCGACGCTCAGGTCGTCGGAGCGCAGGCGCCCCACCATGTCCATGTTGATCATCATGGAGACCTTGTCGCCCGGGATCGTCGGATGCTCGACGTACCAGCGCGAACCGCGCAGTCCGCTCTCCTCGGCGGTGAAGCCCAGGAACAGCACGCTGCGGGCGTCCGCCGGCGCATCCTTGCCGCCGTACAGGTCGGCGATCGCCTGCGCGACGCACAGCATCGCGCTGGTGCCGCTGGCGTTGTCGTCGGCACCGGGGTGCAGCTGGCCCGTGTACTTGGGCGACGTGCCGAAGTAGCCGTAGCCCACGTGGTCGAAGTGCGCGCCCAGGATCACCCACTCGTCCTTCAGCGCGCCCTTGCCGCGCACCACGCCGCCCACGTTCTGCGTCGGCGTGCCGCCGGTCGAGAGCTTGGTCTCGATCGCAACCTTCGACGCCTCGCCGAGATCCACCACCTTGACCTTGCCTTCGTCCGCACGCACGCGCCAGTCCATCAGGCTCCCGTCGTCTGGCTTGCCTGCCTTCAGGATTCGCTCGGCGACGGCTTCGCTCACCTGCACCATCGGGATGTCCAGCGGACGGCCCCAGCGGCTGGTCGACACGTCCTCAAGCCCCGTCCGCCCGTCGCGCGCGCCAGGCGGCGCCACCAGGATGATGGCCGCCGCACCGCGCTCCACCAGCGCGTCCACCTTGTCGCTCATCGCCGAGAACTCGCTGAAGCGCCGCGTGGCCCAGCGCGAGCGCCCGCGCTCGTCGAGCGGCTCGTAGCGCATCACGAGCGCGGCCTTTCCGGTGAGGTCACAATCCTCGGGGAAGCTGGAGTAGCCGCCCTCGCCCTTCGCGATGCCGTACCCCACGAACGCGACCGGCAGTTCCACCTTTGCGTTGCCCGAGATCCCGAGCACCGCCCAATCCTCGCCGCGCACGAGCGCGCCGCCTCCAGGCGCCGCCATCGAGGCGGTCTCGACCTTCGGCGCGCCGCCGGTCAGCGAGAACCGCTGCATGTAGCTGGTCCAGTCACCGTCCTTCGGGGTGACGCCGTCGGCGCCCGCCTCGGGGAACGCGGGCTCGAGGCCCATGTCCTTCATCCACCATTGCAGGTACTCCGCCGCGAGGTCGTTGCCGCGCAGGCCGGGGGCGCGGCCCTCGAAGAAGGGGTTCGAGAGCGTGATCGCGTGCTGGTACCAGCGCGTCGCCACGGGCCCGAGGTCCTCGAAGAGCCGGTGGATGTCGGCGTCCTTCGCCTCGACCCGCTTGGCGCTGTCGTCCGGCGCCCAGGAGTAGACGTTGATCGCGCCCTCGATCACCTTCCCAGGCGCGGGCTTCGCCGCGTCCTGCGCGGCGGGCGCCGCGGGCGTGGGGGCATCCGTCACAGGCGCAGGCGCGGGCGCGTCCTTCGCCGGTGCGGGCGGCGGTGCATCCTGTGCCACTGGTGCGGCCCCCAAGAGCAGCGCGGCGGACAGCATCACGGCGATTGGGCGGGGGTCCTGCATACGTGGGCCTTCCTTGTCGGGGAGAGGCACAAGTGTAGGGAAACATCCCCGCGCAAAAGCACGCGAGGGCCGTCACCAGGACGGCCCTCGCGGGAAGGATCAGGTCAGGCGACCATGGCGCCCACGGGGCGCGCCGGGGGTCAGTCGCCGATGCGCAGCATGTCGCGACCGAGCACGCCGTCGGTCGTCATGATGCCGGCGGTCACCGCACCGAGGTTCTTGGTGAGGTTGTCGTACGACGCGTTCGCGTAGTACGCGTTGAGACCGCCGCCGCAGTTGAACCACAGGGGCTGTCCCTGGCTGGAGGCCAGGTCGTTGTCCTGCTGGATGCCCGCGATGGACACGATCTGCGTGTGGCCGTCGAAGCACATCACGGCGGGGGCGCTGTTGTA
>CANLMX010000011.1 GCA_947492385.1 Planctomycetaceae bacterium | reverse complement strand
GGGAACGGCTCGCCCCAGTAGCGCTGGCGGCTGAAGAGCCAGTCGCGCAGGCGGTAGTTGACGCGCAGCGAACCGATGCCCGTGCGCTCGAGCCACGCGATCACCGCACGCTTCGCGTCGGCGGTCGCGAGCCCGTCGATCGACAGGGTCGCGGGGTTCGCGCTGTTCACCGCACGACCCTCGCCGGCGGTCGCGGACTCGCCCGTGAACGGCGTCCCGGCGACCTCGACCACCTGCACGACGGGAAGCCCGAACGCCTTCGCGAACTCGAAGTCGCGCTCGTCGTGCGCGGGCACGGCCATGATGGCGCCCGTGCCGTAGCCCGAGAGCACGTAGTCGGCGGTCCACACCGGGATGCGCGTGCCCGTCGCCGGGTTCACCGCGTGCATGCCCGTGAAGCACCCGGTCTTCTCCTTGGACTGCTGGCGGTCGACGTCCGACCGGTTGCGCGCCCACGCCACGTACTTCGCGAGCGCCGCGTCGCCCCGCGCGAGCGCGCGCTCGACCAACGGGTGCTCGGGCGCCACCACCATGTACGTGGCACCGAAGACGGTGTCCGGCCGAGTCGTGAACACGGTGAGTGGGTCACCGTCCTCGACCGCGAAGCGGATCTCCGCGCCTTCGCTGCGGCCGATCCACTCGGTCTGCAGCGTGCGCGTCATCTCGGGCCAGTCCACCAGGGCCAGGTCCTCGAGCAGCCGGTCGGCGTAGGAGGTGATGCGGAACATCCACTGCCGCAGCGGCCTGCGCACCACCGGGTGGCCGCCGCGCTCGCTGCGTCCGTCGATGACTTCCTCGTTGGCAAGCACGGTGCCGAGCCTGGGGCACCAGTTCACCGTCTGCTCGCCGAGGTACGCGAGGCGGAACCCGTCGAGGTGCGCCTGGCGCTCGCGCCGGCTGCACGCGCTCCAGCGCTTGCGTGACCCACCCGCGACCTCGACCTCGCGGTCCTCGCGTGCGAGCGCGGCCTCGAGCTCGGCGATGGGCCGCGCGGCCTTCGCGCGCGGATCGAACCATGACCCATACGCGAGCAGCCAGATCCACTGCGTCCAGCGGTAGTAGCCCGGGTCGATCGTCGCGAACTCGCGCGACCAGTCGTACATGAATCCGAAGCGCTTCAGCTGGCGGCGGAACGTGTCGATCGCCTTCTTCGTCGTGACCTCGGGGTGCACCCCGGTCTGGATCGCGTACTGCTCGGCGGGCAGGCCGAACGCGTCCCAGCCCATCGGATGGAGGACGTTGAAGCCCCTCATCCGCTTGAAGCGGCAGATGATGTCGGTGGCGGTGTAGCCCTCGGGATGGCCGACGTGGAGCCCCGCGCCCGAGGGGTAGGGGAACATGTCGAGGCAGTACCACTTGGGCTTCGATGCGTCGAATCCCGATTCGCCGGGGTTGGGTTGGCGGAAGCCGTCGGTCGTGCGCTCGAGCGTCCCCTGCCAGCGCACCTCGAGCTCGTTGGCGAACGCCGCCGTGTAGCGGAACGGGGTCTCCGACGACCCGTGCGCGGGCGCGTGGTCGGGGCGGGCGGGGTGCTCGCGTGGGTGCTCGGGCATGGACGGGGGAGGGTACTTCCCCGATCCGCGCCCCCATTAGGATGCGATGCATGCAGTTCCCCGACGAACCGAGCGACGCAGCGCCCGGCGGCGACGACCAACCCGCGCGCGAGCCGCTCGCTTCGCCCGGCACCGCCGCGTGGGAGCAGCCCTCGGTCTCGGCAAGCGCGTGGGTCGGATTCTGGCCGCACCGCGACCCGCCTTCGGCCGAGGAAGTGGGTCGCTCGATCGCGGGATGGGTGGGCCGCGAGGTGAAGGCCGAGCCGGCGGACCTCGACGACGAGAACATGCTCTGGGCGATGGTGGTCGAGATTCCTGGGGTCACGTCGCCCGTCGTGTTCTGGGCGGAGCCCGCGCTTCCCACCGACCCGTCGCAGCTGCCGGATCCCGCGATGGCGGCCTGCAAGTGGGTGATCGGGATGCAGACCGTGCTGGAGCCGGGCGAGGCCTCGGAGGAGTTCTTCCACCTGATGGCGATGCTCTCCGGCGCGATCCCCGACCTGGCGGGCGTGCTCGACGTGGCGAACGCGCGCCGTTGGCCACGCAAGGAGCTCGAGGAGCAGTTCCTCGCCGCCGACGCCGTGCCGAACGACGAGTACCTCTGGACCATCACCGCGGTCGCGGACCGCGAGGACGATGACGCGCCGATGATGCTCTTCACGACGGGCCTCGCGCGGTGCGGGCTTCCGGAGCTCGAGGTGCTCGAGTTCCCGTCGCGCCACTCGCAGGCCGCGGCGATCCTGGTGAACCACGTCGCGAGCCTGCTGCTGGAGTCGCCGCCGCCTCCGCCCTTCGAGCCGATGGAGGTCGGTCCGGACACCTCCGTGGCGCTGGTCCCGTGGCAGTCGTGCGCGCAGTTCATGGACGAGGGCACGCCCGGGTCGAACGCCTTCCGCGACATCGCCGCCAAGCATGGCGACGGCGCGCTCACGGGCGTCCGTGCAGTGATCTGCTCGCCCGAGCAGCGGGGGCAGTTCCGCAAGGTCTGGGCATGGCCGAAGGAGACCCTCGAGCGCATGGAGGACGGCCGTGCGGTCCTCTTCGCCAGCGAGCGGTCCGCCGCCGCCACCGAGCGGCGTGCGCAGCGCACCTGGCCCGCATTCGCGACTGCGTTCGCGAGCGTCAGGCGTTCCGAGCGGCCCGAGGTCGCGGCACTCGCGGGCACCGCATTCCACGTGCAGTCGGGCGTCGGCGCGGTCGATGCGGAAGATCGACGCGAGCAGGGCTGGTTCATCGTGAAGGGCTTCGACCATGATGTCGTGGAAGCCGCGCTCTCCGAGGAGCCGGTCACGGCCGAGGGCATGCATGCGGGCGACGTCGTCCGCATCCCGCGCACGGACGTGACCGACTGGCGGGTGATCCTGCCCGACGAGATGTTCGGCCCCGACCGGAGCGGTGCGCTGCTCGAGGCCATCGATCGCCTCCGGGGATACGCATGACGGCGCACGTGCCCGGTGATGGCCGGCCGCGCCTCGACGTGGGCGCGATGAGCACGGTGCACGACGCGCGAAGCGAGTTCGAGGCCGAGTGCATCCGATCGGTGCTCGAGGACGCGGGGATCGCGAGCGTGGTCCCGCCGTCGGGGCAGGGCGTCTTCGGGTTCCCGCTGCGCGCGGCCGGGGCGTCGGTGCCCGTGCGCGTGCTGCCCGAGGACCTGTCGCGCGCACGCCAGGTGCTGGCCGAGGCGCGATGGTCCGGCAAGAGCATCGACTGGGACGATGCCGACGTCGGCGAGGTGCCGGCCGAGGTGCGTGACGAGCTTGGAAGGGGGGAACGGCACCGGTGTGTCCGTCGCATCGTGATGGCCGTCGGACGCGCGGTGGTCGCGGTCATCCTGCTGCTGATGATCGCGCAGGGCGTATGGGGGCTGGTCCGGAGCGCTTCCCGCCCGTGATGCCGTGCGTGCGCGCGTAGGCTTCTCGCCGTGACCACACGCTCGTCCCGACCCGCGCCCGTCCGCCGCATGGTGCACATGATGCTCGCCTGCGCCCTCGCATGCGCCGCCGGCTGCGCGTATCGCCTCGAGGGCCGCGTGGTCGAAGGGTTCGGCGGTGCCTCGGTCGTCCGCGAGGGTGACGAGGAGGCGCGCAAGTCCGGCATTCCCGGCGTGACCATCGAGCTCGTCCGCGACGCCGGCACGATGAACCGCGCGGTGGCGGCGCGCGCGACCAGCGATTCGTCGGGACGGTTCGAGCTCGAGATCGACGGCTTCGGCGCGGGGTGGATGCAGGAGTCGTGGCTGCTGCGCGCCCGTCGCAACGGGTTCGAGACGGTGGAGCAGGAGGTCGACCTGCCGGGAGACCCGAAGGGACGCGTCATGGTGCTCGGCATGGCGCGCGGAAAGAGCCGGCCGTTCCGCGAACCCGAGACGTCGCGGCGCATCCTCGACGAAGTGCGCGAGTACGACCGCGGCGTCGGGAGCCTCGGTCCCTGAGCCGCCATGCGCAGGCGCTACCACGTCCGTGCGCCGGGGGTCCTCTACCTGCTGCTCGTGCTGGCGGTGGGGTTCGTGGCCGCCAACCGCCCAGGCAACCTGCTCGTGTGGGTGTTCGCCGCGATGCTCTCGGGCGTGCTGCTCTCGGGGATCCTCTCGGGATGGCCGTTGATGCGGCTGCGTGTCCGGCGGCGCGTGCCTGCGACGGGCGTCGTGGGAGAGCCGTTGGTGCTCCGGTACGAGGTGTCGCAGGGGTCACGCGCGTGGTCCGCGTTCGCCGTGTCCGTGCGTGAGCTCCGCGTCGGGCCGCACGGTGCCGCCCCGGCGCCGGCGTTCGTCAGGCACGTCGGCCCGCGCGAGACGGTCGTCGCGGAGTCCGTGGCGTGGCCGGCGCGGCGCGGTGCGCTCCGATTCGGGCCGTTCCGCGCCGAGACGGCGTTCCCGTTCGGGCTGATCGGCAAGAGCGTGCGGTTCGACGACGAAGCGGAGTGCCTGGTGCTCCCGCGCGCCCGTGCGCTGCGGCCCGGCGTGCTCCGTGAACTCGCGGGCGAGGGCCGGGCCGGAGCAGCTTCGCGCCCACGGATCGGCCCTGGTTCCGACTTCCTCGGGCTCCGCGAGTACCGGCCCGGGGACAGCATCCGCAGCGTGGCATGGCGCCGCAGCAGCGCAGGCGGCGAGCTTGCGGTCATCGAGCGGTCGATGGACGCACCGCCGCGCGTGGGCGTGGTCCTCGACCTGCGCCGCCCGACCGGGGCGCTGCGCGTCGAGGGCGGTCCGTCGCGCGCGCGCGAACTCGAGGAGGATGCGATCGTGCTCGCGGCGAGCCTGCTCCAGGCGGCGGCATCGGAGGGCATGGAGACCTCCCTCGCGGTGCTGGGGCTTCCCGGGCCGGCCGCCGGTGCCCGCGCGGGCCGCAGGCAGCTCGAGCGAGAGCTCTGCGCCCTGGCGGCGCTCGACCTCGACGCGCCGCGCGACGCGTCGGCCATGGTCGCCGAGCTCGGCGCCAGGACGTCCGTGATCGTCGTGCACGTCGATCGGGCCGACCTCTCGGTGGGCGGGCCCGCTTCGGCGCACCTAGTCGCGGGCCAGCTGCGCGCGATGTCGGTGGACTCCGAGGACGGTGCGCGATGAACGTCGGCACCTGGCTCTCGCGGAGCGTGCTCGCCGCATGCATGCTGGCGCTCGCTGCGTTCTCGGCGAGCCAGGCGGACGCATGGGTGCTCGTGGTCGCCGGCTCGGTGACCGTGGCGGGATTCACGCTGTCCGGCGGTCCGCGGGGATTGGTGCTTCCCGCCTGGGCCGTCCGGCTGTCGGTGCTCGGTGGGATCGCGTGGGGCGCGCTCGAGGTGTTCGCGCGACCGGGCGCCGAGGACGCCGCGCGCGCCGTCGGGCTGGTCGTGGCTGCCGGGATCTGCGTGAAGGCGTGGGACCGTCGCGTGCCTTCGGACTGGCGTCAGGTGCTCGTGCTTGCCATGGTGCTGTGCGCGAGCGCAGCGCTCCATTCGAGCGACTTCCTGGTCGGCGCGCTGGTCATCGCGTTTGCCGCCGCATTGGTGCCCGCCGCGATGCTGCTCCAGCTGCATGCCGGCGGCGAGGCCGTCGCCGCCGCCCGCCGGGCCGCGGTGCCTGCGGGCCGCCGCGCGCCGGCGCTCGAGTCCCCGCTCGGAGCGGCATCCGCCCGCGGGATGCGTCGCGTGGCGACCGTCGGCGCGGTCTCGGGGATCGGGATGAGCCTCGTCGTGTTCGCGGTCTTCCCGCGCGAGCTGGCGGGAGATGGTGGCGGTCGCGGGCGGGTGTCCGGGTTCCGTCCCACCATCGACCTCTGGTCGGGAGGCCGCATCTCGCAGTCGTCCCGCGTCGCGATGACGGTGCGGTTGCTCGATCCGCAGGACCGCCCGGGCGAACTCACGATGCCGCTGCGCATGCGCGGTGCGGTGCTCGACTCGTACGACCCGGCCGAGGCGCGGTGGTCCGGCAGCGGGAGGTTCTCGCGCATCCGGCGCTTCCGCACCGAGCCATCGGGCGGGTTCGAGCCGCTCTCGCAGCGCGCGCGAGAGGAGCGGTCGAACGTGTGGACGCAGGAGGTGCAGATGCGCTCGCTGGCGAGCGACCGCGTGTTCAGTGCGTGGATGCCGCTCGCGATCGCGTGCGACGAGACCCGGATCTTCGGGCTCGACCGGCGGACGGCCGAGCTCGTCGACATCGGCGGCGGTCGGCTCGGCCGTCCGGGGTCGTACCGCATCCGGATGCAGGCATTCCCGTCGGCGGCGATCGTGCAGGCCGTGCTTCCCTCGTCGACGCCGTTTCCCGCGGCGGGCGACGTCGGGTTCCCGGTTCCGCGCGTGGGCGAGATCGCCGCGCGCGTGCTCGCCGAGCAGGGCCCCGAGAACCTGCCGACCGACGCCGAGATCGCGGAAGACCCGTCCTTGCGGCGGACCAGGGCCCGGCGCATCGCGGCCTTCTTCGAGTCGTGGCTCTCTGGAGGTGGTTTCCGGTACTCGACCGACCTCTCGGCCTATCGGCGCGGGGAGGGTGACGATCCCATCGTGCAGTTCCTCGACGTGCACCGGGCCGGTCACTGCGAGTTGTTCGCCTCGGCGATGGCCGCGCTCTGCCTGGCGAGCGGCGTGGAGGCGCGCGTCGTCACCGGGTTCATCGCCACCGAGTACGACGGCGTGTCCGACCGCTACGTGTTCCGGGAGTCGGGAGCGCACGCATGGGTCGAGGTCCGCGTCGACGAGTTCCAGTGGATGACGTTCGATCCGTCACCGCTGGCCGAGCTGCTCGCGATCCAGCAGGCGAACCGGACATGGCTCGACGGCTTCCGGTGGATCCTCGACCCGGTCGAGTTCACGTGGAACAGCCGCTTCGCCGGGTTCGACGCGCGCGCGCAGGCCGAACTGGCCGACCGCGCCGGCGAGGCCACGCGCGCGGCGCAGGCATGGCTGGCCGCGCGCGCCCGCGACGCCTCGGCGCAAGCGGAGCGGTTCTTCATGCAGGGCGCCGTGGGTGTGGCGTGGGTCGCGTCGGTGGCCGGCACGCTCGCTGCGGTCGGCGGCATCCTCGCGGTGCTGGCCGCACGGGGACGCCGGGCCGCCTCCGCGCTGGGCGCGCGCAGAATGGGCCCGGTGGCGCGCATCGCGCTCGCCCGCGACGCAGGCTTCTACCTCGAGGCGCTTCTTGTGCTGGACCGGGCGGGCGTCGCCAAACCGGCGTGGCGAACGCCCCTTGCCCACGCCCATGAGCTACGCCTGCGTTCGCTCGACGCGTCGGAGGCGTTCGAGGCCATCGTCCGGCGCCTCTACGCGATCCGGTTCGGGGGCGTGCGTCCCACGCGCGGGGCGCGACGCGAGGCCGACGACCTCGTGGCGGAACTGAGGCGTGCGCTTGCGGACGGCTACACTCGGTGACGCGGCACGGGCCGCGAGGAGCAACCGATGCCCGCATCACGATCACGAACGCTGGAGTGGCGCCGCAGCCTCGAGGAACTTTGCCAGAAGGGCGGGTCGCTCGAGGTGGCGATCACCCGCGACGACGGGCGCGGGCATGACCTCGTGTGGCGGCTTCGCATCCTCGACGTCCGCGACGACGGGATCGTGGTGGAGAACCCCGGTGCGCTCGGGCGCGCGCTTCCGCTTCACGTGGGCACGCGCCTGGTCGCGTACATCGTCATCGGCCAGAACCGGTGGGAGTTCCGGACCGCGGTGCTCGAGTCGATCCCGCCGGGTCGCCATGCCGACGCACGCAACGGTGCGTCGCGGCTGTCGCTGCCCGAACGCGTCGAGCGGTGCCTGCGACGGCACGCGCGCTTCGACGTCGGCCCCCTCGCGCTGCCGCCGGTCGACGTGTGGCCGCTCCTGGACCCGAAGAGCGCCGTCGCCGCCGAGCGCGCGAACGAGCTCGCGTGGGCGGCATTCCTCGAGGGCAAGCCGGTGACCACCGACGAGGAAGCGCTGCTTCCCACTGTCGGCCCCAGGCTCACGGGTCACCTCGCGAACATGGGCGGCGGCGGCGCGGGCCTCCTGATCGAGCCCGCCCAGGCGGGCCTGCTGTCCCGGCACCGGCTCTTCTGGGTGCGGCTGGCGCTGGGCGACGGGTGCCCCGTGCCGATCGTCGCGTGCGCCAAGCTGGTCCACACGCACATCGACAGCACGCAGCGCACCTACGCCGGCCTCAGCTTCGACTTCGCGTTCAACCCGGCGCACCAGCGCACGGTGGCGGCGCAGGTGGAGCACTCGGTGCGCACGCTCGAGGAGCGCCAGTCGCATTGACCGCGAGCGCGGTGCGGACCAGCACCGCCGACTTGTGCAGGCTTTCCTCGTGCTCGTGGCGGGGGGCCGACTCCGCGACGATTCCGCAACCGGCGAGGTAGCGCAGCACCCCCGGGCCGCCGTCCGCGCCCGCGAGCGCGATGGTGCGGATCGCGACGTTGAGCGCGATGCGCCCAGGCGACACGAGGCCGATCGCCCCGCAATAGGGCCCGCGCGCGCTCGGCTCGAGCTCGTCGATCACCTGCATCGCGCGCACCTTCGGCGCACCCGTCACCGATCCCGGCGGGAAGGTCGCGCGGAGCAGGTCCACGAGCCCCGTGCCCGGCCGCAGCGTCCCGCGGATCTCGGCCGCGGCGTGATGGACCGTCTCGTGCCGCTCGAGCTCGCGCGGGGAGGTCACCCGCACCGTCCCGGGCATGCACGCGCGCCCGAGGTCGTTGCGCATGAGGTCGACGATCATGTGGAGCTCGGCTGCGTCCTTCGCGCTCGCCATGAGCCCGGATGCTGGTTCGTGCGCCGCGCGCGTTCCCTTGATCGGCCGGGTCACGACGCTGCCGGCGGTGCGGTCCACCTCGAGGAACAGTTCGGGGCTCATGCTGGCGAGCGCATGGGTCGGCGTCTCGATCCACGCCCCGTAGCGCGGCCGCGATGCCGCGAACGCCGCACGCATGATCGCCCGGCGCGATCCCGACCAGCGCGCCGAGAACCGCTGCGCCACGTTGGCCTGGAAGATGTCGCCCGCATGGACCAGGCGGACCGCCGTCGCGACCATGCGCTCGTAGTCGCCCGCCGCGAGGTCGGGCTCGAGTCCATCGATCCTCGCGGTGCCGGGCGCGCGCGTCCCGGCCCGCATCCGGCCGCCGAGTTCCTCGGCAAGCCGCCCCGCTTCCTCGTGGGCGGTCCATCGCCCGGAGGCGTGGTCGAGCTCGAGCCTGGGTCCGCAGCGCACGAGCGTCGCCAGCGGCCAACCGTCGTCGGGCATCCGCGCGCGTGGGAGCGCAGTCGGCTCGAACGCGCGCGCGAGCTCGTACGCCGCCGCGATGCACCACGTGCCGCCGCCTCCGGCGCCCGCGTGCGCGAGCGCCGCGAGGGCATCGTCATGCGTCCGGCACTCGATCGTCTCGACGGGCACCGCGAGCATGCTCAGTCGCGCGTGGCCGCCGTGCCCGGTGCCCGTGACGAGCGCCGCGAGTGGCAGCTCGTCCGGCCAGTGCGCCAGCACGTCGTCGGGGGTGCAGTTCCAGTCAAGTTCCGTCATTCCACGCGTCTTTCGGGTTGCCCTGGGCGGTCCGGATCGTAGGGTGGCGCGCTACCATGTTCGGCCCGCGTTTCCACGCGGAATCCGCATTCGGTCCCCCGCCCCGGCGCCTCGTCGGCGCGTGCGCGGGCGCCCGGCGCACCCACCCATCGTCATGGCAGCATCCACCAAGAAGAGCGGCAAGAAGACCTCGCACTCCTCCACGAAGGGCGGCGCCGCGCCGAAGCAGATGGTCTATTCGTTCGGCCGCAAGACCGACGGCGACGGCACCCAGAAGGCGCTGCTCGGCGGCAAGGGAGCCAACCTCGCCGCGATGGCGCGCATGGGCCTGCCCGTGCCCCCGGGCTTCACCATTAGCACCGAGGTGTGCACCTGGTACTACGACAACGGCCGCCGCTTCCCCGAGAAGCTCGGCAAGCAGATGAAGGACGGCCTGCGCCGCATCGAGAAGGAGGTCGGCAAGCGCTTCGGCGACCGGCGCGACCCGCTTCTGGTCTCGGTGCGGTCCGGCGCGCGCGACTCGATGCCCGGCATGATGGACACGATCCTGAACCTGGGCCTCAACGACGTGACCGTCGAGGCGCTGAAGCGCGCCACCAGCAACGGCCGGTTCGCATGGGACTGCTACCGCCGGTTCGTGCAGATGTACGGCGACGTGGTCATGGGCGTCCAGAAGAAGTCCGAGATGGACCACGAGCCGTTCGAGGAGGTGATGGACGGCCTGAAGCGCGAGGCGGGCGTGTCCGAGGACACCATGCTCACCGAGGATCACCTGAAGGAGCTGGTGCGCCGCTACAAGGACCTCGTGAAGCGCTGGACGGGCAAGGCGTTCCCCGACGACCCGATGAAGCAGCTCGAGGGCGCGGTGGCCGCGGTCTTCGGCAGCTGGAACAACGACCGCGCGATCGTCTACCGCAACAAGTACAAGATCCCGCACGAGTGGGGCACCGCCGTCAACGTGCAGGCGATGGTCTACGGCAACATGGGAGATGACTGCGCCACGGGCGTGGCCTTCACGCGCGACCCCGCCAACGGGACGAACGTGTTCTACGGCGAGTACCTGGTGAACGCGCAGGGCGAGGACGTGGTGGCCGGCGTGCGAACGCCGCTTCCGGTCGCCCAGATGGCGAAGGACAAGGTGCTCTCGAAGAGCTTCGGCCAGCTCGAGAAGGTGCGCAAGACCCTCGAGAAGCGGTTCGGCGACGTCCAGGACTTCGAGTTCACGATCGAGCGCAAGAAGCTCTGGATGCTCCAGACGCGCAACGGCAAGCGCACCGCACTCGCCTACGTGCGCATCGCCCACGACATGGTGAAGGAGGGGCTCATGACCCCCGAGCACGCCATGAAGAGCGCCGATCCCGAGGCGATGAACCAGCTGCTGCAGCCAGTCTTCGAGCGGTCGGCGTACGAGGCCGCGCGCAAGGCCGGCCGCATCATGACCAAGGGCCTTCCTGCCGGACCCGGCGCCGCCTGCGGCGAGATCGCCTTCAGCGCAAGCCGCGCCGAGGAACTGGCGCGCAAGGGCAAGCACGTCGTGCTCGTCCGCATCGAGACCAGCCCCGAGGACCTGCGCGGCATGATCGCCGCCGACGGCATCCTCACGACGCGCGGCGGCGTCTCGAGCCACGCCGCGCTGGTGGCCCGCCAGATGGGCAAGGTGTGCGTGGCCGGCGCGGGCGAGATCGCCATCGACTACCACGCCGGCACCATGACCTGCGGCGGCCGCACGCTGCGCGAGGGCGACCACCTCTCGATCAACGGCACCACGGGCGAGGTGATCGAGGGCCGCCTCGACACGGCCGACAGCGAGCTCAAGCAGGTGCTCGTGGCCGGCACGATGAAGCCGCGCGAGAGCCGCGTCTACCAGGACTTCGAGTTCGTCATGGACCTCGCCGACCGGTTCCGCCGCCTCGGCGTGCGCACCAACGCCGATACGCCCGAGCAGGTCCGCCAGGCCGTCGCGTTCGGCGCCGAGGGCATCGGCCTCTGCCGCACCGAGCACATGTTCTTCGAGGGCGACCGCATCGACGCGATGCGCGAGATGATCCTGGCCCGCGACCTCGAGGGCCGGCAGCGCGCGCTCGCCAAGCTGCTCCCGTATCAGCGCGCGGACTTCGACGGCATCTTCCGTGCGCTCGAGGGCCGGCCTGCCTGCATCCGCCTGCTCGACCCGCCGCTGCACGAGTTCCTGCCCCACACCAAGGAGCAGCAGGCGGACCTGGCGCACAAGCTGCGCATCCCGGCCGATGCGATCGAGCGCCGCGTGGCCGAGCTGCACGAGTTCAACCCGATGCTCGGGTTCCGCGGATGCCGGCTCGGCGTGGTGTTCCCGGAAATCACCGAGATGCAGGCACGCGCCATCTTCGAGGCGGCTGCGGCCGTCGAGAAGTCGGGCATCAAGGTGAAGCCCGAGGTGATGGTGCCGCTCATCGGGTTCAAGCGCGAGCTTGACATCCAGGCCGAGGTCATCCACCGCGTGGCACGCGAGGTGATGGAGGCCACCGGCCGGAAGTTCGAGTACCAGGTCGGCACCATGATCGAGCTGCCGCGCGCGGCGATCGCGGCGGACCAGATCGCCGAGACCGCGCAGTTCTTCAGCTTCGGCACCAACGACCTCACCCAGACGGCGCTCGGCATGAGCCGCGACGACTCGGGCAGCTTCCTGCCCCGGTACCAGGAGCTCGAGGTCGTGAAGGACAACCCGTTCGCGTCGATCGACGTGGGCGGCGTCGGGGCATTGGTCGACATGGCCTGCCAGCGCGGCCGGGCGACCCGGCCCGACATCAAGCTCGGCATCTGCGGCGAGCACGGTGGCGATCCGGCGAGCATCAAGTTCTTCGAGAAGGTGTCGCTCGCGTACGTCAGCTGCTCGCCCTTCCGCGTCCCGGTGGCGCGCCTGGCGGCCGCGAAGGCGGCGGTCGAGCTCGGTACGTCTCCGAAGGGTGGCAAGGGGGCCAAGGCGAAGGGCTCCGGGAAGGCGGGAAAGGCCGCGAAGCGCGCGAAGAAGGGCGGGAAGCGCAAGTGACCCGCGCGCACGCCGGCTTCCCCGCACTGGCGCTGGCCGCGGCATTCGCCGCGGGCTGCGCCTCGTGGAAGCCGGCGCCGCAGTCGGCGCCGCTTGCGCCGCCGCTCGAGTACCGCGCGCCGTTCACCGCGGTGCGGCCGACCATCGGCCGCGGCCTCGACCACGGTGCGTGGGCCGCGGCGCCGTGGACCGCGGACTTCGCCGACATCGAGGGTGCACGCCGGCCGGCGCCCAGGTACCGGACGCGCGCGAAGATGCTCTGGGACGACACGAACCTGTACCTGGCCGCGCAACTGGACGAACCGCACGTGTGGTCCACGCTCGCGACGCGCGACGCAGTCATCTTCCACGACAACGACTTCGAGGCGTTCGTCGACCCCGACGGCGACGGCAACGAGTACTACGAGCTCGAGGCGAACGCGCGCGGAACCGTGTTCGACCTGTTCCTGCATCGCTCGTACCGCAACGGCGGACCTGCGATCCATGAATGGGACGCGCAGGGAATCGTGACCGAGGTGGTCGTCGACGGCACCGCGGACGACGCCCGCGACATCGATGGCGGATGGACGATTCAGTGGACCGTGCCGTGGTCAGCCTTCGTGCCACCGCGCGACGCGCGGATCGACGCGCTGCCCGAGGACCAGCGCGGCTTCGGCGACCGCCGCCGCGCCGGGGCGCCGCCGCGCGCGGGGGATGCATGGCGCATCAACTTCTCGCGCGTGCAGTGGCGGCACAACCACGAGCAGGCCGTGGTGGACGGAGGCCGGGCACCGTACGCGAAGGTCCCCGGCACGCCCGAGGACAACTGGACCTGGACCCCGCAGTGGGCCGTCGACATGCACCTGCCGCAGCATTGGGGGCGCGTCACGTTCGTTCGCTGACCGCCCGCCGCCGGCCCTTCGATCCACGAGGACCTTCCGTGACCGACCGATCCCGACGCCGTTCCGACCGGGTTCCCGGCACCGTCGCCAACCAGCGCGTGGTGTTCGAGGACCTCGGCATCGATCGCAGCGCAACGAACGTGTTCCACCAGACCCTCGGCCAGGTGCTCGGCGCCGCCGAGATCGTCGGGCTCCGGCACCGGCAGCAGCTGGTGCTCGCGCAGCCGAACACCGAGGTCGCCGTGAACTTCCCGGTGCTGATGGACGACGGCCAACACCGGCTCTTCCGCGGATGGCGCGTGCAGCACAACGCGGCGCTCGGGCCCTACAAGGGCGGCCTGCGCTTCCACCCGGGCGTGGACCCGGACTCGATGCGCGCGCTCTCCATGCTCATGACGCTGAAGTGCAGCCTGCTGCGCCTGCCATTCGGCGGCGCGTACGGCGGCGTGGCCTGTAGCGCACGCGAGCTCACGCGCGACGAACTCGAGCGCGTCACGCGACGCTTCGCTTGGGCCATCTCGGAGCACGTCGGCCCCGACCGGGACGTCGTCGGGCCCGGCGTCGGCACCGACCCGCAGGTCATGGCGTGGTTCGCGGACACCTATGCGCAGGCCGGCGCGCCCGAGCGGCGGTTCGACGCGCATCGCGTCGCGACGGGAAAGCCGCCCGAGGCGGGCGGCGTGTCCGGCCGCGGGCAGGCCGGCGGCGTCGGGATGGTCGAGGTCCTTCGCGAGATGCTGCCCGACATGGGGATGGAGCTCGAGGGCCTGACGTTCACGGTCGCAGGATTCGGCAAGGTCGGCCGCTCGACCGCGACGGCGCTGTGCCGCGCCGGGGCACGCCTGGTCGGGGTGCTCGACCGGAGCGGCGCCGTGCTGTCGCCCCGCGGCATTGACCCGGCGCTGCTTTCGGACCACCTCGATGCCCACGACTCGGTCGACGGCTTCCGACGGGCCGACCACGCGACGCAGGACGAGTTCTGGCGCTGCAACGCCGATCTCCTGGTGCCCGCGGCGCTCGAGCAGATGGTGGACGCCGATGTCGCGGCCCGCGTCGGCGCACGCGCGGTCGCCGAGATCGGGAGCGCGCCGCTCACGCCCGATGCCGACGGCGTGTTCCTGCAGCGCGGCATCGAGGTGCTCCCCAGCATCCTCTGCAACGGCGGCGGCGTCACCGTCAGCTACTTCGAGTGGCTGCAGAACCGGTCCGGCACGTCCTGGACCTCCGGCCACGTGCACGAGGCGCTCGCCGAGACGATGGTCGCGGCGGCGCGACGCGTGAAGCTCGCGCGCCACCGGTACGAGTGCGACCTCCGCACCGCGGCCATGTGCGCCGCGCTCGAGCAGATCGGGCGTGTCTACGAGGTGCGCGGCATCTGGCCGTAGACTCGGGTGGATGAAGCGTCCCGTGCACCGGTTCGTCGCGTCGCTCCTTGCGTTCCTAGCGGCATCGGCTGCGCTGGCCGGCGGTCCCGGGCTCGGTGACCGGCTGCCGCTTCCGATCATGGCGACGGCCGTCGTGGGGCGCATGCCCTCGTTCCGCGAGCCGGGCGCGATCTCGGTGCTTGCATTCGTCCGCACGGCAGATGCCAAGGGACGCGGCTCGCTGCGCGCGCTCGACGGTGCCGCACGGGCCCAGCGCGGAAAGGCCACGGTGGTGGCGGTGTGCGACGAGCCCGTGTCGCTCGTGCGGGACTTCGCCGCCGCGGAAGGCTGGGACGGCGGCGCGGCGTTCATCCTCGCCGCGGACCCGGTGCGCCATGCCGTGCAGACCGTGTTCGGTCGTGATGCGCTGCCTGCCTTGCCCACGGCGTTCATCGTCCGCGACGGGGTCGTTCAGTGGCAGGGCGCGCCGGCGGACGTGGGCGTCGTGCTCGCCGAGGTGGTGGCGGGGCGTTGGGACCTCGGTGCCGCGCGCCGCGCGGACGAGCAGCGCCGGCTCTGGGACGCCGAGATGGACCGCATCGACGCGATGGCGCGCGGCGGCCGGCACGACGAGGCGCTCGCGGCGCTGGACGTCGCGTGCGAGAGCGCGCTGCCCGCGCAGGCCGCGCAATGCTCGGGCCGTCGCTTCGCGCTGCTGCTCTCGGCAGGGCGGCTCGACGAGGCATTGAAGGTCGGCGACGGCATCGTCCGCAATCCTGCGAACGCCAAGCAGGCGGCGGGACTGGCGTGGAACATCGCGAACACGATCCCCGGGAACGCCAAGGCGCTGGCGTTCGCGCTGCGCGCGGCGGAGAGCTCGGACCGTGCGCTGTCGGGCAAGGATGCGATGGTCGGTGCGATCCTCGCGCGGGTGCAGTACCTCTCCGGCGACCGTGAACGCGCCGCGGAGACCGCGCGCCGCGCGCTGTCGTGCGCGGACTCGAAGGACGTGCGGACGGCGATCGAAGAGGATCTCGCGGTGTATGCGCCCACCGCGCGTCCGAAGCCGCCCGCACGCTGACCGGGGGGTCAGCGCAGCCCGAGGACCCGGTTGATCGCGCGCGCCGCGGGCGCCGGCAGCGCCCTGACCGCCTCGCGCAGCGTGGGCTCCGCAGTGAAGCGGATCGCCATCAGGATCAGGCCGCAGTAGACGAGTCCGACGCTTGCGAGCTCGACGGCCGCGCCGAGGCGTCCGTCCGGCAACCCGAACGACTCACGGATGCTGTGCCCGATCGACTGCGACGCGAGCGCGGTCAGCATCGCCAGTATCGGGCCGAAGAGCAGGTTGCGCCCGATCTCGCCCGCGGACGATCCCACGCGGTGCATGACCCACACAAGCTGCGCGATGGCCACGACCCCCATGGCGATGCCGACGCACGCCCCGACGATCGTCGCGTCGGTGGCCACGCCGAACGGTCCTTCGTCGCCCGACGCGATGAACATGGCGCCCAGGACGCCCCCGCCGACGGTCCCGATGATCTTGGTGGCCTCGAACATCGTGAGCGCCCTGAATCGACGCAGCCCGATCAGCGGGCCCGTCATCAGGGCACTGACGGTCGAGTACGTGGCGCCGATGCACAGGTACATCAGGCACCCTTGCGCGCCGGCCCAGCGGCCGCCCCAGATCAGCGCCTCGAGCGATGGGAACAGCGACGCCGTGGCGATCGTGGTGACCGGCACGAAGAGCATCGAGCCCGAGAACACGCGCTCCATGCCGATGCGCTCGGCCTCGCGGTTGCCGCGGTCCTGGGCCTGGTACGGCGCCAGCACGTTCTGGAGCGCACCCGCCAGGAGCATCGTCGGCTGGTTGGCGAGCTGGAAGGCGAAGTAGAAGACCCCGAGCGCCGCGGCGGGGATCGCGATGCCGAGGATCAGGAACACGACGTCGGAGCGGATCGACATCATGGCGCCGGCGACGAGCGGCCAGGCAAGGATCGCCCCGACCTGGCGCAGCGCGACGCCGCGGAAGCGGAAGTCCGAGCGCTTGAGACCTCCGAGCGTGCCGATGCCGACGACCTCGATCACGGTCTGGGCGACGTAGGGAATGGCCAGCGCGAGCACGCCGCCGCCCTCACGCGCGGCGATCCAGGTCATCGCGATGCGGAGGATTGCGTTGAAGGTGTCCATCCGGGCGAGCTCGGTGAAGCGCCGCTCGACGGACACCCGAATGCGCGCGACGATCGCGAGCGGCGCGAGGAACTGCCTGACCGCAAGCAGGAGCAGCGTGACCTGGAGGCCTTCGAGCCCGAAGTTGGGGAATCGCCCGGACAGCGAGGTGGCCCCGGCCGCAACCGCGATCGTCGCGAGCCCGCTCCCCCACATGAACAGCGTGCTCCAGGCGAGCAGCTTGGGCACCGTGCCATCGAGCTCGTCCGGCTTGACCGACGGCAGGTACAGCGCCATCCCACCGCCTCGGAACAGGCTCGTGATCCCCATCACCCCCAGCGCGAACGCGTATGTCCCGACCTGGTCCTCGGTCAGGTACCACCCCACGATCGCCTGCGACGCAAGCGACGCAAACCGCGCGAACACGCTGGCGAGCGTGGTGGCGACGATGGCGATGGTCTTGGAGGCAGCCACAGTGGGTCCCCCCGGACCGTCACCCGGCCGCTGGTCAACGGTCGGAGCGCGAAGCCTAACCAACCCCCGCGTCGGTGTTCACCGCTTTCGCCGTTCGACCGCTCGATAACTTTCCCGCGGCCCCGTCGGCGCCGTGTCGGACGGGGTCGGCTTCAGGCCATGGTCTTGGCTCGCGGCGCGAAACATCTCAAAGGTGGTGTCGACGAGGAATCTCCTGATGTCACGCTGCATGCCGACCAGCTTGTCGTGCAGTGCGCATGGTTCGCCGACGCCGCACACGCCGCCGCCGAAGGGACACAGGTTCGATCGGTCCTCGCGCTCGAACAGGTCGTAGACCTCGCGGAGGTTGATCTCGGCGGGCGCACGCGCCAGCGCATAGCCGCCGCCTGGCCCGGGCGAACCGCTCACCAAGCTGGCCTGCGAAAGCGTCGTCAGGATCTTTGCGACCATCGGACGCGGCAGGCCGCGCTGATCCGCGATCTCGAAGGCGGAGAGGCGCGTCTTGCCCCCGTCCCAGACCTCCGCAAGGCGGCTCATGGCTCCGATGGCGCGTTCGGTTTGCTTTCCGTACATGAATCGCTCACCCCTTTCATGCGGGGCCGATTGCTCGACGCCCGGAGATGTGGAAATCAGGATACCGAACTCCGTGATTTGCGCCGCATGTCATCCGGAGCCGTGCCGGAATCGAGCGTTCGTAGCATCCTGACGATGGAATTCGACGTCGACGGCATGACCTGCGCCGGCTGTGCGACGGGGGTCGAGCGCGTGCTTCGTGCGCAGCGGGGGGTCCGGTCGGCGCGAGTCGACTTCGTCACGGGCCGCGCGTCGGTGGAACTTGAGCGGCCGGTGGACCCGCGGGCCCTCGCGGAGGCCGTGTCGGCAGCGGGGTACCCGGCCCGACCGGTCGGGATCGTGGATGCGCGTGCGAGGCTTGCGGAACTCGACCGCGCCAGCCGCGAGTCCGTGCGTTCGCTCCGCCGGCGCACCGCCCTCGCGATCGCCGCCTGCGTGCCGCTCGTGTGGGTCGCGATGCGTTCGCACCACCTGTGGGAGCCGCACGCACGGGACGCGGCGCGCGAGGCCGCGCGCGAGGCAGGCGCCGGTGCATGGATGGCCGCAGGTGACATGCGGCTCGCCGCGGAGCAGTGGCAGTCCGTGCATGCGCAGTTCCTTCTCACCACCCCGATCGTGCTGTGGTTCGCGTGGCCCATCCTGCGTTCGGCATGGAAGGCGGCGTCCGCACGCACGGTGAACATGGACTCGCTGCTTGCGCTCGGGATCGGCACGGCGTATGCCTGGTCCGCCTCCGTGGTGATCTCCGGGTTCCTGCCGGTGGTAGGAGGGCGAACGGTGCCGGCGGTCCACTTCGAGGCTGCGGGCGTGATCGCCACGCTCGCGCTCGTGGGGCGCCTGCTCGAGACAGGTGCGACGATCCGGACGCGCAATGCCGTGCATGGCTTGGCTGCGCTGCAGCCGGCATGCGCGCGGGTGCGCCGTGACGGCACCGACACGGACATCGCGCTGGCGGACGTCATCGTCGGCGACTTCGTCGTGGTCCGTCCGGGCGAGCGCATTCCCGTCGACGGACGGGTCGAGGAAGGCGCATCGGAAGTCGACCAGTCGCTCCTGACCGGCGAGGGCGTTCCCGTGGCGAAGCGTCCCGGCGACACCGCCTTCGCCGGCTCGATGAACACCGCGGGCGCGATCGTGATCCGCGCCACCGCGGTGGGCGGCGACTCGGTGCTGCAGCGGATCGTCCGCATGGTCGCCGAGTCGCAGTCGAGCCGTGCGCCAATCGCGCGCATCGCCGACCGCGTGAGTGCGTGGTTCACGTTCGTCGTCCTTGGCATTGCGATCCTCACCGCCGGCGCGTGGACGGTCGCCGGCGACGGAATGCGGGGGTTCGAGTGCGCCATCGCCGTCCTGGTGGCGGCGTGCCCATGCGCGCTCGGCCTGGCGACCCCCGCGGCCGTGATGGTCGCGACGGGTGCCGCTGCCCGGCGCGGGATCCTGGTGAAGGGCGGCGCCGCGCTCGAGGCATTGGCCTCCATCGACACGGCGCTGCTCGACAAGACCGGCACCGTGACGGCGGGCCGCCCCGAGGTGGTCGCGGTGCACGGGGTGGGATCCATGGACGCGGACGCGGCGCTTGCGCTTGCGTGCGGTGCCGAGCGGCTGAGCGAGCACCCGCTTGGCGCCGCGATCGTCCGGGCGGCCGAACGGCGCGCCCTCCGCGTGCCGCCCGCGCTTGAGTTCTCGAGCGAGCCGGGCGCCGGCGTGCGCGCGATCGTCGAACGCCGGCGGGTCGCGGTCGGGACGCCCGGGTTCGCCTGCGGCGCGGCCGAGATCGGTGGGCGAGCGGCGAGGGTGCTCGACGATGCGCGCGCCCGCGGATGCACCGCGATCGTCGTGGCGGTCGATGGCACCGCGCAGGCGGTGGTCGAGCTCGCCGACACGGTGCTCCCGGATGCGCGTGCGTCCGTCGAACGCCTTCGGTCCCTCGGAATCGACGTCCGCATGTCGAGCGGCGACGATCCGCGCGTGGTGCGCGCCATCGCCGAGGCCACGGGCATCGAGGACGCCCACGGCGGCGAGCGCCCCGACGCGAAGGCCTCCCGGGTGCGTTCGATTCGCGCGACGGGACATCGCGTGGCGATGGTGGGCGACGGGGTGAACGACGCACCGGCGCTCGCCTCCGCGGACGTGGGCATCGCGGTGGGGCAGGGTGCGGACATCGCCGCCGATGCCGCGGACGTCGTGCTGATGCGCCCGGGCATCTCCGGCGTCGCGGATGCCATCGTGCTCGCACGTCGTGCGATGCGCGTGATCCGCCAGAATCTGTGGTGGGCGTTCGGATACAACCTCATCGCGATCCCTGCTGCCGCAGGACTGCTCGTGCCGCTCCTTGGTTGGCATCCCGGCGCCGGGATCGCCGCGGCGGCCATGGCGTGCTCGAGCCTGGCGGTGCTCGCCAACAGCCTTCGCCTACGGGGGGCGGCGGCGTGAGCGCGACCACGCTGGCCGTGACGGCGCTCGCGGGAGGCGTCGGGTGCGCGCTCCGTGTGCTGGCGCGGGATGCGTTCCTTCGCCGGGGCCGGAATGCGCGCTGGGCCACGTGCGCGATCAACCTTTCCGGTTCGCTCCTGGTTGGGGTCGTCGCGGGTGCGGTCGCGCACCGCGGCGCCGGGGGCGAGTTGCCCGCGGCGGCAGCGTTCGGCGTGCTCGCGGGGTGGACCACGTATTCGGCATTCTGCATGGACGTCGTCCTGCTGTGGATCACCGGACGGCGCGTGCATGCGCTGGCGCTCTGGGCGGTCACGCTTGCCGGTTCGGCGACGCTCGCCGCCGTGGGCGGATGGTTCGCGCGCTCCGTCTCCGGAGGCCCGGCTTGAGCCACGCGCCCGAGGAGCGTGGCCCGTGGCCGTGGTCGCTCGCAGCCGTCGCGTTCGTGGGCGGCACGTGCGGCAGCCTCGTTCGTGCGCTCGTGCAGCGGTCCTTCGACCGGGGCGGACTTCCCGCCTGGGGCGCGCACGCGGCGGTCAACGTCGCGGGGTCGTTCGCGATCGGCATGCTGTTCGCGGCGCTGGTTGCGCGCGACGCGCGGGGCGAACCCGTCGGCATTCCATCCGAGCGCCGCATCCGCGAGCACCTCCTGGGCGCGGGCGTCCTGGGTGGCCTGACCACCGTGAGCGGGCTGGCGCAGGATCTGTGCGTCCTCGTCGGGGGCGGTCAGGCCTCGGCCGCGGCCGCGAGCATCGCACTCAACGGATTCGCCGGCCTTGTCGCATGTGCGGCCGGATATCGAGCGGGAACCCTCGTTTGCCGGAAGTCCGGCGCCGCTACCTTGCGTTGACCGATGGCAGCAACCGTCCTCAAGCACCTGGTGGCCGACGTCGTCGCGGGAACGGTCAGCCCATGCGAGGTCGTCGTGCGCGATGGTCGCATCGCGTCCGTCGTGCCCTCTGCCGGCCCCGTGGACCCTGGCGTCCTCGTGCCCGGGTTCATCGATGCGCACGTTCACGTCGAGAGCAGCATGCTCCCCCCGTGGGAGTTCGCGCGCGTGGCGATGCGCCACGGCACGGTCGCCTCCGTGAGCGATCCGCACGAGATCGCGAACGTCCTCGGTGAAGCAGGCATCCGCTTCATGCTCGGCGATGCCGAGGGATCGCCGTTCACCTGCTGGTTCGGGTGCCCGTCGTGCGTCCCTGCGACCGCGTACGAGACGGCCGGCGCCACGCTCGATGCCGCGGCCTGCGAGCGGTTGCTCGACGACCCTCGCATCGGCTACCTCAGCGAGATGATGAACTGGCCCGGCGCGATCGCCGGCGACCCGCAGGTGCTGGCGAAGATCGCCGCGGCGAAGGCGCGCGGCAAGCGCGTCGACGGGCACGCACCGGGGCTCCGCGGCGAGCAGGCGAGGGCCTATTTCGGCCGAGGCATCGAGACCGACCACGAGTGCTTCGGGCTCGAAGAGGCCCGCGAGAAGGCCGCGCTCGGCGTGCGGGTCCTCATCCGCGAGGGGAGCGCGGCGCGCAACTTCGACGCGCTCTGGCCGCTGCTGGCCGAGCATCCCGCGCTGTGCATGTTCTGCACCGACGATGCCCACCCGGACGACCTGCTCGTCGGTCACGTCGACCGGCTCGTGGCGCGTGCCGTCGGGAAGGGCATCGACCCGATGGCCGCGCTGCGGGCCGCGACGCTGAACCCCGTGCGGCACTACGGCCTTCCGTGCGGGCTGCTCCAGCCCGGTGACCGTGCGGACATGGTGCTGGTGGAGGACCTGCGTTCGGTCCGGCCGCTGCGCACCTGGATCGCGGGCCGCGTCGTGGCCGAGGCCGGGCGCACGTTGGTGGCCCCGCGTGCCTCCGCGACCCCGAACGCGTTCCGTGCCGCGACGCTCGCCGCTTACGACTTCCTCGTCCACGTCCCGTCCGACGCCTCGGGTGCGGGCGAAGTCACGGTGCATGCGATCGTCGCCGAGGACGGGCAGCTCGTCACGAAGCGTGCCGACGTGCGGGCGCGCGCCGTCGACGGCGTCGTCGACCCGGATCCGTCGTCCGACCTCCTGCAGGTTGCGGTCGTGAACCGGTACTCGCCGGCACCGCCTGCATGCGCCTTCATCCGCGGCTTCGGCCTGAAGCGCGGCGCCATCGCGTCGAGCGTGGCGCACGACTGCCACAACGTGGTGGCGGTGGGTGCCACGCGCGAGGACCTCGCGGCCGCCGTGAACGCGGTCTTCGCGGCGCGCGGCGGGCTGGCGGTGGCGGAAGGCGGCGTGGCGGAGTCACTTGCCCTGCCGATCGCGGGGCTCATGAGCGATCGGCCCGCCGAGGAGGTCGGGGCCGCCTACGCGAAGCTCTCTGCGCGGGCCAAGTCGCTCGGTTCGCCGCTGCGCGCCCCGTTCATGACCGCGGGCTTCATGGCGCTCCTCGTGATCCCCGCGCTGAAGCTGAGCGACCGCGGCCTCTTCGACGGGCTCGCGTTCCGCTTCACGCCCGCCGTCACGCGCTGACGCGCGGGGCGCACGCCGCGCACGCCGCGTCACGAACGAGCTCCGCGACCAGCTTCCCGAGCATCTCGTCGGGCCACGGCCCGCGGCCTGGTGCGCCTTCGGCCACGTGGACGGCCCGGACGTCGATGCTCGCGGCCACCTGCATCGCGATCGACCGGAACTCCGCCGCCGTGAATCCGCTCGCCGCGGCTGCGCTTGCGGGAGCCTGCGCAACCGCGTCGAGGTCGAGTTCAAGGGTCGCCGGCGCACTGCCGACGTGCGCGGCCGCGGCCGCCGCCATCGTGCCGGGCGTCGCACGGCCGCGGAGCATGGACTCGAACGTGACGGCGACGGTCGTGGGGTCGCGTTCGATCGCGTCGACGATCGCCTGCGTCGCGTATGCCTCGGAGAGTCCGAGGATCGCGTATCGCCCGAGATGCCCGGCCGCACGCGCGGCGGTGAACGCATTGCCGCTGTGCCGCCCTTCGAGCGGACGGAGGTCCGCATGGAGGTCGACGTTGACGCACGCCATGGGCCCGCCGCGCGCGCGCGAGCATCCGGCGAGGATGCCGAACGCGTTGTTGTGGCCACCACCGACGACGATGGGGACCACACCCTGGCGGACGATTGCCTCGACCGCGCCGGTGACCCGTTCATCGATGCGTGCCGTCGCGTCACGGAGCGCCCCGAGCGCGGACGCCCGGGTCCGCGGGCCGCCGACCGCCGGGTCGATCCCGCGCACCGACCGGCGGATGTCGCGCACGTCGACGCAGCCGGCGATCGCCACCCGACTGACGTCGAGGAACGCGTTCGACTGCATGTTGAGAAACCGTGGCAGGAACGTCCGCCACATGCGCCGCGCGCCGGGGCGTCCGAGATTGGCCCGCACCCCCACGTCCTCCGGCACGCCGAGCACCGCGGCACGCGTGCCGTCCGGAAGCCCGCCGTCCGCGGCCGCGATGCCCACGACCTCGCCGAGCCGCACCTCGCCCTCGCGTCGGGTCGTCATGGCGCGGATCGCATCAGGCTCGGGCGTGTGAAGGGTTTCCACGCACCCGAGTGTACGGACGCAACCCGGCGCTTCCGCGCGGTACAACAGCGGTCATGCAGCACGCCGTGCCCCCATCGACCGTGGACCGCCGCACGTTCCTCGCCGCCGCGGGGCTCGGTGCGCTTGCTGGCGGAGCCCGAGCCGCTGCCGACGCGCCGCAGGCCGGGGCGGGCGCGGGGAATTCCGCGGCGCCCGGCGCCGGCACGATCCGCCTCGCGCACCTCACGGACATCCATGTCCAGCCGGAGCGGGCCGCCGAGGCGGGCATGGTTGCTGCACTGGCGCATGCCCAGTCGTGGAAGCCAGACCTCATCGTGACCGGCGGGGACTCGGTGATGGACGTCTTCGAGGCCAAGCGCGGGCGCGCGGACGAGCTCCGCCGCATCTTCCGGGACACGCTCCGGCGCGAGTGCTCGGTTCCGGTCCACCACGTGACGGGCAACCACGACATCTTCGGATGGAACCGCGGCAAGAGCGGCACCAGCGGCACCGAGGCAGACTGGGGCAAGCGGTTCGCGTGCGACCTCTTCGGCGTGCCGCGCACGTGGCACTCCTTCGACCATGGCGCATGGCGCTTCGTGTGCCTCGACAGCGTGCAGCCCAAGGGCGACGGCTACACGGCGTTCCTCGAAGACGAGCAGTTCGACTGGCTGACGAAGCTGCTGGAAGCGACGCCGAAGGATCGCCCGGTGTGCGTGGTGTCGCACGTGCCGATCATGTCGCTCACCGCGCTGACCTACGGGAAGCCCCGGCCGCGCGAGCAGAACGGCACCGACACGGTGATCCATCTCGCCGAGATGCACACCGACGCGACGGTGCTCCACGAGCTCTTCAAGTCGTCCGGAAAGGTGCGGCTGTGCCTCAGCGGCCACACCCACCTGGTCGACCACTGCCAAATCGACGGCGTGGGATACGTCTGCGACGGTGCCGTGAGCGGCGCATGGTGGCGCGGTTCCGTCCAGGGCATCCCGCCCGGGTACGGTCGCGTGGAGCTCCGGGCCGATGGGTCGTATGCCCACGAGTACGCGCCCTACGGGTGGGTCGCCCGCGACTGAGCGCGCCCTCGCCGATTGGCTACGATGCGGGCGTCGAAGCCATGGCCGGTGAAGACTCCATGTTCCGTGAGCACGCCGTCGAGTCGGTGTCCGCTCCGGAGAGCATCAACGTCGTGGCGCCCATCGCGCCGCCGCGGCTCTGGCTCGTCTTCGTCGGGATCGCGCTGATGCTCGCGGCGTTCGTCGGATGGGGCTTCCTCGGCTCGATCCCGCTCACCGTCCGCGGCACGGGCATCCTCATCGAGGGCTCGATGGTGGTCGCCTCGGAGGCGCCGATCGACGGACGGCTGCTCGAGGTGCGCGTCAAGGTCGGCGACTCGGTCGCGCAGGGCGACGTGCTCGCGGTGATCGCGAGCCCGGCGGCCGAGGTGCAGCTTGCCGACGCCCAAGCCACGGTGGGACGGCTGCGTGCGCAGCATGAGTCGATGGTCGAGGTCGAGGACGGCGTGCTGGCTGCGGCCCTTCGCTCGCTCGACGCTCGCGAGGGCGAGTGCCGCGCGCGCATCGGTTTCGCACAGGAGGCATTCGTCGAGTTCGGCCGGTCGATCGAGTCCAAGCGCGACCTCGTGCGCCAAGGCCTGCTTGCCGAGGCCGACCTCCTGGCCTCGGTGAACACGCAGCTCGAGATCGGGCGTGGGCTGTCGGACGCACGCGCCGAGCTGCAGCGCATCGAGGCCGAGCGCGCGGAGGCGCGGGCCCGCCATCGCCAGGAACGCCAGAAGCGCGAGAATGCGATCGCCGAGTCGGAGTCCGAGGCCCGCCAGCTCGACGCGGTGCTCGCCGCCGAGCGGCATGTCGTCGCCCCGCGCCCCGGGAAGGTGCTGCAGGTGCTGCGTGCACCGGGCGACCTTGTCCGCAGGGGAACCTCCGTTGCGGTGGTGTCGGATGTCGGCGACGGCAGGATGCGCTGCTACGCGTTCTTCCCGCTTTCCGAGGGCAAGCGTACGAGCGCCGGCATGGATGCCCAGGTCGAGCCCTCGATCGCCGACCGCGAGCGATTTGGCGTCATCAAGGCCATGGTGCGCGATGTCGAGCCGGTCACGGGGACCCGTGAATCCCTCATGCGCATCATCAACAGCGCCGAGGTGGCCCAGGACATCGAGCGGAAGTACGGCGGCATCGTTTCCGCCGTGATCGACCTCGAGCAGGATCCCGATTCGCCGAGCGGCCTCCGCTGGACCGGGGGATCCGGCTATGCCCGCACCCTCAGCCCCGGCACGCTCTGCGACGTCGACGTGGTGACCGAGAAGGTCCCGCCCGTGGCGTTGCTGCTGCCATGGTTCAAGCAGGTCCTCGGTGGCTGAGGCCCTGCCGGCTCCCCACGTCCCCGCCGGGCGCCGGCACGTCGAGGTGCCTGCGGTGCTGCAGATGGAGGCCGCCGAGTGCGGTGCGGCGTGCCTGGCATCGGTGCTGGCGCACTTCGGCCGGCACGTCACCCTCGAGGAGGCGCGGCGCGTGTGCGGCGTCTCGCGGGACGGCAGCAGCGCGCTCCAGCTCAAGGCCGCCGCCGAGCATTGGGGCCTCGACTGCGACGGCTACTCGGTGGAGATCGCCGAACTCGCCGAGGCGAGGCTTCCCGCGATCCTGTTCTGGGGATTCGACCACTTCGTCGTGCTCGAGGGCTGGGGACGGCGCGGGTGGCGGATCATGGATCCCGCCCTTGGCCACCGCTGGGTCGATGCCCGGGAGTTCGACGACAAGTTCACCGGGGTGCTGCTGCAGGTGAGTCCGGGTCCGGGGTTCGTCCGGGGTGGCCGACCACCGAGCGTCGCGGACGCGCTCCGTGCGCGCCTGCGCGGCTCGCTCCGCGTCGTGCTCGCCGCCGCCGCGTGCGGGGTCATGGCCGCGGTGCCGGGATTCGTGCTGCCGGCCATGGGCGCCGTGTACGTCGACCGCGTGCTCCTCGAGGGAGCCCAGCGTTGGTTGCCGGGCATGATCGCGGTCGTCGCGGCGTGCATGGCGACCGCCGGTGCGCTGGCGTGGCTTCAGGTGTGGATCATCGCGAAGCTCGAGCAGCGCATGGCGATCTCGGGCGCGGCGACGCTCATGGAGCACGTGCTCCGTCTTCCCGTCGACTTCTTCACGCACCGCTACGCGGGGGACATCGCCCAGCGCGTGGCGAGCGTCGAGGGAATCGCCGACCTGCTGGCGTCGAAGCTCGCGCCCGCGGCCGTCGGCCTCGTGACCACATCGGTGTTCGCGGCCGCGATGTTCGCGATCGAATGGCGCATGGCATGCGTGGCGGTGGCGCTGGTGGGCGTGGTGCTGATCCTCGTGCTCCGGGCGGGGCGGGGGCTGGTCGACGGCACACGCACGCTCGAGCGCGAGATCGGCCTTGCGGCGGGCACCCTCTCTTCGGGGCTGTCCGCGATCGAGGGAATCAAGGCGTCCGGGCGCGAGTCGGAGCTCTTCGCGCGCATCGCGTCGGCGAATGCGCGCGTCGCCAGCTCGGTGCAGTCGCTTGCGGTGCGGACCGCCGTGCTCGAGGCGATCCCGGAGCTGCTGGTCGCGCTCCTCGTCTCGGCGGCCGTGCTCGCATTCGGCGGCTGGCAGGTGATGCACGGCCACATGACGATCGGTGCGCTGCTGGCGTTCCAGACGCTGCTCATCGCCGCGCTCGGCCCGGTGCTGCAGGTCGCTTCGCTCGGCCAGGAGATCCAGGAGCTCCGCGCGACGATGGCCCGAATCGACGACGTGCTGCGGAACCCGGTGGATCCGCTGGCGCTTCCGGCGGAGACCGGTGCGCCGGGCCCGGCGCCCGCTCGCGCCGACGCGATCGAGTTCCGTGACGTCACCTTCGGGTACAGCGAGTCCACGGACCCGCTGCTCCGCGGCTTCTCTCTGCGCGTCGGGCCGGGGCGCCGCGTGGCCGTCGTCGGCGCGTCCGGCTCCGGAAAGAGCACGGTCGCGCGCCTGGCGTGCGGCCTGTACGCACCGTGGTCGGGCGAGGTGACGGTCGATGGCCGCCCGCTCGGAGCGGTCCCCCGCGCCGAGCGCGCGACGTTGATCGCAGCGGTCGGGCAGTCTCCGATCCTCTTCGAGGGTTCGCTCCGTGAGAACCTCTCGCTCTGGGACCCGTCGATCCCCGACGAGTGGATCCGCGAGGCCGTCGCGGACGCGGGGCTCGCGGGCCTTGCGGATGCGCGCGGCGGGCTCGGCATGCCCATCGCCGAGGGTGGATCCAACCTTTCGGGCGGCGAGGCGCAGCGCGTGGAGATCGCGCGCGCGCTCGCTCGCCGGCCTTCGATTCTCGTCCTCGACGAGGCGACGTCCGCGCTCGATGCGACCACCGAGTCGCAGATCGACCGCGCGTTGCGTCGCCGCGGGTGCGCGTGCATCGTCGTCGCCCACCGCCTGAGCACCGTGCGCGATGCGGATGAGATCATCGTGCTCGATGCCGGTGAGGTCGTCGAGCGCGGATCCCACGAGGAACTCATGCGGCTCGAGGGCGCGTATGCCGCGTTCGTCCGCGGCGGGGGGCAAGGGTGAAGCTGCCCGGACTCGCGCGCGACTTCGTCGAGCAGGGCGGCCGCCAGCACACGGTCGACGGGCGCGACCACCTCGACCTCGGCACCGCCGCGGCGGGGTGGGCCGTGGCGCATGGGATGGTGAACGTGTTCGCGGCGCCCGTGCGCACCGACGGTTCCGCGGGCCGCCGCATCTACCTCGGCACGGTGGCGCCCGGGGGGTTCATTCCGACCCTGGCGACGCAGCTGGCCGGCACCGGCGCGACCGCGATCGCGGTGCCCGATGGGCGCGCCACCGTCGTTCCCGCGCCCGGGACGCTGTCCGACGCGGTCGCCGAGGAGGTCGAGGCCGCGAGCCGTGCCTTCGCGCGCGTCATGCTGCCGCCGGACGCCAGGGCCTCGGATGCCGCCGCGACCGACGCCCTGCTATCGCTTGCCTTCCGGATCGGGGCCCTCGTCGCGAACGACGGTCACGCGGTTGCGGACGCGGTGACGCACCGTGCGGGCCAGCCCGAGGCTGGGCGGCGTGCGTTCCGCCAGATGCTTGGCGCGATCTTCGCCGGCCGGGACGAAGTCCTCAACGTCAGCCCGTCGCTTCCGGTCATGCTGCGGGCGTGTCGCCATGTCGCGGTCGCCGCGGGCGTGCCGTTGGCGGTGATTCCGCGCCGGATCCCGGACGACCCGCTCACGCCGCTGCCGGAGGCATTCGCCGTCGCGGCGCGCATCGGATGCCGTCGTGCCCGGCTTCCGAACCGTTGGTGGACCGCGGACCGGGGCCCGATGCTCGCATTCCGTGGAGGCAGCGTGCCGGTCGCGCTGGTGCCCGGGCGATGGCACGGGTACCGGGCCTTCGTCTACGAGCCCGGGGTCCAGCCCCGACCGGTGCCGGTGGATGCGGCCTTCGCGGAATCGCTCGACCCCGACGTCGTGCTGTTCGAAGCCCCGCTGCCGGGCGAAGCCGCGACCATCGGATCGCTGTTCGCATTCCTCATGCGCGGTTGTGCGCCCGACCTCCTCGCCGCGGCCGCGATCGCCGCGGGTGCGAGCCTGCTGAACCTCGCGGTGCCGTTCGCCACCGGCCTGCTCGTGAGCCGGGTGATCCCTTCGGGTGATTCCGCGACGCTCGCGTACCTGGGACTGGTGCTCGGGTCGACCATCGTCGCGACCGCGCTGTTCGAACTGGTCTCGAGCTTTCTGCTGCTTCGGGTGGAAGGGCGCATCGCGATGCGCGGTGCGTCGGCGATCCTGCTGCGGACGCTGAAGCTGCCGCTCGAGTTCTTCCAGCGGCATCCCGTCGGCGAGCTCTCGGAACGCATCGGTGCCCTCGAGGAACTCGAGCGCAGAGTCACCGGTTCGATGGTGTCGGCCGTGGTCGGCGGCATTTTCTCGCTCACGTACCTCGTCCTGATGGTGGCGATCGACCCGCTCGCCGGCGCAGTCTCGTTCGCCGCATTCCTGGCGATCTTCGCCGTCACGGCCCTGGTGGCGCGCCGCCAGGGGCGGTGGGCCGCGGACGCCGCCGAGCGCAGCGGCCGGCTTGGCGGCTTCGCGCTCCAGCTGATCTCGGGCGTCGAGCGGATCCGCACCACCTGCACCGAGGAACCTGCCCTCGTCCAGTGGCTGCAGCGGTACCGGCCCGAGCGCCGCGCGATGTACCTGGCCGCGCTCGCGGGTGGCTGGCTGCGCGTCGTGGGCGTCACGGTGCCGTTCGTGGCCGCAGCGCTCCTGTGGTGGCGGTTCGCGCACGTGCCCGGCACCGAGGAGGTCCGCGTCGCCTCGTTCATGGCGTTCAACGCAGCGTTCGGTGCGGCGCTTGCCGGCATCACCGCGCTCGGCTACGCGATCGGTGACTTCTCCGAGGCGGCTCCGCTCCTTGGGCGCCTTCGTCCGATCCTCGAGGCGGCCCCGGAGGCCTCCGACCGCACCGAATCCGCAGGCCTGCTCGCCGGCGCAATCGCGCTGCAGTCCGTGCGATTCGCCTATCCGGGCTCGCCGGGCGAGGTGCTGCGCGGCGTCTCGTTCGAGGCGGTCCCCGGAGACTTCGTCGCCGTGGTTGGTGCCTCGGGGAGCGGCAAGTCGACGCTGGTCCAGCTCATCCTCGGCTTGCGCCGCCCCACCGCGGGCAAGGTGCTCTACGACGGCCAGGACCTCTCCAAGCTTGATCCCGTCTCGGTGCGTCGACAGGTGGGCGTCGTCGGGCAGCACAGCAAGGTGCTCCCCGGGTCCATCATGGAGAACATCGTCGGCGCGTCGCTCGTGGGCCCCGAGGACGCCTGGGCGGCTGCCGAGTCCGCCGGGCTCGCGGACGACATCCGTGCGATGCCGATGCAGATGCACACGTTCGTCAGCGAGCAGACGCTCTCGGGCGGGCAGCTCCAGAAGCTCATGATCGCGCGCGCGCTCGCGACGAACCCCCGCATCCTGGTGTTCGACGAGGCGACCAGCGCACTTGACGAGGTCTCGCAGGGCCATGTCTCGCGCAACCTCGAGTCGCTGGCGGTGACGCGGATCGTCATCGCCCATCGACTCAGCACGGTGCGGCATGCCAACCGCATCCTGGTGCTCTCGCGCGGGGAAATCGTGCAGTCCGGCACCTTCGACGAGCTCGTCGCTTCCGAGGGCCCATTCCGCGAGCTGGTCCGACGGCAGTTGCTCGAAGCGCCCGCAGCCGGCGGGGGAGGCACGCCATGAGCGAGCGCTGCGCCCGGGCCGCGTCCGCATGCGCACCCGCCGTGGTCGCGGCCCTGCTCGTGGGCTGCGACTCGCCGTACCAGCGCCAGGGCATCCTGTCCGACGACGTGGCGCACCGCCTCTCCTCGATGGAGGCGGGTGACGTCGCGCGCCTCGGCGAGTCGGGCCCGCTCGCGTCGTCGATCGTCGCGCCCCCGACGCCGGAGGAACTTGCCGCCCTGCAGCCCGGCCAGCGCGGCCTCGAGGTGGACCTCGCTGCCGTGCGTGCGGCCACGCTCGAGAACAACCTGGGCATCAAGGTGGTTCGCATCGATCCGGCCATCGCCAATGAGCGCGTCCTCCGGGAGCGCGCGAAGTTCGAGTGGACCTTCGGGGTCGGCGCCGAAGGCGGCCGGAACGTGAACTTCGCTCCGCCGCTCCAGGCCGAGATCTGGAACGCCGAGGTCCGCCCGAACCTGAACATCCCGCTCGCCGACGGCGGACAGCTCGACGTCGACTGGCGGCTGATGTACTTCGATGACCAGTTCCCGAGCCTGGTCCCGAACGACAGCAACGGTTACCAGAGCGTGCCGCGCGTCTCCCTCAACCAGCCGCTCCTGCGCGGCGGCGGCCGGTTGGTGAACGAGTCGAGCATCCTCGTCGCCGAGTTCGGCCAGCGGCGCGTCGAGGTTCGCACGCGCCTGATGGTGCACCGCCTGCTAGCAGACGCCGAGCGCGCGTACTGGCGCGCATACGGCGCGCGGCGGGCCTTCGACATCGCCGTGGACGGATATCGCCGCGCGGTCGAGCAGGTGGCCGTGGCCGAGCGGCTCGCGCAGTCGCGCATGGCGGCCACCACCGAGGTCATCAAGGCGCGCTACCTCGCCGTCAGCCAGGTCGACGACGTGATCGCGGCCAGCGAGCTGTTCCGGTCCCGCTCGCGCGAATTGAAGCAGGCGATGAACCGGCAGGACGTGCCCCTCGACGACTCCGTCGTGCTCGGATTCTCCTCCCCGCCCGAGGACCGCCAGTACCGCTTCGTCGCACAGGCGGTGCTCGAGACGGCCCTTCGCCAGCGGAGCGACATGATGGAGGCGGAGCTCGCGATCGCCGAGTCCACGCTCGGCATCCAGGTGGCGCAGAACGGGCTGCTGCCCAGGCTCGACGCCTTCGGCACCGTGGCGCCGGTCGGCTTCGGACAATCGCTCGGCGGCGCCGTCACCGATACGGGCGCGGACGCATCGACGGTGTTCTCGTTCAACACGGGCCTGCGCCTTGAGATCCCGCTCGGGAACGAAGCCGCGAAGGCGGATCTCCGCATGGCCCTCTACCGCAGGCTCAAGGAACTCGCCACCAGCCAGGACCGCCGGCAGACGATCACGCGGGAGGTCTTCGATGCCGTCTCCCGGACCGGCACGGGCTGGCAGGCCATGGTCTCGACGCGGCAGGGCGTGGACCTCGCGACCCGCGCCTACGACGGCGTGCGAACGCTCTACGAGCGGCGCTTTGCGACCATCACGGATCTCACGCAGTCGCTCATGCAGCTCACCGAGGCACAGCGCGCCCAGGCGATGGCAGAAGTCGGCTACCAGCTTGCGCTGCTCGACCTCGCCGACGCGTCAGGGTTGCTCCCGGGCAGGGCCGGTCTCTCGATCGAGTCCGACATCCCGCTTCCCGCCCCGGAAGCCGGCGACCCCGGAAGCGATCCCGACGCGTTCCTCGAGATCCCGCCCTTGCTCGAGGCCGAACGCACGACCCCCGGCGCATCCGCGCCGGGGGCCGGGTGATGTGAGCTGGAACGAGCCGTCAGCGACGCTTCGTGCCGAGGTTGGTGGCCTTGGCGGCCGATCCTGCGGCGCGGCCCTTGGCGGCGGTCGGCACCCGTGCCGCGGTCGACTTGGAGATCTTCCCGCCCTGCACCTTGGCGAGGTCGGCGGCAGTGAGCTTCTTGCTGTTGGTCATGGGCTTCCTTTGATTCTTGGCCATGCGGCCGACGATAGTGGCAACCAAACGATCGTGCGAGCCGCTGGCGGCGAACACGATCTTCGATTGGAATCGGCACCTCCGCAAGGAACCCTTCTCGGATTCCCCCGGCATTTCGGACCGGGAAGAAGAAAAACCCCTTGGAGGCGTGACTCCAAGGGGCATCTGTTTCTCCGCGGCCCTGCCAGGCGCGCGAAGGGAGTGGACGGAATGCACCTGTTCCCATGGATGAAGACGCACGTTCCGCCCACCGCCCATCACGGAATCCTGCGCGATTCCGGCGGGGGTGATGGCTGTGCAGCCGCCGATAACGTCTCGATGGTGGAAGAATTCGCGGCGAACCATGATGGGCGGACGGTTCAGTTGGCGTTCATATGTCCGTGACCGTCGCCGCCTGGTCCAACTTCGATCCCTTGTCGCACTCGCGCCTTGCGTTCGTGGCGGCAGAGGCCTCGATCCTGGTCGATGGCGTCACCGTCGTTCGCCGCGAGCTGCTCCACATCGACGAGGTTGCGCGCCGGTTCGTCGTCCGTTCACCCCGATCGAACGCCGCCGTCCGTGTCGACTTCGGACCCAGCGGCCTCGAAGCCGCGTTGGTGGGGCCGGACCGCGCCAACCTCGAGATCGACCTGCTCATCGGGGGCATCCGCGCCTTGGCGATCGACGCATGGGCGATGTGCGTCCGGGATGCCGCGGACGCCTGCCTGCTCGATGCATTCGGTCGAGCCGTGATCCCGGACCTGTGCGCACGCGACGCGTCGATGACGCCGATGGTGATCGCTCCCGGCCGCTACCTGCTGCAGGCCTCGACGGAGTCGGGCCCGTGCGTGGTTCGGTTCGGTCCGAATGCCGTCGGTGCGTGTGTCCAGCCGGCCTGAACGACTCAGGAGACCGCGGCGGACAGCTGGTCGGCAAACAACGTCGCCGACTGGGGCCGCTCGGCCGGGTCGCGCGCAAGCGCGCGGTCGATGACGGCGGCAAGCCGCTCGTCGAGCAGCGGGTTCGCCTCGCATGCCGGGACGCGCCGATCGAACAGGATCGCCTTCAGCAGCGCCATCGCTCCGCGATCCTCGATTTCGTACGGCAGGCGGCCGGTCAGCAGTTCGTACAGCACCACCGCGCACTGGTAGACGTCCGTGGCAGGGCCGATCCGGCCCGACTTGCCGTCGGCCTGCTCCGGGCTCATGTACGCGAACGTGCCGACGAGGTTGCCGGTCTCGGTATGGAACCCCGTGCGCTGGCCATCGTCGCGATGCAGGCGGGCCACGCCGAAGTCGACCAGGCGCACGCGCCCCGAGTCCTCGACGAGGATGTTGTGGGGCTTGATGTCGCGGTGGACGACTCCCGCCGCGTGGGCGTGCGCCAACGCGGCGAGCACTTCGATCATCGCGTACGTGCGCTGCGCGATCGTGGCGGGTTCCGCCGACGCCCACGCGTCGATGCATCGGCCACGGACGAACTCCATCGCCAGGTACACGTGGCCATCGGGCGTGTGCCCGGTCTCGAACAGCTGCACGATTCCCGGGTGCTTGAGCCGCGAGAGCACCCGGCACTCCTGGCGGAACCGGTGCAGTCCCGAGGAAGATGCGCACGAGTTGATCACCTTCACGGCCACGGTGCGGCCGTTCTCCAGGCTCTCGGCCTCGAAGACGCGGCTTGAGCCACCGTGAGCCAGCCGGCGGACGAGCCGGTAGCCGAGCACCTCGGGCATCCGCTCGGGCACGGTCGAGGCGGGGGTCGGCGCACGGTCGGCCGGCAGGTCCATGGCCGAGTCGCTCGCGTCGAGCAGCATCCGGACTTCATCGCGCGTGTCGGCATCGAGGCCGGCCTCGGCGAGGAATTCGTCGCGCTGCTCGCGCGGGAGCTCCACGGCCGCGTCGAAGACGCGTCGAACGGTTGTCCAGCGCTCGGCGGGCGCTGCGCTCACGCGGCCTCCGTGGCATTCGCGGCCAGCGAGGCCGCGCTCGAAGCGCGGCCGTACTGCTTCTCGAGGAACGCCCGCGCGAAGCGCCAGTCGCGCTCCGCCGTCGGGATGCTGGTTCCGTTCAGGCGCGCGACATGTTCCATCGACAGGCCGCCGAACACGCGCAGCTCGGCGACCTTCGCGCTCCGCGCGTCGATCTTGGCGAGGGTCGCGAGCGCATCCTCGAATTCGAGGACTCCCGCGACGTCCGCACCGGCATCCGCGGGCTCGAAGGAGGCCACGTCCGCATGGCGCTTCCCGCCGCCGCGCTTCTTGCTGCGGCGCCGGCGCGCATGGTCGACCAGGACGCTTCGGAGCACCGTCGCCGCGGTCGCGAAGAAGTGCTCTTCGCCCTCGAACTCCTCGATGTCACGCTCTGCGAGCTTGACGAACGCCTCGTGCACGATGGCGGTGGGCTGGAGGGTGTGCCCCACCGGCTGGTGCCGCATGAACATCGATGACAGCTCTTTGAGCCGCGCATAGATGCCCTCGAACAACTCAGGCAAAGACGGTTGGGGCGGATTGTTCTTGTTTGGCAGGGCAGGCATTGGGGAACCACCGCAGGGAACTACACGACCTGAGTTCACGCGCTCAGGTCGTACCCGTTCGTATTCCCTTGTTCCCGCGCTCCGCGTGATCCAGCAACGGACCACGATCCACGTCTCCAATGTGCCGCGACTTTCGGGCGGGTCAAGGCCAAACTCCACGGGAAATTGCATTCGAAGCCGACGATCCCGCGTGTCGCCCCGGGGCTCCGGGGGTTCAGGGTGCGTTTGTTCGCGCACATCGGGCTGCAGGGGCTCGGGTTATGAGTCCCGAAGCCTCGCCGTGGCGATCCAGCGCCTGCCCTACGATTCCTTGTTTCGCCTCAGGAGCGCCTCAATGCCCCACGCCGTCTCCGCCGTTCCGGAACCGCCCGCCACCCCCTCCGTCGGGCGGGTCTACAACTTCTCGGCCGGTCCCGCCGCGATGCCCGAGTCGGTCCTCGGCCAGCTTCGCGAGGAGATGTTCGACCTGTTCGGGACGGGCATCGGTCTCCTCGAGCAGAGCCACCGCGGCGCGGCGTACGACCGGCTGCTGGCCGAGGCGTTCCAGGCCGTCGACGCCTGCTCGGGTCTCGGGGACGAATGGGCCACGCTGTTCCTGCCGGGCGGATCGATGCAGCAGTTCTCGCTGATGGCGATGAACTTCGTGCCCAAGGACGGCTGGGTGGCGTTCGCCGACACCGGCTTGTGGGCCCACAAGGGCGAGCATGAGACGTCGTGCGTGCGGCGCGTGCGCAAGGCCTTCGACGGCACGGCGTGCCGGTACGACCACGTGCCTGCCGACGGCGAGATCTCCGATTGCTCGGGCGCCGCCTACCTGAGCTATTGCTCGAACAACACGGTCGAAGGCACGCAGTTCGCCCGCCCGCCCCGGGTGGCAGCCCCCCTCTTCTGCGACGCCACCAGCGACATCTTCTCGCGGGAGTACGACCTCGCCGCCCATGACCTGGTGTTCGCGAGCGGCCAGAAGAACCTCGGTGCCAGCGGCATCACCATGGTGCTGGTGCGCCGGTCGTTGCTCGAGCGCGCCGACCGCTCGCTGCCACCGATGCTGAGCTACGCGCATTTCGCGCGCACCGAGTCGCGCCCCAACACGCCGCCCACCTTCGGCGTCCGCGTGATCGGCCTGATGGCGAAGTGGATCGCCGACCACGGGGGCCCGGCGGCCTTCGGGCCGCGCAACCGCGCCAAGGCGGCCCACATCTACGCCTCGATCGACCGCAGCGGCGGCTTCTACCGACCGTCGATGCGCGCGGACTGCCGCAGCGACATGTCGATCAGCTTCCAGCTGCCGAGCGACGCGCTGGTCGACCGCTTCGTGGCGGAGAGCGAGCGCGAGGGCCTGTGCGGCCTGCGCGGCCACCGCGAGTGGGGTGGCATCCGCGCGTGCGTCTACAACGCGTTCCCCGCGAAGGGATGCGAACTGCTGGCGACCTTCATGGACGAGTTCGCGCGGCGCAATGGCTGAGCGCGGGACGGACGTCGCGCGGATGTCGCCTTCGCCGGAGGCGGACGGTCGGCGCGTTGTCATGTGGTGGACGCTGGCCGGTGCGCTTGTGGCGTTCGTGGTCGCGTGGCCGTGGGTCGGGGGCCTCGTCGCGATGAACGACGACCTGAAGTTCGTGCGGATCATCGGCCGGGACGGCCTGTGGGACCGCATCGTCCATGCGTGGAAGTGCTCGCCCACGTTCAGGCCGATGGAGTTCGCCGTCGGGTGGACGTGCGATCCGTGGTCGCTCTCGCCCGGTGCCGTGCCCTGGGTACAGGCCGCCGGCATCCTCGCGTTCTGCACGGCGATCGCACACATCGCCCGCCTTGCGTGGCCAACCCGACCATCGGTGGCACCCATCGCGATCGTGCTCGCAATGTTGTCGCCGGCCGCATCGACGTCGGCGTGGCAGGCAGACACGTGCTCGCAGACCTGGACCGCGGCCTTGGGGCTCTGGTCGGCCGCCCTGGCGTGGCATGCGGTGGCGAAGGGCCGTGGACGCTGGCCGGCGGCGGGGCCGTTCGTGTGCCTGGCGGTCGCGCTTGCGATCGGGGTGATCGCCAAGGAGAACATGTACGGATGGGGCCTCGGCATCGCGCTCGCGTGCGTGGCCGCGATGTGGCCCGTGCGTGCGACGGACCGGGACCGGGCGTGGCGAGCGGTGTGGGTGGCCCTGCCGTGCATCGCGGTTCCCGCGGCGCATGCCGTGCTGCGCTGGCTGACCGGCGGGCTCGGTGCGGTTTCGACCGACGGCGACGCCGGCCGCTACTCGGTGGAGTTCGGGACGAACCTGCTCGTCAACTCGGCCATGTCGATGGGTGCGCTGCTCGGCAACGGCCCGTTCCACTTGCTCACGGACGATGCGGCGCACGTCGCGCTTCGCGTGCTCCCCTTGATCGCAGTCCTCGCCGCGCTCGTGATGATCGTGGTGGCCGCGTCCTTCGCATGGATCAACCGTGGCGCCAGCGACCGTCGCGGCGAGTGGGGGCGGACGCTGCTGCTCTTCCTTGCGGCCGTCGCGAGCCTGGCCCCGACGCTTCCCATGGGACAGGTGGGCGAGCTCTACGGGATGGGGGCGAACGCAGCGTCCGCGTTGCTCGTCGCGGGATGCGCGGTCGCCCTGTGGTTCCCCGCGGCGCGCGACGAAGTGGCGATTGGCCGCGGGGTCGCGGTGCTCGGGATCACGACGCTCGTGGCGATCGGTGGCCTCGGCCTCGCAGGCCGTGCAGGGCACGCTCGCGCTACGTGGGCCACCGCGCAGATCCTGAATGACCGCATCGTTGCGCGCATCCGCGACGCCGAGGCATCGGGCAATGCCCTGGTCGTGTACTTCGGGTCATCATGCCTCACGGGCCGGACCTACGGTCAGTACATCGCCCCGGCCGTCCAGACGCTGGACGTCGTGGAATCCACGAAGTGGTTCGACGCGGCCACGCCCGCTGCCCGCGTCGTGCTCACGTCCGAGACGCCGCCCCTGGAGCCGGGCCCCTTCGAACTGGTGCTTGACTGCCTGGACCTGCCCGTGCGACCCACGTATTGACGGGTCGGGTCACTTCTTCCCGCCGAAGAGCCCGCCGAGACCGTCGCCGGCGCCCTTGAGCGCATCGCCGACGCCCTTCGTCGCGTCCTGCAGCGCCCCGCCGATCACGGTGCCGGCCTGCCCGAGCGCGTCGGTGACGCCCTTGCCGACGGCCGCGGGCAGCCGGTTGCCCATCTCGGCCACGACGGCCCCCATGACGGCTTCGAAGGCCTCGCCGGTCACCTGGGCCGCCAGGTCTCCGCTCGACGCCTTGCTCGAGATCTCCCGGGCCTCGACTTTCGCAAGCTTCGCGAGCACCGGGACCTCCTTGCCGGACGGCTTCTCGGAGAGGTGGACTTCCGTGTCGGTGAGCGTGAGCCGGCGGATGAGGACCTCGACGCCCGGTCCTCCGGCAGCCGGCTTCGCGTCCTTCGTTTCCGAGCCTTCCATGCCCTTCACCAGTTCGGCGATGTTGTTGCGCGTTCCGTCGAGCAGGAACCACACCCCCACGCCGTCGAGCTCGATCGAGTCCACCACGAGCCGGCTCGTCGAGCTGTCGCCGGAGACGTCGACCGCGATGCGGCGCGCGACGAGCGCATGCGGCGGCTCGAAGCCCTTCGGGTTCCCGACCTTCACGTCCTCGACGGTGATGGCGGCGCCCCAGACGTCGATGCTGACCCATCCGATCTCGACCGGGACCTTCAGCACGCCCGATGCCGCCGAGCGTGCGATCGCGGTGGCGACGGGGTTTCGGACGGCATAGGCGACCACCGCGAGGCCCAGCAGGCTGGCGGCGGCGATGACGGCGATTCGGACGGGGCGCTTCATGGAGCGCAAGGTAGGGAGGTTGCGCGCGTGCCGTCAACCGGAAGGTTCCGCATCGTGATCGCGCGCACCCATGCAACCCCCGCGAAGCAGGCTCCGAGCGAGGCCGCCACGCACCCGGCCGTCGAGAGCTCGCGCACGCCTGCGGCATCGAGCCCGGCGATCGGTGCCGCGACGCACGCGGCCACGTGCCCGAGCACCGCCGCGCAGCAGCCGATCGCCGCGGCCAGCATCGCCATCGGGACGAGCCGTGCGCATGCAAGCCGTGCGGCGCACGCCGGCACCACCAGCATCCCGACGACGATGACGCTTCCGAGCGACTCGAAGCACGCGACGCACGTGGCCGTCGCCATCGCGCCGACGACCGCATCGCACGCCGCCGGGCGTGCGCCCGCGGCGCGCGCGAAGCCGCGGTCGAAGCTCGATGCGAGGATGGGCCGCCATGCGAGCGCCGCGACCGCGACGTTGGCCGCGGCCACCGCCGCGATCACGATCGCGGCACGTGGCACCTCGTGCCCGCCGGCTTGCACGCGGTCCAGCGGAGCGAACTCGATCGCGCCGAAGAGCACGCACGACGGGTCGATGTCGACGCCATCGGCCGCGCGGACCACCAGTGCAAGCCCAAGCGCGAAGAGCACCGTGTACGCGATGCCGAGCGCGGCATCGCGTTCGACGCGGAGCGTTCGCTCGAGGTATGCGCTGCCCGCCGACATCGCGACGGCCGCGACCGCTGCGCCGCCGGCCATCCACGCGAGGTCGCGGGTGCCGGAGAGCAGGAAGGCGCCCGCGATCCCCGGGAGGACGGCGTGCGCGATCCCGTCCGCCGCCATCGACTGCCTGCGTGCCACCAGGAGCGTTCCCGGCACCGCGCACGCAATTGCGGCGAGCGCGCCGATCGCGATGATCCAGCCGTCGACCTCGGGGGTCCACGCGCGAAGCGCCTCGATCGCGGCATCCCCGCGGCTCATGCCGCGGCCCCCGTGCGCGCGTCGCGCACGCGCGGCGCGATCGCGAGCGATGCGGCGAGCAGCCCGCCGCACGAGAGCACGATGAAGGGACCGGTGGGTGCGTCGGCGACCGCGGCGCTCGCGAGCGTGCCCGCCACCGCGCCCGCCGCGCCCAGCAGCGCGGCGACCACCATCATCCCGCCCATCGTCCGGCACCATGGGCGCGCAGCGGCTGCGGGGATGACCAGCAGCGCGACCGAGAGCACCAGTCCCACGGCGCGCATGCCCGCCACGATGTTCGCGATCGCCATTGCCGACACGAGCGCGTCCAGCCAGCCCGCCGGTCGGCCGACGGATCGCGAGAAGTCCTCGTCGAACGCGAGTGCGCGCAGGTCGTCCATGAGCCAGGACGTGAGCGCGATGCATGCGACGGCCACGGCCGCGGTGGTCCACAGGTCGGCACGCACGAGCGTGGCGGCATCGCCGGTCACGAGCGATTCGAGACCCGCGCCGTGACCGCCCTCGACCTGCTGCAGCGCGCTCAGCATGGCGGTCCCGAGACCGAACAGGCTGCCGAGGGCGATCGCCATGGCGGCGTCCGCGGGGAGCCGCGTGGCCCGGCGGATCCAGTGGACCACCGCGATTCCGGCCACGGCGCCGAGCACCGCGCCCACGACGAGGACCCATGGCTCGCGCCCCGACCCACCGACCGCGAGCGACAGCGCGCCAGCACCCACGATCCCCGGAAGCGTCGCATGGCCCGCCGCGTCCCCGAGCAGCGCGCGTCGGCGGAGCACGAGCAGGGTTCCCGCAAGCCCGCACGATGCGCCGAGCGTGGCGGTGGTGGCGAGCACGGTACGTGCGTGCGGGTCCGCGAGCAGGCCGGTGGTTGCGGTGCTCATGCGGACGCCGTCCCGTGTCCCGGTGCGTCGCCGTAGGTCCGCGCAAGCAGTTCCGCCGTCATGACCTTGCGGGCCGCGCCGTGCGCGATCACCGTTCCCCGCACCAGCACCGCATCGTCGAATCGATCGCGCACCGTCGAGAGGTCGTGGTGGACGACCACCACGGTGGTTCCGCGGTCGCGCAGTTTCGCGAGGAGGTCCAGCAGGTCGCGCTCGGTGGTCGCGTCGATCGAGGCGAACGGCTCGTCGAGCAGGACGAGGTCGGCACGCTGCGCGAGCGCCCGCGCCACGAAGGCGCGCTGCTGCTGCCCGCCCGAAAGCTCCCCGATGGGACGCGCCGCGAGGTCCGCGAGCCCCACGTCCGCCAGCGCCTCGAGCGACTCGCGCCGGGCGCGGCGGCCCGTGAACCCGAACCAGCCGAGTCGCGCGTGTGCACCCATCTCGGCGACCTGGCGCACCGTGATGGGGAAATCCCAGTCGACGGCCGCGCGCTGCGGGACGTAGGCCACGCGCTTCCTGCACGCATCGATGGGACCTCCCAGCACCCGCACGGATCCGGAGAACGGGAGCATGCCCATCACGGCGCGCAGCAGGGTGCTCTTGCCCGCGCCGTTCGGGCCCACGATCGCGGTCATCGCGCCGGCGCGGATGCCGACGGTGGCGCCCTGCAGCACGGTGCGCGGGCCGTACGCGACGTCAAGCGCGTCGATCGAGATGGCGAGGCGTTCGTGGTCGTCGGTCATCGGGTCGGCTCCCCGGGGTCCAGCCCGGATGCGTCGCCGCCGAGCGCCGTGACGATCGTGCGCGCGTTGTCGAGCATCATGCCCTCCCAGTCTCCGGCCGGCGTGCCGGGTGCGCCAAGCGCATCCGAGTGCAGGGTGCCGCCCGTCGCCAGCCGTGCACCGCGCGCCCGGGCTCCCTCGACCAGGGCAGCCACCGCGCGGTCCGGCACGCTCGTCTCGACGAACACCGCCGGGACGCCGCGTGCGACGACCTCGTCGAGCAGCGTTCGCAGGTTCGCCAGCCCGGTCTCCGATTCGGTGGAGAGCCCCTGGACGCCGCGCACCTCGATCCCGAACGCGGCGCCGAAGTAGCCGAAGGCATCGTGCGCGGTGACGAGCAGGCGCCGCTCGGGCGGGATCGTGGAGATCGCCGCGTGGACGCGCTCCGCGACGCGATCGCAGCGAGCCGCGAATGCCGCGGCGTTGGCGGCGTACTGCGCCGCGTGGTCCGGGTCCTCGCGCGCCATGCATGACGCCAGGCCCTCGGCAGCCCGTGCCCACAGGGAAGGGTCCATCCAGACGTGCGGATCAGGCTGTCCGTGCGCATCGTCGGCCGTGCGCCAGCGGTCCATCGGGATGGCCGACGACGCCTCGAACACGGTGCATCCGGACCGCGCGAGCTTCGGCAGCACGTCCGCCATGCGCCCCTCGAGCCGGAGGCCGTTCGCCACGACCACCTCGGCACGGGCGAGCATGCGCGCCCCGCCCGCGGTCGGGCGCCACAGGTGCGGGTCGACGCCGGCAGGCATGAGTCCCTCGATCTGCGTTCCGGGCACTCCTTCGCACACCGTGCGCGCCAGGTCCGTGCAGAGGGTGGACGTGGCGACGACGATGCGGCCGCGCGGAGGCCCATGCTCGCCGGGTGCGCCGGCGGCGTGTGCGTCCGCGCGGCCGCACCCGGACGTCGCGCACGCGGCCAATCCCGGGAGCACCGTCGCGAAGATGCGGGCGATTGCGCTTGACACAGGTGTAGCCTCGGCTACAAATGGTAGCACATGCGTCGTCGCGCACGAAGCCCCGCATCCCCTGCAGGCGCGGACCCCACGGCATCCGCTGCAGGCGCATTCCCCAAGGTCCGCCGTGACCACGCCACCGAGACGGCCGAGGACTACGTCGAGGCGATCGATTCGATCGGACGCGCACACGGCGCGTGCCGCGTGGCGGACCTGGCGAGGCACATGCGGGTCTCGCACGTGACGGTCGTGCGGACGCTCGAGCGGCTCGTGGCGGCCGGGCTCGTCGCGAAGGACCCGTACGGACCGGCCACGCTCACCGCGGCCGGGGCGCGCATGGCACGCACCTCCCGCGACCGGCACGAGTGCGTGCTCGCGTTCCTGTGCGCCATCGGGGTGCCCGGGCACGTCGCGGCGCGCGATGCCGAGGGGCTCGAGCACCACGCATCCCCTGCGACGCTGGAGGCGATGGCGCGGTTCGTGGCCACGGCGGGCCGTCGCCGCGTGGCCGGTGCCGCCGCTCCCTAGACTCCGGGCCATGCCCGAGTCCGGCCCTGCATCGCCATCCGAAGACCGCCCGCTCGACCGGCGCACCGTCCTGGCCGTGGCGGTCGCCGCGCTCGGGTACTTCGTCGACCTGTTCGACCTCGTGCTCTTCTCGATCCTGCGGATCCCGAGCCTGAAGGCGCTGGGCATCACCGATCCCGACGAGCTCACGGCGACCGGAAAGCGCCTGCTCGACGTGCAACTGGTCGGGATGCTGCTCGGCGGCATCGCGTTCGGCATGATGGGCGACCGCCTCGGGCGACTCAAGACGCTGTTCGGCTCGATCCTGCTGTACTCGGCCGCGAACATCCTGAATGCGTTCGTGACCGACGTGTGGCAGTACGAGGTGCTCCGCTTCGTCGCGGGCTTCGGACTTGCGGGCGAGCTGGGCGCGGGCATCACGCTGGTGGCGGAGCTGCTGCCGACGCGCAAGCGCGGCATCGGCACCACCATCGTCGCCACGGTCGGGCTCTCGGGCGCGGTGGCCGCGGGGATCGTCGGTGCGCGCGTGCCGTGGAACTGGTGCTACCTGGTTGGGGGACTGATGGGGCTCGCGCTGCTTGCGATGCGCGTCGGCGTGGCCGAGAGCGGGCTGTTCGAGGGGACTCGCTCCGCCGCCGTGCACCGCGGCAACCCGTTCCAGCTGCTCTGGCCGCCGCGCCGGTTCCTGCGCTTCGCGATGGTGGTGATGTCCGCGATGCCGATCTGGTTCGTCGGCGGCGTGATGTTCGTGTTCGCGCCCGAGATCGGCCGTTCGATGGGGATCACCGAGCCGATCGAGCCCCCGCTCGTCATCGCGTGGGCGTACGGCGGCGTGGTGGTCGGCGACGTGCTCAGCGGCACCCTGTCGCAGCTCCTGCAGAGCCGCACCCGCACGATCGTCGGGTTCCTCGCGCTCCTTGCCGCGTCGATCGCACTCTTCGCGGCGCTTGCGCCACGCGGGCCCGAGTGGTTCTACGGCATGATGGCGGTCGTCGGTGCGGCCACCGGGTTCTGGGCCATCTTCGTGACCACCGCCAGCGAGCAGTTCGGTACCAACCTGCGCGCGACGGCAGCAACCAGCGCGCCGAACTTCGTGCGCGCGATGGCCGTGCCGATCACCTCGATCTGGCTGGCGATGAAGCCCGGCATGGGGGCGGCGCAGGCGACGTGGGTGCTCGGGATCTGCTGCGTCTCGGTCGGCATCCTGTGCGCGCTGGCGCTCGACGAGACGTTCCACCGCGACCTCGACTACCTCGAGCACTGATCGGCGGCCGCGGTGCACCGTCGGGGTGCACGTGGCCGCGCCACATGCGACGCGGCCGCCCCCGTCCGGGAGCGGCCGCGCGGATCAGTTCGTCAAATGGATTCCGTCAGCTCTTGCCGCCGCCGGAGCCGCCGCCCTGCTGACCGGGGGCCTGTTGTCCGGGAGCCTGCTGGCCGGGGCCCTGCTGGCCGCCACCTTGGCCACCGCGTCCGCCGGGACGACGACCGGGTTCACCTGGCTTGCGGCCGGGACGACCCTTCTCGAACTCATCCTTCGAGACCTTGCCGTCTCCATCGGTGTCCAGCTTCTTGACGCGTTCCCACTGCTCCGGCGAGACCTCGTCGGACGAGATCGAGCCGTCGCCGTTCTTGTCCATGTCGGTGAAGACGGGGCGCTTGCGCTCTCCGCCGCCGGGGCCGCCCGGACCACCGGGGCCACCCGGACCGCCGGGACCACCCGGACCACCCTGGCCGGGCCCCTGCGACGGCGGGGCCTTGCCCGGCGCACCGTCCTGGGTGAAGGCCACCGCGCTGGCGGCGATGGCAAAGGCGAACAGGGGCGCTGCGATCAGGGTCGTACGGTTCATCATGGTGACTCGTGGTCCTTTCGTTCCGGCCATTGCCGGGTCCACCGTGTCGGGGACACGGGCAGAACGCACGCGGGACACGGCCATTGCGCCCCTTCGGCGACCAAGTCAGCGCACGACCACCTTGGTCGCACGCACCACCATGAGGCCGGCGTCGTTTTTCTCGACCACCACGCCCGTGACGGCCACGGTCGCCAAGGGCTCCAGGCCTGACGCACCCCGGACGGGGAAGCCCAGCGGCACGCCCTGCGCGTCGGCGAACTCGATCGTCGCCATGCCGCGCTTCATCGCCTCGCGGTCCTCGCAGCAGTAGTCCCACGGGGTCCTGCAGTGGTCCGGGTCGGTGCCGTCGGCGCAGCTCTTGAGCGCAGGGTCGACGATGGTGAAGACGGCGACGTCGTTGGCGAACGGCATGCGGCTTCCGCCGATCCGGCCGACCACCGTCACCGTCTCGCCCTGCTTGGCCGAGGCCTTGCACGCGGCGACGTTCGTGCCCGAGGGTTCTCCGCGCGTCACGAGCCCGTCGGGAAGCTTCACGTGCGAGATCGAGTGCGCATCGGTGTCCTTGGACGCCGATGCCGTGCCGCGAGCATCGCCCGGATGCGCAGCGTGGTCATGGCCTTCATGACCATGCGCTGCGTGGTCATGCCCGGCATGCGCATCGCCGCTCGATGCGGCGGCGCCGGTGCCGGGCGAACCCGATCTGTCGCATGCGGTCATGCCGAGCGCGAAGAGCAGCGCGGTCGTTGCGGCGGTCGTGCGGCGGGCGTTCGTGTACTGCATCGGATTCATCGTGGTGCTCCTGTGCCCGTCCGGGCGGTCAATCCGCCTTCAGGGCGGAGGGTATCGGCATTCGAAGGCAATGGACCGCGGGTGCCATGCATCCCGCGATCCCCGTGATCAGCCCGGCGGCAAGCCCGACGGCGACGGTGCGCTCGTCGACGACGAGCGCGAAGGTGCCCATCGAGAAGTGGATCGCGATCCCGTCGAGGAACGCGGCGGCAAGCGCGGCGGCCGCAAGTGCGCCGGCCATCGTCGCGATCAGCGCCTCCTGCGCCATGCTCGCAACCACCGCGATCCGGCCGTAGCCGAGCACCTGCAGCATCGCGAGTTCACGCACGCGGCTGGCAAAGGCCCCGTACATGGTGTTCAGGCCGCCCAGCAGCGCCCCAAGGGCCACCAGCCCCGCACTCGCCGCGACCATCACCTGCACGGGTCGGAAGAACGCGCCCTGGACGGCGTAGTACTCGGGCTCGTGGATCGCGCTCAATTCGAGATCGATGCGGCGCTGCGCGAACGCGTCGACCTGTCCGACGGTTGCGCCGGGGGCCAGCGTCAGCACGACCGCCGAGACCGTCTCGCGGCGGGTGAGCACCAGCACGTCGGTGAGCGGCATCCATGCCTCGCCGTCCATTACGGTTCCCGGCGCATCGAAGAGCCCGACGATGCGGCACGCCCGGCCGTCGATGCGCACCTGCGGCGGTTCGGTGCCGGCGTCGAGCATGCGCGCGAGCGCGGCGTCGTCGAACCCAGCGGCACGGGCCGCGCTCCGGCCAAGCATCACCTCGTCGGACCCGGCGGTGGGCGTACGGCCTGCGCGGATCCGCACCTGCGGGTGGACAAGGAAGGCGGTTGGCGTGATGCCGCGCACCAGGCCGCCGGCGTCGGGCTCGTCCCGGCCGGCCCCGCGTGCGTCAACCGTGAGCGCCACGTTCACCTCCGGGCTTGCGAGCGGGATCCCGTCGATCGCGGCGATGCCCCGCAGGCTCGCCACCACGATCCCCGGGGTTGCGGCCGCGATCTCGCTGCGTTCGGCGCTCTCCTCGCTTCCCGCGCCCAGGAGCACCACGTTGCGGTCGATGCCGCTCGCCCGCAGCGCGCCGTCCATGCCGAGGACGAACGCGGTGCCGCCCATGGCGAGCAGCGCCACCAGCATCGCGCCGCCGACCGACATCGCGAGCCGGGCCTTGCTTCGGCCGAGGTTTCGCGCGGCGTAGGTGAACGGGAGGAATCGCACGATCATCGCCTCAACCTGCCCTCAGCCCTTGGACGATCTCGCGCCGCGCCGCGCCCCACGCCGGGGCGGCGCCTGCGACCGCGCCGAGGAGCGCCGCGATCCCGATCGCGGCCACCGCGACGGCCGTGCCCGAGGTCACCTCGATCGAGACGCCTTCCATCGTGAAGTTGATGCCCGCGGCGCGAAGGACGCCGTATGCCCCGGCCGCGCCGATGGCCCCGCCCGAGAGTCCGAGCATGGTGGCCTCCAGCATCACGGTCCATGCGAGCGTCCCGCCGGTGAAGCCCAGGGTCTGGAGGATCGCGTGGTCGCGCACGCGGTCGCGCACGGCCAGGGCGATCGCGTTGGCGATGAGGGCGAACACCGCGGCGAGGCTTGCCCATCCGACCACCGACGCGAAGCCGACGATCGCCAACACGTCGCGCGCGGCGCGCGCCACGAACGCGGACTCCGGACGCGTGGTGGTCGGGAACTGGTCGGACGCGAACGCGGCATCGATCGCCGCCGCCACCGGCTCGAGCGATGCGTGGTCCTCGACCTCGACGTTGAACTGCGTCACGATGCCGCCCGTGCCGCCGCGCTGCGCTGACTCCTGCAGGAACGGCAGGTGGACGTACGCCACGTTCCGGTCCTGGACGTCCGGGCTCTCGAAGATGCCTGCGATCCAGGTGCTCACCCCGGCTGCGGTGAATCGGTCGCCCGGCCGGAGACGGCGCCGTTCGGCGAGCGCGGCGCCGACCAACGCGGCATCGCCGCGCGACTTCCATGCGTCCAGGCTCCCCTCGACCATGCGCACCGTGCGCATCTTGCCTTCGATGAATCCCTCCTCCGGCACGCCACGGAATGTCACGACGTCGAGCGAGGCCCGGCAATTGTTCACCACGATCTTGATTGGGACGGCGCTGCGGACGCCCGGGATGCGCGCGATGGTCGATGCGTAGCTCTGGGGAAGCTGGCTGGCGAACGGGCAGAAGCGGTTCTGGCGATACACGACGAGCGTCGTCTCCGAGGCACCGGCCTCGGTCGCGCGCCGCACGCCGTCCCGCATGCTCTCGACGAACGAGAAGAGGAACGTCGCGACTGCGATGCCCGCCACGGTGAGACCGGTGCGCAATGGTCGGCGGACGAGGTTGCGCCAGACGTAGGGGACCGTGCGGAGGAGCGTGCTCACGGCGCGGCCTCCGCTCTCACGGTGGCGTCGACGATCGAGCCCTTCTCCAGGTGCACCGTGCGCAGGGCGCGCAGGGCGGTTGCCGGGTCGTGCGTCACCATCACGATGGTCTGGCCGAGTTCGCGATTGAGCCGCGCAAGCAGGTCCATCACCTGGGCGGCGCTCTCGCGATCGAGGTCGCCGGTGGGCTCGTCCGCAAGCAGCAGGCGCGGGCGCGTCACGATGGCGCGGGCGATCGCGACGCGCTGTTCCTGGCCGCCCGACAGCTGCCGCGGGAGGTGCGAATGGCGCGCGGCAAGACCGACCAGTTCGAGCGCCTCGGACACGCGCCGGTGCCGTTCGGCGCGCGTGAGCGGATGGAGCAAGAGCGGGAGCTCGACGTTCTCGTACGCGGTGAGCACCGGAACGAGGTTGTAGAGCTGGAAGACGTAGCCGACGGTCCCGCTGCGCCAGGCCGCCAGCGCGCCGCGGCCGAGCCGCGTGATCTCGGTCCCGTCGACCGCGATCGACCCCGCGGTGGGCCGGTCGATGCCGGCGAGCAGGTTGAGGAGCGTGGTCTTGCCGGATCCCGACGGGCCCATGAGCGCGACGAAGCCGCCTGCGTCGATCGAGAGGTCGACGTCCATGAGCGTGTGGATCACCTCGTCGCCGCGTCGGTAGTCCTTGCGAAGCGCACGGCACTCAATCGCCGCCATGGCTGGCCTCCTTCCGGTCCGCGGCCTCGCGCCAGTCGTCCAACACGCGCACGCGCGCGCCCACCCCGATCGGGTCGTCCGTGCGCAGCAGGAGGTCGCTCGCGCGCAGGCCCTCGGACACGGGCACCCAGCCGCCGGTCGCGGCGCCCGAAACCCGCACGGCACGCTCCTCGACGGTCCCGCGCCCGCCGTCGATCCCGGCCACCACGCGCACGCGCTCGCTGCCCGGCGCGCCCGCGATGCACTCGGTGCGCGCCCACGTCGTGCTCCGGGTCGCCGTGCGTGCGGGCTCGCCCGCGGTCGTGCCGCCGCGCGGGAAGATCCGCACGCGGGCCAGCATGTCGGGCTTCAGGCCCGCGACGGGATCGTCGAGCCGGACCTTCACCTGCACCGTGTTCTTCGCGACGTCCGCCAGGTGCACGAAGCGCGTCACCTCGCCGCGCATCGTGCGGTCGGGGAATGCGTCCACCCGAACCTCGGCGCGGTCCCCCGTTCCGACGGAGCCGACCTCCGCCAGCGGAACGTCGGCCCGCACCTGCAGATGGGCCGGGTCGTACAGCTCGAAGAGCGGCATGGCGTCGGCCATGCCCACCGCACCGCCGGGCGTTGCACGGCGGGCCATCACGGTGCCGGCCGACGGTGCCCGCACCGACGTCCGCTCGAGCGTGAGCCGCGCCATCGCGAGGGCGGCCTCCGCGGCCTTCACCGACGCATCCATCGCCTCGACCCGGCGCGCGAGGCGCGCCACCTCGCCGACGCTCGCCGCGCCATCGGCGACGATCTTCCGCTTGCGCGCGAGCTCGTCGTCCATCTCGTCACGACGTGCGCGTGCCTCGGCGTGCGCGGCCTCGGCCTGTGCCACGGCAATCCGCTGCTCCTCGTCGAAGAGCGTGGCCATGACCTCGCCTGCCTCCACGTGCTGGCCTTCGAGCGCGCGCACCTCGCGCACGACGCCCGGCGTCAGCGCGCGGACGCCCGCGGCATACGGCGCGGGCTCGACCCAGCCCGGTGCCTGCACGGGCGTGCCCTCGGCCGCGACCGAGGCGGCGTCGACCCGTGTCTCGCGGGTCAGCACCGGCAGCACGTGCGCCTCGGGGAGCGGCACCACGGCGTGCCAACCCGTGATGGCCAGCAGCGCGGCGGCCGCACCGATGAGGACCAGCGGAAGCAGCACGCGCGTGGCGATGTTGCGCGGCGGCATGGGGATCGAGCTCATTGCATGGTCTCCATCGAGGCGAAGTCGAACGTCTGGATTGGGCCGAGCCCGCCGCCGGCGCCGCTCATGCCCATCCCGCCGCCGTCGAGCGCGGGAAGCCCGCCACCCTGCATGGCCGGAAGCCGGGCGCCTGCCAGTGCCTGTTCGAACCCGAGCGCCGCGAGCGCGCGGTCGCGCTCCGCGCGCGCGAGCTGGATCCGGATGTGGTTCTCCTGGTGTTCGCTCCGCCAGAGCTGGACCGCGGGCCGGTCACCCGCCTCGACGGCGGCGCGCAGGATCCGGCGGTTTCCCTCGAATGACGCGAGCGTCATCCCGCGGAGCGTCGCTTCGTGGTGTTCCGCCGCCGCGACACGCTCGAGTGCGCGCCGTGCATCGATGACCGCCCGCTGCCACGTGGCGTCGGCGTCGAGGCGGGCGATCTCGAGGTCGCGCTCGGCCGCGGCGACGCGGAAGCGACCGTCGTTGAAGATCGGGACGGTGACCTGGGCCTGCAGCATCACCGCCGAGTCGTCCTCCATATCGCGTTCCCATCCGGCACCGAGCATGACGGCCGGAAGCCGTGCGAGTCGCGCGAGTGCCACGCGCGCCTCCGCGCCCTCGACGCGCGCCTCGGCCGCGCGCAGGTCGAGCCTCCGCGAGCGCACGAGCGACCGCAGCGCGTCGTCGTCGAGCGAATCGGGCGGCGTCACCCCGCACGCCTCGCGTGCGGCCCGCGCGCTGACGTCGGCGGTGGCCCACCCCAACCCGTCCGCGCCGCGCCCCATCGCCTCGAGCAGGCGCGTCTTCTGCACGACGAGGTCCAGCGAAGCTTCCATTGCCCGGTTCTGCGCCTCCGCCGCGTTCATGCGGGCCTCGTTCACCGCCGCCGCCGTCGCGTCGCCGGCATCGAAGGCGGCCTGGGTCGCCGCCAGGATCCGGGCCGCGACCTCGACGTCTCGCCGGGCCAGCGACTCGACCTCGATCGCGCCGGCGGTCGCGACGTATGCGGAGCGTGCCTCGGCCACGGTCGACACCGCCATCGCCGCGGCCTCGAAGAGCAGCGCGCGAAGCTGCGCATCGGCCTCGCCGACGATCGCGTCGCGCTTCCAGAGCCAGTCGACCTGCTGACCGACCATGGCGAGCACCGGGACGACGCCCATGTCCACGGGGATCCCGCCCGCCACGTTCACCACGGGGTTCGGTGCCAGCTGCGCATCCTGCGTCCAGGCCCTGCGGCGCTCAACCTCGGCCACGACGCGCCGCAGCGCGCGGTTGCCGGCCAGCGCCAGGTCCACCGCCGTGCGCGCGTCGAGCGGGCTCGTGCCGTCCCATCGTTCGTCGCGGACATCCCACGGCAGTTCGTGCGCGTGCTCGAAGGCGCCCTCGCCGTGCCCGACGCGCGCGTCGAGGTCGGGAACGGCCTCCGCCAGGGTCGGGCCGGGCGCCGCGGTGCAGCCCCAAGCGGCCAGCGCCGCGAGCGCGGCGATCGCCGCCTTCGCCAGGGTTCGTGGTTGTCGTGCCATCGTGATCCTCCGTCGACGTGACCGCGGCACGGCGCGCGCCGTGCTCGAGCGAATCGTCCGACGGGAATCAGATCACCAGGCGTGCGTGGAGCCTGAGGGCCGTGCGCCCGCCCGGTCGCCAGGGCGGCGCGTTCGCGTGCGGCCATGCCTGGCCCGAGGCCTCTGCAGGCGCGGCTTCGGAGGCCGGCAACGCGCAGAGGGTGGCATCGACGGTGCCGATGGAATCACGTTCCACCGGCGGTGCATCCGGAGCGATCGCCTTCACCTTGACCGAATGGCACGCGGCGCAGTCGCCGCACGGGGCGGAACCGCCGGGCTCGCCCCCGGGGCCGTCGTCCTCGTCGCCGCCGCAGCAGGAATCACCGGCGGGGGCGCCCTCGTCCCGGCAGCACGGCGGCAGCTCGCTGCGGTCGCATGCCGTGGCCTGTGCCTCGCCATGCACCGCGTGCACCACGGTGCGCGCCGCCGCCCGTGCCTGGCAGCAGCAGAACGGCAGCCAGAGCGCCAGGAACGCGGCCAACAGGCGATGGGCGGGGGCGATCCGCACGAGGGGATTGTAAGCCGCGTCTGGCCCATGCGCAAGCGAAATGCCCGCCCGGCGGGTGCCGGGCGGGCAGGGTGATCGTCGAACGAGGCGCTTCGCGGGTCCGCGAACCGTCACTGCCAGAGCGGGAAGTACTCCAGCGCGTTGATCGGGAAGTTGACCTGCATGCCCACCTGGTGATCCACGACGCCCGCCACCTCCTGGTAGGCGTAGCCCACCTGGAGCAGCGACTGCGGACCAAAGAAGTTGTAGCCCACGTTCGCCGTGAACAGGAAGTTGTCCTGCGCGGGCGATCCCGGGGTGTCGAGGTTCTGCCACCCGAGCGTGGCATCGGCCTGCCAGTTGCCGTAGTTCGTGATCAGGCCGAACGTGTAGTACTCGGCGTCCGCATCCGCGACGCCGTTGGTGTTCCAGAAGCGCACGTACTCGAACAGCGGCCCGATCGACCAGTACTTCGCGTCGAGCGTGTCGGTGCCGTCGTTGTCGATCACGTACTGCCAGTAGAAGCCGGCGTCGAAGCCCTGCTGCTGCGCGGGCGCGCCCACGCCGTCGCCGAAGTTGATGTACGCCACGTTCACCTGGAGGGTCGGGAAGAGCAGCGGGATGTTCACGCCCGAGTACCCGATCATCCAGCTGTCGACGCCGCCGCCGGTGCCGGGGCCCGAGGGCGTCGCAGGCGAGGCGAAGATGCCGTCGGCCAGGAACGTGGTGTCCACGCCGAAGAACGCCGCGTTCAGCGCGTGGATACCGCCGCCTTCGTCGCCGGTCGACAGGGTGCCGAGGCCGCCCATGAGGCCGCCGAAGCTGTAGTTGTTCACGAAGTTCGTGTCGAACACGCCGGGAAGCACCAGTGGCGCGATGCCGAACGGCGCGGTGAACCGGCCGCCGATGATGCCCGTGCGCTGGTCGCTCCACTCGACCCACACGTCGCCGGCGGTGATGCCCTCGCCGTACATGAACCACTGGTTGTTGTCCGTGGGCTGCTCGACCTGGTCGAGCGT
>CANLMX010000010.1 GCA_947492385.1 Planctomycetaceae bacterium | reverse complement strand
TCAAGGACCCCGCCACGGTGCGCGGCACGCTCGGGCCCGGGGCCCGCGTCGCGCCGGAGTTCGTGCCGGCGCAGGATCCTGACGGCTCGCGCGGCACGCGCCCGCTGCCGGAAGGCACCCCCCGGGCGCCGCGCGCCACCACGCCCGCGGCGGGCGCCGCAGACGAGCCGGAGGGGAAGTGAGCGCGGCGCACGATGACGGCCACGGCAGGCCTCCCGAGGGCACGACGATCCTCGGAATCGAGACCAGCTGCGACGAGACCGCGGCCAGCGTGGTGCGTTGGTCGTCGGGCATCCCCCGCGTCCTGAGTAACGTCGTCGGCAGCCAGCACGAGCTGCACCGCCGGTTCGGCGGCGTGGTGCCCGAGCTCGCGAGCCGTGCGCACCTCGAGCGGATCGTCCCCACGGTGCGGGCCGCACTTGCGGACGCCGGGATGCGAACGTCCGACGTGCATGCGGTGGCGGTCGGCAACCGGCCCGGGCTGATCGGCTCGCTGCTCGTCGGGAACGCGGCCGCGAAGGCCTATGCGTGGTCGCTGGGGGTTCCCGTCATCGGGATCGATCACGTCGCCGCGCACCTTGCCGCCGGGCTGCTGGACGCCGACGAGCCGTCGTGGCCGGCGCTGGGGCTCGTCGTGAGCGGCGGCCACACGCACCTCTTCCGGATGGACGGCCCGCTCGCCATGCAGCTCATGGGACGCACCATCGACGATGCGATCGGCGAGGCCTTCGACAAGGCGGCCACCGTGCTCGGGCTCGGCTACCCGGGCGGCCCGCGGCTCGATGCACGCAGCTCGGAGGGCAATCCGTCCGCCGTGCGATTCCCGATGCCGCGACTGACCGCACGCAGCGCCCGCCGCGGCCCCGCGCCCGACCCGGCCGTCGCGTCGCACGCGCACGGCGCCCCGGACGACGCGTCCGCGCACGCACGCACCCTGGACTTCAGCTTCAGCGGCATGAAGACCGCGCTGCTCTACGCGGTGCGCGGCGTGCCGGTCGCACCCAACCGTGCACCGCCGCCGCCACCCGAGCCGCTCACCGATCGTCGGGTCGACGACCTCTGCGCGAGCTTCCAGGCCGCGGCCGTGGCGCAGGTGATCGACGTCCTCGGGAGGGCGCACGATGCGCTCGCTGCCGGGGGCGATGCACCGCGCACGCTCCTCGTGGGCGGAGGCGTCAGCGCGAACCGGCACCTCCGCGCCGAGGTCGCGCGCCTCGCCGACGCTCGCGGGATGTCCGTTCGCCTGCCCGAGATGCCCTACTGCCTCGACAACGCCGCGATGATCGCCGGGCTCGCGCACTGGCGGTTCGCCGCCGGCGAACATGACGACCTTCGCATGGCCCCAAGCGCGCGCTCAACCGTCGGCCACGCATGAGCCCGTGAACGCAACGCCGCGCGCGACGCCTCCGTCGAGGGGCGCCGCGCGCGGGTGGATGGACCCGATCCGGGTGCCGGACCGTCGGCTCACTCGTCGTCGGACGGGCGCGACTTCGGCGCCGCCGCGGACGGATTGGCCATCCGGTGCTTCAGCACCTCGCGCCGCACCTCGTCCATGAGATCGGGGTTCTGGCGCAGGAAGGTCTTCGATGCCTCGCGGCCCTGGCCCAGGCGGACGTCGCCGTAGCTAAACCAGGCACCGCTCTTGTCGACGATGGAGTCGGCCACCGCCAGGTCAAGCACGTCGCCCGAGATGGAGATGCCCTCCTCGAACATGATGTCGAACTCGGCCTCGCGGAACGGGGGTGCGATCTTGTTCTTGACGACCTTCGCCTTGACGCGGTTGCCCACGTTGCGGTCGCCGTCCTTGATCGCGCCGATGCGGCGGATGTCGATGCGCACCGAGGAGTAGAACTTCAGCGCGCGGCCGCCGGTGGTCGTCTCGGGCGAGCCGAACATCACGCCGATCTTCTCGCGCAGCTGGTTGATGAAGATCACGATGCACTCGCTCTTGGCGATGGCGCCCGTGAGCTTGCGGAGCGCCTGGCTCATGAGGCGTGCCTGCAGCCCGACGTGGCTGTCGCCCATCTCGCCTTCGATTTCCGCGCGGGGGATGAGCGCCGCCACCGAGTCGACGACGATCACGTCCACCGCGTTGGACCGCACGAGCATCTCGCAGATCTCGAGCGCCTGCTCGCCGGTGTCCGGCTGCGAGACGAGGATCTCGTCGAGATTGACGCCCAGGCGCTTGGCCCAGGACGGGTCGAGCGCGTGCTCGGCGTCGATGAATGCCGCGACGCCGCCCTGCTTCTGGCAATTGGAGATGACGGTGAGCGCCAGGGTCGTCTTGCCCGAGCTCTCGGGCCCGAACACCTCGATAATGCGTCCCCGCGGCAGGCCCTTGCCGCCGAGCGCGAGGTCGAGGCTGAGCGCGCCGCTCGAGATCGACGGGATCACGGGCACCGACTCGTTGTCGAGCCGCATGATCGAGCCCTTGCCGAAGTTCTTCTCGATCTGGCCAACCGCGGCCTCGAGCGCCTTGGCCTTCGCAGCGCGCGCGGCGGGATCCACCGCGGGCTTCGCAGGCGCGGGCTTCACGTCGATGCGGGACTCGGTCGGCTTTCCATCCGTGGGCTTGGGCATGGGGGCCATCTTCGCAGAGTTGGCGGAGGCCGTAGCACCGGGGCGTGCCGGCGCGGTCGCAGGGGCGCCGGCGGCGGCGGGGGTGCGGGCGGGGGTGCCGTTGGTGGTCGGGGTGGTGTTCGGGGTTGCCATGGTCGGTCGCTCCATCGGTCGGTGCCGGGGGCGGGTGCCTGCCGGCGGGTGCTGCGGTTCCGTGCGCACTGGCCTGCGAACGCTGCAGGGCCTTGGTTTCAGCGTGCTTCCGCGTACTGTTCGGTGTTTGGTAGGTTCTCCAAACCCATCGGTCCTGTCAAGGGATGTTCGGGAGATTTTCGGTGGTTTTTCCACCCAGCTCCCAACGCATCCCTGACGCGACAGACGGTAGCCCCCCACGGGGAACTACCTGCGACATCCGGCGGAAATTCCGTGCTCAGCGTGCCTGCGCCTCGGGCTGCATCACGTTCGGGGTCGGCGCGGGGTACTCGGCCGGGTTGATCGAGCGGAACCACGCCACCGTCCGTGCGATGCCCTCGGCCAGCTGCACGCGCGGTTCCCATGCGAGTTCCGCGCGGGCCAGCGCGATGTCCGGCTGCCGCTGCAGCGGGTCGTCCTGCGGGAGGGGGCGATGCTCGATGCGCGCATCGGCGCCCACCACGCGCGCCACCTCGCGCGCGAGCTCGATCATCGTGAACTCGTATGGGTTCCCCATGTTCACGGGACCCGTGAACGCCTCGGGCGAATCCATCAGCAGCCGGAACCCGGCGACCAGGTCGTCCACGTAGCAGAACGACCGCGTCTGCGTGCCATCGCCGAACACCGTCATAGGTTCACCCATCACCGACTGCCGGATGAAGTTGCTCACCACGCGACCGTCGTACGGGTGCATGCGCGGGCCGTAGGTGTTGAAGATGCGCACCACCTTGATCGAAGTCCCGTGCATCCTGCGATGGTCGAAGCACAGCGTCTCGGCTGCGCGCTTGCCTTCGTCGTAGCACGCGCGCGGGCCGATCGGGTTCACGTTGCCGCGGTACGACTCCGGCTGCGGGTGAACATGGGGATCGCCGTAGACCTCGCTCGTCGAGGCATGGAGGACGCGCGCGCCCGTGCGCCTCGCCAGCTCCAGGCAGTGGTGGACGCCGAGCACCGACGTCATCATGGTCTTCACCGGGTCGTACCGGTAGTGCCCGGGCGCGGCGGGGCACGCGAGGTTCCAGATGAAGTCGCACCCGACATCGAACGGCTCCGTCACGTCGTGCTCGACGAACCGGAACCCGCGCGTGCCCTCGAGGTGCCGGATGGTGCGGCGGCTGCCCGTGAAGAGATTGTCGATGCACGTCACCTCGTGCCCGCTGGCAAGCAGCGAGTCGCAGAGGTGCGAGCCGAGGAACCCGGCTCCGCCAGTCACGAGCGAACGAGGCATCCGACAAGTGTAGGGGAACGCGGGCATCCCCTTGACTGCCCCGCCCCGCGCGGCGACGATCCACGCATGACGCGCGTGCGCCACGTCCTGGGTGCGATGACCGGCACCAGCATCGACGGGATCGACCTGGCGCTGGTCCGGATCGAGGGCCGCGGCCTCGCGATGCGCGCCACGCTCGTCGCGCACCACGCGGCCGGCCTCGGATCGCTCGCGGACCGCCTGCGTGCCGCGGCCGAGCAGCGCCCGATGACGGCGGGCGAATTCGCCGCGCTCATGCTCGACTTCGGCTCGTTCCATGCCGACGAGGCGCGCGCGTTCCTCGACGGTGCGCGCCTGCCGAGGCCCGACCTCGCGTCGATCCACGGCCAGACCGTCTTCCACCGGCCCCCGGCGAGCTGGCAGCTCGTGAACGCGCACCCCGTCGCGCGCGCACTCGGCTGCGACGTCGTGTTCGACCTGCGCGGCAACGACCTTGCACATGGCGGCCAGGGTGCGCCGCTCACGCCGCTTGCCGACTGGGTGCTCTTCCGCAGCGACGCGCCGCGCGCCGTCGTCAATCTGGGCGGCTTCGCCAACGTGACGCTGCTGCCGCAGGACGCGCCCGACGCACCTCGTGTGGTCGATGCCATCCGGGGCTTCGACGTGTGTGCATGCAACCAGCTGCTCGATGCCGCCGCGCGCGCCGTGCTGGGGGCGTCCTTCGATGCAGGCGGCGCCGCGGCCGCGCGCGGAACCCGGGACCCGGACGCCGAAGCGTCGCTCATCGCCCGACTCACTGATGGCGGCGAAGCGCGAAGCCTCGGAACCGGCGACGAATGCCTCGGCTGGCTCCACGACGCGCGCGGGCGCCTGCGCCCGGACGACCTGCTCGCCAGCGCGGCCGCGGCGATCGGCTCCGTGATCGGGCGCGCGATCCGGGCCCACGGAGCATCCGATGCGCTGCTCGCCGGAGGCGGAACCCGGCACCAGCCCCTCGCCGAGTCCATCGCACGGGCCGCAACGTGCCCCGTGCGCAGCTGCGGCGACGCAGGAATCCCTCCCGAAGCGCGCGAAGCCGCGGGATGGGCCGTCCTCGGCGCGCTCGCGCAGGACGGGATCCCCGTGGCATTGCCCGCCGTCACGGGCCGCCCCGAAGCCCGTCCAACGACCCCGATCGACGGCACATGGATCCATGTTCGCGCGGATCACGCCGGACCCTAACGCTACCTTTACCCTGTTCAGGCACACTTCGCGTCGTTCACCGCCGCGCCACCACGACCCCGAATCCAGCGAGAAGCGATGTCCAAGCCACGCGTGCTCATCGTCGAGGACGAACCAGACATCGCCGAGCTCATGCGGTTCCACTGCGAGCGCGAGGGCTACGAGGCCCGGACCGCCGCGAGCGGGAAGGTGGCCCTCGAAGTCGTGAAGAAGGAGCCTCCGGCACTGGTGCTGCTTGACCTGATGCTGCCGGACGTCGGCGGAGTCGAAGTCTGCCGCCGCATGAAGCAGTGGGCCGAGACCAAGGACGTGCCCGTCGTGATGGTGACGGCCAAGGGCGAGGAGTCGGACGTGGTCGCGGGCCTCGAGATCGGCGCCGACGACTACGTGGTGAAGCCTTTCAGCCCGCGCGTCCTCATGGCACGGGTTCGCGCGGTGATGCGCCGGAACGCCGAGGAGGCCTTGCCCGCCCAGACCAACCGCATCGAGCGGCTCGACGGCCGGTTGGTGATCGACTCGGACCGCCACGTGGTGACCGTGTGCGGTGACGTCATTGACCTGACCGTCACCGAGTTCGGCATTCTCGCCCACCTGGCCCAGCGGCCCGGCTTCGTACGCACCCGAGACCAGATCATCGCCGCCGTCCACGGCCGCAACGTGGTCCTCTCGAGCCGCACCATCGACGTCCACGTGACGGCGCTGCGCAAGAAGCTTGCCGACCTCGCCGGGTGCGTCGAGACCGTCCGCGGCGTGGGATACCGGTTCGCCGAGAGCCTGGTACCGGCGGAGTAACGTGATCGCAATGCAGGAAGCCGAGGCAGGATCGGCGTGGTTCGTGCCCTTCGCGGCCGCATGCGCGGTCGCGTTGGCGCTCGGGATCGCATTCCTTGCGACGTGGGCCGGGCGCGCCGCCGACCGCCGGCGCATCGCCGCGGCGCTCGGCACGCTGGGCGGCAACGACCATGACCCCGTGCGCGGTGCCCGCGCGGCGGCAGGCCAGGCCGTGCGCCTCGACAGCGCGCTCGCGGAGCTGCGCGCGATCGTCGAGACCGCGCCCGTCGGGATCGTCGCGCTCGACCGGCTCGACCGGATCGTGACCATCAACCCCGCAGCGCAGCGCCTGCTCGACGCCGAGAACCGGCCCGTCGAAGGCCGCCTGATCGTCGAGTTCGCGCGCAGCCCGGAACTCGATGCGCTGATCGCGGGCGCGCGCGAGACCGGACGCCGCGCCGACGCGGAGCTGCGCTTCTCGTCCGCATCGGGCGCACACGTCGCGCGCTGCGCCGTCGTGCCGCTTGCGCGCGCGGCCGGCGCGGCACAGGTGCTGCTGGTCCTCGAGGATCGCACCGAGCTGCGGCGGCTCGAGTCCCTTCGCACGGAATTCGTCGCCAACGTCAGCCACGAGCTGCGGACGCCCATCACCTCGATCCGCGGCTACGCCGAGACCCTCGTCGACGGCTTCGATCTCGGTGCGGACGCGGACCGTTTCGTGAAGACCATCGCGCGCAGCGCCGCGCGGCTCGGCGCGATCATCGACGACCTGCTGCTGCTCTCGTCGCTCGAGGACCCTGACGCGAGAACGGAGCTCGACGCCACGCCCGTGCGCGTCGCGGCCTTCGTCGCGGAGGCGGTCGAGCAGGTCACGCCGGGGGCGGCGGAGAAGCGCGTCATGATCGACGTTGCCGTCGACCACGATCTGTGGGTAAGCGGGAACGCAGGGCTGCTTGCGCACGCGGTGGCCAACCTCGCCTCGAACGCGGTGAAGTACGGCCCGAGCGAAGCGCGGGTCTCGATCGATGCATCGTCGGACGGAACGCACGCCGTGATCACGGTCAGCGACCACGGCCCCGGGATCCCGGAGATCCACCGCGCGCGCCTGTTCGAGCGCTTCTACCGCGTCGACCGCGCCCGCAGCCGCGATTCGGGCGGCACGGGACTCGGCCTGGCCATCGTGAAGCACGTTGCCATGGCGCACGGCGGAACCGTGGACGTGGAAAGCCGCACCGGGACCGATCACGGCAGCACGTTTCGCATCCGACTTCCGATGACGGACATGGCCGGCGGCAGAAACCTGCCCATTCCCCCTGAAATGCGCGCAACCCCGGATTCGGAGACACTGTCCGCTCCGGCCGACCGGAGGTCGGCGTGAACTCCGGCGCCCAGGAACCCATCCACGGATCCCCTCCGATGAAGTCCGCCCGGATCGCACTTGCCCTCATGCTCGCCCCGATCGCGCTGCTGGGGGCATGGAACGCCTCGCCTGACCGGGGAGGCGCCGTCCGCATCGACGGATCCTCGACGGTGTACCCCTTCGCCGAAGCGGTCGCCGAAGAGTTCTCGAAGAAGAACCCCAGCACCAAGGTCACGGTCGGGCAGTCCGGCACGGGGGGCGGCTTCAAGCGGTTCGGTGCAGGCGAAACGGACTTCAGCAACGCCTCCCGTCCCATCAAGGCGGGCGAGGTCGAGGCATGCAAGGCGAAGTCGGTGGAGTTCGTCGAGCTCCCCGTCGCATTCGACGGCCTGACGATCGTGGTCAACCCGGCGAACGACTGGGCGAAGCAGATCACCGTCGAACAGCTGAAGGCGATCTTCCTCTCGAGCACAGCCGCCAAGCGCTGGAAGGACGTCGACCCATCCTGGCCGGACGAGCCGATCAAGGTCTACTCGCCGGGCACCGACAGCGGTACGTTCGACTACTTCCGCGAGGTGGTGGTCGGGAAAGACGGCACCATGCGCGCCGACATGAGCGTGAGCGAGGAAGACAACGTCCTCGTCCGCGGCGTCGCGGGCGAACGCAACTCGATCGGCTTCTTCGGGTTCGCGTACTTCACCGAGAACGCGAAGAAGGTGCGCGCCGTGCCGGTCGTCAACCCCAAGACCGGCAAGCCCGTGACTCCCACGCATGCCACCATCGAGGACGGCAGCTACGCGCCGTTCGGGCGACCGCTCTTCGTCTACGCCAGCAAGGCGGGACTGGCGAAGCCCTCCTGCATGGCCTTCGCCCAGTTCATGCTTGACCATGCGGGCGAGCTCGCCGAGGAGGTCGGCTACGTCAAGCTTCCCCAGTCCCTCTACGACCGCGCGCGGGCCAACCTCGCGTCGCTGCGGACGGGAACGCAGATGATCGGGCCCGACGGCAAGGACCGCCACGGTCCCCTCGCCGAGACCTACCGCTGACCATGTCCGCCGCAACCGTCATCTCCGCGGCACGCACCGCCGCGGCGGCGAGTCGACGGGGCACGCCGCGATCGGCCGCCGCGCGCGACCGACGCGAGCGCGCGGTGCGGGGAGCACTCTTCGCCAGTGCCCTGCTCTCGGTGGCCACGACGGCCACCATCATCGGCATCCTGGCGTCCGAGACGATCCGGTTCTTCGGAATGCCCGGCGTGTCGGTGACGGACTTCCTGTTCGGCACCACGTGGGCCCCGCTCCTGGGCGCCGACAAGCACTTCGGGATCTGGCCGCTGCTCTGCGGCACGTTCCTCGTCACGGCGATCGCCGCGGCGTTCGCCCTGCCCGTGGGCCTGATCGCGGCGATCTACCTCAGCGAGTACGCGCGCCCCCGAGTGCGCGCGGCGGTGAAGCCGGCGCTCGAGGTGCTCGCGGGCATTCCCACCGTGGTGTACGGGTACTTCGCGCTCACGGTCATCACGCCGTTCCTCCACGACCACGTGAGCGAACGGTTCGGCACGTTCAATGCGCTCGGCGCAGGCATCGCAGTGGGCATCATGATCCTGCCGATCGTCGCCAGCCTCTCGGAGGACGCGCTCCGCGCGGTGCCGCGGAGCCTCCGCGACGCCGCGTTCGCGCTCGGCGGCACGCGCTTCGACGTGAGCGTGAAGGTGGTGGCGCCCGCAGCGCTCAGCGGCATCATGGCCAGCTGGCTGCTCGCGATCACGCGGGCGATCGGCGAGACCATGATCGTGGCGTTGGCCGCCGGCGGCATGGCCGCGATGACACTGAGTCCCACCGCCGAGGTGCAGACCATGACCGCCTACATGGTCCAGATCTTCCTGGGAGACGCGCCCGCGACCGGGGTCGAGTACCGGTCGAGCTACGCGGTCGCGACCGTGCTGTTCGTGGTGACGCTCGGGCTGACGCTCGTCGGGAACCTCATCCTGCGCCGCTTCCGCGAGGAGTACGACTGATGGCGCCGCCGCCCGCAGTTCCTGCGCCCACGGAAGGACATGGCCTCGTGCGCACGCCCGCGCAGCTGGTCGCATCGGCGGAACCCTCCTCGCAGGGTGCTCGTCGGGCAGTGGACCGGGGGTTCCTTGCGCTGTGCCTTGCGCTCACCGCGCTCGCGATGGTGATCCTTGCGGTGCTGCTCTTCTCGGTGTGGCGCGACGGCCACGAACGGCTGAGCAGCGAGTTCCTCACCAACTACGCAAGCCGCAAGCCCGGCGAGGCTGGCGTGAAGGCCGCGCTCTGGGGCAGCGTGTGGGTCTGCGTGATCTGCACGCTCACGGCGCTCCCGATCGGGGTCGGGACCGCGCTCTGGCTCGAGGAGTTCGCGCGGCCATCGAAGCTGACGTCCTTCATCAAGCTCAACATCTCGAACCTGGCCGGCGTGCCGAGCATCGTCTACGGCATCCTCGGGCTCACGGCCTTCGCGCGCCTCTTCGGCACGGTGAGCTCCGACACGCCGATCGCGGTCGGCGATCCCGACGGCTTCCTGTTCCTTCAGCTGCCCTTTGGCAACGGCGTGCTTGCAGGCGGCCTCACGCTGATGCTGGTGGTGCTGCCGATCGTGATCGTCTCGAGCCAGGAAGCGCTGCGCGCGGTACCGCGCAGCCTGCGCACCGGGGCGCTCGCGCTCGGCGCCACCCAGTGGCAGACCACCTGGAGCATCACGCTCCCTGCGGCGCTTCCGATGGTGATGACGGGCGCGATCCTTGCCGTCAGCCGGGCGATCGGCGAGGCGGCGCCCATCCTCGTGCTGGGCGTGCCCCTCTTCATCCGCTCGGTTCCCCAGAACCTCATGAGCGACTTCACGGTGCTTCCGCTCCAGATCTACAACTGGGCGAACCGCCCGGGCGAGGCCTTCCATGAGCTCGCCGCCGCGGCGATCATCGTGCTGCTCGCCGTGCTGCTGACGTTCAATGCGGTGGCGGTCGTGATCCGCCAGCGCCTCCGGACCACTTGATGAGCCCCTCCATGACGACGCCGACCGACACATCCAAGGGCGCCGACCTCACGCTCCGCCGGCCCGAGATCGCGTCCGGACGCGCCGATGCCGCGAGTCCCGCGCCGACGTGCATCCGCGCCGCGGGGTTCGACGGCTGGTACGGCGAGTTCCAGGCGCTGAAGGGCATCTCGCTCGAGATCCCGCGCTGCCGGGTCACGGCGTTCATCGGGCCCTCGGGCTGCGGTAAGAGCACCTTCCTGCGGTGGATCAACCGCATGAACGACGCGATCCCGAGCGCGCGCGCCGGGGGCACCCTCACGCTCGACGGGCAGGACCTGCTCGACCGCGCCATGGACACGGTCGAGCTCCGCCGGCGCGTCGGCATGGTGTTCCAGAAGCCGAACCCGTTCCCCAAGAGCATCTACGACAATGTCGCGTTCGGACCCCGGCTCCACCGCAAGTTCTCGCGCGCCGACCTCGACGAGCTGGTCGAGAGCTCGCTGCGGGCCGCAGGCCTCTGGGACGAGGTGAAGGACCGCCTGAACGCGAGCGCCCTGGGCCTCTCGGGCGGCCAGCAGCAGCGGCTGTGCATCGCGCGCGCGATCGCGGTGGGCCCCGAGGTGCTGCTCATGGATGAGCCATGCTCCGCGCTCGACCCCAAGTCGACCGCGCGCGTGGAGGAACTGATCCGCGAGCTGGAAGACGAGTACACCATCGTCATCGTCACCCACAACATGCAGCAGGCGGCCCGCGTCAGCGACCGGACCGCGTTCTTCTTCGAGGGAACCCTGGTGGAGGTCGGCGACACCGACGGGATCTTCACCAATCCCCGGAACAAGCAGACCGAGGACTACGTCTCCGGTCGATTCGGCTGAGCCTTTCGCGGGCCTTCGGGGAAGCTTCCCCGCGGAACTCGCCTGCACTTCGCCTTAAACTGCGCCACGCGATGTCACTTGACCTCAAGACCGAGATCCTGAACCTGCGCCGGGGCCTTCTCGCCATGGGTGCTGCCACCGAGCAGCGACTCGAGTTCACGGTGCGCGCCCTGCTGCAAAGCGACGTGGGCGCAGCGCAGCAGGTGAAGACCGGCGACAACGAGATCGATGCCATGGAAGTCGACCTCGAGACGCAGTGCATGCGCGTGCTGGCACTGGGTTCGCCCGTGGCGCACGACCTGCGCTTCGTGCTGAGCGTGGTGCGCATCAGCGCGGACTTCGAGCGGATCGCGGACCTGAGCCGCGGCATCGCCAAGAAGGTGATCCGGTGGGAGGCGGGCCACGCCTCGGTCGAGGTTCCCGGTGCGCTCGCCGACATGGCCGAAGCCGCACGCACGATGCTGGCCGACGTGCTGGCCGCGCTTTCGGACGAGGACCCGGAGCTGTGCCGCGAGGTGCGCCGCGCCGACCGACGCGTGGACGACCTTAACAAGGAGGTCGTCGCCAGCATGCGCGCGCTGATCCAGGAAGACGTCAGCCGCACCGCCGAGTCGATCGACCTCATGCAGATCGCCCAGCGGCTGGAGCGGATCGCGGACATCACGACGAACATCGCCGAGGACGTGATCTTCCTCGTCGAGGGCCGCGTGGTGCGCCACGAAGGGTGACCCGGTCCGCTGAATATGAGCGGGGATCTCGGGGATGATTTTCGGGGGCGCCGAGCCCGTGCATTATGCGCCACCGCGGCGCCGAGGCACGCCCTTCCCGGCCACCCGCCTCCCTGCTACACTTCGCGACTCGACACACGGAGCCAGCCATGCACTATCCGCACAAGATCAGCCGAGTCAAGAAGGTCCGCAAGGTGGGCTTCCGCGCACGCATGAAGACCCGCAAGGGCCGTGCGATCCTGAACCGCAAGCGTCGCGTCGGTCGCAAGATCCGCGTCCGCTGAGCGCGTGACCATCCACAATCCACGCCCCGCAACGGTCCTCATCGGCCTGCGCGGATCCGGCAAAACCACGCTTGGGCGGCTTCTTGCCGCCCGGAGGAGCGTGGCGTTCGTCGACCTCGACGATCGCACGGTCGCGTCCTCGGGCCTTCCTTCCGTGAGCGCCATGTTCCGCACGCTGGGCGAGCCCGCGTTCCGTGCGGCCGAATGCGCCGCGCTCTCGCACGCACTCGCGCACGACGCACCGCTTGGCGCTGTGATCGCGCTCGGCGGCGGGACGCCATCGGCGCCCGGGGCGCGCGAACTGCTTGAACGCGCGCGCGCGCTGGGCACGGTGCGCATCGTGCTGCTGGACGCACCGCCGCAGGTGCTCGGCGCGCGGCTGGCCGTTGCGCCAGGCGACCGGCCGCTCCTCGTCGGCGCAGACTTCGCCGAGGAAGCGGCGCTGCTGGCCGAACGGCGGATGCCCCTCTATCGCGCACTTGCCGATGCCACGGTCACGACGGCCGCGAGCACCCACGAGAGCCTCATGGAGATCGAGCGCGCGCTGCCCGCCTGATGTCCGCAACGCTGCCCTACGGCGAGACCTGGCTGCCGGGCCACACGATCTGCACCTGGCCGTCACCGGTCTCCACTGCGATCCCGAGTTCACGGAGCGCCGCGAGCGCCGCCAGCTGCTCCGCGGCCTTCTTGCTTGTTCCCCAGGCGCCCGGAAAGCGGCGGGCCTCGGCCGTCACCGCGATCTCGAAGCACTTGGCATGGTCGGGGCCCTGCTCGTCCAGCACGCCGTACTGCGGCATGCCCATGCCCAGCTGCGCCAGGCACTGCTGCAGCACCTGCTTGAAGTTCTGCTGGTGCCCGAGCCGCAGCGCGAGATCGATCCGCGACGCGAGCCTCGGAAGCACGAACGCGCGCACCGCCTCGATGCCGCCGTCGAGGTAGAGCGCGCCGATCACGGCCTCCAACGCACCCGCGAGGATGCTCTCGGGAACGCCGCTTCGGCCGCGCACGCCCTTGTCCAGCGTCAGCAGCGGCTCGAGCCCCAGCTCCGCCGCGAGCTCCGCGCACGTGCGCCCGCTGACCACGTTGGACTTGATCTTCGTGAGCTCGCCCTCGAGCAGCGTCGGGTGCTCCGCGAAGAGGTGCGTGCACACGGTGAAGCCGAGCGCCGCGTCGCCCAGGAACTCAAGCCGCTCGTTCGAATTGACGCGCCCCGTGGCGGCGGACGAGTGCGTGAGCGCCCGGGTCACCAGCACTGGATCGGCGAACCGGTGCCCGGTGAGTTCCTCGATGGCCGCCAGCACGGCGGGGTCCGGGCTCACGTCCATGCGATGACCACCTCAGCCACCCGCACCGCCGCCGCAAGCAGCAGTCCCCCGATTCCGCCCACGATGAACCAGAACGCAAGCTCCAGCCGCTCGCGCCGCGTGCGCGCCGCAGGGACGTGGTCGAGCGCGGATGCCGCAGTCGTCGACGCGCGCAGCCGCCGCCGTGCCCGTCGGGCCAGGCCCTCGGCGGCACCGACGGGGATCGCAAGCGACGCGAGCGCCGCGCCGTGCGCGCCGGCCGAAGGGTCGATCGTGCCCGGCAGCCCGGGGTCCTCGGCGAACGCATGGGCATCGGGCCGGGACGCACCGTCCGCGTGTGCGCCCTCGGCGCATGCGAGGTCTTCACGCATCGTCGCCCAGTCGTCGGATGCAAGCACCCACGTCGCGTCCGCATCCGACCACCGCGAGCGATGCGCTTCGTCGATCCACACATCGTTCGGATGGAAACGCGCGCGTCCCGCGATCGCCATCTCGGCAGCCACGGCATTGCGCGCCGATCGCTCGGCGGCGACGGCCGGATGCTGGAGGGCGTGGTCGGTCACTGGGGCCAGCAGCAGGCGCGCGCTTCGAGCCGCGCGGCAAGGCGCTCCCGGTCGCGCGGCGTGGCGAACGAGGTGAACTGCACGGCCATGCGCCGCGGGCCCGGGTCGTCGTCCCGGCTGAACACGCGCACCACCGTCGCGCGCATGCGGATGGGGTCCGGGTCGGCGGGCGGATACAGCTCGATGGCCACCTCGGAGCCCTTCGGGAGCTCCTCGTCGATCTCGAACCGCATGCCCGACATCGAGACGTCGTAGCCATGGCCCTCGAGGCCGTGGGCGGGGGTGCCGAGATCGAGGTCGAACTCGGGGCCGAGCTCGACCCCATCGATCTCGATGACGCCGCGCGCCGCGCTGCCCTCGACCGGTGTCGAAGGGATCACCACCACCCGCGTGTACGCGGGGCTGAACCGAAGTCGGTCGTTCGACCGGCGGTTGGGTGCTTCGACTGGGACCATGACAAGAGCTCCTTGGCCAAACGTGTCTGCCGTGACTGCCTGGGGCCGTGGGTACCGCATGCCGACACCTCCGATCCAGACTTGTCGGCATTACCCGGACCTGCCCTTGAAACGGGCAACTCCGGACCTGCCGACCAGGCCGAGCCGAACACCATGACCCATGCCTGTGCGCCCCACCTGGATCCTGAAGCTCCGTCGATACGACGGGCCGCGTGCAGGGGCGACTCAGACAGTGTGGGATTCGTGTGCAGGCTGGTCAGGCAAATCAGGCGCTCTTTCTGTCAGATTTCGCGTAAAGTCGGTGCCTCCGCGGGTTTCTCCCTGCGGATATCGGCCCATGAACAGTCCGCAAATGCCCTTGGAGCAGGATCTTGCGACCGCCGCGCTCCAAGGCCGGCGCGTCGCCGTCGTGGGCTACGGAAACCAAGGCCGCGCCCATGCCCTGAACCTGCGCGACAGCGGGGTCGACGTCATCGTGACCGGACGCGCAGGCTCCGAGGCGCGTGCACGGGCCGCGTCCGAGGGGCTGGCCACCGCGGACGTCCCGCAGGCCGTCGAGGGCGCCGCGCTGGTCGTGGTGGCCCTGCCCGACGAAGTCCATCAGGCGGCATGGCGCGACGCGCTTGCGCCGTGCGTGCGTGCCGGGCAGACCGTGGGCTTCATCCACGGGTCCAGCGTGCACTTCGGCCTGGTGCGGCCGGCCGCGGGCATCGGTGTCGTGCTGGTTGCGCCGAAGGGCCCCGGCACCACGTTGCGCGAACGCTTCACCATGGGCCAGGGGATTCCGGCCCTGCTTGCGGTGGCGCAGGAGCGCGAGGCCGCCGAGGGCGAGCCGACGGCGCTCGAGTTCGCGCGCGCCTGGGCGACCGCGATCGGCTGCGGGCGGGCGGGCGTAGTACGCACCACGTTCGAGGCCGAAGCAGTGACCGACCTCTTCGGCGAGCAGGCCGTGCTGTGCGGCGGGATGCTGGGCCTGGCGCAGGCCGCGTTCGAGACGCTGGTCGCGGCGGGTTACCCGCCGGCGCTCGCCTACACCGAATGCGTCCACGAGATCAAGCAGGTGGCAGACCTGCTGTACGCACGTGGCCCCGCCGGCATGCGCGCGGCGATCAGCAACACCGCCGAGTTCGGCACCTACAGCGCGGCGCCCGTGATGGTCGATGACCACGTGCGCGCCGCGATGCAGACGCTCCTCGACGAAATCCGTTCCGGCCGCTTCACGAAGCGGATGCAGGACGACCATGACGCGGGTGCGCCGTGGTTCCTGGCGCAACGGGCGTCCGCGGCGGCGCTCCCGATCGAAGAGGCCGGACGCGAGGTGCGTGCACTGATGCCGTGGCTCGCGCAGGAGCCGGGCGCCGCCGGCGGGAAGGATGCCGCGCACCCATGACGCCGTTCGACGCATGGATCCTCGGCATCGTCGAGGGGGTCACCGAGTACCTGCCCGTCTCGAGCACGGGGCACCTGATCCTCACGTCGGCGCTCCTGGGACTCGACCGCGATCCCGCGCAGGCCGAGGCACTCAAGGACTTCGAGATCATCATCCAGGGCGGCGCGATCCTCGCGGTGCTCGGCCTCTATCGCCGGCGCGTCGCGCAGATGGCCGGGGGCACGATCGCGCGCGCGCGATGCGGACTGCGCGGCGTGCCGCAGGACGAAGCCGCGCGCACCGGGTGGATCGTGGCGCGCAACGTGATGATCGCGTTCCTCCCGGCCGCGGTGGTCGCGCTCGCCGTGAAGGACTGGGTGAAGGCGAATCTCTTCTCGCCGATGCCCGTGATCGGCGCGCTTGCGGTGGGCGGCGTCATCATGCTCGCGATCGCGCCGTGGCAGTCGCGGCGCCTGCGCGAGGAGCAGGATGCACGGCGACTGGCGGCGGCCGCCGGCGACCTGCGCGACCAGACCGGCGTGGCGCTCGCGCGCATGACCGCGGGCCAGGCGGCGTTCATCGGGGTGCTGCAGTGCCTGGCGCTGTGGCCCGGCACGAGCCGGAGCCTGGCGACCATCGTCGGCGGGCTGCTCGTTGGGCTCGGAGGCGTGGCGGCGGCGGAATTCAGCTTCCTGCTTGGCCTCGTGACGCTGTCGGCGGCAAGCGGCTACAGCGCGCTCAAGATCGTGAAGGCCGGTGAATGGTCGAACTTCGTCGCCGCGGTCGGTGGGTGGCTGCCCCTCGTGAGCGGTGTGCTGGTGGCGTGGGCGAGCGCGGCGCTCGCGGTGGATTTCCTGGTGCGCTACCTCGGACGGCACACGCTGGCCCTGTTCGGGTGGTGGCGGATCGCGGTGGCGGCGACGGTGCTCATCCTCACCTGGCGGTGGGGGCTTAGAATCGGGGCGTGAACCAGTTCCTCCTGTTCCTTCGCAGCATCGCCATCAGCATCGCGGTGTTCCTGGTGCTGGCGTTCTTTGCGGCGAAGATCTTCGGAGGCACGCTCTTCCCGAAGCCGCCGCGCGTGGACTTCCCCGCGGTGGCGGTCGAGGGGCAGGCGTACTTCCTGAGCGTGACGCGCGAGGAAGGCAAGGACCCCGCGTTCAGCCTGCGCCGCGTCGATCCGACGGATGCGGGCCAGAGCGTGCTGGTGGCGCCGCAGTCGAGCAACGAGGCCGACGCATGGGCGTGGGCGGAGGTGGTGCGCGGTGAGCCCATGGCGGGGATCGCCGTCGAGTTCACGCAGCGCGACGGGAAGGTGGGGCGCTGCGCCGTCGGGCGGGACGGCAAGTTGAGCTTCAGCACGGAGTGACGCGGCGCGCGTCACGGCGCGCAATCACCCCTCGGCGAGCGCGCGCAGCAATCGCGCCTCGTCCCAGACCTCGATGCCGAGTTCGGTGGCCTTCGCCAGCTTGCTTCCGGCACCCGGGCCCGCGATCACCAGGTGCGTGTTCTTGCTGACGCTCCCGGTGACCTTTGCGCCGAGCGCCTCGAGCCGCTCGGTGGCCGTGCGGCGGTCGAGCGACTCGAGTTCGCCGGTGAGCACGACGGTCTTGCCCGCGAAGAAAGCATCGCTCGGCGTGTCGGGGGCGGAAGCAACACGCGCCTGAAAGGACGTGCTCGCCATGCTCACGCCCGTATCGCGCAGTTCGCGCAGGGTGCGGTCCATCGCCGGCGAGTGGAGGTCCGCATGGATGCTGGGCGCGGTCACCTCGCCGATGTCATGGATCTGCATGAGGTCCTCGGGCGATGCGGTCCGCAGCGCGTCGATGTCGGGATAGGCGCGCGCGAAGGCCTTGGCGCTGGCGGTGCCCATGTGCCGGATTCCGAGCGATTCGAGCAGGCGAGCCATTCCCCTGCCCTTGGCCTGCTCGGCGCCGGCAACGATGGACTCCGCGGTCTTCCCGCCGATCTTCCGGACCACGCGCTTGCCGGACTTCGTGACGGACTCCGAGGTGAGCTCGGCCACGCGCGCGGGGTCAAGGCGGAAGACGTCGGCGAAGCCGCGCACCAGGCCCGCGTCGAGAAGCTGGTCGACGATCTTCTCGCCGAGCCCGTCGATGTCCATCTGGTTGCGGCCCACGAACCACTTGAGCCGCTCGCGGAACTGCTCAGGGCACGCGGCGTTCGTGCAGAAGAGCTTCGGCCCCTCCTTCGTGACGGGTTCGCCGCAGCTCGGGCACGCGGCGGGGGGCTCGACCGGCAGCGCGTCCGCGAGGCGCTTCGCGCGGTCCACCTCGACCACTTGCGGGATGATCTCGCCGGCCTTCTCGACGACCACCGTGTCGCCGATGCGAAGGTCCTTGCGGTGAATCTCGTCGATGTTGTGGAGCGTCGCGTGCTGCACCTTGGTGCCGGCGATCACCACCGGGTCCATCGTCGCGCGCGGGGTGAGCGTGCCGCCCTTGCCGACCTGCCATGCGATCGAGCGAAGCACGGTCGGCTTGCGTTCCGCCGGATACTTGAATGCGACGGCCCAGCGCGGGCTCTTCGCGGTGACGCCAAGTGCGGCGCGGTCGGCGAATGCGTCGACCTTCACCACCATGCCGTCGACGGCGTAGGCGAGGTCCGCGCGCGCGGCCCCGAATCGCTCGATGGCCGCGACGCATTCGTCGGCGGACGTGCAGCGGACCTCGGTGCCCGGGACGGGGATGCCGAGGGTGCGGAGGGCGCGCAGGAAGTCGAGATACGTGGCAACGGGACGGCCGTCGAGCGTGACGTCCTCGACGTGTCCCACACCGTGGGCGACAAAGCTGAGCCCGCGCGAACGCACCACGGCTGGATCGAGGCTCTTGAGCGTACCCGCGGTCGAGTTGCGGGCGTTCATGAACTCAGGCTCGCCCGCGCGTCGGCGCTCGTCGTTGATGCGCTCGAAGCTGGCGTTCGGCATGAAGATCTCGCCGCGGACCTCGAGGACCGGCGGGAGCGCGGCGCCCTCCGGGGCCGCAAGCACCAGCGGCACGGCGTCGATGGCGCGAATATTGCGCGTGACGTCGTCGCCAGTGGTGCCGTCACCGCGGGTGGCGGCCTGCACCAGCCGGCCGTGCTCATACCGGATGCTGATGGCCACGCCGTCGACCTTCGGATCGGCGACGGCGGCGAACGAGTGGCCCAGCGCTTTCTCGCAGCGGTCCCACCACGCGCGAAGGTCGTCGGTGGAGTAGGTGTTGTCGACGCTCATCATGGGCACGCGGTGCGTGACCTGGACGAAGCCGGTGCTCGGCTCACCGCCGACGCGCTGCGTGGGGCTGTTGGGGTCGAACCGCTCGGGGTGCGCGGCCTCGAGCGCGGCGAGCTCGGCGAGCAGCCGGTCGAACTCGGCGTCGGACATGAACGGCGCGGCGTCGACGTAGTACGCGCGGTTGGCGCGGTGGAGCAGTTCGCGGAGCTCGTCGATGCGGGACATGCGCGGCCCAATCTCAGTCCGCACTCAACGCATCCGGCCCCTTGCCGGCGGTCTTCTCGAAGTACCCGCTTCCCTTGCGCTCGAACCGGCTGAAGCCCAGGCGCTCGAGGTTGGACTTCGAGAACCGCTGGGTGTCGCTGGAGGTCTGTACCTGCGGTGCCACGATGAGCTTCCGCACGGGCTCGCCGGTCTCGGGGTGCGCGGTCAGCGGCGGATCGCTGATCCGCTGGAACACCTCGAACACCTCTCCGTCGGTGCCGTCTGGCTTGACGATGGCATAGGCGTAGGTGGGCATCCCCGAATCCTAGACCGGAACATCATTCCCGAGATCCCGGATCAATTTCGCCGCCGTGCGGATGTCCGCCTCGCGCGTGGGCCCCGCCTCGCGCTCGATCACCAGGTCCACCACCCGGGGCAGCCGACGCACCTCGGACAGGAACGCCTTCCAGTCCACCGCTCCCGTTCCCGCCACCACTTCCCGTCCCCACGTCCCCGGCACCTCCGTCGGCACCGCATCCTTCACGTGCACCTGGCTCACGTAGGGCGCCAGCGCCCGCAGCGCCGCCACCGGGTCCCCCATGCCGTAGAGGATCATGTTCGCCGGATCGAAGTTCACGCCGACGTTCGGGTGGGCGATCTCGTCCAGCGCGCCCAACAAAGTGTCCGCGGCCTCCTGTCCCGTCTCGAACGCCACACGCACGCCGCGCGCCGCGAACAGGTCGGCCACCTCGCGCAGCCGCGCGACCATCACCCGCCGCTCCGCACTTGTGCGCTCGTGCGGGATGAACCCCGCGTGGAACGTCACCAGTCCCACACCGTGCGCGCCCGCATGCGCCGCGACGCGTTCCGCCAGCGCGCGTGTCGCCGGCCACGTCGCGTCCGGCCGCACGCCGCCCGTGCGCGCGATCGACTCGAGCGTCGAATAGTCCTCGCCCACCGTCGCCAGCATCCCGCTCACCACCTGCACGCCCCGCGCGCGAAGGCGCTCCACCGCGTCGCCCCACGCCTGCGGCTCCTCGACGCACGGCACCAGCGCCAGCTGCACGGCGTCAAGCCCGCACCGCGCGAGCGCGTCGGCAAGTTCGTCCGGCGATGCAGTCATCAGGCTCCACGAACATGCGGCGATTCGCGTCATATCGGTGATTTCACACGGAATCCGCGCAACGTGCCGCAGGCGCAGCCCGGGCTAGAATCCGGGGTTCCGATGTCCTCCGCGAACGCACAGCCCGAGCCTGCCGAAGCCCTGAACGCGCGCATCAGCGCCGACGGCAAGACCGCTCGCACGGCGCTCCCGGCGATGGGCTTCGGTGACAAGGTCGAGGCCTGGCTCAGCCGGACCAGCACGAAGAGCACCGTCATCCAGAAGCTCTTCAGCAGCATCTGGCTGCCCTATGCGTTCCGGTCGGGCATCACGATGAAGTCCGTCTCGGAGAACAGCTTCGTGGCGGTGCTTCCGTTCCGTCGCTTCAACCGCAACTGGTACAACGCAATGGCCGGCGCGGCGCTCCTGGGCAACTCCGAGGTCGCCGGCGGCATGTACCTCTTCGCCCGCTGCGGCAGCGACTACATGGTGGTCTGCAAGGAGATGCGCTACCGCTTCCTCCGCCCGTGCTTGGGGCCCGCCATGTACGAGGTGATGAACTCCGAGGACCTCACCCAGAAGCTGAAGGCCGGCGGCGAGTTCAACATCGCGCTCGAGATGGAGATCCGCCAGCACGTCCACAAGCCCGGGATCAAGGCCCCGCTCGTCGGCAAGTGTGACATCACCTTCCACTGCTCGCCGAAGGCGATCATCAAGGCGAAGCTCGAACGCCGCCGCAAGCGCTGAACCGTGCGACGGCCCCTCGAGAGCATCCAGTGGGGCCTCTACTGCACGTCGAGCTGGACGTGGTGCATCGGCATGTACCTGCCGTTCATCATGCTCAGGCTCTGGGGATGGCCGGGATTCCTGGCGTTCATGGTGCCGAACGTCCTCGGCTGCGCGGCCTTCGGGTTCGTGCTCGACCGCGACCGCTCGCGCGCGCTGGTCGAACGCCTCGGATGGACCTGCTCGCTGTTCTCGGCGATCACGATCGCGTACCAGGCGTGGTTCGCGGGCTGGGCGGCGCAGGCGTTCGTCGTGGCGGATCCCGCCATGCGCACCGTGGTGGCCACCGGCGTGCCGATCGCGCTGCTCGTGGCCGGCTTGGCGCTCGCCGCCCGAGGTGACGCGTTCTGGCGTATGGCAGGCACCGTGGCGACGATCGCCAGCCCGTTGGTGCTGCTCCTGCCCGGGGGGCTCGCGGCGGGCGCCGAGGCGCTCTCCGCGACCAGCGACGCTGCCGTCGCGGCGAGCGCGGGCGCCTCGCATGCAACGATCGAACCGCTCCTCGGCCGGATGCCGCTTGCCTTTGCGCTGCCGACGATCGTCGCGGGCTTCCTGGCAAGTCCCTTCTTCGACCTGACGTTCCACCGCGCCGTGCAGCAGGCGCCGCAGCCCCGCGTCGCGTTCGCCACGTTCGGCCTCACGTTCGCCGCGATGCTCATGATGATCGCCACGTTCTTCGACGCTGCCACCGGGGCACCGCGCATCGGGCCGGCCATCGTGGCGCTGTGGGCGCTCCAGCTCCTCTTCACCGTCGCGGTGCACCTGCGCGAACTTCTTGCCGCCGCGCCCTCGATCCGCATCACAGGACGGCCGGTCGCGGCGCTCGTGGCGGCGGCCGTGCTGCTGGCCACGCCGGCCTTCACGTTCACGCTGGGCCCGTCGCTGCCCGAAGGCCACGCGCCGCTCGCGGGAGGCGCGACCACCGCGCTCCTGCCCGGCGAACCGCTCTACATGACCTTCCTGGGCGCGTACGGGCTGCTCTTTCCCGTCCTCCTGATCCTGGAATCCCGTGGGGCCCCCCGGACCGCCACGCTGGGAGTCCTGGCGCTCGGGCTGCCCTGCTACCTCCTGGGCGCGGTCGACTTCCTGACCATGCTCATGCCCGTCCCGGTGGTCGTAGCGCTCCTGGCGGGCCGGGCCATGGGGACCCGCAATCCGGGCCACCCGATCCGCGTTCTCCTGCCATGACACGCCGCCCGCCGACCGCCGACCTCGCGCCACTGCCGGCGGCCCGGTTCGACGCCTCGGCCGCCCGCCACCTGCTGGCTCGGGCCGGCTTCGGAGGCACGCCCGCGCAGGTCGACGCGCTTGCCGCGATTGGACTCGATCGCGCGGTGGACCTGATCGTGAACTACGACGGCCAGCCCGCGAAGCCCGTCTCGCCCGACGACTTCGATCGCGACCTCATCCCCCCGCTCACGCGCGAGGAACGCGAACAGCTGCAGCGAGCGCGCCGCGAGCGCGACGAGGCCACGGTCGAGCGCCTCGAGCGCAAGGAGAACCAGACGAAGGCCGAGGACCGCCGGCAGCTGCAGTCGCTGCGCGAGTGGTGGCTTGCGCGCATGATCGAGTCTGCGCGCCCGCTCGAGGAGAAGCTCACGCTCTTCTGGCACGGGCACTTCGCCACGGGCGCGCGGACCATCGAGGACAGCTGGCTGATGTTCCAGCAGAACCAGCTGTTCCGCACCCACGCCGCGGGCAACTTCGCGACGCTGGTGCTCAACGTCATCCGCGATCCCGCGATGATCCGGTACCTGGACAACGACGACAGCCGCCGCGGGCGCCCGAACGAGAACCTCGCGCGCGAGCTCCTCGAGCTCTTCGTGCTCGGCGAAGGCAGCGGCTACACGGAACAGGACATCAAGGAAGGGGCGCGCGCCCTCACCGGGTACACGCTGGAGGGCGAGGACTTCGTCTTCCGGGAGAACAACCACGACGGCGGCCCGAAGTCCATCCTCGGCCGCCGCGGAAACTGGAACGGCGACGACTTCGTGCGCATCGCGCTCGAGCGCACCGAGTGCAGTCGGTTCGTCTGCGGCAAGCTCCACCGCTTCTTCGTCAACGACGTGCCCGAGCAGGATCTTGCGCCCAGCCACGCCGCCGCCCGCGCCGCCGCCGTCGATGCGATGGCCGCGGAGCTGCGCGCGCAGCAGTACGAGCTGCGACCGGTGCTCGCGAAGCTGTTCCGCAGCGCGCACTTCTTCGATGCGTCCAACCGTGCGTCGGTCATCAAGAGCCCCGCGCAGCTGGTGGTGCAGACCATCCGGCAGCTGGGGACGCCGCCACGGCAGCTCTCGTCGCTCACCGCGGCATGCGAACTGATGGGCCAGGACCTGTTCCAGCCGCCCAACGTCAAGGGCTGGGACGGCGGGCGCAGCTGGATCAACACCAGCACGCTCTTCGTGCGCCAGAACCTGGCCGTGTACCTGCTGACCGGCAAGCGCCCGGGCATGTACGACTGGGAGAACGACTCCGCGCGATTCGACGCGGACGCGCTGGTGGCGGGCGCGGCCGATCGCGCGGACGAAGCCCCGGCCAACCGTGCCGCGGCGGCTTCCGCGCGCCCCGACCGCGCCGCAGACCTCGCCCCCGAGCAGCTCGTCGACCGCCTGCTCTCGGTCACGCTTGCCGCGCCCGCACATCCCGCGCGTCGCGACGAGCTCGTCCGCTTCGCGACGCAGCAGACCGCGCCGGGCGCGCGCGCCGAGCGCACGCTTTCGACGCTCGCGCTCATCACCGCACTTCCCGAGTTCCAACTGGCCTGAATACGCCGAGGACCGCTCCATGCACGAACCCAACGCCTTCAGCCGACGCATCTTCATCCGCCAGGGCGTGATGCTCGCCTCGTTCGCCGCGACGCTGCCGCACTTCATCCAGGAGAGCGCGCTGGGCATGCTTGCCCCCGAGGGAAGCGGCACGTCGAGCCGGCCGGGCGTGCCCGAGGAGCGGATCCTGGTGGTGGTGCAGCTCTCCGGCGGCAACGACGGCCTGAATGCGGTGATCCCCTATGGGGATCCCGAATACCACAATGCGCGCCCCGGCATTGGGCTGGGCGAGCCCGGCAAGGCGAAGAACGGCGGCGCGGCGCTGCAGCTGGACCAGGACCGTGGCATCGGCCTGCACCCGAACCTCACGGGACTGAAGGAGCTGCACGACCAGGGGAAGCTGAGCGTGGTGGCGGGCGTGGGCTACCCGAACCCGAACCGCAGCCACTTTGCGAGCATGGACATCTGGCAGTGCGGCCGTCCCGAGGGCAAGGGAACGGGCTGGCTCGGCCGGTACGTGGATGCCGCATGCAACGGGAATCCCGCGGCGGACATGGCCGTGTCGATCGGCCGCACGGCGCCGCTTGCGATGATGGGTTCGCAGTCGAAGCCGGTGGCCTTCGAGAGCGCGGACCTGTTCCGCTGGCTGGGTGCTGACGCGGGCGGCACGATGGATGCCGAGTACCAGCGCATGGCGCGTGCGGGCACGCTTCCGGGCGTCGAGGCCGGCAGCCAGGAGAGCTTCCTGATGCGCACTGCGCTCGATGCGCAGGTGACCAGCGACCGCATCCGTGCGGCGGTGAAGAAGCAACCGCTGGTGCCCTACCCCGGAAGCCCGCTGGCCAAGCAGCTGCAGACCGTGGCCGCGATGATCCGCGACGGCATGAAGACGCGCGTCTACTACGTGAGCATGGGCGGGTTCGACACGCACGCGAACCAGCCGGGCTCGCACGGCAACCTGATGCGCCAGCTCGGCGACGCGCTGCTTGCGTTCCAGAAGGACCTGGCCGCGCAGGGCAACGAGGGGCGCGTGGTCACCATGTGCTTCAGCGAGTTCGGCCGGCGCGTGCGGCAGAACGCAAGCAACGGCACCGACCACGGCACCGCGGGACCGGTGTTCCTTCTGGGGCCGGCGGTGCAGCCCGGTTTGCGCGGGAAGTACCCGAGCCTCACCGACCTGGACGGCGGCGACCTCAAGTTCACGACCGACTTCCGCGGCGTCTACCAGGAGCTGCTGGGGCGATGGATGCGCGCGCCGACCGAGCAGGTACTGGGCGGCACGTACGAGGCACCGGGGTTGGTGCGGGCCTGAACATGCGCGGTGACGTCATGTCCCGCGCTCACCAGTGCGCGCCGCCGGGTTGCTCGATGATCGAATAGAACCCGTCGCCCTCGCGGCGGAGCTTGCCCGCGCGCACCAAGGCCTCCCAGACGGCTGCCGGGAAGTCGCGCGGAGGCACCATGCTCTGGATCCGGTGCTGGCCCGTGCCGCTCGTCGGTCCGTGCCCGATCTTGCTGTCGGCGTCGAGCTGCGAGAGCTTCAGGCGCTTGCGGAACATGCGGAGCGCGTCCTGCATCACGTCGAGGGGGACCTCGGGCGCGGCGCCCGCCGCCGAACCCGGATCACCGTCTGCCGCATCCACCACCTCGCCCTTGGCCTGGCGCACCGCATGCCGCATCGCATCCAGGTCGCGGGCCCCGACGATCCGCATCAGCGCCTGGGGATCGAACTTCGCCTTGAGCATCGCCTTGTGCATCGCGCCCCACCGGGGACCGGCGGACGCGGGATCCGCGGCCTCGAGCGCGGCGAGGGCGGCATCAAGTTCCTTCACGACCGCGGGCGAAAGTGCCATGCGCACAACATACGCCGATCGTGAGCGGGGATGACTTTCCAGCAGAGGATCATTCCCCGCTCAGTTTCTCAATCACCCCCGGTACCGCTCCACCCCGCGCAGCACCAGCTCCGTCAGCCGCGACCCGTACCCGAACCCGCACAGCGTCTCCGACGGACGCCCTGCGCGGATCGCCTGCAGCCACTCGCGGTGGTGCCCCACGCTCGGCGCGATCGACACCGTCGGCGGCTTCCACTCGGCGGCGCGCGCCCCGGGCCACAGCAGCATCTCGCCGTAGTTGGCGAACAGCGCGCCCTCGGTTCCCTGGAAGCACACGTTGAACCGGTCGTGGTAGTTGACCCGGTCCTTCGCGCCGATCTCCTGCACGAAGGGCGACATCCGCCCGCCGTCGAACCAGCGCAGCACGAACGGATCCGGCGCACCCGAGTCCAGCCCCCCGACGGCCGGCACACCCTGCATCGCCCAACTCACCTCAAGCCACGAGGGCGTCCCCACGGCGTCCACCGGCGGCCCCTCGGCGAACACTTCCGCCGAGGCCACGTGCTCGTCGGTCAGTCCCATGGTCCATACGGGCAGGTCCAAGATGTGGCACCCCATGTCGCCCAAGGTCCCGGTCCCATACGCCCAGTAGCGACGCCAGTTGCCGGGGTGGATCCCCTCGATGTACGGCACCTTGGGGCCGTCGCCCTGCCACAGGTCCCAGTCGAGCGTGGCGGGCGCCACCGCACCCGGCGTGAGGCGACCGTCGCCCCAGCTCTTGGTCACCCAGCAATCGACCGCCGTCACCCGGCCGACGGCGCCCGCACGGACCGCCTCGACCACGCGCCGGTAGTTCTCGCCCGCGTGGATCTGCGTGCCCATCTGCGTCGCGACGCCGGCGCGCGACGCCGCCTCGCGAACCGCTCGTGCCTCGGCCACGGTGCGGGTCAGCGGCTTCTCGCAATAGACGGGCAGCCCCGCATGCAACGCCGCACGCGTCACCGGTGCATGCATGTGGTCGGGGGTGCTGACCACCACGCCGTCGAGGTCGAGTTCGCGCGCGCACGCGATCACCTCGCGCCAGTCGCGCGTGCGCGCGGCGTCGGGGAACGCGGCGCCCGCGCGCTCGAGATACGCGCTGTCCACATCGCAGAGCGCCACGATCTGCTCATGGCGGACCTCCTGGATGTTGTCCCACGCGCGGTTGGCGGTGCCGATGCACGCCAGGCGCAGCGCGTCCGGCCGGCGCGGCGACACGTGCTGCAGGAACGCCGGTGCACGCCGGGCCGAGACGCAGCGCGCAAGCGCGGGCGTGAGGGCAAGGCCGGCGGCCGCGACGAGGAATTGGCGGCGGGACGGGCGATGCGTTGCCGTTGGCGAGCGAGGCATACCGTGCAGGCTATTCGTTTGGGCGCAACGCCTGCGGAGGATCGAATGCACCGAGGCAGCCCGCGCACCTGCGCCCGGTCATTTCGACCCGCGGTGAGGACGGGTGAGAACTGCATCATCATCTCATGGTCGGGTTCGGTCGCGCCAGCGGTGTGTGCGCCGCTCTCGAAGAAGTGCGCACAACGGACGAATCCGTGATTGCCACAGATGAGCAACGTGAAGTCTGCGAGGTTCGGTCCCAGGATCACTCGGCGGACCGCCGAAAGGCCGTGGGTGATGAGCACGGTCAGACTGATTCCGCCCGATGAGGCCGCGTGGTGCGACGGGCACGAAGTCGACCGAAAATCCGTCTGAACTCCTGATCCGTTGGCACCCTACCCTTTGTGTGGTTCCGCCCTTGCCCGCACCCTCGCCCCACGCCACGTCATGCCCCCAATGAAGCGAACGCCCGTTCCGCCGCCCAAGCAGTGCGCGTCGTGCCACCGGCCGTTCACGTGGCGCAAGAAGTGGGAGCGCGACTGGGAGCACGTCCGCTACTGCTCCGACGCATGCCGCCGGCGAGGTCCGTGCGAGGCACCGGCCGAGGAGCCCTGCACGCGCACGGCCCGACGCGGCTCAGCGAGCGACCGCTCCGGCCGACGCTGAACCGTGATCGCCGAACGGGACCACCGAACCATGACCATGCGAACCCTCCAGACCGTCAGCGCCCTGCTCCTGGCCGTTCCGTTGGTCGGGTCCGCGGTGAACCATGTGTTCCAGTGGTTCGCCCCGCCCGCAAGTGACGGGTCGCGCGGCGCGCAGATGTGGCAGTTGATCCGCGAGGGCGGCTTGATGGATTGGCTGGCCGTCGGACACCTGGCGCTCGGCATCATGCTGCTGATTCCCCGGACGCGGTTCGCCGCGGGCCTGATGCAGCTGCCGATCACGATCGGCATCTTTGCGTTCAACGTGACGATGTTCCCGCGAGGCATTCCCCTCGCGCTCGGCATGCTTGCCGTCAACCTGGGAGTGGTGGTGCAGCCCCGCGACCTACGTCGACTCATTGCGCCGTCCGGGGGATGACCCGCGCACGGACACGCGGCGGCGTCACTGCATGCGGTCGATGACGCAGATCGCGCCGCTCATCAGGAGCATCAGCGTCGCCGGGACGTACTTCGTCACGGCGTCACCGACCTTGAGGTGCATGACGACCGCGCCGGCCATGAGGCCCGCGACGACGGCGGCCGACGGCAGCACGACCGGCCGGTACGCAAGCCCGACCAAGAGCAGCACGCCGCAGGCGATCTTCAGCCCGCCGACGATGTAGAACATCGGAGCGGGCAGCCCGTACGTGGCGAACTCGTCCTTCAGGTTCGTGGCCTTGCCTCCGCGATAGGCGGTTGCGCTGTTGCGGCGCAGGAGCCACACGTTCAGGAGTCCCAGGCCGACGATGACTTGGAGGATGGAACCGATGGTGTTCACCATTTCCGGAACTCTATCCAATGTGGCGCCCGCCCGCCCGTCCTAGAGTCACGGTGGCCTCGCCCCGATGCAGACCGCCTTCGAAATCGCCCGCGCCATGTCGGCGTTCGCCTTCCTATTCTACGGCGTCACGTGCCTGACCACCGTGCGCATGGTCGCCGAGTTCGAGCGGTATCGGCTCGCGCGGTTCCGCACGACGGTCGGGGTGCTCGAGTGCCTCGGGGCGCTGGGACTGCTTGCGGGCCACTTCTACGGGCCGCTCTTGGTAGCTGCGGCAGCGGGGCTGGCGCTCCTGATGCTGATGGGGATCGCCACGCGCATCCGGATCGGTGATTCGCTGGTCCAGACGCTGCCTGCGGCGGTGCTCTTCGTGGTGAATGCGTTCGTGCTTGTGATGGCGGTGGGGTGAGGGGTCTTACCCCACCACCACATCCCCCCGCGGCAGCGCTGCGACCGCGGGCAGCTCCTGCGGCAGGTCATCCGCCTTCCCCGCGATCGCCGCCACCTTCTGCGCCGAGGGCAGCATCCGAGTGTTAAACGAGCCCACCGCGTCGTTGTAGCCGCGGGTGGCCGACTCCAGGTTGCGGCCCACCTTCTGCAGATGCTCGGCGAACGTCGCCATGCGGTCGATCAGCGTGGCCGCCTCCTCGCCGATCTTGCGCGCGTTCTCGTTGAGCCGCGCCTGCGTCCACTGCATGGCGCACATGCGCAGGAGCGGAAGGAGCGTTGCGGGCGTGGTGATCACCACTTTCATCGACAGCGCATCCGAGTGCAGCGCCGGATCAGCTTCCAAGGCCGCCGCCAGCGCACTCTCCACGGGCACGTACATCACCGTCAGGTCGAGCGCCCCACCGGTCGCCTTGGCGTTGACCTGTTTGTACTCGCGCCCCATCAGCGCGCGGACGTGCTGGCGCATGGCCGTGGCGTGATCCATGCGGCGACGGGCGCGGTCGGCATCGGACGCAGCCCCGGGGTCGATGGAGTCGAAGAAGGCGTTCATCGGAACCTTGGCGTCGATCGGGATGAATCGCTCGCCCGGCAGGCGCACGATCATGTCCGGGCGAAGCTTGCCGCCGTCCTCGCCATCGATCACGGCCTGCTCGATGAAGTCCGCATGCTCGCTGAGTCCGGCAAGTTCCACCACGTTGCGCAAGCTGACCTCGCCCCAGCGACCGCGCTGGCGGTGGTCGCGCATGGCGCTCGAGAGGGTCTGCGCCACGGTGGATGCACGCTGCTGCAGCTCGGCGATCTGCTTCAGCTGCTCGCCAAGCGCCTTCGAGTCGCCCTCGCGCTTCTCGGAGAGCTCCTTCACGAGCTGCTCGTGTTTGGCGAGCTGCTCCTTGAGCGGCGTCACCACGGCATCGATCGCCTTTTTCCGCTCGTCGAGGTCCTGCTGCGAAAGCTGCTTGTGGCCCTCGAACTGGTCCTTCGCCTGCTTCAGGAGCGTCTCGGCCGTCTGCTTCAGGACGTCCGAGCCGGTGGCCTTGAACGCGTCGGTGAGCGCAGACTTCGATTGCTCAAACGTGGCCCTGAGCTCTGCGAGCGCACGCTCGCGCTCAGCCATCGTCGCCTCGAGGGCACGCACGTCCTGCCGGGCGCGCGAGAGTTCCGCGTTCGCGTGGTCCGCACGGGCTCGTTCAGTCGAGGCCTGCTCACGAAGTTCCCCAATCGAGCGTTCATGCCCGGCGGACACCGCACGCGCGGCAGCCATCGAGCCACGCACGTAGAGCGCAACACCCGCGGCGCCAAGTGCGGCTCCGACCGAAAGTCCGAGGATCAATGGCGTTGCATCCATGCTGAAACGCAGGCTACTTGGAAAGTTCCATCATCCGCACCACATCACCACACGGGAACCGCCCGCCCTCCGATCCCTGCGATCCCCGGAGCGCCCCAGATCATGAGGCTCAGCCGAAGGTCGTGCGCGACGATGGACGCAAGGTACGCGGCGAGTTGCGACGGGGTCATGGGCGCGGGGACTCTTCTTGGGTGGGCGTGGACGATGCCGCCGAGGGCGACGGCGACGGGCTCGGGGATTCGGGCGAATCCGGCGACGAATGCGACAACGGCGACGCGCGCTCGCACTCGAGTGCCTTTCGATGCCGTTCGGCATGTGCCGGGTTGGCCATGGGCGCAAGGATCGACACCAGCTCCTCGACCCGCTGGCTCGCGTCCATCGTGGTGACGCCTTTGGCGCGCATCCACTCGACGAGCGTTCCCACGCCCGCCAGCGTGCGGATGCCGAACGACACCATCGCCTCGGCGATTGCGGCCACCGACGCTTCGTCGAGCGAGAGCGCCCGCCGCGCCAGCGCCCGGCGCACGCGGACCGCCTCGGACTCGGCCGTGCGACCCAGGTGGTACGTGCGCTCGACCCAGCCGACCACGTTCACCGACGGGTCGAGCGGCGCACGCGTGGTCGCGATGACCGTGAACGCGTCGTACGGCTTCAGCGCGCGTGCGGACTTGCGCGGCCCGAACTCAAGCTCCGACATCGCGGCCACCCAGTCCTTGCCGACCGGGGTGTCATGGTGCATGCCGGTGTGTGGTGCGTCGAGCCGCATCCGCTGGCCGACGGCGCGCTGGAGGTCCCGCAACGCCTGGGGCGGCGCCGCCTCCAGGTGCGTCAGCAGGACGATTGCGCCATCGCCGGCTTCCTTGAAGACCGCGTGGAGGTCGACGGAGCCGCGGACGGCGTGCATGTCCAGCTCGAGGACGGGCTGCACCAGCTCGCGGGCGATGGCGTGCACCAGCGAGCGCTTGCCGGAATCGGCGGGCCCGCAGAGGACGGTGTGCGGGAAGCGGTGGGAGCCATGCAGGCTCGCCTCGACGGCCCGGCTGAGCAGCCCGGCCAGCGCCGGATGCTCGTGGAAGTGATGCAGCGAGCGCAGCTCAAGGACCGTGTGGTCCACGTCGCAGGAGCGGATGATGTCGGCGATCGGGCGGCGGTTCTTCATGGAGCGAAGTGTTCCACACGGGGGTGAAACAGGCGCTTCTCACTGGAACACGGGGCCGCGCGACAGTCGTTCCCCAGACCTTCAAGCATGCAATCCAACCGCCCCCGGGTCCCCGATCAGCGGACCGCGGGTGCCTTCGGCTGTGGCTTCGGCTTCGAACCCGTCGCGCCCGCACGGGACCGCGCGGCGGGCTTGACGGGCGCCGGGGGAGCCGCGGGCGCATCCAGCCGGTCCAGTTCCTTCCGCAACCGAATCCAGCGCGGCCCGGGGTTGCCGCGTGGCGAGGCATCCGCGGGCGCCCCCTCGGACACTTCGCCCGCAAGCGGGGCGTCGATGTTCACCGGCGTCCACCCTGCCCCACGCACAAGCGCCGCCCCGCGCCGGGCCGCGTAGTCGCGCTGCGCAGGATCCTGCGTCCGGATGCGCTCGAACGTGCCGCGCATGATCTCCACGTACCGCTCGCTGGCGGTGTTCAGCAGGCGATCCCGCCCCTCGACCACCGCAGCCTCCGTGTGGTCCTCGGGAACCTCGAGCATGTACTCCTCGACCACGGCCTCGAGCGCGCCTGCCGACTGCAGTTCGAACACCTGAAGCACCGCGTTGAGGCGGTCCGCCTTCGCGCCGTACGCGGCGGCGATTCCCCAGAGCGACTCGCTGTCGGCCACGAGCCGCCCCATCAGGGTGGCCAGCTGGTGCTCGTTGCGCAGCGCGCGCAGCAGGCCCGTGGTGAGCATCACCGGTCCTCCGGGGAGCGCAATGGCTTCGCGTTCCGTGTCATCACGCACCAACGCAACGGCGAGCCCGAACGCCGGCATCGGCGTGGTGCTCTGTGCGGCGACGCGGCCGAGCACCCACGTCAGGTAGTGGACAATCGGGTCGTCCTGCGGGACCGTCTCGCGCGGACCGATCAGCATGGCCATGCACTCGCGCCCGATCACGCGCTCCTCGACCGGCGTCAGGAAGCGCGAGTTGAACCACAGGTACTCCAGCGCGTTCACCATCTTCCAGTTGGCAGCGCCCGGGCCGATGCCCACCTTCAGCGCTTCCTTCAGGTTGCCCGGCGCGTTCTTGTCGTACGGCGGCATCTTGAGCGCGATGGCCGCAGCCCGGACCTTCCCTGCGCGCGCGTCGACGTCCTTGCTCACCGAGGAAAGCGTGGCACGCGCCTCGGGCAACGAGTCCACGCGTGGCCCGCCCGTGAACGCGTCGCGCCCGGGGGTGCGCAGGTCGTGCGGTCGCGCGGCATCCACCAGCACGCGGTCCGCAGCCGCGTAGTTCGCTTCCGCCAGTTCAGGCGTGCCAGGGACCGTGTCCCACGCGTCACGCACGGCCTTCGTCAGCTCGAAGCCCACCAACGTTGCACGTTCGGCGGCGAGGCCCCTCGAATCGAGTGCAAGAGGCAGGGGCCCGATCAGCGACCGCGCCGGCATCCAGCCGCTGAACGCCCCGACGGTGACCTGCGCCCACGTTGGCGGATCGTTGCCGGGGAAGCCCTCGTGCATGGGTGCGGGAACCTCCATCTTCACCGGTCGCGCAGTGCCGATGACCTTGACCGCCGATCCCTCGCGCACCTGCGCGACCGGCGCGCTGCCGGCGTCGGGCCGTTCGAAGAGGAAGGCGACCGTCGAACCGACTTGCATCGCAAGCGGGTGCTGGGGCGACGCGGTGGAGGCGTCGCCCGAATGCGCGTCGATCTTCGGGGTCGCGGGCTTCGCCGCGGCCTGGCCCGCAGGGGTGGCGGCGGGGTCCGAGGCGGCCTCGGGAGCGGGTGACGCGGCCTCGGCGATCGGTGCCGCGTCCTCGGCGATGGCGGCCGCGGCCTCGGACGTGTGACGCGGGTCGGACGTACACCCGGAAAGCGCAGCGGCAAGGGCCGCAACGGCGAGTGCGCAACGTGCCAACGGAGTCGTCCCGACCTGAGTCATGCAAGGGAAAGGCTATGAACCGCGTGTTCAGAACCGGTGCAGGAAGTGTGTCCTCGCGCGATGGCGCGGGATAGGCTCCGGCCTTGGAATGACCGCGCACGAATCCAACCCCGGCTCACCGTCCGACCACTCCATTCGAGCGTCGCTTGCGCAGGTCCTGGCCGCGCTCGAGGCGGATGGCCGGGCGCGAGCCAATGAGCCGTCGAGCGCGTCGACATCGGGTGCGTCATCCGCCCACGCGCGACTGCTCTCGGTGCTCCGGCTCGAGACCGCCTCGCGCGGCGACGATCTCAAGTCCGCGTTCGCTGCCGCCCGCGCGGAACTCGAGTCTCGCGAATGGCCGGCGGGTGCCTACGCGCGCGAGGCGCGTGCGGGCGCGGCGCTCGCCGACCGGCTTGCCTCGCTCATGCGTCGCGCGAACTACCGCGAACTCTCGCGCGACCGGCTGATGGAGGCGTTCGAATCGCAGGCCCTCAGCGAAGTGCAGGTCTCGGTCAACATGGACCGCATCGATCGGCTCACCGTCTTCGCGCGCGGCCGCGAGCGACGCACCGAGACCCTGCGTTCGTGGGTCGGGCTGCGCCGCCGCACGGTTGAGTTCGACGTGCTCGAACGCGTGTTCGTGCTGTGCGTCCATCGCGACCGCGCGGACGACCCGCGTCCGTCGCTCGGCCTCAAGCTCTTCCGAAACATCCCGGTGCCGGACCTCGAGGTGATCCTGCCCAACAGCCGCGTGCGCATGCGCACCCTCGACCAGGCGGTGATCTTCGTGCCGGCGGTCGTGAGCGTGGTGCTGGCGGCATCGAAGGTGCTCTTCTCGATCACGGCGATCATCGGCCTGGTGAAGTTCTGGCTCGGACTGGCGGCCGATCATCCCGTGGAAAGCGGCGGATGGGGCCTGGTGGCCGCAGGTTCGTTCACGCTGCTGGGCATCACCATGGGCGCATGGACCAAGTACCAGAAGCGACGCCTGCAGTACGCCAACGCCCACGCGCGGACGCTCTACTTCCAGACGCTTGACAGCGAGGAAGGTGCGTTCCTGCGCGTGCTGGACGAGGCCTACGAGGAAGAGGCGAAGGAAGCGGCGCTCGCGTGGGAGTTCCTCGCGCACGGCGGACCGGCCGACGAGGCGACGCTTGACGCGCGCATCGAGGCGTGGCTCGCGGGCTCCATGGGCATTCGCTGCGACTTCGAGGTGGACGACGCGTTGGCGAAGCTCGAGCGGCTGGGCGTCGCGTCGCGCGCGGGGGCGAAGGGTGCAGCGGGTGCGGGCGCGGAGGGCGCGGGCGCGCCGATCTGGCACGCGGTGCCGGCGACGGAGGCCGCGGAACGGCTGCGTACGGCGTGGGATGCGGGGTTGGATGGCGGGCTCGATGCCGCCGGGCGCCGGGCGCCCGTCACGGCCTCGGTGGCAGCGGGTACCTGAACACCACCGAACACGGCATCGGCGGATACGTCACCACCGCGCGGAACAACACGAAGTCATCGACCGTCCAACCTGCCCGCTCGACCACGGTACGGATCAGCCGCGCGCGGTCCGCGACCAGGTCGCTGTCCATTGATTCATGCGCCGGATCGATGCGGTCGATCTCGACGGGGATCGGCAGCCGGTAGCGCTCGCGCATCTCGGGATCGGGATCGAAGGTGCCGAACGGCCTGCCGTACACGATGACCTCGGGCCTGAACTCGCCGAGCATCGAACGGTGCACCATCACGTCCATCTGTGCGAACTCCGTGGGCATGGTCACGAAGGCGACCATTTCGCCGTGCTCAACTTCGCCTGCACCCGGCTGCGCATAGCGATCGAACGCGCCGCGCTCGATCGACCCGAACATGAACGTCACCGCTCCGCGCTGGCCGATCGGGCCATCGGCAAGCTCGTGACGCACCTCGCCCTCGGAACGCACGCTGCGGACCTCGGCGCCTGGCGGGGAGCAAAACGACCGCATCATCAGGTCGGGCTCGGCGGATGACGACGCGGGCTCGATGGGCACGAACTCGCGTGTCCGCCGCCCGCCGTCCGGCGCGACTCCGTAGTGATGGAAGCGGAAGAGCGGCCACCCTTGGACGCTCCGCAACCGGCGCAGTTCGTGCAGCCCGGCGGCCAGCACGTCATCGAGCCGGTCCGGGCGCCCGGCCGTGGGCGCAAGCACCTGCAGCATCGAGCGGACGCGCGCCTGAAGGCCCCAGATCCCCGAATTGCCACGGAACGCCAACTTTCGCGAGACCTCGAGCGCCTTGCCCCCGAGCGGCATGCCGTCGATCAGGAGGTCGAGCGTCGCGCGGTCGCCCGCGTGCGTCCGCAGCATCTCGTCGAATGCGTCGAAGTCGCGTCGCACGGGTGCGGTGACCGACTGCCCGGCGCCCTCGCGCTCCATCGCGGTCAGCAGCAGCCCCATGCCCTCGGCGCCCGGGATCACGGGCACGGCCTCCAGCGGCTCCGAGGTCTGAAGCACCTTGGCGACCTTCCAGGTCAGGTTCTTGTTGAGCTTGAACCGCCGTGCGACCTCCTGCGGACGGGCGACATCGGCACCCACGGCGTCGTACATCGCCCGCAGCGAGCCTTGCAGCGCACGGACGCAGGCGCTGCAGTGGGGGGCAAAGTCCTGGGGGGGCGGCGGGGTCACCTCGGGAGCAGCGTAGCCCGCCTGAGGAGTTCGGCGTTGGTCAGGCGCCGTCGGGGCACCCGACACGGTCGCCACCCCGGGCTCGCTCAAGAGGCCCCCGGGCAATTCCCCCAATTGCCGAGCAGGATGCCAAGGTCGAGGCCGTTCACCACGCCGTCCTGATTGATGTCGGCGACGCCGCGCTGGTCCCATGACCCGAGCAGGATGCCAAGGTCAAGGCCGTTCACGACGGAGTCGAGGTTGAGGTCGCCGGGACACGCGCCCGGTTCCGGGTGCATGTCAAGCACGAAGATCACCTGCCCCACGTCGGACCGCCCCGCGCCCACGATGGTCTTGCCGTCGGCGGACACCGCAAGCGGCAGCGACAGCCGCACGTCGTCCGGGACGAACGCGCCGTGCTCGATCGCGAGGTCCTCGAGCGCGACGAAACCACGTCCGGCGATCCATGCGAATCCCTCGCCGCTGATCGCGGGCGGGCCCCACCGGAAGAAGCAGCTGATCACCGAGCCGTCGGCACTGCAGTCCGTGGCATAGCCGTTCGCGGGGTCCGGAGACGGCCCCAGCGGGACGGCCTTCGTCGCGGCGGTCCACCGGTAGGGGACCTGTCCGTTGCCGTCACCGAAATCGCCGAAACCGAAGACCGCGGATCCATCCGCGGTGCAGCAGCCCGCTTCGCCCATTCGCGCGCCCGTCGGCGACGCCAGGCGCGCCTGCACGCCGTTGGTCCAGATGCACCCTTGGCGGAAGCCCGTGTCGATGTCCTGCCAGCCGACCACCACGCTTCCGTTTGCATTCGCGGAGTTGGCCCGCGTGGTCCAGCCGAACCACGAGTAGAGCGTGCCCATCGACGTCGACTGCGACCAGCGCATCGCGCGATGGGAGCACGCCGACGGATAGGCGCCGCCGACCACCGTCGATCCGTCGGCCGAGATGCCCCATGCCGTGGAGGAATTGATGTCGCAGGATCCGCCGAGATTGCCGAGCAACTGCCACTCGCCGGCGGCGATGTCGTAGATCGCCGCCTCGACCTTGCCCTGCGGGTTGAGCACGTTGCCACACAGGCGGTTGCCGTCGTTGGCCATCTGCGAACTTCCGCCCGCGCCCTGGATCCCGGGGCCGATGCCGCCGATGAAGATCGACCCGGTCTCCTTGGTCCAGTAGAAGTACTGGGAGCCGTAGCCGGAGACGACGCGCCCGTTCGCGCTGACGCCGGTCATGTAGCCCAAGGGGGCCGGGATGAGCGTGAGCTCGCCGGCGCAGGCAGTCGAGGCGAGGAGGGCCGATGCGGCGATCAAGAGGGTGTGCATGGCGGAGCGCAGGGTGATTCGTGGTGACAGGGGATTCAGGGGCAGGTACCCCAGTTGCCGAGCAGGATTCCGAGGTCAACGCCGTTCACGACGCCGTCCTGATTGATGTCCGCGATGCCCCGCTGGCCCCACGCACCGAGCAGGATGCCGAGGTCGAGGCCGTTCACGTCGCCATCGTCGTTGAGGTCACCCGGGCACGCGGGTTGCGCGGGGCGAAGGTCGAGCACGAACGTCACGTCGATGCCCTGGAACTCGTCGCGCCCGGACCCGACGATGGTCTTGCCGTCGGCGGACATGGCCAGCGGGAGCGAGAGGCGGACCTCCGGTGCCACCTGCACCCCGGCCTCGAGGGCGAGCTCTTCGAGCCCGACGAATCCGCGCCCTTCGATCCACATGAAGCCCTCGCCCGACGTCGGCGGAGGACCCGCACGGAAGATGCACAGCACGCGCGAGGCATCGCTGCTGCAGTCGACCGCGAATCCCGGAATCGGCGGGTCGATCGCGGTGCCGAGCCCCACGGTGCCACTTGCCTGCGTCCATCGGAACGGCTGCTGGAGTCCGGCGATCGTGGCCTGCCCGACCACCGCCTGTCCGTCCAGGCTTGCCGCGTTCGCCTCGCCCAACAGCGTGTACGAGGTCCCGATGGGCGACGACAGCCGCGTCTGGACCCATGACGTGCCGCTCAAGCGCCAGAAGCACGGGCGACGCGCACCGGTCCCGTCCGACTGCCACCCGACCACGGTTGAACCATCACCGCTCACGGAGTTGGCCCGGCCTGACCAGCCGAACCAACTCTGCATGGCGACCATCGATCCGGTGGTCGTGTCCCAGCGGAAAGCGCGAAACGACCCGCACGCCGTCGCGTATCCGCCGCCGACGATGACGTTGCCGTCGGCGGACATCCCGTACGCGGACGTGGACGTGATGTCGCACGTGCCGCCGAGCCCGGGCCCGGTGGTCCACGCAGACTGCGCCACCGAGAAGCGGGATGCCTCGGCCTTGGAAGCGGCGTTCAGCGAGCCTCCAGCGACCAGCGCCCCGTTCGCCGAGACGCGTCCCGTGCCGCCCGCGCCCTGGAATCCGGGAGCGATGCCCCCGATGTACACGACGCCGGCCTCGCGCGTCCACGTGAAGTACTGCTCCGATGCGTTCCCGACCACCACCGATCCGTCATCGCTGACGTCCGTCAGGAAGACGGGCTTGCCCGCCGGGACCGGAATCAGCACGAGCTCGGCTGCTCCGGCCCCGGTGGCAAGCACCAGGGAAACGATCGTTGCGATGCGCACGGGGTTCGGGTCCTGGGCATCAGGGGCATGAACCCCACGCGCTCAACACGACGCCGAGGTCCTGGCCGTCGACCTGGCCGTCCTGGTTGAGGTCCGCAACGCAGGTTCCGACGCCGCACGCGCCCCATGCGCTCAGCAGGATGCCGAGGTCGAGGCCATCCACCTGGCTGTCGTCGTTGAGGTCGCCGGTGCAGGTGGCGGTGGGGCCGAAGACGCGGGCGCGCATCAGGAAGTAGTCGGTGCCGGTGGGCGTGTCCGGATTGGCGTCGCTGGCGTTGGTCACGAACCAGCCGGTCTCGCTGAGGCCCGTGGACCCACCGTTGCCGTTCTGACCGGCGTTTCCGACCGGGTTGAAGGTCTTCAGGGCGAAACCGGTGATGTCCGACGTTCCGAGCCGCAGGATCATGCGGAGGCCGGTCGACGCGCTCCACGCGAACAGGGCGCGGTCATCGGTCCCCGCGGTCACGGCGCCTTGGAGCGGCATCGAGACGACCATCTCGCCCTTCGAGTTGATGGCCGGGGACGATGAACCCGCGTACGTGTTCGCGTACTGCACTCCCTTCGGGAGGTCGACCGCCTGGTCGCCGCCGCGGAGGATGACCGACATCGACTGGGCGTCGATGTCGTAGTCGACCATGTACGACAGCGACGAGGCGCCCGCGACGCCGGCGTTGAAGATGACATGGTCGGTTGCGGTGAAGCACAGGCCGGTGCTGTTGACGTTGGAGAAGGCGTTGCCGCCCCACGTCGATGCGGTGTCGCCTTCGCGCACGATCACCCGTGAGCCGCCGTTCGGGTCGTAGAGGCAGAACACCAGGTCATTGGCCGTGGTGACGTCGGGGCCGGCGATGCTCGACGTGAACACGAAGCGGCCGTCGGACGCAAGGCCACGGCCGTTGACGGTCTGGGTGCCGGTGAACGTCATGCCGGGCATGCCGTAGACCGGGTCCCCCTCGCGGACCGCGATGCGCTGCTGTCCCGCGATCGAGAGGATCACCGCGGCGTCGTTCGCGGTGGTCGTGGTGCCGCCCGCCAACGTCGCCGTCACGAGGACGCTCGAACCGTTGATGATGCCGGAGAACGAGGCCATCGCCGACAGGTAGGTCCCGTCGGTGAGGCCGGGAGCGACCTGGCCGCGCCGGAACACGAGCTCGGCGGATGACGGACCGGCGGTGTTCAGGATCCAGAAACCGTAGTTGTTGGCCGTGGCTCCGCTCGTCACGGTGTCGCCGCCGGCGGTGGCCGAGTACCAGAGAAACTTGCCTTCGTTGGTCACTCGGGCCGCGGACGTCGAGAGACCCGACGAACTGTAGTTGGTCGTGAGGTAGGTTCCCGCCGCGGCGCCGGGGGCCTGCATGCCCACGATTCCCATGAGGTACGCGGTGCCGTCCGGGCCCACGAGCCACATGGCGCTGTTGTTCTGGGTCGGGCCGGCGGTGTGAACCACCGAACCACCGTTCAGCATTCCGCCGACCACCATGTAGCCCGACGACGAGTTGGCGTACGTTTGCGTGATGCCGTTCACGCCCGCGCCGGCGATGAGTTGGTTGAACACGGCGCCGGAGGGCGCACCGGCGAGCGCCGGGCTCCCGTTGCGCGCGATCAACGAGAGCGCGCCGGGAACGCCCCGCATCACGACGCGCTGGTTGGCGTTGGTGAGCGTGGCATCCGCATTCTGGATGATGTTGGCGACGACGACGCGGCCCTCGTCATCGATGCTGCCGTTGTTGAACGCACCCGGAACCCAGACGGCAGTGGCAACCCCGGCGACGTTGGCGTCCGTGGACTGGCGGGCAACGATCTCGAAGGGGACGACTTGGGCGTGCGCAGCGGCGACGAACGATGCGGCGGCAATGAACGCGAATGACGGGCGGTGCGACATGGTGGAAAGCCTCGTGGGTGTTCGGGCGGTTCAGGTGGCGGAGAATCGAGACGGCACGCGCGGCCGCCTTTGCTGACTTCGCGGAGGATGGCCAAGCCATCAACCACTTTCCTTAAGGAACGTAATCTCGTCCAAAAAGGACTCAGGTGAAAGCAGAAACCCAGTGAGATTCGGGGTTTTTACTTATCGGACAGTTTTTGGGCGCCGCGCGAATTCCATTGCTCGCGGCGAGAAGTGTCCCGAATCGGGACACACTTCACCCGGAGCAGCGGACCGCGCCGTCAATCATCACTCCTGCATCACTCCTGCCTGCCACGAAGTGACCGAAGCAACCTGCGGCAGCGCCGTGGTCCACACGGACTCCCGAAGACCCCGGATTGGAGCGCGCGCACCGGGCATGCCGATGCCGGGAAGATCATGGCAAACCACGTTCCGCGGGCAGGAGTGCTGACCGTCACCCTCTCGGCGGCTGCGGCCGCCGTGCTGCTGGGCGCGTTCGACGCGCGGCCGGCCACGGGCGCGCCGGGTGCCTGGGGCGCGGCAGGCCGATGCGTCGGGATGTTCCTCGACCCCGGCGCCGGGCGGTCCAAGCTGCCGGACTCGGTGCCGGCCGAGGGGACGAACCTGGTGGTCCGGGGCACCGTCCCGTGCATTGACCAGGTGATGGCATGGAGCGCGCGCGGGCCGTACCGCATCTGGGAGGACGGGACAGTCGAGTTCCTGGCGTCGCCGATTCCGCCCTGCCCGGGCGGCGATCACTACGTGTGGATCGCGTTTCCGAGGTGAGGGGGCGATTCAGCGCGTCGATCAGTCCGGATGCCTCACGATGGCAAGCACCGTGATGTCACCCGAGGCCTGGCCGCAACACCAGAAGAGCCGCATTGCGCCAGACGTTCGGTTCTGCGCGTACGACTCAAAGACCTTGCCGTCGCGATCGAACGGGCTCTTCAACGAGTGGTACAGGTGGGTACGAAGCCCGGGATGACGCGGATTGGCTGCGAGCCAACGGAGTGCCTTGTCGACCTGCTTTGCGGCAGCGGGATCCGCAGATCGCCGATCGACGGAACGGGTGGGCGCGGCGTCCGCTCCCCCGGATCGTCGTCCATGCAGGGCATCCAAGGCCGACCGGGCCTCGTCCGTCAGCAAGACTCGAAACTGCATCACCGTCCCCGTGAGCCGCGCTTCGGGCGAACATCGGCAACAGGCGTCGTCCGCCCTGCACGGGCGTCGGCAAGGCCACGGCGAACCGCGGCGCGTGCGGGGTCGTCCCGGTCCAGCCACTCGTCCGAGATCGGCAATGCACGCACGACGGATTCCGGAAGCACGCGCGCCACGCGCACGATGACGGCGTCTTCGAAGTGCTCGATCAGCACCGGTCGGTTCGCAAATGGCGCGCCGAGGGTGACACGCCCCTTGGAGTCGGCGTTCTTCATGGAGATGGAGTCCTTTGCCCGCCGGGACATGCGTGGATTATTCCCACTTTCCCACACAAGTCAAGCGGGGACGCAGCGTTGCCGGCGATTCGTGCTGCGATGCGCCGCACGGTAACTGCGCAAACCCGTGCCTCCGGGAAAGTCGGCGAAAGCACGCGGGGCGTCCCCGCCCGCGGTTCGCGCCACGGGATTCCGGGTGATCCCGCCCGGCGGTGCACTTGGTGCTTCTCCCTCGTGTGCGATCGTTCCCCTCGACGAAGCCGCACGCGCGGCCCGTGCGTGGGGGTCGGAGCCCACGCCCGTATGCGCACCACCATCGGACCCAGCATCCAGGACCACGTTGTCGAACACGGAGCCCCCAACGGATGACCTGCACGCACGCATCGCGCGGCTCGAGGGCATGCTCTCGCCCGACGGCCAGTTGCGCTGCAGCGGCATCGTCATCATGGATGCACACGGCGCGCCGCGCATCGTGGCAAGCGTGAGCGAGCGCGGCGAGGCCGTGCTCGAATGGCTCGACAGCGGCGCGCGCAAGCGCGTCACCGTGTCCGCTGACGGCGACGGATCGGCGGGGCTCATGGTGTTCGATGCGCGCGGCACGGCGCGGATCGGCGTGGGGTCCGACCGCGCGGGTGGTGCGCACGTGGTGTGTTCGGACGGCGCGCGCGTGCCGCGCATCGTGGTGGGCACGTCGCATGCGGGCTCCGCGGCCGTCACGGTGAGCGACGGCGCGGGCCAGGTGCGCGTGAGCGCAGGCACGACCGCGGACGGGCGGGTGGCCGGCGATTGGAAGGTGGAGGCGCGAGGCTTGTAGATCACGCATGACCGACCACCACCGGTTGTGGATGCGAGTGATGGATGATTGCCCAGGCCGTCGCAGCCGCGCGAACATCGCGCAAACTCGCGCTTTGGAACGAAATCTCCTTGCACTTTCCGGGCGCAGGCCTATCTTCGGCCGCTCACGCACCCCAGCACCTTGCAAGGAGTGACTCATGGACGAGTCCGAACTGTTCCCCGGCTTTGGACGCCCCGAGGACCGCCGTCAGGAGGACGGCACGCCGCGCAGCGGCAAGCGTGCGCCGCGCGCGAAGCCGGCGCCCGGCGCGAGGCCTGCGCCCGGCGCGAGGCCTGCGCCCGGCGCGACCGCCGCGCCAAGGGCGAAGGCCGACGCCGATCCCGCCTCGACGCCCGCCGCGCCCGCGCCAGTACCCGCGCCGCCCGCGCGATGGATCACGCACGAGGATCTTGCGGCGCCGACGTTGAGCCACCTTGCCGAGTGCCCGGCCTTGGCCGAGACGGCGTCGGCCATCGTCGAGCGCTGCCTCGCGGGCGCCGCGCGCTTCCCGCACACGCTGCTCGTCGGCCCGGCCGACAGCTCCAAACGCCTGATCGCGCAGGCGATCGCGGCCGACATGGCCGCGCCGTTCCACGTGGTGGAACTCGTCCACATCAAGGATCCGGACGCGTTGCACGCGGCGCTCAGGAAGATCCCCACCGGCGCCGTGGTGCTCATGAGCGGTGCCGAGGCGTTCGGCGGCTCCGCCCCGGCGGCGCTGTCGCGCGCGGTGGGATCGCGCGAGCCCGTCCGCGACACGACCATGGACGAGCTCATGCGCGAGTTCGACCGCGAGGCGTGGAAGCGCGAGCGCAAGGCGCGCGCCGAACGCCGCTACGAGGACTTCACCGTGATCCTCACGTCGCGGACGCACGTGCCTCCCGACTCCCCCTTCCACCGCTGGGTGCAGCTGCAATTCTTCACGCAGCGCAACGGCCAGACCGAGCGTGCCCGAATGGCGCGCGCATTGCGGCGCGCGGGCATCCCGCTCGAGCCAGCGAAGCTCTCGGAGTTCGCGTCGTTCGCGGCCACGTACCGCATCCGCACCGTGCAGGCCGTCAACACGCTCGCTGCGCACCTGGAAGCCGTGCGCGACGACGCGGCCGCGCGCGACGCGGTGTTTGAGCACGCCATGGACCCGACGCAGGTGAAGCGCGTGCGTGCGCTGCTGCGGCGGATCGCGGCATGATGCGCGGGACGCAGACGGGGTCGAGGCGCGCGCGGCGTCGCGTGGGCGCGCCGCGCGGCCCGCTCACCGACCCGTGAACGGCGTCGTCGAGAGCTCGACGCCGGCGTTCCGCTGGCCGAAGTAGCGCATGGGCCATTCGTCGGCGAAGAGCACCATCGGGCGGCCCTCGTGGTCGATGGCCAGGGTGGCGTCCGCAAAGACCTCGGGCAGGAAGTCCTCGGGCGCGCCTTCCTTACGCCACCAGCGCGCGATCTTCCAGCGCGTGGGCTCCAGGCGGCACTCGGCGTTGTACTCGCTTTGCATCCGGTACTGGAGCACCTCGAACTGGAGCGGGCCGACGGCCGCCAGGATCGGGCGGCGGATGGCGCTGTCCAGCCCCGAGAGCAGCTGGTACTCGCGCACCACGCCCTCCTGAAGGAGCTGCTTGAGCCCAAGCACGTACTTCTTACTGTTGCCGGGGCTCGGATTGTGGATGAACGAGAAGCACTCGGGCACGAACGTGGGCATCTCGCTGAAGCGAATGGTGCGGTCCGTGGAGAGCGTGTCGCCGATCCCCAGCGCGTCGTGGCCCACCAGTCCCACCACGTCGCCGGGCATGCCGTCCTCGACGGTCTCGCGGTCGCGGCCGAAGAGGCGCTGCGCGTTGTTGAGCTTGATCTTCCGGTCGCCCTGGACGTGCGTGACGGTCATCTCGCGCTCAAACCGGCCGCTGACCACGCGCAGGAACGCGATGCGGTCGCGGTGGCGCGGGTCCATGTTGGCCTGGATCTTGAAGACGAAGCCGCTGAACGGCGTGTCCGTCGGGCGAACGAGGCGGTCGCCCGACTTGCGCGGGCCCGGACCTTCGGAATTCGCCAGGAACCCGTCGAGCAAGAGCTGCACCCCGAAGTTGTTCATCGCGCTGCCGAAGTAGACCGGGGTGAGCTCGCCCGCATGCACGCGCGCGGGGTCGAATGCATCACCGAGCCCCGAGAGCAGCTCGACCTCCTCGCGTGCCTTCGCGTGGACCTCGGGGTCGAGGCGATCGGCGAGCGCGGGGTCGTCGATCCCGAGCACCTGCACGGGCGCGGCGGTGGCGTTCAGGCGCGTGCGCTCGAAGACGTGCACCTGCTTCGCCAGTCGGTCGTAGACGCCCCGGAAGGACGGCCCCGAGCCGAGCGGCCAGTTCACCGGGAACGGCGCGATGCCCAGCGCGCGCTCGAGCTCGTCGATGAGTTCGAGCGGCTCGCGCGTGGGGCGGTCGCACTTGTTCATGAACGTGAAGATGGGGACGCCGCGGCGGCGGCAGACCTCGAACAGCTTGCGGGTCTGCGTTTCGATGCCCTTGCCCGCGTCGATCACCATGATGGCCGCGTCGACCGCCGTGAGGACGCGGTAGGTGTCCTCGCTGAAGTCGTTGTGGCCCGGGGTGTCCAGCAGGTTGATGCGGTAGCCCGCGTAGTCGAACTGCAGCACCGTGCTCGAGATCGAGATGCCGCGCTGGCGCTCGAGCTCCATCCAGTCGCTGGTGGTGGCGCGCTGGTTCTTGCGCGCGGTGACGGTGCCGGCCAGGTCGAGCGCCCCGCCATACAGGAGCAGCTTCTCGGTGAGCGTGGTCTTGCCGGCGTCCGGGTGCGAAATGATCGCGAACGTGCGGCGGGGAAGCGTGGCGGCGTCGACGGTCATGCGCGGACGGACAATGGTACGGTGCGCGGATGGGCGACGGCACGACGGGCGAGGTTCGCGTGCGGGATGCGACGAGGCAGGACCTCGGCGCGATCCTGGAGATCTACAACGCGTCGATCCCGCTGCGGATCGCCACCGCGGACCTTGAGCCGCAGGGCATGCCCGCGCGCGAGCGGTGGTGGGACGAGCGCGACCACGCGACGCGGCCGGTGGTGGTCGCCGAGGCCGGCGGGCGCGTGGTGGGCTGGGGCGCATTCACGGACTTCAAGCCGCGCGCGGCGTACCGGCCGACGGCCGAGGTGAGCGTCTACGTGGACCCTGCGGCGCTGGGACGCGGCACGGGGCGGGCGTTGCTGGATGCGCTGATGGCGCGCGCGGGTGCGTGCGGCATCGACCGCGTGCTGGCGATCTGCTTCGCGCACAACGAGGCGAGCCTGCGCCTCTTCGCTTCGCGCGGATTCACGGAGTGGGGACGGCTGCCCGAGGCATGCGACATGGACGGCACGCGCCGGACGGTGGTGATGCTCGGGTGGCGCAGGTGACCCGCGGTCACCCGTGCCGGAGGCCGTCCGGAAGCGCATCCATGAACGCGCACCCGTAGCGCTTGGTCACGATCCGCGGGTCCAGCACCACCACCCGTCCCTCGTCGGTGGAACTGCGCACCAGCCGGCCGAAGCCCTGCTTGAATCGCAACACCGCGCGCGGCAGCGAATCCTCGAAGAACGGCTTGCCTCCGCGCGCCTCGATCAGTTCGTGCCGCGCCTGCACGATCGGCCGGTCGGGTACCTCGAACGGCAGCCGCGTGATGATCACGTTGCGCAGCGCGCGCCCGCGCACGTCCACGCCCTGCCAGAAGCTGGCCACCCCGAAGAGCACGCTGCGATCGTCCTGACGGAAGCGCTCGAGCAGCGTGTTGCGGGGGACGCCCGTGCCCTGGATGTGCAGCGGGTGACCCGCGTCGACCAGGTCGCCCGCGATCCGTTCGGCCACCGCATCCAGCGTGCGGAAGCTGGTGAACAGCACGAACGCGCCGCCGTCGGTCGCGCGCACGTGCTCAAGGACGCGCGCGGCAAGCTCGTCTTCGTAGTCCGGGTGGCTCGGCTCGGGCATCGTGCGGTCGACGATGAACTCAACCAACCTGGCGTAGTCGAACGGGCTCCCGAGCTGCAGCGTCTGCGGGTCGTCGCACCCCAGGCGCAGCGCGGCGTGGCGGAAATCGCCCTGCCCCGTGGCAAGCGTGGCGCTGGTGAGCACCACGCCCTTGTCCTGCGCGAAGAGGTGCTCGCGCAGGATGGGGCCCACGTCCACCGCCGCGCACACGAGCGTCACGTTCGGCCGCTCGCCGCGCCGGCGCTTGCCGAGCTCCACCCAGTACACGCATCCGGCCAGCGCCTGCGCAAGCAGGTCCCGCGCACCGGTGCCGTGCGCCTCCGCCCGCGCGGCGTAGGCGCTGAGTTCGAACTGGTCGGCCTCGCTCGTGATCCGGTCGCGCAGCATGCGCAGCGACGCCGCAAGCGCCAGCATCGGTGCCGACAGGTGGTCCTGCACCACGCCCGCCTCGCGCATCCGCCCGCTCGACTCGCCGCGATCCTCGTTCCAGCGCCACAGGGCGTCGAACTGCCGCTCGGTTGCGCTCTCGCACGCGCGCACCGCGCGGATCGCCTCCTCGATCATCCCGTCCGCGCCGTCTTCCGTGCGCATGGCGCTCAGGAATCCGCGTCCGGTGCCGGTCTGGTAGAGCGTGCGCAGCAGGTGCCGTACGCCGCTTTCGGACAGCCGCACGCCGAAGTTCTCGCTGGCGACGTCCTCGATCTCGTGCGCCTCGTCGAGCACCACGTGGTGGTACGGGGGCAGGACCCCGCCTGACTGCCCCGCGCGCGTTCGCATGGCAAGGTCGGCGAAGAAGAGCGCATGGTTCGTCACCAGGATCTGCCCGTGCTCCATGCGCCGCCGCGCAGCCTGGTAGAAGCACTTGTCGAACGTGGGGCACCGCCGTCCCATGCAGTTGTGCGCGTCGCTCTGCACGTGGTCCCACACCTCGGGCCGCGGCAGCTGCGGCAGCGTCGCCAGCGATCCGTCGGTGGTGGTGTAGGCCCATTCCTCGATCCGGTGCAGGTCGGTCCGGTCGTCGTCGTGGCTGAAGAGGCGTCCTTCGCGCTCGCTGGCTTGCTTCAACCGGCGCAGGCTGACGTAGTTGCCGCGACCCTTCACCAGCACCGCCGAGAACTCCTCGGGGATAACGGCGTTCAGCAGCGGGATGTCCTTCTCGATCAGCTGCTCCTGCAGGCTGATGGTGTTGGTGGCGATGACCACGCGCTCGCCGCGCTCGACCACGCGCCGGATGGCCGGAAGCAGGTATGCGAAGCTCTTCCCGACGCCGGTGCCAGCTTCGACGAAGAGCCGCTGCCGCTCCTCGAACGCCCGCTCCACCGCCGCCGCCATCGCCAGCTGCTGCGGGCGGACCTCGAAGCCGGCGAGCCGCCGAGCGATGGCCCCGGTGTCGGAAAGGAGGATGTCCGGCGCGACGGTCACGGTGAACCCTAGGCGATCGGCTTGCGCTTGGGCTCGCCCGGCAACCGAGGGTACGTACGCGGCGTGGCGCGCATCTTCTCGATGACCACTACCGTGCCCGTGGGAGTGCGCACTTGGTCGACCACCTGCGCGTGCAGGTGGTAGAGCGCCTGCTTCGCCTCGGCCACCTCCTCGGCAGCCTTGTCACCCTTGATGCAGAGCACCGTGCCGCCTTCGCGCACGAACGGGACCGTGAGCTCGGCGAGCACATTCAGGCGCCCCACTGCGCGGCTCACCGCCACGTCGTAGCGAGCGCGGTGGGCATGATGGTCTTGGCCCGCGACCTCGGCGCGTTCGTGGAGGATGGCGACGTTGCCGCACCCGAGCGCGGCCGCGGTCTCGCCGAGGAAGGCGGCCTTCTTGCCGGTGGCCTCAAGCAGCGTGAAGCGCACATCCGGCATGACGATGGCAAGCGGGAGCCCGGGAAGCCCGCCGCCGGAGCCCACGTCGATGGCGGACTTCGCCTCGGCGCTCGCGATGAACGGGACCAGCGTGAGGCTGTCCTGCACGTGGCGCACCCACATCTGCGAAGGCTCGGTCACCGCCGTCAGGTTGAACCGCTCGTTGGCCTCGACCAGCGCCTGCAGGTACGCACGCAGGCGATCGGCGTCACCGGCCTCGAGCTCGATGCCCTGCGCGGCGAGCGCGGCCGTGACGTCGGGCGGGATGGGCGGGATGGTCGTGGTCATAGATCGAACCCCCTCGGCCTTCGGCTGGCGATCGCGAACAGCACGCCCGTCGCCATCCACAGGCATACGAGGCTCGAACCGCCCGCACTCACGAACGGCAGCGTCATGCCCGACACCGGCAGCATCCCGATGGTCATCGCCGTGTTCACGGCCAGCTGCACGAACACCATGGTGCCGACCCCGATCGCCGCAAGGCGTCCGAAGCTGGTTCCCGCACGCGCGGCCACCTGGTACGCACCGAACGCGAACGCCGCGCCGAGCACCCACACCGCAAGCCCCCCTGCGAGCCCCCAGCGGCAGGCGATCACCACGAAGATCATGTCGTTGTGCTCCTCGGGAAGCCGGTTGAAGCGGATGAGCGTCCCCGCCTCGTCCTTGCCGAGACCCAGCACGCCGCCCGATGCAGCGAGGGTGATCGCCCGGCTTCCCTGGAACCCGATGGTGTCGTTGTGCCGCGTGTCGCCCATCACCTGCGCGACCAGCGCATCGATGCGCGCGCGCTGGTGCGACCTCAGGAACGGGTAGCTGCACGGGGCCAGCGCGAGCGCCACGCACGCGACGATCACGAGGTGCTTCACGCGCGCACCCGCGGCCAGCAGCATCACCAGGAGCACGGGCCCGAAGAGGAGCGCGCTGTCGAGGTCCGGCTGCAGCGCGATCAGCGCCACCGGCACCATGGTCACGCCGATGGCCGCGGCCACGCCCCACACGCGGCGGAGGCTGCTCGCCGCCTGCAGCCACGCGGCCATCGCCAGCACCCATGTCAGCTTCACCAGCTCGCTCGGCTGGAAGTCGAACGAACCGACGTTGATCCACCGCCGCGCGCCGTTGCGCGGGCGCACCACCGCGTCCGGCACGAATGGCACCAGGATGAACACGAGGAACGCGACGTTCACCCCGAACATCACCCACGCCCACGTCCGCATCCACTTCCAATGCTGCGCGCCGACGACGCACGCCGCCAGCATGCCCACCACCAGGTAGCCGAGCTGCCGCTTCGCGAGCCCCGCCTCGGTGGTGCCGATCGCCGCCACGCCGAGCAGGCTGAGCCCAAGCGCCGCAGCGACCGGCAGCCACGCCCAGTTGATCCACTGCCGCGGCGCCACGCGCACCGCGGACGCCGGTTCGCGACGCAAGCCGCGCGGCAAGGAGTTCGAGATGAGGACCGTCATCCCTCGGCCTCCGCAAGGTCGGACGCCGGGTCGCCCATCGGCTGCACCTTCGGGCGCGAGCGCATGCGCGGGTCGCCCGCGAGGTATCCCTCAGCGACCAGCGCGTGGATCACCTGGTTCGCGATCGGCCCGGCGCTCTTGCCGCCCGACCCGCCGTTCTCCAGAAGCACCGCGATCGCGTACCGCGGCCGGTTCTCGCCGGCGTCGCCCGCAAGCCCCACGAACCAGCCGTGCTCGAGGCCCTTCACGGTGCGGTCGGGGGTGCCGTCACCGTCGTCGTCCATCCGGATGACCGGTGCCTGCGCGGTGCCCGTCTTCGCCCACACCGTGACGCCGGGCACGTTGATGATCGGTTCCTGCGTGCGGTCCGCGTACGAGACGTGGTGTCCCGTGCCCACGCGCTCGCTCACCGCCTGGCGCAGTCCCTCGAGCGCGCGGTCGCAGCTGACGGGGTCGAGCCGCAGGTCGCCGGTGCGCCGCTCGGGGCGCCCGGGCACGTCGGTGCGCAGCAACGTCGCGTCACGGATGACCCCGCCGCGCGCGAGCGTCGCATACGCGTTCGCCGCCTGCAGCGGCGTCCACAGGACGGGCCCCTGCCCGATGCCCGCGATCACGGGCGCAATGCGGTCGCCTTTGCGCGCAAGCGCCGCGATCGCGGCCTCACCGGGAACTGACCCGGGATGCTCGCCGACCCAGCGTGCGCCCTTCGCCGCGCCCGCATCGTCGAACTCGGGCTCAAGCCGCGCCAGGCCCACGTCGATGCGCGTGCCGAGCCCGAAGTTGCGATACCACTCCGAGAGCGTCGGCAGGCCCATGCGGTCGGCCAGGGAGTAGAAGAAGATGTTGCAGCTGCGCGCGATCGCGTCCTCGACGGCCAGCGCGCCATCGCCGCCCAGTGCCTTCAGCTGCTTGGTGTGCGTCAGGAACTGGTTCTGCGACCGGTAGATCCAGCAGCGTCCGAACGCCTCGGACGCGCCGAAGTAGTGCCCGTTGCACTCGATGGACACGTCCCGCGGCACCGCGCCGCTGCGCACCGCGGCCACGTACACCAGCGGCTTCACGAGCGATCCGGGCGGGTACGGCGCCTCGAGCGCGCGGTTCACGTCGGGCAGCCGCTGCGCGCGCTCGCGCTGCTCGAGCGCCTCGCCCGCGGCGACGGTGGGCCACGACACCATCGAGAGGACCTCGCCGGTGTCGATGTCGATGACCACCGCGGCGCCGTTGAGCTCGGCGTGGTACCCAAGCGGCATCGGCTTCGGCGTTCCGTCCTGGTTCCAGCCCACGTGCCACTGCTGCGCCACGCTCAGCCCGACCTTCGGATCGAAAAGCGCCTGCACGCGGGCCTGCAGCATGACGTCGAGCGACAGGTGGAGGTCGCCGCCGCGAACGGGCTCGGTGCGCTGCGAATCACCCGTGTCGAGGTGCTGCACCGCGCGGCCGCGCGTCCCGCGGAGGAAGTCCTCGTACGTCCGCTCGAGCCCGCGCGCGCCCACCATGTCGCGCCCCGGGCGATAGCCGCCGAGGTCGGTGACCATCTCGCCGCCACCATCCACGCGCCGGAATGGCCGACGGTCGAGGTCGGCGCGCCACACCTCGTCGCGGACGTCGCCCACGATGTGGTCGGCCACGCCGGCAAGCTCGAGGTCGAGGGTGCCGCCCCGCAGCGGCGTCGGCATCCACCCGCGATCGAGCTGGATGCGCGCCACCGACATCGGATAGACGCGACGCGTGCTGTCCTGCACCTCAAGGATGCCGGGATGCGCGTCGGCGAGCTTGCGCAGCGCGAACGCAGCCTTCGCGGGAAGGCGCGTGAACACCACGTGCGCCTCGCTCTGCTCGGCGATCGGGCGCGCCTCGAATCGGTCCTCGGCGGCCTCGCCGTAGCGGGCGCGCTCCAGCTCGATGCGCGACTCCCACACCGCGTTCGCCTTCCGCTCGACCTGCGTGCGCACGTCGCCCATCGCCGTCGCGAGCTCGGTGCCGGTGCGCCCTGCGATCGCACATGCCTCCGCGAGCGTGGCGTCGAGCTCGGCGGCCAGCGCGCGACGGTGCCGCTCGATGCGCTCCCCGCGCTCCTCGGGGCCCATGCGGTTCCACGCGGCGCGTCCCGCCTCGCGGCGCGCCAGGTCGACGGCGCGGCCGTCGGCCCACGTCCCCGCGATCGCCGGGTAGAAGAGCGCAAGGTCGTAGCTCGGAACGCTCTCGGCCAGCACGCGCCCCTTGCGGTCGAGGATGCTGCCGCGCACCGTGGGAAGCAGCGCGCTGCGGTCGAGGCGGCTTTCGGCCAGCGCGCGCTGTTCGCCCCCCGAGATCACCGTGAGACTGAAGAGCCGCGCCGCCATCGCGCCCACCACCACCGCGCACCCGATGCCGATCGCAAGCATGCGCCGCTCGAAGAGCGACGCGCCGCGCGCCGAGGGGAAGCCGTGCGAGTCGCTGGCCATGGTCGTCCTGACCGTGTGGGCCGTGTGGCGGTCCGGGGTGGCGAAGCGTCCTGCCGCGCCCGTCCCGGGAAGGGACGTCCCTGCGCCGAAAGCGTACCATCCCTCCCCCCATGGAAGCAGGAATCGTCGGCCTCCCGAACGTCGGAAAGAGCACGCTTTTCAACGCCCTCACCGCGGCGGGGATCGAGGCGGCCAACTACCCGTTCTGCACCATCGAGCCGAACGTCGGCGTCATCACGGTGCCCGACGCCCGGCTGGCCACGCTGCAGTCGCACATCCAGAGCCAGAAGGTGATCTCCGCGATCATCCGGCTGGTCGACATCGCCGGCATCGTCCGCGGCGCCAGCGAGGGCGAAGGCCTGGGCAACAAGTTCCTGAGCCACATCCGCGAAGTGGACGCCATCCTCCACGTGGTCCGCTGCTTCGAGGACGCCGACATCGTTCACGTCGAGGGCTCGGTTGACCCGATCCGCGACATCGGCACCATCGAAACCGAGCTCATGCTCGCCGACATGCAGGTGGTCGAGAACATCCTCGACAAGGCCTCGCGCACGGCTCGCAGCGGAGACAAGGAAGCCATCGCCAAGGTGGCCGTGCTCCAGAAGTGCAAGGCGTGCCTGGACGCCGGGAACCCGATCCGCAGCCTGCAGCTCGACGACGAGGACCGGCGCATCCTGAAGTCGCTTGGCATGATCACTGCCAAGCCCGTGCTGTTCGTCGCCAACGTCGACGATTCCGACCCGACCGGCCAAGGCCCGCTGGTGCAGAAGGTGCGCGACTATGCGAAGGCCAACGGCGGCAAGGTGGTCGTCGTGTGCGCGAAGATCGAAAGCGAGCTCGCCGAGCTGGCCGAGGCCGACCGCACCGAGATGCTGGCCGCACTGGGCATGCAGGAGCCCGCACTGCATTCGGTGGCGCGCGCCGCATACGACCTGCTCGGCCTGCAGAGCTACTTCACCGCGGGCCCGAAGGAGATCCGCGCCTGGACCGTACTGAAGGGCGCCACCGCCCCGCAGGCCGCTGGCGTCATCCACACGGACTTCGAGCGGGGGTTCATCCGCGCCGAGATCTACTCGGTGGCCGACCTCGACAAGCACAAGAGCGAGAAGGCCATCCGCGAGGCCGGCCGCATGCGCGCCGAGGGCAAGTCGTACGTGATGCAGGACGGCGATGTGTGCCACTTCCTGTTCAATGTGTGAGTTATGGGATCGCAAGTGTCGCCGCTGCAATGACTTGTGCGCTTGCCACTTGACGGATTCTTCCGCTTGGCTATGCTTCGGGCGTCGTGACCGCAACCGTACACCAGACGACCGACCGCCTCGCGCGGGGTCTTGACGCATCCGCGTCGCGCCCGGCCGCGGGCGTGCCGCGTCGCGTGACCTTGGCGCGTCGCTCCGACATCGTGCGCCGCATCGCGGCTGCGTACGACGCGCGCGTGCGTCAGCGCCCCTGCAGCGGGTCGCCCTCGACGTCCCACCGTGCGTCGGTCTCGATCGCGTCCTCAAGCATCCGCGCGTAATCGCGCGCGGGCACCTCGTACGTCCCGAACTGCGTCATGTGCTCGTTCGAGTACTGGCTGTCGCACAGGGTGAACCCGCCGCGCCGCAGCCGGTCGACCAAGTGCACCAGGCACGCCTTGCTGGCGTCGGTGCCCTTGCCCGGGACGTGGAACATGCTCTCACCGAAGAAGGCGCCCTTGAGCGCGACGCCGTAGAGGCCGCCGACGAGCTGCCCGTCGCGCCACGCCTCGACCGAGTGCGCGAATCCCATGCGATGGAGCTCGGTGTAGACGCGGACGATGTCCGAGCCGATCCAGTTGCGGTTGTCCGGGGCGCGGTCGCGCGCGCACGCGGCGATGACCTTCGCGAAGGCCGTGTCGACCCGCACGTCGAAGCGCCCCGAGCGCACGGTGCGCGCGAGCGAGCGCGCGACCCGGAACCGCGCGTCGAGCGGCACCAGCGCGCGCGGGTCGCACGTGAACCACTCGACGCGCCCGGTCTCGGGCTCGCACATCGGGAACGCCCCGCGCATGTACCCCGTCAGCACGAGTTCGGGCGTGATCGAACGCATCGAAGCCCGGGCCTCACTTCGCGGGGCGGCTGTTGGCGCGCAGCTGCGCGAACTGGCGATGCCCCGCGGGCCCGCTGTGGAATCCGTAGCCCGACTGCCGCGCGCCGACCCATGGCGTGCCCTGCGCGCCGCCGCAGCCGCGGTTGATGCCGACCATTCCCGCGCTCAGGCGGCGCGCCACGCGCTGGGCGCGTTCGAGGTCGCCGCCGAACACCGCGGCGCCGAGGCCGTACGGCGAGTCGTTCGCGAGCCTCACGGCCTCGTCGTCGTCCCCGTACTCCATGATGCACGCGACCGGCCCGAACGTCTCCTCGCGCATGATGTCCATTGCGTGGTCGACGCCCACGAGCACCGTCGGCGGCACGAAGTTGCCGGGTGCGTCCGTCCCGCCCGCGAGGACCCGCGCTCCCGCCGCGCGCGCCGCGGCCACCTGCTCGAGCACCTTCTGCTTCTGACGCTCGTTCACCATCGGGCCGACGGTGACGCCCGGCTGCGTGCCGGGGCCCTGCACGAGCGCCTTCGTGCGCTCGAGCACCTTGTCGACGAACGGCTGCGCCACCGCGCGATGCACGTAGATGCGCTCCGTGCTCACGCACACCTGTCCCGCGTTGCGGAAGCTATTGCGCACGGCGAACGCCGCGGCCGCGTCGAGGTCGGCGTCGTCGAGCACCACCAACGGGTCCTTGCCGCCGAGCTCCAGGATCACGCGCTTGAGCCCCTCGGCCGCGTCCTGCATGATGCGCACGCCCGTGGCACGGCTGCCCGTGAAGACGATGAGGTCGACGTCGGCACGGACAAGGGCACGCCCCACGTCGCCGGCACCGTGCACCACCTGCAGCACGTCCGGCGGCAGGTGCGCCTGCAGGCATTCGGCCCACGCCTGCGCGCAGAGCGGCGTCTCCTCGCTCGGCTTGAGCACCACCGTGTTGCCCGCGACCAGCGCCGGAAGCACGCTCTGCTGCGGCATCAGGATCGGGAAGTTCCACGGGGTGATGGCCGCGCACACGCCGTAGGGGTCGTGGTGCAGCGTCGTCAGCGTGTGCTCGTCGCGCAGTTCCTGCGGCCGGAGCGCAGCGACGATCTCGTCCACCTCCTCGGCCAGGCCGTCGGCGGCGTAGTTCGCCTCGCCCTTGCCTTCGGGGGCGGGCTTGCCCATCTCGAGCGTGACGAGTTCGCCGATGCGAGCCGCCGCCGCCTTCAGCGCGGGGATGGCCGCGCGCAGGCACGCGGCGCGTTCGTCGATGGACAGCGCCCCCCACGCGGGCTGCGCGGCGCGGGCGCGCGCGACGACGTGTCCGATATCAGCGGGGAGCGCGGCCTCGATGCTGCCGACGGGCTCCCCGGACGCGGGATTGATCGAGACGAGCGTGGCCATCGCCCGAAGGATACGCCCCGCACGCGGCAGGATCCGCAGCCGCCGGCTTGGCATCGCGGCCGGTTCGGGTACGATCTCCGTCCCTCAACATGGGCCGTCGGTGACTGGCACGGGCCAGGCGCCGCATGGTGCAGGCAACGCGGCATGACCGCCTGCTCCAGCCTCGAGGGTGCCGCGGCCAGGGTGTTCCCGCCGCGCCAGCACGAATGGCAGTTGGTGGTCCGAGCCCCTGGAGACACGACGCGCACGAACGCGCGAAGCCCATCCGAACGACCCGATCCCTGGCCCGTGGTGTAACGGTAGCACAGCAGGTTTTGGTCCTGCTTGTCTAGGTTCGAATCCTAGCGGGCCAACTT
>CANLMX010000009.1 GCA_947492385.1 Planctomycetaceae bacterium | reverse complement strand
TGGCGGCTTCGTCGCGCTTGACGAGGATCTTGTCTCCGAGGGGTCGGACCTTCATGTTCACGTCTCCTGTTGGTGTTGGGGGTTGGTGTAGTTGATGTCCGTGGCGGCGGCGGCGCGACGTGCGACGGCCCGTTCCACGTAATGGCGTTCGATGATGCGCTGCATGACCCGCAGCATGAGCTCTGGGTGGCACGGCCGGTCGACCACGCTGAACGCGCCGTCGAGCAGCGCGTCCACCAGCCCGCGCGTGCTCTCGCGGCGCGTGGGCTGCGGCGGGCGCACGACGACCACCGGCGGCGGCGCGTCGAGGCGACGCAGGAGCTGCAGGACACGCGCGCCGGCGGGTTCGCTGCCGATGGCGGAGCGGTCGTCGAGGGGCAGCGCGAGGTCCACCACCGCGATGTGCACCGTGACGCTGCGGATGACGTTCGATGCCTCGACGCCCGAGCGGGCCTGGATGACGTTCACTCCATGGGCACCCAGGATCTGCGGCACGGCGACGGCCCATGCGTCCTCGCGCCAGCCGCCCGAGGTGAGCAGCAGGTTGAGGAGCGGCGTGCGGCGCGCCGGGCCAGACCCGTGACCGCCCGCGCCGCCGAAGGCGGTGTGGTCGGCAGGCTGGGGGTGGAGCAGGCGAAAGCGCATGCGAGAGGGTGAACGAGGTGCAAGGGGCGTGCCAATGGACGTGGCAGGGGAGGTGTCGGTGCGTCCGGTAATGTCACGCGTGGGGCTTGTCCCGTCAGTTTGCGATGGGCGCGGGTGTGACACGGGGGGAGGTGTCGGGGGGTGGGGAGGTGTCAGAGTGGCAGTATGGTTCGACGCCCATGCACGCCGGCACCCCCATCGCCGCCATCCGCCGCTCGCCTGACCAGTGGCATGACCGCCAGGCGGTCGTCCAAGGGTGGGTCCGCACCCGCCGCGACTCGAAGGCCGGCATCAGCTTCGTGAACCTGAGCGACGGGTCGTGCTTCGACCCGCTGCAGCTGGTCGTGCCGAACACGCTGGCCAACTACGCGAGCGACGTGCTGAAGCTGACCGCGGGCTGCAGCGTCGAGGCCGAGGGCCGGCTGGTGAAGACGCAGGGCAAGGACGGCACGACGGGCGTCGAGATGCAGGTCGAGCGGCTGCACGTGCACGGCTTCGTCGACGACCCCGACACGTACCCCATCCAGCCGAAGGCGCACACGATGGAGTTCCTTCGCGAGCAGGCCCACCTGCGTGCGCGGACGAACACGTTCGGCGCGCTCGGCCGTCTTCGGCACACGATGGCGCAGGCGGTCCACCGGTACTTCAGCGACCACGGGTTCTTCTGGATCCACACGCCGATCGTGACCGCAAGCGACTGCGAGGGCGCGGGCGAGATGTTCCGCGTGAGCACGCTGGACTTGGCGAACCTGCCGCGGACGCCGGACGGGAAGGTGGACTTCAGCCAGGACTTCTTCGGCAAGGAGGCGCACCTGACGGTGAGCGGCCAGCTGAATGTCGAGTGCTGGTGCCTTGCGCTGAGCCGGGTCTACACCTTCGGGCCCACGTTCCGCGCGGAGAATTCGAACACCAGCCGCCACCTGGCCGAGTTCTGGATGATCGAGCCCGAGCTCGCGTTCGCCGACCTGAAGATGGACGCGGACTGCGCCGAGGGACTGATGAAGGCGATGTTCCGCGCGTGCCTCGAGGAGCGCGGCGACGACATGAGGTTCTTCGTCGAGCGTGTCGACAAGGACGCGATCGCGCGGCTCGAGAAGTTCTGCGGCGCCGCGTTCGAGCGGATCGACTACTCGGAAGCGATCCGGCAGCTCGAGAAGGCGTCGGCCGCGGGGCACAAGTTCGAGTACGAGCCGAAGTGGGGCATCGACATGCAGAGCGAGCACGAGCGCTACCTCACCGAGCAGGTGTTCGGCCGGCCCGTGGTGGTCATGAACTACCCGAAGGACATCAAGGCCTTCTACATGCGGCTGAACGACGACGGGAAGACGGTGGCCGCGATGGACATCCTGGCCCCGGGCATCGGCGAGATCGTGGGCGGAAGCCAGCGTGAGGAGCGGCTGGACGTGCTGGACGCGCGCATCCGCGAGATGCACCTGGACCCGGCGGCCTACTGGTGGTACCGCGACCTGCGGCGCTACGGCACGGTGCCGCACGCGGGCTTCGGGCTCGGGTTCGAGCGCACGATCGCATACGCGACGGGGCTGGGCAACGTGCGTGACTGCATCCCGTTCCCGCGGACGCCGAAGAGCTGCGCGTTCTGACGAACGACGCTGCTCGCGGCGAAAGTTGTCCCGGTTCGGGACAATTTTCGCCGCGAGCAACGCCCACGCCGGCCCACGCGATGACCTGATGCGGGTCGTCGTCGTTCGATGCCGGCCCGAGGCGTATGTTCCGCACATGGCCCAGCCAGACCCCGACCGCTTCACGGTCCGCCCCGGCTCACGCGTCCGGCTCAGGGACTGGGATCCCGACGAGGACGGCGGGATGGACAAGGCCGCGGGCGAGGCCCGCCTCGCCGAGAACCTCAAGCAGGTCGACGAGCTCCAGATGCGCTTCTGGGCCAACCGCTCGCGCGCGATGCTGATCGTCCTCCAGGGCATCGACACCGCCGGCAAGGACGGCGTCATCCGCAAGGTGATGACCGCCCTCAACCCCCAGGGCGTGTTCGTGCACTCGTTCAAGAAGCCGAGCGACGCCGAGCTCGCGCACGACTACCTCTGGCGCGTCCACTCGCGCTGCCCCGCGAAGGGCGAGATCGCGATCTTCAACCGCAGCCACTACGAGGACATCATCGTCGGCCGCGTGCACGGATTCCTGAAGCCCAGCGAGATCGAACGGCGCCAGCGCCAGATCAACGACTTCGAGCGGATGCTCGTCGAGGAGGGGACGATCGTCCTCAAGTTCTTCCTCTCGATCACGAGCGACGAACAGCTGAAGCGCCTGCACGCGCGCCTCGAGGATCCGTCGAAGCACTGGAAGTTCTCCGTCAACGACGTGAACGAGCGCAAGCGCTGGCCCCAGTACATCGAGACGTTCGAGGACATGCTCTCGACGACGAGCACCGAGCACGCGCCGTGGACGGTCGTCCCTTCGAACAGGAAGTGGTTCCGGAACCTGCTCGTCAGCGAGGTGCTGTGCAGGAAGATCGACGGGCTGTCGCTGAAGTGGCCGGAGCCGGCCGAGGACCTCTCGGGGATCACGCTGGCGTGACGCCGGATCTCGGCGTCACTTCCCCTCCACCCATCGCACCTCCACCTCCACGTCGCGCCCCATCTCGAGCTCCGCGCGCAGCCACTCGGTAAACCGGCGCTCGAAGAACTCGCGCGCAGCCCGGTCCGCCCGCGCACGTACCTCCGGCCGGGACACGGCCTCCACCAGGCGTGGCCGCAGTTGCTTCACCAGCTCGTCCCGGTTGTCCACCCCCACCCACGCGCGCGCGTGCCGCAGGCCCGTGTTCCGCTCGGTGAACACCACTGACTCGGGCGCCACGGCCAGCATCTCTTCGTCCACGCGCGGCCGCGGCACCAGCACCAGGATGCGCGCCGGCGCCCCGCCCTGCGCGGGCACCAGGACCACGTCGCGGTCCGTCACGCCGTCCAACGGCACCACGAACTGCGCACGGCACCCCTTGGCCGCCACGCGACTGCACGTGTCCCCGTACCAGTGGTCCTCGACCAGCTCCACCTCGACGTCCGCGGCGTGCGTGTAGACGACCAGCTTCGGCGTGTCATCCTCGCCGCGCAGCACCACGAGCGGCGTGCTCGACACCGTGGGCTTCAGCGCATCCGCCAGCGTCTTGAGCGCCGCACGCGCCTCGTTGCCGCCGGCCTGCACCACGGACACCGGCGAGCACTGCCGCAGCAGGTCGAGCACCAGCCACGCCACCGCCACGAGTGCGCCGCAGGCCACGGCCCACTTCGCCGCGCTCGACCATGCCAGCGCGTTTCGTGCGCGCGGAGATTCGTCCTCGCCAACTGCCGCCATTCCGCGTCCATCGGCCCGATGACGCCTGAGTGGCCAAATCTTGCAACTGCGGGCGGGCCCAAGTTCGAACAATTCTCAGTCTGACCGGTCGGGAAGGAAGCTAATCTGACGAAGATCATGGAGCCCGCATGATGACCATGCCAATTCAACACCCGTCCACACCAGCCCGGCCCAGCACCTCCCGCAGGCTCGGATTCTCGCTCCCTGAGTTGCTGATCGTGGTTGCGATCATCGCGCTCGTGATCGGACTCGTGATCCCGACGATTGCGGCGATCAAGCTCAAGGCTCGCACCATGGAGTGCCTCCAGAACCAGCGAGTACTGACTCTGGCGAATTACTCGTACGCCACGAGCAATGCGGGCCGCTGGACGAGCAGCCGCACGGATGCTGGTGGTACGGTTCGAAGCGATGGGCAGGACCGTGCGAACGGCACGGCACACTCTTGGGTCAAGTCTGAGGGTGCGAATCTTCAGGGGACTGGGGTCCTGCAGTACGAGACGCTCGGCGCGCTCGAACAAGGGGCGCTCTTCCCGTATGTGGATTCACTGAAGCAGTACTTGTCGCCATTTGAGGCGCGCAACCAGTACGAGCAACTCGCGCCTGGCCCGCAGGTTCGTGTCAGGAGTTACTCGTTCAACGCGTGCCTCGGCTCCACACGACCAGAGGACAACCCAGACTACGACGCAGCCTTTACGCGACCCCTGGGTACAGGGTCAGGTACCCCAACCATTCCGATCGATGCCTACAACACCACGTCGATTGCCACAGTCAAGCAGCCGACTCGGATGATGTCGACGATCGTCGAGGACGACACGATCGACTGGAACAATCGATCGAGAAATCTCGGAGGGTGGGTCATCCAGCCGCAACCGACTTCCCAGCGTTGGATTGACCTGCCCGCGCCGTGGAACCCACGCGCGGTCACGCTTTCATACGTCGATGGGTCGGTTGAAGCGCGCGAAATGCAGGATCCGAACCTCCTCAAGGTCATGGAAGGTCCTCCGTTCCCAACCGATTACAGTGTCAACGGACCCGGGCCGCACTGGGTTAAGGCACCAGGCCTTGACGCGGATTGGGAATGGTTCCGAGCACGACTGAACCCAGGCGTGCTACCGAACCTGCCGGGCCAGTCGAGCAATTGACCACGGCCTGAACATGGCCAGGTACGGCGTTCCCCTGCGCCCCCACGGGTACCATTCCTCCCACGTCGCGGGGCGTAGCTCAGCTTGGTAGAGCGCCTGCTTTGGGAGCAGGAAGTCGTCGGTTCAAGTCCGGCCGCCCCGATTGCATGCCCACCCTCCTTCTGCTCGGCTCGGGCGAACTCGGCAAGGAATTCGTGATCTGCGCGAAGCAGCTCGGCTGCCGGGTGGTGGCCGTCGATCGCTATGACGACGCCCCCGCGATGCAGGTGGCCGACGCCCGCGAAGTGATCGACATGCTCGACGGGGCGGCCGTCCGGCGCGTGGTCCGCAAGCATCGCCCGGACTTCGTCGTCCCCGAGATCGAGGCGATCCGCACCGAGGCGCTGCTCGCCATCGAGCGCGCGGGCACCACCGTCGTGCCCTCGGCCGTCGCCGCGCACCTCACGATGAACCGCGATGCGATCCGCTCGCTCGCGGCGGAGGAACTGGGGCTTCCCACGGCGCGTTACGCCTACGCCACCGAAGCCGCCGCGCTCGAACGCGCCGTGCTCGGGCCGCGGGGCATCGGCCTCCCGTGCGTCGTGAAGCCGGTGATGAGCTCGAGCGGCAAGGGGCAGTCCGTCGTGCGCACCCGCGCCGGGCTCGCGCGCGCATGGAAGCACGCCATCGACGGCATGCGCGGCGACACCCGCACCGTGATCGTCGAGGAGTTCATCGAATTCGACTACGAGATCACGCTCCTCACGGTGAAGCACCGCCGCTCCGCCGGCGGAGGCACCACGTTCGTGCAGCCCATCGGCCACCGCCAGGAACGCGGTGACTACCGCGAAAGCTGGATGCCATGTCCCATGAAGCCCGCGCTCGTGCGCCAGGCCCAGCGCATGGCGAAGGCCATCACGGATCGCATCGCGGGCCCGGAGGGCGCGGGCCTCTTCGGCGTCGAGTTCTTCGTGAAGGGCAACCGCGTCATCTTCAGCGAGCTCTCGCCGCGCCCGCACGACACCGGCATGGTGACGATGGCCTCGCAGGACCTGAGCGAGTTCGAGCTGCACCTTCGCGCGATCCTGGGGCTGCCCGTCCCGTCCATCACGTACCGCGGGCCCACCGCAAGCGCCGTGATCCTTGCCGACTTCGAGAGCGCGCGGGCACCTGCCTACCGCGGCATCGACAAGGCGCTTGCCGAGCCGGGCATCCAGGTGCGGATCTTCGGGAAGCCCTCGGTGCGCCCGTTCCGCCGCATGGGCGTGGTGCTCGCGAACGCGGCGACGGTCGAAAAAGCACGGCGCGCAGCCGTGAAGGCGGCCGCGCGCGTGCGTGTCGTTGGTTGATCAATTCAGCGGCGGCGACGGCTGCCGGAGACGATTCCGCCCACGGCGAGGAGCGCGATCGCGCCCGGCGCGGGAACGACGCTCGCAACGAGCGTGCTGCCCTCGGCACCGAACATGCCGCCGGTCCCCACGGTGACCTGCCAGGACATGCCATCAGCCAGTGCCGGCGCGGTGAAGTTGCCTGAGAACGTGACGTCACCGAGCGCATGCACCAGCGTGAAGCTGTCGCCGAGCACCGGGACGAAGTCGTTGAAGAGCGCGATGCGCAGGGTGCCGGCCAGCGAGAAATCGCCCGTCACCACGAACTGGTCGAACTCGGGCGGAACCGAAGGGCCGATCAGCCCCGAGTTGCGGCCGCCAATGCTGAACGTCGCGGTCGAGGTGGGCGCCACGGACACGCTGCCGAGGACCTCGTAGATCGCGGCGGACGTGGTGAGCGTGGCCGAGGCGATCGAGGTCGCGGCAGCCACGGTGGCGAATGAAACGACGGCGGTCAGGGAACGGCTCATGGGGAACTCCGGAATGGACGGTGGGGAACGGGCGGGAACGACACGCGCGAGCCCCGGGAAGGGCACACGCACCCCTGCACACGCAAACCACCCCTTCCGCCCATCAAGCCCCTTCGAAATGTCGGGAGAATCTCGTTACAGGACTTGTTTCCTTCCAACCACCGGCTCAGACTGAAAAGGACCTCAAACTCTCACCTTCCCCCCTCGCACAACCCTTTTCCGGGCCTAATTTTCAGCCATGAACCGGACCCCGCCCGGAAACGTATCCACTGGGATGAAGACTGCCCTCGCTGGTCTGTCCGCCCTCCTCGCCTCCTCATCCGCCCTGGCCCTCCAGGCCCCGCGCGGGGAGTTCGGTGCACCCGGCCGTCAGGCGTGCGAGATCGAACGCAGCCTCCTGGCGCACACGCCTTGGATGGTCGAACTCCCGGGCAACCTCCCGGCTTCCTTCTCGATGACCCTGCCGATCGGCGGCGGACTCGAGGTGATCGAACTGCAGCGGTTCTCCAACCGGAGCGACCGCTACCAGGTGCTGGTGGACGCGGGCGGCGGCCGCCTCGAGCGGTCGGCGCCCCCGGCGATCCGCACGTATCGCGGGACGATCGCGGCCCGTCCCGGCACGCTCGTCAGCGGCTCGATCCTTCCCACGGGCTTCACGGGGATCGTCCGGCTCGAGGATGGCGAGACCTGGGTGGTGCAGCCGATGTCGGACTTCTGCGAAGCACTGGCTGCGCCGGGTGCCCACGTGGTCTTCAACGCCAACGATGCCATCAGCGACGGTCGTGGATGCGCGGTCGGCCGACCCGGGTTCGAGAAGTTCGGCCGTCAGGGCGAACGCCAGCTCGGCGAGGGCGGCGCGGCCGGCCTGACCCCATCGCAGGTCGAGATCGGGTGCGAGACGGACTACGAGTTCTTCCAGAAGAACGGCTCGAGCGTCAACAACACGGTGAACGACATCGAGCTCGTGATGAACAACGTGAACGCGGTGTATGACCGCGACCTGAACATCTTCCACGAGATCGGCACGATCGTCGTGCGGTCCTCGGTGAACGACCCCTACACGACCACCACGATCGACGGGCGCCTCGACGAGTTCAGCGCGAAGTGGGCGACGGCGCCCGAGTCGGGCATCTTCCGCGACATCTCGCACATGTTCTCGGGGGTCTCGTTCTCGGGGGGCACCATCGGCCTCGCGTACCTCGGGGCCGTGTGCGCCGGCGCGAACAGCATCCAATACGGCGTCGTCGAGAGCCGCTACACGACCCAGGCGAACTTCCGCACGTCGCTCTCGGCGCACGAGCTCGGGCACAACTGGGACGCCACCCACTGCGACTCGGACGGTTCGGCCAACTGCAACATCATGTGCTCGGCGAACGGGTCATGCGGCGGCATCTCGGGCAGCAACCTGAGGTTCAACACCCGCACCCAGAACGAGGTCGGCGCGCACCTCAACTCCGTCGGCTGCGACTTCGTCCGCCCGGAAGCCGCCACGCTGCCCTTCATCGAGAACTTCGCGTCGACCACCTTCGCGAACGAGCGGTGGACGTATCGCGACGGCGCGGTCATCAACAACTCAGCGGCCGGCGAGCCGACTGCACCGAACTCGATGGCGCTCAACTCGACCGGCGCGAACGCCTACGACGACGACGAGGCCCGCACCAACTTCATCAAGCTCGCGGGCGTCACCGGGAACGTGCTCGCCTCCTACTGGGTGAACCGTTCCGGCGTGGAATCGGGCGAGACATTCGTGGTCGAGTACCTGAACAACGCGCTCGACTGGGTGGTGCTGAACACGCTCACCTCGGACGGCACGAACCCCGCGGCATTCACGCGCTACGAGCATGTGCTGCCGAACAATGCGAAGCATGACCGTTTCCGGCTGCGCTTCCGCGTGGACGGCAACGACACCGGCGACACCTGGTACGTCGACGACGTGTCAGTGGCCACCGGTGCAGTGCCCCCGCCGGCCAACGACGAGTGCACGGGCGCCGTGACGGCCGTGGCGGGCGCCAACGCGTTCGACTCGACGAACGCCACCAACGGCGCGCTTGCCATCCCGTCGAACTGCTCGACGAACGCGGCGACGACCATGGCGAAGGACGTCTGGTTCCTGCACCAGGCCGAGTGCGACGGTGAGCTGGCCGTCACGCTCTGCGGCGGCACGGCGTTCGACACGCGCCTGGTCGTCTATGCGGCCGGCGCGACCTGCCCGGGCGCCGGCGCCCAGGTCATCGCGTGCAACGACGATGCCGCCGGATGCGCCGACGGCGCGTCCACCGTGCGGTTCCGCACGGTGGCGGGAGCGTTCCACTACATCCGCATCGGCGGTGCGGCCGGGGGAGGCGTCGGCTCCTTCGACATCTCCTGCCAGCAGGACTGCTTCGGCGACTTCAACGGCGACCGGAACATCGATGGCCTCGACCTCGGCGTGCTGCTGAGCCAGTGGGGCACGGGCGGCTCGGCGGACCTGAACGGCGACGGATCGGTCGATGGCATCGACCTCGGTTCGCTGCTCTCCCGCTGGGGCCTCGGCTGCACCTGACGCGGGGCCCGGTGGCCCGGCCCACCATCGCATGACACCATCCCCATGGCCCGGAGCGTTACGCTCCGGGCCATGTCGCATGACTTCGACCTCACGGGACGCGTGGCGCTGGTGACCGGGAGCACCCGCGGGCTGGGGCGCAGCATCGCGATGGCGCTGGGGCGCGCGGGTGCGTCCGTCGCGCTCAACTTCATGAACGACGAGGCGACGGCGACACGCACGCTCGCGGACTTCCGCGCTCGGGGGCATCGCGGCGGGTTGTTCCGCGGGAACGTCATCGACGAGGCGGACGTCCGCCGCATGTGCGATGCGGTGCGCGCCGAGCTCGGTCCCATCGACATCGTCGTGGTGAACGCGACGCCCGCGCAGCCGCACCGGCCGATCGAGGAGTACGGCTGGGACTTCCACCAGCAGATGCTCGACTTCTTCGTCAAGAGCCCCTACCTGCTGGCGCGCGAAGTGCTGCCGCACATGAAGGCGGTGCGCCGGGGGCGGATCATCAACATCACGAGCGAGGTGTTCGAGCGCGGCGTGGGGAACTTCAGCGCGTACGTCGCGGCCAAGGGCGCGCAGGTGGGCTGGACGCGCAGCATGGCCACCGAGCTCGCGCCGTGGCACATCACCGTGAACGCGGTCGCGCCGGGATGGATCCCCGTGGAGCGCCACGCGGACGATCCGCAGCACGCGAAGGACGCCTACGAGGCACTCATCCCGATGGGTGCGTTCGGCGTGCCGGAAGACGTGGGCGGCGCGGTCACGTACCTCGCCAGCGACGCGGCGCGGTTCGTCACCGGCCAGTCCATCCACGTCAACGGCGGCATGACCGTGTTCTGACCCGAAGGGCCGCAGCCGGAGACCACACCATGCGAACCGCCATCGCCATCCTCGCGCTCGCCTGCACGGCGGGCTGCGCAACCCACGGAACGACCATGCAGCATCCGGACGCGGGCATCTCGACGATCGACTGGGGCACGGTGGACGGGAAGCCGGTCCACCTGTGGACCCTCCGCAACGGGAAGGGAATGACGATGCGCGTCACCGACTACGGGACGATCGTCACCGAACTCTGGGTGCCCGATGCGAAGGGGCGCACGGCGGACGTGGTGCTCGGGCGCCCAACCGCCGCGGACTACGTGGCGCGCACCCAGTACTTCGGGTGCACCGCGGGCCGCTGCGCCAACCGGATCGCACGCGGGTCGTTCGCGATCGACGGGAAGCCGTACCGCGTGACCACCAACAACGGGGCGAACACGCTCCACGGCGGCGCGAAGGGATTCGACAAGGTGGTCTGGAAGGGCCAGGCCACCATGACGCCCGAAGGGCCGGGCGTGACGTTCACGTACGTGAGCAAGGACGGCGAGGAAGGATTCCCCGGCACCGTGACCGCCGAGGTGACCTACGTGCTCACGGCGCGCAACGAGCTTGACGTGCGCATGACCGCCACCGCCGACGCGCCCACCGTCGTGAACCTGGCGCACCACTCCTACTGGAACCTCGCGGGGCACGCCAGCGGCAGCATCCTGGGGCACGAGCTGATGCTGCCGGCCGACCGGTACACGCCGGTGAACGCGTCGCTCATCACGACGGGCGCGATCGAACCCGTCGCGGGCACGCCGCTCGACTTCCGCACGGCGAAGGCGATCGGCCGCGACATCGGGCTGCTGCCGGCCACGAAGGACGATCCGGGCGGGTACGACCACAACTTCGTGGTGAACGGCGCACCGGACGCCATGCGCACGTGCGCGGTCCTGCGCGACCCCGCAAGCGGCCGGACGATGACGATCCGGAGCAACCAACCGGGGATCCAGTTCTATTCGGGCAACTTCCTCGACGGCATTCCCGGCAAGGAAGGCGCGATCTACCGAAAGCACGACGGGCTGTGCCTGGAGACACAGGCCTTTCCCGACAGCGTAAACAAGCAGGGCGTGCCGGGTTGGCCGAACGTGATCCTGCGGCCCGGCCAGCGGTACGAGCACCGCATGGTGCACGAGTTCAGGTGACGGACGCCCACGCCGCCGCGCGCGCTTCGTGGCGCGCGAACGCCTCGGCGGTCGCGGCGGCCGCCTCGTGCCGTGGGTGCACCCGTTCAGGCAGCATCGCGGGCGGGTGCGCGCGGACGAACTCCGCGACGCCGACGCCCGCGGCGACCGCCGCGCCCTGGAGCGCCGCACCCAGCGCCGCGGACTCGGGCTCGGCGGGGAACCGCAGCGGCGCAGCGAAGGTATCTGCCAGCAGTTGGCGCCAGAGCGGATTGCGCGACGCACCACCGACCACGCGAAGCTCGCGTGCATGCACTCCGAGGGCCCCCAGTCGGCGTGCGCCGTGCAGCAGCGCGAACGTCGCGCCCTCGAGCGCCGCGCGGTAGATGACTCCAGGCCGCATGAGGCCCGGACGGACGCCAAGCAGCGCTCCCGTGGCGTGCGGCCAGTCAGGCACGCGTTCGCCCTGCAGGTATGGGAGAAACGACACGCCGTGCGCGCCGCTCGGCTCGGCGGCGGCAAGCTCCGTGAGACGGTCGTGCGACAGGCCGAAGGCCGAGCGGACCTCCTCGGTGACGACGGTGCAGTTCATGGTGCAGACGAGCGGCAGCCATCGCCCGGTGGCGTCGCAGAACGCGGCGACGAGCCCCTCGGGGTCAATGACCGGCGCGTCCGCGGGTCCGAACACCGTGCCGCTGGTGCCGAGCGACACCACCAGCAGGCCGTGGTCGACGGCCCCGGCTCCCAGTGCGCTCATCATGTTGTCGCCGCTGCCGGGAGCCACCGCGATGCCCGCGCGCAGGCCGAGCTCGGCGGCGGCCTCGGCGCGCAGGGTGCCCGCAACGGCATCCGTGAGTGCGATGCGGGGAACCCATGCGTGCAGGCCCGGGTCGACCCGGTCCATGGCCGCGCGGTCGTAGGTGCGCGTCGAAACGTCCAGCCAACCAGTGCCCGAAGCATCACCGGCATCGGTGAACGCATCGCCCGTCAAGCGCAGGTTCACCCAGTCGTGCGGGAGCATCACGCGGCGGATGCGCGCGAACGCTTCGGGCCGGTGCATGCGCATCCATGGCAGCTTCGGCGCGGTGAAGCCCGCCGGAACACGACGCCCGAGCGCCGCGGAGAGCGCCGCCGCCTCGGCTGCGCACTCGGTGTCGCACCAGAGCTTCGCCGGATGCACCGGGCGGTCTGCGGCGTCGAGCACCACGCACCCATGCTGCTGGCCGCTCACGCCGATCGATCCGATGCGCGTGCCATCGACGCCATCGCATGCGATCGCCTGCCGGACGGCGTGCACGATCGCCGCCCACCACGCGTCGGGATGCTGCTCGGCCGCCCCGGGGCGCGGCACGTCGACCGCAAGCGGCGCGGAGCCACGGCCAAGCACGCGACCTGAGTCCGCGTCGATCACGAGTGCCTTCGCGCCCTGCGTGCCGAGGTCGATGCCGAGCGCGAGCGTCATGGGTCAGCCGCGCACGCCCATGAGATGTTCCATCGCGAGCTGGTCAAGCCGCTCGTAGCGGTGGCCGCGCGCGGCGATCGAGTCCGGGTCCAGGGCGAGCGCGCGGATCCGTGATGCACCCGCACCTTGCGTTGCCGACAGCATCGCGGCGCACCCGAGCGGTTCGTCCGCGAACGCGTTGCCCGCGATGATCGCACGCACCTCGGGGTCCGCATCGAACGCACGCGCCTTCGCGGCAAGCACCTTGTACGTGCGCATGCACCCTCGCGCGAAGTCCCACACGCCGTCCGGGTCCTCGGTGCGGTACGCGTGCGCGTCGAAGTGGCGCGGTCCCTCGTACGCCGGGCGCCCGCTGCATCCCTCGAGCATGCGCACCAGGAAGAACGCGCCCTTCAGGTCCTCGCTTCCGAAGCGGAGGTCCTGGTCGAACTTCCCGATCCGCTGCGCGTTGAGGTCGACGTGGAACAGCTTGCCGCATTCCATCGCCTGGGCCACAGCGTGGAGGAAGTTGAGGCCCGCCATGGTCTCGTGCGCGACCTCGGGGTTCACGCCGCACATCTGCGGATGGTCGAGCGTCTGGATGAAGTGCAGCATGTGACCGGTGGTCGGCAGATAGATGTCGCCGCGCGGCTCGTTCGGCTTGGCCTCGAGCGCGAATCGCAGGTCCCACCCCTGCGAACGCGTCCAGTGGCACAGCACGTTGAGGCATTCGCGGTACCACGCGATGGCGTCGCGCGGATCGCGGCATGCGTCGGTCTCGGCACCCTCGCGGCCGCCCCAGAAGACGATCGTCCGCGCGCCCAGTTCGACGCCGAGCTCGATGCCTTGCATGGCCTTCTGCACGGCGAACGCGCGGACGCGCGGGTCGCTGGAGGTGAATGCACCGTCACGGAACACCGGGTGCGAGAACAGGTTGGTGGTTGCCATCGGGACGCACATCCCGGCGTCGGCCACGGCGCGCGCGAACTCGGTCACGATGCGATCGCGCTCGGGCGCGGTTGCACCGAACGGCACGAGGTCGTTGTCGTGCAGGTTCACGCCCCAGGCGCCGATGCGGCCAAGCCCCTGCACCAGCTGCAACGGCGTCATGGCGGGACGCACGGGCAGGCCGAACGGGTCGGCACCGCGGTTGCCCACGGTCCAGAGGCCGAAGGTGAAGCGATCAGACGGCGAGGGGTCGAACGCATCGGGCATGGGCACGATGGTACGGATGGCGCCGTCACTCCTCCGCCACCACCATCGCGTACGGCGGCACGGTCACCGACGCGCCGAGCGCCTCGCGCGGCTCGGGTCCCGCACGGTCGGCGTCGGCGAGGACGCGCCAGCGCCCCGCGGGCACCGCGACCGTGGCCGGTGCGGGCCCGCCGTTGAGCGCCACGAACACGCGCTTGGCGGGATCGCCCGCCGGGGCGCCGTCGATCGTCCACGCAAGCGCCTCGGCGGGCGCGTCGACCCACCGGATCGCGGCGCGCACCTGCGCGTCGTCGGCCATGCGGAACGCGGGGTGCGCACGCCGGATCGCGATCATCCCCGCCACCCAGTCGCTCACGTCGTCGCAGCCGGCCTTCAGGTCCCAGTCGAACCGGTTGACCGCATCGCCGGACTGGTACGAGTTGTGGTCGCCGCCCTTGGTGCGGCAGATCTCGCTGCCACCCTCGATGAACGGAACACCCTGGCTCACCAGCACGATGCCGATCGCCAGGCGCTGCATGGCGCGGCGCGCGGCGGCGTCCGCGCCGGGCGTGGCCTTCGCGATCTTGTCCACGAGTGACAGGTTGTCGTGCGCCGAGGCGTAGTTCACGCTCTCGGTCGGCTCGGCCGCGAAGTCGTCGATCGAGCCCATGATTCCCCGCTTCATCGCCTCGCGGTCGCCGCCGGGCCCGAACGCGAACCCCGTGGCGGTGCCGTCGAGGTCGCCGCGGATCACGTTGCGGAGGTGGTCATTGAACACCGCGACCGGCATACCGCGCTGCGCCCCCTTGCCGAAGCGGATGGGGCCGCCGCCCGTCCACGGTTCGCCGTAGATCGTGGCATCGGGGCGGACGCGCTTGATTGTCGCCGCAGCCGCGCTCACCGTGTCTCGCACGTGCGTGCCAAGCAGGTCAAAGCGGAACCCATCGACCTTGTATGCGGTGAGCCAGTGCGTCAGGGAGTCGAGGATGTACTTGCGCACCATCGGCCGTTCGTCGGCCACGCTGTTGCCGCACCCGGCGTCATTCGAGTACAGGCCATCGGGCGTCGTGCGGAAGAACCAGTACGGCACGGTGCAGTCGAACGGGCTCGAAGGACCGCTCGAGCACGTGTGGTTGTAGACGACGTCGAGCACCACGCGGAGCCCCGCGCGGTGCAGCCCGGCGATCGCCTCGCGGAGCTCGACGATGGGGGCCGCGAAGTCGCCCGTGCGCGTCGCGTAGTTGCCCTCGGGCACGTTGAAGAAGGCGGTCCAGTAGCCCCAGTTGTACTGGTCGGCCGGCGTCGGATGGTCGTGCACGGGAAGCAGGTGGACCGCGGTGACGCCGAGTTCGCGCAGGTGCCCGAGCGCAGTCGCCTTGCCGGCCGCGGTGCCCGCGTGGACCAGCCCGAGGTACGTGCCGCGGCGTTCGGGCGGGCACGATGCGTCGGTGATCGTGAAGTCGCGCACGTGCAGCTCGTAGATGACCTCGTCGGTCGGCTTCGCGACGGTCGGGGCGCGGTCCTCGGCCCAGCCCACAGGCTCGCACCGCGCGAGGTCGACGACGATCGACCGCACCGTGTCCGGCGTTGCGGCGAAGCAGTGGATGTCCGCCGCCTCGGCGGCGCTGCCGTAGTGGCGGAAGCGGTAGCGGTACGGCGTTCCGTGGAGGTCACCACCGACCGTGGCTTCCCAGGTGCCGTTGGTCCCGCGTGCCAGCGGAACGGTGCGCGCAGGGGCCGCGTCCGGCGCGGCGCCCGGTGCCCACGTGAGCAACTCCACGGAATCGGCCACGGGCGACCACGTCCGGAACGTCGTGGATTCCCGGGTGCTCCACGCGCCCAGCTTCGCGCGATCGGCCACGAACGCCGGGTCGTCGAGGACCCCGCGCGCGAACACCGGCACCGCGGAAGCCCCCGGAACCTCGAGTCGCAGGCGTCCCACCTCGTCATCCCGCAGGCGGCGGGAGAGACGCACCTCGGTGAGCGGACGCGACGCGCTGGGAGCCTGTGCGGCCTTCACCGCGGTCGCGCGAATCGGCGCGCCAGGGCCTTCCAGGCGCACCGTGAGTTCACGCGACTGCTTCGCGTCGAGCGGTGCGCTGGTGGCGAGCGTGACGCGGTCGCGCGCATCGAGGAACGCGACGTGCACCTTGAGCGAGCGGTCCACCGCGGGCCGCGACTCGTGCACCTTCGGGTCACCCGCGACCAACCACACCTCGGTCACGGGGCGGTCGCCGAGCTTGACGTACCGATCCTGGTCGCCGTCCTTCTGCTCCCATTCGCCCTTGCGCACGATGAGGCCGACGCGATCGGTGCGTTCCTTGAGGGGCACCACCGCGATGCGCCCGAAGTCGTCGCGGTCGTCGAACGCGAACGATGAACCGTCACGGTCGGCAGGCCACGCCCACAGGTTCCAGCCTTCGTACTGGCCGTCGATCCGCGCGAAGTGCACGATGAGGAGCTGTGCGGCGCCGAGCTTCGCGGGGTCGCGCGGCGGCGCCGCCGCGGCGATCGGCACGATGCCGAGCGCCGCGGCAAGGAGCACCACCATGCCGATAACGGTGAACCGGAGGCAGGTCATGGCGCAATCGTAGGGAAGGGGCACTGAATGTCCGCGGTTCCGTGGCCTTCGCGTGAAACACGCGCCACCTCTGTCGGTAGAGGAACGCGGAATGGCCCTCGGCCCCATCCTGGCCGCCACGCTGTGGCTCGCGACCACGCCGCCCGAGGCGGCAGGTGGCGTCACGCGCGCGCCCACGGGGGCCGACGATGCCGCCGGGGCGGCCGCGCATGGCGAGGTCCTCGAGAAGCGTGCGCTCAAGGCCCGTGACACGTGGTGGAGCTGGAAGCCTCTCGAACGGCCGGAGCCGCCCGAGGTGGCCGACCCGTCGTGGCCGCGGAACCCGGTCGACCGCTTCGTCCTCGCCAAGCTCCAGGCGCGTGGGATCGCGCCGGCGCCCGAGGCCACGCGCGCGGTCCTCATCCGGCGGGCCAACTACGACCTGACGGGCCTGCCGCCGACGCCCGAGGACGTGCGCGCGTTCGAGGCCGACCCGCGTCCCGACGCCTACGAGCGCCTCGTCGACCGCCTGCTCGAGAGCCCCGAGCACGGCGTGCACTGGGCGCGCCACTGGCTCGACCTGGTGCGCTACGCCGACACCAACGGCTTCGAGCGCGACGGCGAGAAGGTGTCGGCCTGGAAGTACCGCGACTGGGTGGTCGCGGCCATCAATGCCGACATGCCGTACGACCGGTTCATCGTCGAGCAGCTGGCCGGCGACGAGCTCCCCGACCGCACGCACGCGACGCTCGTCGCGACGGGCTACTACCGGCTCGGCATGTGGGACGACGAGGTGCCGGACCTCAAGCAGGCCGTCGCCGACGACGTGGACGGGATCGTCGACGTGACAGCACGGACGTTCCTGGGCATCGGGCTTGGCTGCGCGCGCTGCCACGACCACAAGGGCGACCCGATCGCCCAGCGGGACTACTACCGCTTCGCGGCGCACTTCGCGGGCGTGAAGCCGTACAAGTCGAGCCCGTTCAACTCGATCGACGCGGAGAGCGTCCTGCGCATGGTGCGGCCCGACTTCGGAACGGTCGACCCGGAGGACGAGCACCGAAGGTATCGCGCCCGGCGGGCGGAACTGGTGGCCTCGATCGCGGATGCCGAGCGTGGTGCCGCGGCCGGGGCCGACGCGCCGACCGCCGCGTTCGCCGATCGTGCGCCGGCCGAGGGACTGGTCGCGCTCCTTGCGTTCGATGATGCGAAGTCCGCAACCGCGCGCAACGGCGCACCCGGCTCCACGGTGCCGGACGCCATGGTGCGCGACGCGGGATTCGGCGCCGAGGGCCGTGTGGGACGCGCATTCGCGTTCGACGCGGGCGATGACCGCGTCGAGATCCGTCGTCCGGTCGAGGACACGTTCACCGTGAGCTTCTGGTTCCGCACCACCGACGTGGGCGGCGGCAGCGACACCGACCGCCGGTGGTTCCTCGGCAAGGGCCTCGTGGACGCCGAGGTGCCGGGCATCGTGCGCGACTGGGGCGTCAGCCTCATCGCGCATGGCTACGTGTCTGCAGGCACGGGTGCGCCCGAGACATTCGTCTCGAGCGGGCCCGGGCACAACGACGGTGCATGGCATCACGTGGCATTCACGCGCGACCGCGCCACCGGCCGGATCGCTCTGTGGGTGGATGGCGTCGACGTCGACTCGGCCGTCGGATCGAGGGACCCGCTCGACACGCCTGAGACGGTCGCGATCGGCTCGATGCTTCCGGACGGCGGCGCGTTCGCGGGCACGATCGACGAGGTGCGCTTCTACGGCCGCGTCCTTTCGCACGACGAGATCCGCTCGATCGCAACCGGCCTGGCGCCCATGCCCGAGGCCGAACGGGCGATGGCGGCCCGGCCCGAGGCGGAACGCGCACGGTGGCGCGCCATGCGCGAACAGCTCGCCGCGCTGCGGCCACCGGACCAGGCAGGCGAGTCGGTGCTGGCGGTGCGCGAGGCGGACGCGCCGCGCGAGACGCACGTGATGGTGCGGGGCAGCCCGCACGCCCCGGGCGAGCGCGTGGGCCCCGGCGTGCCCGTGATCGCGGCGCGCTTCGAGCCTGAGCCGCCGGTCGCACGACCGCACGGCGAATCAAGCGGCCGTCGGCTGGCGCTTGCGCGGTGGATTGCCGACGAACGCAACGCGCTCACGTTGAGGACCGTCGCGAATCGTCTGTGGCAGCGCCACTTCGGCGTGGGAATCTGCCCGACGCCCAACGACCTCGGGAAGCTTGGGGAGGCACCCACGCATCCCGAGCTGCTCGACTGGCTGGCGTGCGAGGTCGCTGCGCGCGGTTGGAGCATGAAGGCGATGCATCGGCTCCTCATGACGAGCGCCGCGTACCGCATGTCGAGCATCCCGGGCGACGACGCGCGTGCGAAGGATGCGCCCAACGAACTGCTTTCGCGGTTCCGTGCCAGGCGGCTCTCGGCCGAGGAACTGCGCGACTCGATGCTTGCGGCCGCGGGGACGCTGAGCGTCGAGCGAGGCGGGCCGGGCGTGCGCCCGCCGATGCCCGCCGAGGTGCTGGCGACCAGCAGCAAGCCCGACGAGGTGTGGCCGCCCACCCCGCCCGGCACGTGGACCCGTCGCACGCTGTACGTGCAGCTCAAGCGTTCGTTGCAGCACCCGCTGCTCTCGGTGTTCGACATGGCGGACGTCGACGGTCCCTGTCCCGTGCGGTTCGCGACCGTGCAGCCGACGCAGGCGCTCACCATGTTCAACGGGGCGCTCACCAACTCGCTGGCGCAGGACCTCGCATCGCGCGTGATGCGCGAGCGTCCGGGGGACGTGCGGGCACAACTCATGCGCGCGCGCGAACTCACGTCCGGCGGACCGCCGCCGCCCGAGGACCTTGCCGAGGCCGAAGCCTTCGTGCAGGAACTCCGCGCCCGCGACGGGCTCGACGACGCGGCCGCCATGCAGGCCTACTGCCTGGTGCTCCTCAACCTCAACGACTTCCTCACCGTCGACTGAACCGACCGACGCCGGACCGCCGGCCCCCGAACCCGAGCCGCCCATGCACCACGACCCCGCACCGCGCAACACCTTCTGCGGCAACACACGCCGCGAGTTCATGTGGGAGGCCGGGGGAACGTTCACGAGCGTCGCGCTCGCGGGAATGCTGGCACAGGACGGATTCCTCGCCCGGCAGGCCGTGGCGTTCGACGGCAGGACGCCGCTTCCGGGGCCGCTCGGCGGAAACCCGCTGGCGCCCAAGCCGCCCCTGGTCGGAGGCCGCGCCAAGAGCGTCATCTTCCTCTTCATGTACGGCGGGCCGAGCCATGTCGATACGTTCGACTACAAGCCGGAGCTGTACAAGTTCGACGGCAAGACGATCCAGGTGAAGACGAAGGGCCGCGGCGGCGACCGCAACGAGGGGCGCGTCGTCGGGCCGAAGTGGCACTTCCGCCGGCACGGGCAGTGCGGTGCGTGGGTGAGCGACCTCTTCCCGAACCTGGCGACGTGCGTCGACGACATCGCGTTCATCAAGAGCATGTACGCGGAGAGCCCGATCCACGGCAGCGCGATGTTGATGATGAACAGCGGCAAGCTGCTCGGGGGCGCGCCGGCGCTCGGGAGCTGGGTGAACTACGGGCTGGGCACCGTGAACCAGAACCTGCCCGGCTTCGTAGTGATGCTCGACTCCACCGGTGGCCCCATCAGCGGGGCGAAGAACTGGAGCGCGGGCTACATGCCGGCCATCTACCAGGGCACGGTGCTTCGCGGCGACGGCCCGCCGATCCTGGATCTCGCGAACCCGCCCGCGCGCTCGCAGGACCTGCAGCGCCGGATGCTGGACCGGCTGAAGGCCTGGAACACGCGCCACGCATTGGCGCACACCGGAAACACCGAGCTCGAGAGCCGCATCGAGAGCTACGAGCTCGCGTACCGCATGCAGTCGACCGCACCCGAGGCGGTGGAGCTCGAGGGCGAATCCGCCGAGACGAAGGAGCTCTATGGAATCGACCGGCCCGAGACGGAGGAGTTCGGCCGCAAGTGCTTGCTCGCGCGAAGACTCGTCGAGCGCGGCGTGCGGTTCGTCCAGGTCTACTCGGGCGGCTCGCACAACGACGCCAACTGGGACGCGCACGGCGACCTGAAGAAGAACCACGACTACCACGCGGGCCGGACCGACAAGCCGATCGCCGGGCTGCTCAAGGACCTGAAACGGCGAGGCCTGCTCGACGAGACCATCGTCGTGTGGGGCGGTGAGTTCGGCCGCCAGCCGACCGCCGAGTACGCTGAGGGCACGGGCCGCGACCACAACTCGTTCGGCTTCACCATGTGGATGGCCGGCGGCGGCGTGAAGGGCGGCGTGAGCGTGGGCGAGACCGACGAGCTCGGCTCGACGGGCGTCGGTGACCGCTACCACGTGAAGCACCTGCACGCGACGGTGCTGTCGCTGCTGGGGCTCGACCCGAACGCGCTCACGTACTTCTATGCGGGCCTCGACCAGAAGCTGGTGGGCGTCGAGGGCGCCGATCCGATCCGCGGCGTGATGGCGTAGTCACTTCCACACGTCGAGCGTGGGGGTGCCGATCACGTCGACCGGCATGAGGTCGAGGGTGGGGGGCACGATGTTCACGGTCGCGGCGACGTCCTGGCCATCCTCGGACCACAGGAACCGGAGGAACTGCACCAGCGCGGGGTCGACGGATGCGGGGTCCTTCGCGAGGAACGCCAGGTTGAGCATCCGCGTCAGCGGATAGGAGCGATCGCGGATGGTGGTCGCCGTGGGCGCCACGGGTGGGCGCCCGTCCCCGGCATCGAGCGCGATGGCGCGCGCTCGCGCTTGGCGCATCCCGTAGCCCGCCACGCCGATCGCGGCGCGGTATGCGCAACACGCATTGACCACCGAAGCCGGACCGGGCTCGTTGAACCGCAGGATGGTGGTGATCTCCTCGCCAGGCATGCACCACTCGGTGAACGAACGGAGCGTCCCGCTCGAGACGTCGGTGAGGTAGAGGGGCGGAAACTCGTCGCCGAGGGGCGATGAAGGGTCGATCTCGCTCCAGCGCAGGATGGGCTGCGGCACCATCGAGTGCGTGATCGAGAAGAGGCCGTTGCACTGCGCCTTCGTCATCGATGCGAGCGGGTTGTCGGCATTCACGAAGACGCACACGGCATCCATCGCGACGGGCACCACGAACAGCCGCATGCCCGAGGCGGATTCGATCGCCGCTCGCTGCGCGTCGGTGACGGTGCCCGCGATCGCCGCCACCTGGGTCTCGCCCTTCATGAGCGACGCAAGCCCGCGCTCGGTCCCGCCGGTGTGGAGCGTGAAGCGGATCGACGGGTAGATCGACTCGAAGCGCGCGATCGCGTTCGCCAGGAACGGGCCCATGGTGTCGGAGCCACGGATCGTCAGCGAGGTTGCGGGGATGCCCGGCTTCGAGGCGTATGCCGGGAACCCCGCAACGATGTCCGAGATCTCCTCCGTGTATTCGGAAGCCGGCGAGTAGAGCGCGGCCCCCGCGGCACGGACCGCGGCTTCCGCCGCTGGCATGGGCGCGGCAGGTACCGCGGGAGCGGCAGGCGGCTCCGCACCCGGGGTCGGAGCAGGCCGTCCCTGCGCGGGCTGGACGTTGACGAGCGCCCCATCCGCACGGAGGTCCTGCGCCTGCGTCGCGGCGGGCGCCTGGGGCTTCTGCTCCTTGCACGCGGACGCGAGCACCGCAATGGCCGCGAGTGCCGTCGACACGATCCTGTGGCTCGATGGACTCATGATGCCTTCCTCCGGCGCAGCAGGATCACGCCGTACAAGCCGACGAACACCGTGATCAGCAGGATGAGCACGTTCCTGAACACCCGGTCGACCAAGACCGTGGCCGTCTGCTCGACGCTGCCCACCCGTTCGCTCACCATGTTCACGCGGTCGGGCATGGTGGCAGCGGTGTGCGAGATCACCTCCAGGCTGGTGATCACGCGCTGGAGGTCCGGGACCGCGAGGATGTCGTACATCAGCGCCATCACCAGCCAGTTGGCGAAGAGCGGGACGCGCTTGGTCCAGAAGAACGACCGTTCAAGCGCAAAGCGCGCCTCCTCGGCCTGCTCGGTCGCGCGGTCGATCGGCTCGAGCAGGCCTTGGCCGGAACGTACGCGCTCAATGAGGCTCTCGCCCTTCGTGCTGGCCACCTCGCTGAAGCGGACGTAGGCGACGAAGTCCGTTCCTCCGTTGCGGCTCCACCACGTGGCAATCGAGAGGTCCAGGTCCTCGAGCTGGTCGTCGGTGAACACCTTGGCGGCCAACGCCCATGCGTCCTCGCGCGCGCGCCTGAGCGCCTCGACGACGGGCTGTGCGCGCTCGCCCCAGATCTTCTGCGAGCGGCCCGAGTCGACCCAGAAGTAGCACTCGAGCGTCACCACCACCAGCTGGTCGACCAGCTGGGTGAGCGTGTCGGGCGAGGTCGAGATGTCGTACATGCTCGACACCCCCAGCAGACGGAGGCCGTTCATGATGCGGCACTGCTGCACGTCCTTGTTGCCGCGCATGACCCGCTCGCTGGCGCCGAGAATCAGCGTGAAGTACCGGTCCGCGAACGCGTTCGACATCTCCTCGAGCTGCGCGCGCGTGACGCGTTGGTCGCGGAGGATCTTGGCGCGCTCGGAGACGCGCGTCTGCGGGCCGGACGCGCAGCCGAGGGGCGCGGCGAGCATCCCGACCACGGCCGCGACCGCGGCCACCGCAAGGCAGGAACGGCGCAGGGAAGGAAATCCGGGCGACAGCACCATGAGTACAGGGTATTCGACCGTCCCGACGCGGGCCATTCGGGGACGCACCCCGTTGACGGGTCCAGTCGCTACCCTTCGCGCGCGGCGCGGAGGCGCCGCGCCCGAAGAACACCCGGCATGAGGCCCGACACCATGAAGACCACCATCGCTGCATGTGCGCTGTTCGGCACGCTGCCTGCAGCCGCATTCGCGGCACCCCAGGATGCTCCCGCCCCCGCGCCAGCTGCTGCCACGCCGGCCCCGGCCCCCGTGATCGGGGGCGACGTCACCGTGACGCTCGTCAATGGGGACGTCATCAAGGCCACCCTCATCGGCGAGACCGCGGAGAACGTCACCGTGAAGCACCCGCTGCTCGGCGAACTCACGCTGAAGCGCACGGTGATCTCCACGATGGCCGCGGGCATGGCACCCGCCGCGAAGGGCGCTCCGCAGGATGCCGGGTCCGCGAAGCCCGAGACCGCGGATGCGGTGCGGAAGGAAGAGCTCGGCCCAGCGGCGAACGACGTGAGCGACGCGCCGCGTCCGGTCGACGGCATCAACCCGGCCGACCAGGCCGCGAAGGCCGGGGAAGCCCCGGCTGCACCGCCCCCGCCCCCGTCGCCCTGGAAGTTCGTCCTCGATGCCAACGTGAACTACGTCAACGCGGCGAACAAGCAGCTGGACTTCCGCGTGGCCGCCGGCGCGATCTACGAGGTCAAGGACGTTGAGAAGTGGGCGAACAGCGCCGAGTACTTCTTCAAGACGGTCGACGGAAGCACCACCGACAACAACCTGCTGATCTCCAGCATCTACGACAAGCATTTCGAGTCCGACCCGCGCGTCCTGTGGTTCGCCAAGGGCCAGGTGCAGTGGGCGCCGCTGCAGGGCTTCGAACAGCGGCTCTCGGCCTGGGGTGGACTCGGCTACGAGATCCTCAAGAAGCCCACGGCCAACCTCGTCGGCAAGATCGGCGCCGGCTACACGTACGAGTTCGGCAACATCAACGAGGGATACCCGCAGCTGTACGCCTCGATCGACTGGGACTGGGACATCACCGAGAACCAGGCGATCGTGGGCAGCTACTGGATCACCCCCGACTTCGCCGACTTCACCGACTTCCTGATGCTGGCTCGCCTCGAGTGGACGATGAAGCTGCCCGACGTGCCGGGCCTCAAGCTGCTGGGCGGCGCGCGTTGGCAGTACCAGTCGCAGGTGCCGGCAGGAGACGTCCAGAACGACATCCGCGTCTACGCGGGCCTGCGCCTGGAGATCTGACCGCGTGGCGCGCCGCGTTCCCGCGCTCGAGGGCGTCGCGGCTCGGCTGCGCGAGGAGTGCGGCACGCTTCGGTTCGGCGCACCGGTCGCGTTCACGTACCACCCGCTCGAGTACGCGTGGGAGGCGCACCGTGCATTCCTGCGCATGGCCCGGGCCAAGCCGCGCATCCTGTTCGTCGGGATGAACCCGGGCCCCTTCGGCATGGCACAGACCGGCGTGCCGTTCGGCGAGGTGGCGTCGGTACGAGACTTCCTGGGGATCGATGCGCGCGTCGCGCGGATCGATGCGCCCGAGCGCACGCATCCGAAGCGTCCGGTCGAGGGCTTCGCGTGCACGCGCAGCGAGGTGAGCGGTGCGCGCGTATGGAACTGGGCGCGCGATCGCTTCGGGACGCGCGAGGCGTTCTTCCGCGAGGCGTTCGTCTGGAATTGGTGCCCGCTGGCGTTCGTGGCGGCGTCGGGTGCAAACCTCACGCCGGACAAGCTTCCGCGCACGGGCGCCGCGGCGCGCCCGGTGCGCGCGCTCGGGGAAGCATGCGACCGCGCGCTCGCCGACGCGATCGCGGCGCTCCGGCCGCAGCACGTCGTCGGGTTCGGCGCATTCGCGGCCGCGCGTGCGGCGGCCGTCCTCGAATCGATGCGCGAGGCCGGGGCGCGGGAGCTGCCGGACGTGCGCCAGGTGCTGCACCCAAGCCCCGCGAGCCCTGCCGCGAACCGAGGCTGGGCGCCGCAGGTGGATCGCGCGCTCGCACCTATCCTGCCTGCGTGCGCGTCGCGGTCCTGAACGTCGTCGGGCTCTCGCCCTCGGTCTTCGCGCGCCGGATGTCCCCGGCGCTGCAGGCGTTCGCGCAGCGGTGCGGCGGCATCCGCACCCTCGAGCCGGACTTCCCGGCCGTGACGTGCACCGTCCAGTCATCGATGCTCACCGGCCGGCGCCCTTCCCACCACGGGATCGTCGGCAACGGCTGGTTCGACCGCTCGCTCAACGAGGTCCACTTCTGGAAGCAGTCCAACGCGCTCGTCACGGGGCCGATGGTGTGGGACACGCTCCGCGCGCGCGCGCGCGCCGCCGGGCGTCCGATGCCGACCGTCGCGAACTCGTTCTGGTGGTTCAACATGCACTCGGGCGTCGACGTGGCCGTGACGCCGCGGCCACAGTATCGGGCCGACGGACGCAAGATTCCCGACTGCTGGACGCGACCGGCGGCCCTGCGCGACGAACTGCAGCGGGAACTCGGCCCGTTCCCCTTGTTCCACTTCTGGGGGCCGGCCGCGGACATCCGCAGCACCGAGTGGATCGCTCAGGCGGCGATGCGCGTCGAGGACCGCGTGCAACCCGCGTTGCAGCTGGTCTACCTGCCGCACCTGGACTACTGCCTGCAGAAGTTCGGCCCCGGAGATGCCCGCTGCGACGCCGAGATCCGCGAACTCGACCGCGTGTTCGCCGGGCTCGAGCGGTTCTTCGCCGAGCGAGGGGTGCGCGTGATGGTCGTCAGCGAGTACGGCATCGAGCCGGTCTCGAGGGCCGTGCTTCCCAACGTGATGCTGCGCGAAGCCGGGTTTCTCGCCACGCGCACCGAGGATGGTCGCGACCTGCTCGACGCCGGGGAAAGCGCGGCATTCGCCGTGTGCGACCACCAGGCGGCGCATGTGTACGTCCGCCGTCCCGAGGACCTCGCCGCGGTCCGCGCGCTCATCGAGTCGATGCCGGGGGTCGAGCGCGTGCTCGACCGTGACGCCCAGTCCGCCGCCGGCATCGCGCACGCGCGCGCAGGCGAGCTGGTGGCCGTGGCGGCGCCTGGTGCATGGTTCGCATACCGGTGGTGGGAAGACCATGCGCGCGCACCCGACTATGCGCGCACGGTCGACATCCACCGCAAGCCTGGGTACGACCCGCTCGAACTCTTCATGGACCCCGCGATCCGGTCGCCGGCGCTGTACGTGGGCGCGCGGCTTGCGAGAAGGAAACTGGGATTCCGTGTGCTGCTGGAGACCGTGCCGCTCGACGAATCGCTGGTGCGCGGGAGCCACGGCCGCGTCGAACGCGATTCGCCCCACTCGCCCATCCTCATCGCCGATGGCCTCGACCACCTGCCCGCCGGCGCGGTGCACGTGACCGCCGTGCACGACTCAATCGTGGGACTCTGCGAACGCTGACCATGCGAACGCTCTGGGCCATCGCAGCACTCGTGGTCGGGGCGGCGATCGTGCTGGCGGCATGGCCCAAGGCGGATCCGCCGCTCGCACCCGCGCCGGTCGCGCCGGTCGCGCCGGCTGCGGCCGTGCCCCCCGCGAACGGCTCAACCGCGCTCGACGACCTGCTCGGCGGCAGCCTCGTCGCCGAGGCCCCGAGCGGCGCGCCCGCGACCGCCGCACCCACCGTCACCGTGGGCACGCCTGCGCGCATCGAGCGCATCGACGAACGGACCGTCCGCGTGGACGGCGAGTTCACCATCCTCGGCAACGGAACCGAGCGCGACCCGTACCTGATCACGTGGGAGCTCCTTGCGAGCGCATCGCGCGAGCTCGACGCTGCCAACGGCCGTTTCACCGTGCCTGGCCGCATCGCGGACCTGCGCGGTGCGTGGATCCGGATCAGCGGGTACTGGGCTCCGCCGCTCCAGGTGTTCGAGGCGCGCGAACTCATGGTGATGCTCAACAAGTGGGACGGGTGCTGCGTGGGCCTTCCCCCGACGCCGTTCGACTCGATCGAGGCGACGCTCTCTCGCTCGGTGCAGGTGCAGGGCAAGCACCTGTTCCGCTTCGGCACCATCACCGGCCGCCTGGAGGTTGAGCCGTTCGTCGCGGGGACCTTCCTCCTTGGGCTCTACCGGCTGCAGGATGCGGTGCTGGAGTCCTCGTCGTGAGGGCCCCGGCGATGCACCTCGACATCGGACCGCTCCGGCTCGAATCGCCGCTGCTGCTCGCGCCCATCGCCGGGCACTGCGACCTGGCCTTCCGCATCCTGTGCCGCGAGCAAGGCGGGGTGGGGCTCGCGTCGACCGACCTGCTCAATTCACGCGCGGTGCTGCGCGGCTCGCCGCGCAGCCTGGAACTTGCGGCCACCGACCCGGCGGACCAACCGTGCGGCATGCAGCTCTACGGCAACTGGGACGACCCCCTGCCCGAGGCGGCATGCTGGGCCATCGACCGCGGCGCGCGCCTCATCGACATCAACATGGGGTGTCCGGTCGACAAGGTGGCGAAGAAGAACGGTGGTTCGCTGTTGCTCTGCGACGCGCTCGGCACCGTCCGGCTCGCCGAGCGCATCGTCGAGGCGGTGCGACGCCACTCCGGCGACCGCGTCCCGGTGACGGCGAAGATGCGCCTCGGATGGGACCCGGAACACTTCGTGGCGCCGACGCTCGCGCGCGACCTCGAGTCGGCGGGGATCGCGGCCGTCACCGTGCACGGCCGTTGGACCGTCCAGCTCTTCTCGGGGAAGGCCGACTGGAAGCGGATCGGCGAGGTCACGCGCGCGGTGCGTGGGATTCCCGTGATCGGAAACGGCGACGTCACGGAGCCCGAGCACGTGCCCGCACTCATGCATGCAAGCGGCTGCTCCGGCGTCATGGTCGGCCGTGGAGCGCTGCGGACACCCTGGATCTTCCGCCGGGCGGCGGTGCTGCTGCGCGAAGGAACGGCCGCGCCCGAACCGTCGGTGCACGACAAGCTGCGGTGCATCGCGCGCCACCTGGAACTGCTCGAGCGGCACCATGGTCCTGAACACGTGCTTCACTGCATGCGCTCACGGATCAGCTGGTACGGGAAGACGATGGGGCACGTCCGTGACCTCAAGGAGCGCTTCCGCACGGCCGCAGAGCCGCGTCAGATGCACGCAGCCCTGACCGAGTGGCTCGATCGCACGCAGGGCACGGCGTCGCCCCAGTGGAATGAACGTGGGGTTTCGTGGTTATAGGACTCTTTGAATCAACGACGGCGGTGTGTGCGGGTGCGGACGGTCGTTGAAGATGTGGGTTTTATGCATCCCACGGGACTTTTCTCGTGATTGCTTGCCCCTGTGCAATCTTGGGTTACGTTCCAGAGCCTCCCAGGAAGTTCTTGGGTGGTATCGGTTCAGGGAAACATCGGAAGATCGGTCGGCCTGAGGGAAAGGGTTGACCGTGTCCCCCGTAAGGAGGAGGGCACATGGTTTCTATGCATTGGGCAGCGGCGACCGCCGCTGCGCTGGGAATGGGAGCTGCGGCATCCGCGGCGGTGGTGTCGTTCTCGAAGACGTTCGTGAACAACACGTCGACCACGCAGCTCTACACGTATTCGATGATGGTGCCGGTGCTCGAGGGGTATCCGACCGCGATGATGAGCGGCCAGGTCACCGCGACGCTGATCGACCTCAACGGCAACGGCGCTTCGCTCGGCAACGACGGCACCACGGCCATCTACACCGCGCTCATCAACGGCAACGCGGTCCAGACGCTTTGGAACGCCCCGTTCTCGCACGCTGCGTCCGCCTACGGGACCAGCGCCATCCCGGTCGCACGCTTCGAGCAGGTCCCCTTCACCGTGGCCGAGAACATCGAGGTCATGGAGATTCGGATCCGCCTGCGGCTCTCCGCGCGCGACATGGTGACGGTCGGCGCGAACTTCGACGTGATCCCCGCCCCGGGTGCGCTGATGGGCGTGGCCTGCGCCACCGGCCTGATCGGCACGCGCCGGCGCCGGTACTGACTTATCGCCTGATCCAGGGCGTGGGTTGCTTGCGGACCCGTCATTCGGATTGGATCGGTTGAACAGCGGGCGTCGTTCCCACGATGCGCCCGCGGAAGGAAAAGGTAGAGAGATGAAGTTGCATGTCTCTTCGGCAATTGCAGTGATCGCGACAGGACTCGTCGCGACTTCCGCCCAGGCTGGCATTCCGGTGGTGTCCGTTCGCGTGCAGCAGGTCGGTGCCGGCTCGATCGAGCTGGTGCCGGTCGGCACCCCGCAGAACGACGGTGGCTACGGCTACTCGGGCAACGTGTCGGTCTGGGGGTTCCTGGCGAACTTCGACCTGCGCGCGGCCACGAAGTCGAACGGCAACCAGTCGTTCGGTGGTTCGTTCACGCTGTCGAACGAGACGGCATCCGTCCAGGAGTTCGTCGTCGACCTCACCGTGAACACGGTCCCCACGATCAACACGACGCTGTCCGGCGGCTCGGTGGTGGGCCTGCTTGACGGCGGGCTGGACGGCGGGTTCTTCCGTTCCGTCGGCAGCAGCCCGGTGTGGAGCGCGCTCATCAACAACGGCGGCAGTTCGACCACGGTCGGCAGCCTGCTGACCGGCAACCCGTTCCAGGTCACGGCGTCGGCCGATGAGCAGTTCGCGGTGATCCCGCGGGCGGCGTTCGGCGAGCCCATCCCGTCGCAGGCCGGCCCGGCGCTCGGAACGTCGCGCACCATCCGCATGCGCTTCGAGCTGAGCGCAGGCGACACGGTGACCCTCGGCACGACCTTCGTCGTGCAGGAGATCCCCGGTCCGGGTGCGCTTGCCCTCATGGGCATGATCGGTGCGCGCGCGGCGCGCCGGCGACGCAGCTGACCCGGACGCCAAATCCATTGAAATCCCGCCGCCCGGCGCGACTCCTCCTTGTCGCGCCGGGCGGCGCGTCGTTGGAACCCCGGTCGTGGAGGTTGCGGCGCACGCGCCGTGGGTTCAGCGAAGGTCCTTGGCGCTCGGCAGGTCGTCGATGCGGCCGATGCCGAACTGCTTCAGGAACTCGGTGGTCGTGCCGTACAGCATCGGCCGACCCACCTCGTCCGCGCGTCCGACGATCTTCACGAACCGGCGCTCCATGAGGCTGCGCAACACCTCGCCGCACGCGACGCCGCGGATCGACTCCAGGTCGGCGCGCAGGATCGGCTGGCGGTACGCGATGATCGCGAGCGTCTCGAGCGCGGCCTGCGTCAGCCTGCCCTGCTCGCGCACGCCCTTGAGGCGCGCGACCACCGGACCGAACGCCGGGAGCGTCATCATCTGGCGACCGCCGGCGACGCTCTCGATCCGGAACGTGCGTCCGTCGGCCTCGTAGCGGGCGTTCAGCGCCGCCACCGCGTCGGCCACCTGGGCGGCGGCACGCTTCTGCTGGGGCGTTTCCTCGGGGTCAGGATCGGCACCGGCAGCATCGTCGCCCGGCTCAGCCTTCCTGCGACGGCGACGCACGGGCGCGGCATCGATGATCCCGAGGAGCTCAGCGATGCGCGCATCCGACATGGGTCGGTCGGCGACCAGAAGCGCCGCTTCGACGCGTTGTTCGAGCGGCAGGTCGGCGCACGGCACGGCCTGCTCGGCTGACTCGGCCATCAGCGCGAACGTCGAAGGCGCGGAAGCGCTTTTCTCGGTCATCCCGGTAGTGTGCCAAAAACGCGCGGATCGCGCATGGCGGGGCGTGTCTCGAGAACAGGAGGAGTGCTTCAGCGACGGGCCAGCTGGGCCGCCGCCACCTTGGCCCGCGCCAGGCGCTGCGCGCGCTCGACCGATGCACGCTCATCGAGGGTCATCGGGCGCTCGCCCCCGGACAGGGCCTTGGCATTGGCCTCCGAGAGCTCGCGTTCGGCCGCGGCCGCGTCGATGCCGGACGCCTCCATCGCACGCTCGGTCAGGAGCGTCAGGCGCGAGCCGTCCATCTGCGCGAATCCACCGTCGAGCACGAAGACGCGCTGCGCGCCTCCCTCGGCCTGCACGGTCACGACGCCCGTCCCGAGCTTCGTGAGGAACGCGGACGCACCCGTGGCCACGCCCTGCTGGCCATCCCATGCTTCGAAGCTCGCATAGGTCGCGGACGTGTCGAGGACGGCGTCGGAGGGGGTGACGATGGCGCAGGTGAAGCTCATGGAAGCGAGAAATGGTAGCGACGGGGCCATCGCCCATGCCAAGGCGCGACGTGCGGGATTATGGGTGGTGCAGGAGCCCCGCCCGCCGGGCCAGCTCGAAGTTCCGGAACGCGGGTTCCTCAGTGACTTCGCGCTCGATCCAGGGCGCGAGCCATGCGGGGATCTCCAGCGGCGCATCGACCGACGGAAGCTCGCATTCGGCCAGCACGACGGGGAGACCATCGAACCGGTCGATCTCCCACGTGCGGTCGCCGACGCGCACCTTGGTGCGCACCTTCGCGATTCGCCGGCCCTCGGTCCGCGGCCACTCGCGGGCGAATTCGTCGGCGGCCATCGGCCGCTCGTGCTCCTCGCGCACCAGGCCGGAGCCGCGCTTGACCGTGTGCACGTGCTCGATGCGGCCGTCGAAGTGCGTGATCCGGCGCACGCGGCCCTCCAGCGCGTCGCCGGCCGAAGGAGGCAGGTAGCCCTGCTCGATCCGGAGCGGGACGCCCTCGGGCATCGGCACGGGCATGCCCCGCAGCAGGAACACGCGCTCGATCTCAGCGGGCATCGGCGGTCCCGCGGCCGGCGCGTTCGGCCCACTGCGCCACGAGGTTGGCGAACGCGTGCTTGAGGTTGACGTTCGAGCGCACCTGCGACTCGAACTCGCGCAGCGCCTCGGTGGCCCCGATCCAGCGCGACAGCTCGCGCGCATCGTCGGATGCCGCAAGCCGCGTGCGAATGCGCATCCCGAGCACCTGGCAGATCAACCGCACCGCGAGCCGGTTGGCCGCCTCCTTCGAGGCGCGGTCATCCTCCTCGACGACGCCCTTGGCGAACTCCTCCGCGAGCTCGGCCATGCGCTCGGCGAGCGCGGGTGGGTAGCCGCCCGACTCGACCTCGTCGAGGTGCGGCCCCAGCTCGGCATTCCATGCGGCGAGCCCGTGGCGCAGGGCCATGGTCGCCATCCCCGGGGAACCCTCCGAGAAGGCCTCGACGAACGCGCGATCCGCGGGAGGCACTTCGAGCCCGCTGCGACGCCACCACGCGTCCATCGCATCGCGGTCCAGTGGACCGAACGCGACGCGCTGGCACCGGCTGCGGATGGTGGGAAGCAACCGGTCCTCGTGCTGCGTGACCAGCACGATGAGCGTGCCGGGCGGCGGCTCCTCGAGCGTCTTCAGCATCGCGTTCTGCGCATCGGCATCGAGCAGCTCGGCCTCGTCGACGATGAACGCCTTCCCGTGGCCATGCACCGCGGTGCGGAACACGAGGCTCTCGTGGTGCGAGCCGTCGCCCGCCACGCCACCGAGCATCCGCTCGCGCAGGAGGTCGAGCGGGATGTTCGTCTGCTTGCGCTCACGCAGTTCGCGGCTCTCGCTGAGCGCGGCGAGCTCCTTGCGGACCACGTGGAAGTCGGGGTGCGTGCCCGCATCGATGAGCCGCTGCGTCGGGGTGCCCGCGGGCGGCTCCAGCGCCGCGCGGTGCGCGTCGCCGGCGAGCGGGTCGAGGTGGATGCGGGCCAGCGCCTCGGCGACGCGGAACTTGCCGACGCCGGCCGGACCGTGCAGGATCCACGCGTGGTGCAGGCGCCCCGACCCGATCGCCTTCGCGAGCGCCGCCACCGCCAGCCGCTGGCCGAGGATGTGCGGTTCGGCGGATGCCACGCTCACATCCTGGGGATCTCGACGAGGCGCGGGGCCTGGGGGACCTTCTTGCCGTCCGGATTCGCGGCATCGGCGGGCTGCAGCAGCTCGTCGCCGTTCACAAGGTGCTTCGGGAACCGGCGGAACACCGCATCGACCTCGGGCGCGTAGAGCGTGCTGCGCGAGTCGTATGCATCGGTGCCGAACACGCCCACCATCACGGTGCTGGTGCGCGAGTACGAGTCGTGGAAGTAGTACGCCTGCTCGCCCTTGGACCGGAGGTCGCGGCAGTACGCCTCGGCGGCGCGCTTCATCTCGGAGTACGGGACTTCCTTCGCGCCGAAGCTGCTCCACACCGCGACCTGCACCGAGTACAGCGTTCCCTTGGGCTGGCGCGCGCGGACCGTCCGAAGGTCGAAGGGCCCGGGCGGTCCTTGGTCGGAATCGGTGGCGGTGCGCGTCAGCATGGCGCGGCCGAACGACCGCTGACCGCCCTCCTGGATCTCCTTGACGGCCTTCAGCCGAGCCTGCGCCGCGGCGTCCTCGGGCCCGGAGAACCGGCCCACGAGCACCATGCTGCCGCGGGAGTTCGTGCCGACGAACGCGTCCGCGAGCGCGGGGTAGCGGCGGATGATCGCGTCGCGCGACGCCTGGGCGGCCTCGCGGTGGTCCTCGCCCGTGAAGGACGCAAGGAAGACGCTCCAGACGGCGGTGTCGTCGGCTGCCTGGGACTGCGCGATCGCGGCGTTCCGTGCATCGGCAGCCGCCTTGCGGCGGGCGTCGCTCTCGGCGGCCATGCGCGCGGCGGCGGATCGTTCGGCCGCCGAGGGTGCGCGACCGCCGGGGGCGGCGGCGGAGGCGCCCGTGGTGGAACCGGCCGAGGCGGCGGGCGGGGTGGCGGCTGCCGACGAGGAGGCCGCGGGCGGCGTGCGCGATTCCCGGGCGACGGAGGATGCACGCGCGCGCGGCGGATCGATGTCGAGGTCCTGCACGCCCGACGGATCGGGGGTCGGTGCGGGGGCGGTGGGTGCAGGTCGGCTCGCCTGGATCCGCTTGGGGCCGCTGCGCTCCTTCGGGGCGGTCGATTCGCCCGCGGAATCTCCGCCCTGCGCCCGTGGAAGGACGGCGGGATCGGGCTCGGAAGCCTTGGGCGCGGACTCGCATCCGGCGACCGTGGCGGCCATCGCCGCCAGCACGGGCAACGACGCACGAACCGACCGGAAGATGCTGGCGCGGAACGGCTTATGGGGCATGATCGTGCAGGCCTGCGATTCGAGGCGACTCAAGATTTCGCCGCGTTCCTGACGATACCACCGTCTGCGCCGACGACGTTCGTCGGCACACAGGCGTTCGAAGGATCGACGTCGTCCGCGATCGGAAGGCACGCCCAAGGGAATGGGCAGGCACCGGTTGGAGACCTCCATGAACGACATCGGCCCCATTGGTCCTTCCCACGGACTCGGCGCGACCGGCGCCGCCAGCCGCATCAACGAAGCGGCGGCTGCCTATCGCGCTGGCCCAAACACGGAGACGGCTGCCTCCGCACCGCGATGGGCCGAGGGACGCGACCGCGTGGAGCTCAGTGAGCACGCGCGGCACCTCGATGCGATCCGCCAGATGCCCGACGTGCGCATGGCCCGGGTCGAGGCCGTGAAGCAGGCGATCGCCGCCGGAACCTACGAATCGCCCGAGAAGCTGCAGGCCGCGATCGACGGACTGTTGCGCGACATCGCCACCTGACGCAGGCGGGCCGTCCCGTTTGCGTGTGAAATGACCGCATGCGCGCACCTCGCCATGCGGACCCCGCAGACCTGACCCGAACGTGGGCCCTGGCGGCATTCGTGCCGTCCACGGCCATTTGCGCCGCGATGGCGATTGCGCAGGATCCTCCGCCGGAGGGCATGCGCCCGTCGGACGTGCGGCGCGACGCGATCGTGAACGTCACGGTGATCCCGGTCCCGGGCGAACGCCTCGCGGATGGCGTCATCCTGATGCGGGACGGGCGGATCGAACGGGTCGGTGCGCGCGGGTCGTTCGACCTTCCCGCGGGCACAACCCTGCACGACGGCCGCGGCGGCACCGCGACGGCGGCGTTCATCGACGCATGCGTGCGCATCGACACGGCAGCCGCAGCGCGCACGGCAGCGCAGTCGCGCGCGGCGCACTGGAACGCGAAGGTCGTGCCGCAGGTTCGGGCATCCGACGCCGCGCCGCTCTCCTCCGACGCGCGCAAGGACCTCCGTTCGCTCGGCTTCGCCACGGCGTGCGTCCAGCCGGACACGGGCATCTTCCGCGGGCAGTCGCAGGTGACGCTCCTCGGCGACGACCCACGCAGTTCGCGCGCGCTGGTCGATGACGCAGGGACCGTCGTCACGTTCGAGCACGCAGGCGACGATGACTGGGACCGTGCGACGTACCCCGGGGCGCTGATGGGGGCCATGGCCCTGGTGCGCCAGACGTTCCTCGATGCCGCGTGGCACGATGCGTGCGAGCGCGCCTGGGCCTCGGATCCGGGCGCCGGGCAACCACCCGTCACCTCCGATGCGCTGCGGGTGCTCCACGGGCCGGCGGCTGGCCGTTCGCGCACGTGGCTCGATGCGACGGACGAGCGCAACGCCCTGCGGGCCGCCACGCTCGCCGCGGAGCTGCGGCTCGACCCCGTGATCGTGGGCAGCGGGCGCGAGTACCGGCGCCTCGCCGAGCTGCGCGCGGCCGGCGTCCCGCTGGTGGTGCCGATGGCCTTCCCCGACGCGCCCGACCTCTCGTCGCCGCGGGCGGGCGACACGATGCCGCTGCGCGAACTCATCCACTGGGCCGTCGCCCCATTGAACGTGTCCGAGCTCCAGCGTGCCGGCATCCCCGCCGCGGCGAGCACGGTGCGGATGAAGGACCGCTCGGCCATGCCGGGCGCGATCCGCCGCGCGATCGACGCCGGTGCGACCGAGGATGAGATGCTCGCGGCGCTCACCGTGAATCCCGCATCCATCCTCCGCATCGAGCGGATGGCGGGGTCGCTGCGGGCAGGAATGCTGGCGAACGTCGCGGTGTTCGACGGCGCGCCGTTCGATCGCGACACCACGCTCCGCGACCTGTGGGTGGCCGGCGTGCGCCACGAGGTGAATCCGCGCAGCGCGTTCCCGTCGCGCGGCGTGTTCGCGCTCGGCGTGCCGGCCCAACGGGCGGCCGATCCGGGCGCGGGCGGCGCCGCGGGCCCCGGCGGCACGCCTCTCCCGTCGCTCCCGTCCGCGGTGATGATCGATCCCGAACGGCAGGAGATCGCGTTCGGCACGCCCGCGGCGGTCGCGACCGATCCGATGAAGGTGACCGCCGCGCAGCGGTGCGCGTTCGACCGGGCTCGCGCGACGTTCTCCGTCGCGGGCGAGCCGTTCGCCCGCACCGATGCGCTCCGAGGCACGGTGGAGTCGGTGCCTTCGGGCTTCGCGCTCACCGTCGCGACCGGCGACGGGACCACCATCGCCCGCTGGGAGGTGCCCGCATCCGCACGCACCGGGGACGTCCCGGCACGCGGCACGGACCTGTCCGGCGATGCCGCAGGCGCGGCGAAGGAGCGCGAACGCGCCGAGGCGCGGCGCACGGCCCTGCGCGCGGCGATCGCGTCCGTGCCGCGGACCGCGCCGTTCGGTGAATTCGGCTTGGAGCCCACGGATCGTCCCCGCGTCACGGTGATCCGGAACGCCACGGTCTGGACCGCTGGCCCGGCAGGCATCGTGGAAGGATGCGACATCGTCGTGCGGGACGGCCGCATCGCGGCAGTCGGCGCAGGCGCGGGTGGGGACGCGGCGCGCGAGCCAGGGGCGGCGATCGTCGATGCGGCGGGACAGCACGTCACGCCGGGGATCATCGACTGCCACAGCCACACGGGCATCGACGGCGGCGTGAACGAGTGGACGCAGAACGTGACGGCCGAGGTGCGGATCGGCGACGTGGTCGATCCCGACGACATCAACTGGTACCGGCAGCTCGCCGGTGGCGTGACGGCGGTGAACCAGCTGCATGGGAGCGCGAACCCGATCGGCGGGCAGAACTCGGTCGTGAAGCTGCGTTGGGGCATGCCGGCCACGGCATTCCGGTTCGAGGGCGCGCCGGGCGGCATCAAGTTCGCCCTCGGCGAGAACGTGGTGCGCAACAAGAAGCGGTATCCGAGTTCGCGCATGGGCGTCGAGACGCTAATGCGCGACCGGTTCACCGCGGCACGCGAGCATCGCGAGGCGCACCGGCGCTGGAACGCGCTCGAGGCGGATGCGCGCGCACGAACGATGCCCCCGCGCCCGGACCTCGAGCTCGATGCGCTCGCGGAGGTGGTCGAGGGAACGCGGCTCGTGCATTGCCACAGCTACCGCCAGGACGAGATCGCGATGATGCTCCGCATCGCGGAAGCGGCCGGGTTCCGCGTCGCCACGCTCCAGCACGTGCTCGAGGGCTACAAGGCCGCGGAGGACATCGCGCGCCACGGCGCGGGTGCGTCCAGCTTCAGCGACTGGTGGGCGTACAAGGTCGAGGTGATGGACGCCATCCCGTGGAACGGCCAGATGCTCTGGAAGGCGGGCGTCGTCACCAGCTTCAACTCCGACAGCGACGAGCTGGCCCGCCGCATGAACACCGAGGCGGCGAAGGCGGTCCGGTGGGGCGGCGTGCCGCGCGAGGAGGCGATCAAGTTCATCACGATCAACCCCGCGAAGCAGCTCCGGATCGACGCGCGGACGGGATCGATCGAGGTGGGCAAGGACGCGGACCTCGCGCTCTGGACCGCAGATCCGCTCTCGATCTATGCGCGCTGCACGGGAACATGGGTCGACGGCAACCGGCTTTTCGATCCCGCCGTGGATGCCCGCATGCGCGTGCGCGATGCGGCCACGCGCTCACGCCTGCTTGCGCTTGCGGTTGCCGAGTCGGCGGACGCGCCAAAGGCCGAAGGCAAGGGCGGCAAGGACGCCGACGCGAAGGGCGGCGCACCGCCGGCACCCGGCGGCGCGGCCCCGACGGGGCGCGGATCGCCGCTGCTTGCGCGCATGCTCGACGTGCGTGACCGCGTGCTCCGCGATCGGGTGCGTGCAGGCATCGATCCCGACGCCGTGCGGCCGGGCGAGTGCGGATGCGAGGCGATGGACACGTGGACGGCGATCTTCGAGGTCACGGGCGGCGAAGGAGGTGCACGATGAGCATCCTGCGGATTCGGCGGGCGCACGCGTCCGCATGGCACGGGGCACGGTTCGGGATTCTCGGGGCCGCCATGGCCGCGTGCTTCGCGTCCGTCGCGGCAGCGCAATCGCCGGAGGTGCCCGCGCCGCCGCAGCAGGCGGTGGTTGCCGTGCGGCACGCGACCGTGCACACGTGCGTGCCCGGTGCCGCGCCGATCGCCGACGGATACGTCGTCTTCGATCGCGGGCGGATCGTCGCGGTGGGTGCTGAACCCATGCCTGCGGGACTGGTCGGCGACTCGGCCCACGTCGTCGATGTGCCCGGCCATGTGCTCACGCCCGGCTTCTGGGCTGGCGCGACGGCGCTTGGCCTCGTCGAGACGCTCCAGGTCGCGGCCACCGACGACCGCACCGAGTTCGGCGACTTCCATCCCGAGGTCCGCGCGGCCGTCGCCGTGAACCCCGACAGCGACCTGCCACCGGTGGCGCGCAATGCGGGCATCCTGATGGCGCACGCGTTCCCGGAGGGCGGCACCGTCTCGGGCCATGCAAGCGCCATGCGACTGGATGGCTGGACCGCGAAGGACCGTTGCGTGCGCGAGGCCGCGGGGCTCGTCCTCCGTTGGCCGATGATGGAACCCGTCCGATCGCCCTGGACCAAGGCGGCCCCCGAGGAGCAGCGGAAGGAACGCGACCGCGCGCTTGCGTCGATCGACCGGTTCTTCGATGCCGCCGAGGCGTACGTGCGTGCACGGGACGCCGACCCGTCGATCGCGCAGGACATGCGCTTCGAATCGATGCGGGCGGCGCTGCGAGGCGAGGAGCCGATCCTGGTCGACGCGAACTGGCCGGGCCAGATCGAGTCCGCCGTGCTGTGGGGCGTGCGGCGCGGCTACCGGATCACCATCGTCGGGGGACTCGGTGCGCCCGAGGTGGCGCCGCTCCTGGTGGCCCACCGCGTGCCGGTCGTCGTGAGCGGCATCAACCGCCTGCCGCTGCGCGAAGGCGATGCGTTCGATGCGGCCTACACGGTGCCCGCGCGCCTCCACGCCGCAGGCGTCGAGTGCTCGATCGCCTCGGGGGACGAGCCCGCGCACGAGCGCTCGCTTCCGGGCCAGTGCGGCCGCGCCGTGGCGCACGGGCTGCCGCACGCGTCCGCGCTCGAGGCCGTCACGCGGAACGCCGCGCGGATCGCGGGCTGCGGCGACACCCATGGAACGGTCGAGGTCGGCAAGAGCGCGACGCTGGTCCTCTGGACCGCCGACCCGTTCGAGGTGACCACGGTGGTGCGCCGCGCGTGGATCGACGGCGGCGAGGTCGACCTCGGCGACCGGCAGAAGCGGATGCGAGCCAAGTACCGGGAGAAGGAGCTCCAGCGCGAGCCGGCGCCCGCGGCCCCGGACGAGCCCGCCCCGACCGCGCCGTGAACATGCGCGTAGAGTGGCCGTGATGGCATCCAAGCTCGTTGCGGACGGAAACGGATTCGGCTCGATCGGCGTTCCCGCGCAGCTCGTGAACGCGCTTGCCCGGATGGGCGCGGACCGGCCCACGCCCGTGCAGCGCGAGGCCATCCCGGCCGCCATGCGGGGCGGCGACATCGCGGCGGTCGCCGCGACGGGGACCGGGAAGACCCTGGCGTACCTGGTGCCGGTCGCCGCGCGCCTCCTTGCCGACCCGCCGCCACGCACGAAGGGCCGGCCGGTGGACCCTCGCCGCAGGTTGCGTGCGTTGGTGCTGTGCCCGACGCGGGAACTCGCGCAGCAGGTGGCGCGGGAAGCCGCGCAGCTGTTCCGCGGATCGGTGCTGCGCACGACGGCCGTGTACGGCAAGAGCCCGCTGGCGCCGCAGCGCGAAGCGGTCCGCGAAGGCGTCGACCTGCTCGTCGGCACGCCCGGTCGCGTGCGCGAACTCTGCGAGCTCGATGCCGCCTCGCTCGCGTTCGTGCAGCAGGTGGTGCTCGACGAAGCCGATCGCATGCTCGACATGGGCTTCCTCCCGCAGGCGAAGGAGATCCTGTCGCGCGCGCCCGAGTCGCGGCAGCTGCTCTTCTTCACCGCGACCATGCCCCGGCCCGTCGAGGCGGTGGTCGAGGAGATGCTGCGCGATCCTGCGCGCGTCGATCTCGTGGGCAAGGAACGCGCGCGCGTTGAAGGCACGCCCGAGGTCCGCCGAGACCTGGGCCAGCACCTCTTCGACATCCCCGACGCGGCGAAGACCGCCGTCACCGTGGCGCTCGTGAAGGACGGCAAGCGGCGCGGCGTGATGGTGTTCTGCCGCACGCGGCGACGCGCGGGTTGGGTGGCCGCGGCGCTTCGCAAGCACGAGGTGCGGACGGTGCTCATCCATGGCGACCGGAGCCAGCGCCAGCGGCAGGAGGCGCTCGCGGAGTTCACGGCCGGCAAGGCGGACGTCGTCGTCGCGACGGACGTCGCCGCGCGCGGACTGCACGTGCCCGCCGCGCGCACCGTGATCAACTACGACGTCCCGCTCCTTCCGGAGGAGTACGTGCACCGCATCGGGCGAGCGGGCCACGGCGGCGGGACCGCCGAGGCGTTCACGCTCCGTTGCCCGGCCGATGTGGACCGGTGGCACCAGGTCGAGCGCATGATGCGCGTGCGGCTCGAGGCCGCCGAGGCGCCGCGCCACCAGGACTACCTTCGGCCGCAGGACCGGCTTGCGCCCGATGCCGAGGGCGAGGGCATCCGGCCTGGGAAGCGCGGATCGCGATCGGATCGCGGCGGAGCCGGACGCACAGGCACCAAGCGCGGCCACGCACGCGGCGCCGCAGCGAAGCCTGCACAGGCCGAGAAGCCGGAGCGGTCGCTTGCCGACATGATCCGTGGCGCGCCCGCGGCCCTGAAGCGCCGCAAGCGTCGCGTGCAGCAGGGTTCCGCGGCGGGACGCGCGGCCGTCGGCCGTGGGTCGCAGCGCAAGGCCCCGATCGCCAAGGGCCAGAAGCCCGGAGGCGGCGTGCGGCGCGGCTGAGCCGCCGCGTCACTCGGCCGGCATCATGGGAACGATCACGCGCAGGAAGATCGCCATGAACACGAAGAGGCCGACCATGCCCAGCACCACCTGGGTGCCCATCTTCGCCACGGCCTTCCAGTAGCCGTTCATGTCGTCCTGACGCACGGCCTTCCAGGCCATGCTGATGAGGAACGACATCGGGATCACGAGGAGCCACCACCAGCGCGCGACACCGGGTGCGGGACCGATGAACGGAATCCACGACTGCATCGCCGCATCCTACGGCGCGCGCGGATGCATGGCGCCCGCACGGGCGTAGTCGCCCAGTGACGGCGACTCGGCGGGCACGCGTGCCGGTGCACGCGCGCAGAGCAGTGCCACGATCGCCACCGCCGGAGGTGCGACGAACGCCACTGCCGCCGCGATCCGGGTGCGGCCGCGGCGTGCAGGCCATGCGGAGAGCACGCCGGCGCCCGGCGCCGCGGCAAGCAGCCACCAGCACCACGCGGGGAAGCCCGACTCGTCGTACCCGCGCGCCACGAGGCACAGCACGCCCAGCGTCGCGGCGAACGCGCCAGCGACGGCCGGTGCCGCACACGCCAACCGCGGCGCGATCGCGGACATCACGGCCCACGCGGCCGCCGATGCGCTCAAGGCACCGCACGCGACGGCAAGCTTCGCAAACCCCGACAGCAGCACCATGCCGGACGCCACCGCCAGGCACGCCCACCATCCCGCAAGCGTGGCCCACGCGGGAGCGGCGCGCCGCGCGCCGACGGAACCGCACGGCGAAGTGATTGCGCCCACGCCGCCGAGCGCCGCCGCGAACGCCGCAATGAGCTTGGGTGAAGCGTCCGGCAGCCCGGGTGGCTTCACCATCACGCACGCGACCAGCGATGCCACGGCGGCGGCCGCCACTGGCATGAGGCGCCCGGGCACCACGGAGACGGCCGACGACACCAGCGCCGCCGCCACGGCCGCCCAGCCGATCCACTGGTACGAGACCGTGGGCGTGGCCACGTCCCGCCACGAGGGCTCCTGGAAGGCCACGGCCCACGCAACCGGCAGCACGGCGAGCGTCGTGAGCGCCCAACAGACCCGCCAGCCCACCGCCGACGGCGAGCCGATCGGACGCGCCACGCGCGTGCGCGCAGCTCGCGTGACCAGGGCCACGAGCAGCCAGCACGCCACCGCCATGGCCGCGACCGGGGCGGCGACGGCACGAAGCGCGAGGTCAAGCTCCATGGTCGGTCGATCGCCGCGCGTCGGGCGTCACTTGGCGAGGTTGCCCTCGAGGGCCACGGTGACGCGGACCTCGTCGCCGATGGCGCCCTTGTCGACGCCGTAGGTGATGCCGAAGTCGCTGCGCTTGATCGTGAAGGTGGCCTCGAACCCGGACTTCATGCCCCGGCCCTTGTCGGACATGCCCGTGAACTCGAGCTTCGCGGTCACGGGCTTGGTGACGCCCTTCATCGTGAGGTCGCCCTTCAGCATGCCGCCCGTTGCCGACGCGCCCTCGAGTCCCGTGCTGCGGAACGTCATGGTCGGGAAGTCCTTCGCGGCGAAGAAGTCGGGGCTGCGGAGGTGCTTGTCGAGGTCGCCGTTGCCGGAGTCGACCGACTCGATCGCGATCGTGATGTCGAACTTCGCGGTCGCGAGGTTGGATGGATCGAACGAGAAGGTCCCCGAGACGTCGTTGAAGCGGCCCCAGAACTGGCCCGCGCCCATGTGCATCACGCGGAACAGGGCCTTCGAGTGGACAGCATCCACGGTGAACGACCGTGCGCCCGACGGGGCCTGCGCGGAGGCGGCCGGCGCGGCCGGAGCCTGGAAGGCGGGCGTGGCGGCGGTAAGGGAGGCAGCGAGGGTGGCGACGGTGGCGATCAGCAGCATGGGTGGGTTTCCTGGAAGGGGGAAGACGTTCGTGTGCGGAGTCTCACGGAACGACTCATTGGCTCCATGGACTGTCGGCATTTCGGCCACGGATTGGGTTGGATTCGCCTGTTACCGGACTATACGATCAGCCGGTTGGTGTTGAAGCCGATCCGTTGCATCAGCCCGTCAAACTCGTCCAACGAGTGGAAGGCGATTCGAATCTCACCTGCACCCTTGCGACGGCCCACCCGAACGTGGACGCGCGTGCCGAGGTACTCCTCGAGCGCGCGCTGGAGTTGGGCGACATGGGCGCTCGGGGCCGCGGCTCCACTTGGCCGGAAGGATGTTCCACGTGGAACACGCGGGCCGAGCGCGCGGACCGCGACTTCGAGCTGCCGCACCGACCACCCTTCGTTGACCGCCTGCTGCAGCACCTGGGACCGGCGGGTCGGGTCCACCACCCCGAGCAACACCTTGGCGTGCCCCATCGAGATGGTGCCATCCCGGACCGCACTGGCGGTCGCGTCATCAAGGTCGTTCAGTCGGAGTAGGTTCGTGACGGTGGCCCGGTCGATTCCCACCCGGTGGCCCAGCTCCTGGTGCGACAACCCAAACTCGTCCGCGAGCCGACGCAAGGCGCGGGCCCGCTCCATCGGATTCAGGTCCTCGCGCTGCACGTTCTCGATCAGCGCCAGCTCCGCCGCCACCTGGTCGTTCACGTCCTGCACCATGGCGGGCACATGGGTCCAGCCAAGGGACATGATGGCGCGCCAACGGCGCTCGCCGGCGATGAGCTCGTAACGGCCACCCGCAACCGACCGAACGACGATCGGCTGCATCAAGCCCGACTGGCGAATGCTCTCCGCCAGCGATGCCAATGCCTGCGGTGCCATGTGTTCGCGCGGCTGGAAGACGCCGGGCGAGATCGCATCGATCGGCAGCGACCGAACACGAATCCCCGTTGGTTCAGCCGCAGCTGGATCCTTGGGTTCTGCCACGACCGGTCGACTGGCCATCGCGTCCGATCCACCCGACGGGGGCACCACGGGCGGTGCCCCCATGGTCGTCGGGCGTGCCACCGGGACCGGAATCAATGCCCCCAATCCACGCCCCAACCGCGAAGGGGGTTGCTCGTGCTTTCCGACCTGCTGCTTTGCCATGATGGTGCCTCCGTGCGATGACGTTCCACGTGGAACACCCACAGCGTAGCGAACCACCCCGCGTGGCCATCATTGGTTATATGGAACCATCACACCCCGATCGGCATCGGTGACTGGGGTGCCGGCGTGTCGACGCCCAGCACACCCGCGCGCTGCAAGCGGGCGCGCATGCCCTCGCGCGCGACCGGGTCGCCGTGGTTCAGCATCACCACCGACGGCACCCGCCCAGCACCGACCAGCCAATCCACCATCTGCGACGGATCGGCATGGCCGCTCAGGCCATGGAGCCGCCTCACCCGCGCCCGAACGTCGATCTCGGTGCCGTTGATGCGCACCCGGCGCGCGCGGCCCTCGGCCAAGCCCTCGGCCAACGAGCCAGGCAGAACGTAGCCCGTGAAGACCACGAGGCCCCGTTCGTCCCCCAACCGCTGCTCGAGGTGGTGGAGCACGGGGCCCGCATCGCAGAATCCACTGCCCGCGAGCACGATTCCCGCCCCGGAGCGCCCGGCGATGCGCAACGAGTGCTTTCGCGACCAGAGGCAATGCAGGCCATCGAACTCGAACGGCGAGCGTCCGGAACCGGACATGGTGCGCGCCGCGGCCGAAAGGAGCGACGGATGCCGGCGGCAGAGTTCCGATGCACGGATGGCCATCGGGCTGTCGAGGTAGACCGGGACGCCCTCGAGCGCGCCCTCGTGGGCCAGCCGTGCCAGGTGATGCACGATGAGTTGCCCACGGCCCACGCTGAACGTGGGCATCACGGCGGTCCGCGAGCCGTGGCGGCAGTCCTCGACCACGCGTCGCAACTCGGCCGCGATGTCGCTGCTCGGCGCATCGTCGGGCCGCGCGCCCGTGGTCGACTCCATGATGACCACGTCCGCTTCCGGGCAGCGCCCGCGTTCGGCGAGGTAGCCGTCGCCCGTGGGACCCACGTCGCCGGAGAACACGATGCGCGTGCGGGACGCGCCGTGCGTGACCTCGAACTCGACCGACGCGCTGCCGATCACATGGCCCGCGTCATGGAGCCTCATGCGCACGCCGGCAGCCACGTCGCGCCATGCGCCGTAGGGAATGCCAACGACCATGCGCGCGGTGCGCTCGGCGTCGCCCGCGCCGTAGAGCACGGGCGGATCCTCGAATCGTTCCATCGCTGCGGCGATCGCCGGATCGGGCGGGGGATCGACCACCACGGCCTCGGGGCCGGTGCCGTCCCGGTGCTCGGTGAGCCGCACCTTCTGCAGGTTCGCGGAGCTCTTGAGCACCATGGGCAGCAGCTCGGCGGTGGGCTCCGTGCACAAGATCACGCGGTCGAAGCCAAGCCGCGGAAGCATGCCAAGGCGGCCGCAATGGTCGATGTGCGCATGCGTGCAGACCACCGCGTCGAGCCGACGGAAGTCGATCGGCGGTGCGTCGACGTTGCGGAGCTCCTGCGTGGGCGACCCCTGGAAAAGGCCGAAATCCACGAGAATCCGCGCATGCTCGGTCTCGAGGAGCGTGCAGCTTCCCGTGACCTCGCCTGCGGCACCGAAGAACGTCAGCGTGGGTTGGCTGGGCACGAAGCGCCGATCAATCCCAGCGGAAGACGCCCTTGCGCCACGCGTACATGTACGCGAGCACGCTGGTGGCGATGAAGAACAGGATGCGCGCGAGGAACAGGCCCGCCATCGGGCTCTGGGGCTCCAGCTGCGCGTAGGCCACGGCCCACGGGTAGAGGAAGATCACCTCGACGTCGAACAGCAGGAACGTCATCGCCACCACGAAGAAGCGCACGTTGAAGCGCTTGCGGGCGGTGCCGATCGCGGCCATGCCGGACTCGTAGGTGTCGCCCTTGATCGCACCCTCGCGGCGCGGCCCGAGCAGTGCGCTCGCGCCGATGTTCACGATGGCGAACACGACGCTCATCCCGATCGCCATCGCGATGGGGATGTAGGTGGTGAGGTCGGAGGACGCGAGGACCGTCATCGGGAGCGGAATGGTAGCAGCGGTCAGCTTGCCGCGAAGCGGGGCCGGAGCGCGCCCGAGAGCCCGAACATCGCGACGCACAGGAGACCGAGCAGGGGACGACCGAGCAGGAAGCAGGTCGCCGCGTCGATCAGCGGAATCACACCGAGCCAGGTCCCGACCGCCGCGGGCACCGCGTGCGCGCCCGACGAGGCCGCCAGCCGGACGCCTGTCACGACGCCGACCACCGCGGAGGCCATCGAGACGAGCCCCAGCGTCACCGTCACCGCCGATTCCGGCCCGACGCCCTCCGCAAGCCACACCCCGAGCGGCGCGCACGCCGCGATCGGAAGCGTCCACCGGACCGCACGGGCCACGGGCGGAAGACCCTGCACCTCATTGCGCGCGACGAGCCCCAGCGCGGCCACGTACGCGAAGGCACCGCCCGCCACCCACCCCAGCAACGCACCGTCCGCACCCGGCGACACCGCACGCGCCGCGATCACGGGCACGATCGCACGGCACGCCGCCATCACCACGAATGCGCCCGGAAACCACGCGTGGATCGCGTTGTAGAGCACCACGCTTCCCGCGAGCAGCACCGCCCACCAGGGCGTGCCCTCTCCCGAGACCGCAAGCATCGCCGCGCCCACGGCGAGCGTCAGAAGCCCGACAAAGCGTGCGCCGGCGATGCCGATGCGGCCCGAGGGAATCGGCCGCGACGGACGTTCGCGCGCATCGGCCTGCGCGTCGAACGCGTCGTTGAGGATCATCCCGGCCACGTACGTGAGCACGGTCCCGGCCACCAGCACCGCACCGGTGCCCAACGGCACCGGGATGTCCGCCAGGCGCGCCTGAAGGCCCACCGCCATGCCCGCGAACACGTTCGACACCACCGTCGGTGCGTTGCCGATCCGCATCAGCTCGAGCCACGCCCCCACGCCGGTGCGCGCGCTCACGCCACGCCCCCCGCACGCACGAACCCCGCGCGGCGCGCCGCGCCCGCGCACCACTCCACCTCGCGCGCGATGCCGTCCACCAGCGCCTGGCCCTCGCGTGCGCCGTCGGGAAGCACGTCCCACGCGTACGTCTCGACCTCGAGTTGCGGACGCTCGTCCTCAGGCCACGAAGCGAGCTCCTCAAGGCACTCGACGATGGCGTCCTGCGTCGTGGCGAGCGCACCCAGGCGCGCCGCGAAGACCGGCACGTGGAAATGCGTGCGCCACGTTCCGTGCGTCCCGGACGCAAGCGCGAACGGAAGATCCTCCCAGAACCCGACGGATCCGTCGCTGCGCCGCACGCACGTCTGGTGCAGCCACCGCGGCTCCGCGAACGTCGAGAGCACCAGCACCGAATCAGGCGAGCCGTCCGCCTCGATCGCGCTCGAGACCTGCACCTTGTGCACGCCGATGCCTGCATCGCGGTACGCACGGAGCGCCTCGCGCTGCCCCTCGAACATCACCGCCGAGTGGCACGTGTCGTGGCACACACCGACGTACCTCCGCACGTCGGGCCCGCCGGCCCGGGACCGCAGCGCGTGATCGAAGAACCCGACCACGTCGCGCGTCCGGTCCAGCATGCATCCGGGTTCGGGCTCGAGATCGACCGTGATGCGCACGCCGGTGCGGTCTTCAAGCCGCGCAAGGTGCGCGGCGAGCTGCTCGAGCATCGCGCCCGCGAGGCCGACGCTCGCGCCGCAGCCCTCGAGGCTGAAGCGCTCGCGCCACCCGAGGGGCAGCGTGCTGATCGACGCACGCGTGGTTCCTGCCGGCAGGAGGTCGACGAGCAGGTCCGCCAGCTGCGTCGTGTGGATCAGCCGTCGCACGTCGGCCCAGTGCGGCTCGTACACCAGGTGCTTCACCGTCGGCAGGTGGAAGTCGTGGTACGGGAAGCCGTTCAACGTCACGACCGAGAGCCCTGCGTTGGCGAACTCGTCGCGCAGCCGCCGGGCGCCATCCGGCGCAGCCGTCAGTTCCTGGGCCGCCCGCGCCGAGAGCCACAGGCCGATCGGCAGCACCGAACCCGGTGCGACGCGGGCCCGCACCGCACCCATCGTGCCGATGACCGCGCTCCGGGTTTCGTCGAGCGTGCGTCCGGCCAGGACGTTCGTGCAGTACGCCGGAAGCACCCGGACCTCAGGGCTTCGGCGCGTCGGAGCGCGTCACGGTGCGGCGCTTCGTGGTGGTCTTCGTGCCGTTGCGCACCTCGACGCGCACCGTCTCGGTGACCGTCTGCGTGACGGTCACGCCGTTCACCGTGGAGGTCGAGGAGGATGAGGACGTCGACTCGCTGATCGACTCGCCCTTCTCATCGGTGGGCTCGGTAGTGACCTCCTCGGTCGTGCCCGGCTCGGGCGACTTCGATGCGGACTCCTTCGTGCCCGCGGCCTTCGTGGCCGGGCCCGCCGGGTCCTTGCCCAGCGCCGCGATGACGGCTGCATCGAGCTCCGCGTTGGGCGACCCGACGAACGCAACCTTCCCGTCCTTACCGACCACCATCGACGTTGGGATGGTCCGGCGCTTCGCGGCATTCATCCACTCCTGCGCCATCGAGCCGTCCGTGTCGAGCGCGATGCGGAACCCGACGTCGCTTCCGCGGCCATCGAGGAACTCCTGCACCTTCTTCTCCATCCCGGCCGCATCAGGCGCGCGCTCGAACCCCGCCACGCCGATCACCGTGACCTCGGGGTGCTCCTTCTGCAGCTTCGAGACGTGCGGCATCGCGCGGATGCACGGCCCGCACCACGTGGCCCAGAACTCGAGCACGTAGACCTTGCCGGGCTCGAACGAGGACACGGCCTCGCCCTTCAGGAACTTCTCGACCGAGAGCGCCGGGGCGGCGGAACCCGCGGCGAGGACGTCTCCGAGCGACAGCACCGAGGCAAGCGCGAGGGTCAGCATGCGCGCAGGCTACCGGGCACGCGCGGCGTCCACGAGCCGCCGGAAGATGCCCACCCCCAGCGCCTCGTCGGCCGTGCGCTCCGGGTGCCACTGCACGCCCACGCTGAACGGGCGCGAGGGATCGCGAATGGCCTCGATCACCCCGTCGTCGGAATGGCCGATCACCTCGAAGCCCGGCGCGTCGGCGATCGCCTGGTGGTGCCAGCTCGCCACCGGGCCCGTGCCGAGTTCGGTCTGCACCGCATGGATGCGGTCGTCACGATGGCGGTCGGCGTCGGGAAGCACGTCGCCGAGGTGCTGGATGAGGCGTGCCCCGCGATGCACGCCCATCAGCTGCATGCCCAGGCACACGCCGAGCAGCGGGATCGCCGGTTGACGGTCGAGCGCGTCGAGCAGCGCCAGCTCCGCCGCCTGCCGCGAAGGGTCCATCACCCGCGCCTGCGGGTGCAGCGGAATGCCGAACGGGCGCGTGTCGATGTCGTCGCCCCCGATGATCACGACGGCGTCCAGCCGTTCAATCACCGATTCTCGCACGGCCGCACACGCCGGCACCAGCACGGGAACGCCTCCCGCGGCGAGCACCGCGTCGACGTAGGTGGATCGCACCTGGTGCCGCGGGCGACCACGCTCGTCGTGGGCCACGTCCGCGGTGATCCCGACCAACGGAAGGCGTTCGGCTGCCATGCGGGAACGATATTGCATGCCGAGCCTCCCGCGGGCATCATGCGCCACATGCGCGCCCCCCTCGTGTTCGCCGTCGCCTTGGCCGCAACCGCTTCGGTGCAGGCCGAGATCAGGCTTCCCGCCGCGTTCACCGACCACATGGTGCTCCAGCGCGACCGGCCGGTCCGCGTGTTCGGTTCCGCGCAGACCCACGAGGAAGTCACCGTCGAGGTCCGCGACACCAAGGGCGCGGTGCTCAGGACCGGCAGGACGACCGCCGACCAGTCGGGTCACTTCGCGCTGGTGCTCGAACCGCTCAAGGGGAGCAACGACCCGCTGGTGCTCGAGGTCCGGGGCTCGAACACGATCACCGTGGGCGACATCCTGGTGGGGGACGTGTGGATCGCCGGCGGGCAGAGCAACATGGAGTGGCCGCTGGCCGCGACCGGGCCGCAGCTCCAGGCCGCGAAGTCCGTCCCCCTCGATGGCGCGATCCGCGTCCTCAAAGCGCCCCACGTGACCGCCAATCGGCCCGCCGAGACGATCGACGCGCGCTGGCAGGTGCTTGACGCCACGACGCTGCCCGAGACGACCGCCGTCGGATTCTGGTTCGCGACCGCCATCCACGCGCGCACGGGCCTGCCGGTCGGCATCCTCTCGATCAACTGGGGCGGCACGCGCGCCGAGCCCTGGGCCGATCTCGCGACCCTCGGTTCCGATGCCACCTACACCGAAGCCATCGGGCGCCAGCGCATGGCGGTCGACGCCTGGCACCGCCTCGGTCAGGCCGAGCGTGACCGTGCCTACGAGGCGCGACGGCGCGTGTTCCAGACCGCGGGAACCCAGTGGTGGACCTCGGTGAACGCCGAGGAGCCGGGGGTTGCCGGTGCATGGGCTGCCCCGGCCACCGCAGTGGACGGCGAGGGCTGGCGCACCGTCTCGCTTCCCTCGGCCTGGAGCGTGGACGCCGAACTGCGGGGCCACGACGGCACCGCGTGGTACCGCCGCCAGGTGACGGTGCCGGAATCCTGGGCAGGCAAGGAGCTCGTGCTCGAGCTCGGCCCCATCGACGACGCGGACGTCGCGTTCTGGAACGGGCGCGCGATCGCCAACACCATCGCCGACTGGACGACGCCGCGCCGGTATCGCGTGCCCGCCTCGCTCGTGAAGTCCGGCGAGGCGACGCTGTCCATCGAGGTGCTCGACATGCACGGCGAGGGCGGATTCTGCGGTGACGCAGCCGCGATGAAGCTTTCGTGCCCCGGCTCGGCGGAAGCGCCGATCGCACTCGCGGGCGAGTGGCGGGTTCGCCTCGGGCGCGAGGCGAAGGGCCTGCCGCAGCCGCCCGAGCGGCCCACGCGCGACTCCGCGCCGGGAACCGGCGTCACTTCGCCAGGCTCGCTCTTCAACGGCATGATCGCGCCCTTCGCGGGCTTCGGGGTGCGTGGCGCGATCTGGTACCAGGGCGAGAGCAACGCCGGATCCGAGGCAGAGGCCACGGCCTACGCAACGCTGCTGCCGCTCGTGATCCGCAGCTGGCGCGCGGCGTTCGAGCAGCCCGACATGCCGTTCGGCGTGGTCAGCCTCGCGGCATTCATGAAGCACCGTCCGGAGGAGCCGATCCACGGCACCTGGCCGATCCTGCGCGAATCCCAGTTGGCGGCGGAGCGCAATTCCCCGAACGTCGGGGTCATCACCACGATCGACGTCGGCGACGCGGACGACATCCATCCGACCGACAAGCGTTCCGTGGGCGATCGGCTCGCCCGATGGGCGGCGGCGGTGAGCTACGGCGCGCAGGACCTGGCGTGGCGCGGACCGCGCCCGAAGAACGCCCGGCGCGAGGGCGACGGCATCGTCGTGTCATTCGACGCGGAACGCGGGACGCTCGCCACGCGCGACGGCAAGGCGCCCGCGGCGATCGCAGTCGCAGGCGAGGATGGCATGTTCCACATCGCACAGGCCGAGATCCGGCCGCCGAACGCGATCTTCGTCCGAAGCCCCAAGGTGGCAACGCCGACCGAGGTCCGCTACGCGTGGCAGGACAATCCGGCGGACGCCAACCTCGTCGACGAGGTGTCGAAGCTGCCGGCGCATCCGTTCCGGATCCGGGTCGAGGCCGACCCGGTGCAGGCCGCGCCGGTCAAGTGACCGGCTTCCCGGGCCTCATCCAGCGGCGCACCGCAACGAGCGCGCCCGCCGTGCCGAGCGCGGCGACGCAGTAGCCCACGGCATAGGCGCGCGCCGACGCGCGCTGCACGGACGCGAAGTCCACGTCCGACGCTGCCTCGACGCGTGCCGCCGGGTCGCCGGAACGGAGCATCGTGCGCAGCCGCGCCACGGACGAGGGGTCCTGGATCCGCTCGGCGCGCGTGAACGCACCCATGGAGATCGCGACCGCGGCCGCCACCGTGGCCACACCGACGCTGCCGCCGACCTGACGCATCGTCTGCACCAAGCCCGATACCTGTCCGCGCTCCGCATGCGTCACGCGGCCCAGCGCGTCGGTGTTCGTCGGACTCATCGTGAAGGCGATCCCGAGTCCGAGCACGAACATCCCGACGGCCATCACGGGGTAGCTCTGCAGCCACGCACCCGCGGCCTGCACCAGCATGCCGCAGCTGGCCATCGTCGTACCCCACGTCGCGGGCGCGCGCACCCCGGAGCGGTCGTACCAGCGGCCCGCAAGGTGCACCACCAGGATCACGGGGGCCAGCATCGGAAGCAGCGACGCGCCGGCCTCGGTGGGCGAATACCCGAGTACGTCCTGGGCGTAGAGCGAACCCGCGACCACGAGACCCGTCATCGCGAACTGCATGCACATGATGACGACCGCGTCCGCGGCAAGCGCGTGGTCGGCGAAGAGGCGGAGCCGCAGGAGCGGCCGAGGGTGGTTCCATTGCCGGCGCACGAATGCCGTGAGCGCCACCATGCCCCCGACGAGGGCCCCGATCGTGACCGGATCGTCCCATCGGAGCGATCCGTCCGAGCGCACGGCTCCCAGCTGCTGGATGCCGAACACCAGCGGCGGCAACCCAAGCAGGAGGAGCCCGCCGCCGAGCCAGTCGATGTGGCGGTCCGCGCTGCGCGCATCCCGGGGACGCGCGACCAGCGTGAGCACGACGGCCGTGGCCGCGATCGGCAGGTTCAGGAGGAACACCCACTCCCATCCCCACCGCTGGACGATGACCCCACCGACCGCGGGCCCGAGCGCCATGAACACCATCGGGATGCCGACATACGCGGCCATCGCCTTGCCGCGCTCACCGGGCGCGAAGGCCCCGATGACGAGCGCGCCCGATGCCGGCTGCATGAGGCACGCAGCCACGCCCTGCAGCACGCGCCCCACGATCATCTGGGTCCCGTCGCGCGCGAACGCGCAGACCGCGCTTGCCACGGCGAACGCCGCCACGCCGGCGATGAACGCCGGCACCTTGCCCACGAGGTCGCCCACCCGACCGCCGATCGCCATGAGCGACGCGAGCGCGAGCAGGTAGCTCGTCACGATCCACGCCTGCCCCACGTCGTCCATCCCGAGCGATGCACCGATCCTGGGCAGCGCGACGCCGACCACGGTCATGTCGATGAAGATCATCGACAGGCTCCCGGTCATCGCCAGGAGCACCAACCCGCGGCGCGCCTGCGCGCCATCGGGCGCCGCGCCCGGCGCAGGCCCGCCGGGCGCGCTCATCGCGTGACGTCCGGCGCCGTCGGGCGCAGGGGCTGCGCGCTGAAGCGCCCCGATTGCGAGAGGAAGCGCTCCGGGTTCTCGAACGTGACCCGCCGGACGAGCGACTCGAGGTGGCCGCGCCGGCGCATCTCCATTTGGGCCTTCGGCACCGCGATCGGGTCGCTGTGCCCCCAGTCGCCGGCGGAATTCATCCAGATGCGCTCACTGCCCCAGCACTCGATGATGTCCACGGCGCGCTGCGGCGTGCACTTGGTGTCGGGATACAGCGTCATGCCGCACCAGAAGCCACGGTCCAGGACGTGCCCCACCGTGTGCTCCTCGACGTGGTCGATGAGCACGCGGCCCGGATCCAGCTTCGGAAAGCGCCGAATGGCGTCCATGATGAGGCGCGTGCCCTTCAGCTTGTCCTCCAGGTGGGGCGTGTGCACCAGCACCAGCAGGCCGTGGTCGCTCGCAAGCTGCAGGTGCGCCTCGAGAATCTCGAGCTCGTTACGGCTGTTCTTGTTGAGCCCGATCTCGCCGATCCCCAGGACGTTCTCGCGCTCCAGGAATCCCGGGATCAGGCCGATCACCTCGCGGGCGAAGACGGGATCCTCGGCTTCCTTGGGATTGATGCAGAGCCACGTGTGGTGGCGGATGCCGTACTGGGCGGCCCGGCGCGGCTCGAATTCCGTCAACTGGCGGAAGTAGTCAAAGAAGCCCTTGGGGCTCGAACGGTCGTACCCGGCCCAGAATGCCGGCTCGGTGATCGCGACGCAACCAGCTCGCGCCATGCGGACGTAATCGTCCGTGGTGCGGCTGACCATGTGGACGTGTGGGTCGATGTACACGTCAACCACCGCCCTTCGCGGGATCGTGCGCGCCGGTCGCGCCCTTCATGCCGGCCTTCGCGACCAGGTCCGTGGATGGATCGCTCAGGAGCTCGAGCACGCGGCGCGCGCGATCCGGCCGGCCGTCGCCGAGGATGGAAACCGCAGCACGGAACGCGCGCATGCGGAAGTCGTCGTCACCCACGGCGGCACGATCGACGCGGTCGAGGAACGCGGCCACGTCGAGCAGTCGCGCGCGGTGCTCCATGAAGTACGCATCGACGACCTGTGTGCGGGTCATCGGCGTGCCGCTTCCATTCACGCCTGGTGCCATGGGCGCAAGTCTAGGTGGCCGCCGCGTCGAGCACCGCGCGACGCAGCAGCGAAGGGTCGATGGCGTGGACTTCGATGCCCTCTCCGATCGACCGCAAGAGCGTGATGGTCAGCCGGCCGCCGAGGTGCTCGCGGAACTCCTCGAGGCCCGCCTCGACCGCGCCGAGGTCGGCGAGCAGCGGGTGCGAGGTGGGAAGCCCGAGCGCGCGCAGCACGGCGACGACGCGCGCCCCCGAAGCTGCGTCCAGCAGTCCCGCATGCACGGAGTACATCGTGTCGATTGCAACGCCGATCGCCACGGCCTGGCCGTGCGGGAGTTCGCCGTCGGTGAGGCCCTCGAGGCGATGCGCAAGCCAGTGCCCGTAGTCGAGCGGTCGTGCGCTCCGCACCTCGAACGGGTCGCCGCCGAGCACGATGTGCCGGTAGTGGAGCTCCGCGCTGCGCACCACGACAGGCATCGCCGCGGCCATGTCGCGCGCGACGATCGCCGCGGCATCGCGCTCGATCCGCTCGAAGAGCCCCGGGTCGCGCAGCAACGCGATCTTGACGGCCTCGCTGAACCCTCCGAGCCAGCTCCAACCGGGCGACGACTCGAGCAGCGCCTCGTCGCAGAGGACCGCATGCGGGACGGCGAACGCCCCGACGAAGTTCTTCTTTCCCCCCGCGTTGATCCCGTTCTTGACTGCCATGCCGGCGTCGTCCTGCGAGAGCGTCGTGGTCGGCATCCGCACCAGGCGGCACCCGCGATGCGCGATCGCGGCCCCGAACCCGACGGCGTCGAGCACCGCCCCGCCCCCCACCGCGATCACACAGCTCTGGCGGTCGATCCGGTGCCGGTCGACGGCCTGCACCACGCGATCGGGCACCTCCATGGAACGCTTGCAGCGTTCGCCGCCCGGGACCGACTCGACGCAGGCGAGCTCCGGCATCCCGTCAAGCGCACGCAGGTACGCCGCCAGGCGTGAGCCGAACTCGGGATGCGCCTGCGCGACGCCCTCGTCGACGAACGCGACGCAGCGCGCTGATCCCGCGAGCGCGTCGGCCAGCGATGGGTTTCCCGCTTCCAGCGCGCCACGCGTGAACGTCACCCGGTGCCGGAACGGGACCGAGAGGGGAACGTCGAACGTGGCGGGAACGCGCGCGTGCTGCATCGGGGGATCCGCATCGTAGGTCCGCACGCACACCCGGCCCGGCCGCTTCGCGGCACGGGCCGGGGTCGTGGGGTTCGGTGCGCGCAATGCGCGCGGAGGTCACTGGCTGCGCAGCCGGTCGGGGACGATGATGCGCGGCGCCACCGGAGCGGCCTGCGGGGCGACGGGCGCTCCGGCGGCCGCGACCGAGCGCGGCGCATCGTCGAGCATGGCCTTCACCTCGATGGACTCGCCGTCGCGCATCACCTCGACGACGCACTCGGTGCCGGGCTTGCACAGCCGGATCTGGCGCATCACGCGCCGCATGTCGGGGGTCGGCGTCCCGTTCACGCGGACGATCACGTCGCCGGGCTCGATGCCGGCACGCGCCGCAGGACCGTCCTCGACCACCGAGGCGACCATCACGCCGCCGTCGGCGACCGTGCCGGAGGCGCGGCGCACGGCCACGGGCTGCATCTGCACCCCGAGGAATCCGCGCGCCGGCGCACTTCCGGCGATGATCGAATCGACCACGTCGCGCGCCATGGTGGCGGGAATCGCGAAGCCGATGCCGTCCGAGCCGCCGCTGCGGCTCTCGATGGCGGTGTTGATGCCCACGACGCGCCCGTCCATGTCGACGAGCGGACCGCCGGAGTTCCCGGGGTTGATGGTGGCGTCGGTCTGTAGGTAGCTCTCGAGCGGGCTCAGCCCCACCTCGCGGCCCTTCGCGCTGATGATGCCGGCCGTCACGGAGTCGCGCAGCCCGAAAGGCGCACCGAGCGCGATCACCCAGTCGCCGACCTCGGCCGCATCGCTGTCCCCGAAGGCGATCGGGACCAGGTCAGGCAGGTCGACCTTCAGCACGGCGAGGTCGGTCTCCGCGTCGGTGCCGACGAGCGCGGCGTCGGCCTCGCGGCCGTCGTGGAGCTTCACGCGAATCCTGCCACCCATGCGGACGACGTGGTTGTTCGTGACCACGTGCCCGTTGTCGCTGACCACGAAGCCCGTGCCCATGCCTTGCGGCACCTGCATCGGCAGCATCTGCATGGGACCCATGGGGGTCATGCGGATGGCGCCGGGCCGGGAGGGCGGCACCACCTCGATGGAAACCACCGAGGGCGCAGCATGCTTGGCGACGGCACGGAAGGCGCGCGAGAGGTTCTTGGCGTGGCTCACCGCCTCCTGCACGTCCGGGGGCAGCGTCTGCCCTGAACCGGACGGCAGGCCGTCCGCCCACACAGCGGACGAGGAGGCGAGGACGCACGCCACGATGGACCGTGAGAGCCAGGGGTGCATGACGTGCGTACGACCTCCCTCCGCCACGGTTCGCGAAAAACCGGTCGGGATCGAAAATTGCGTTATCAGGGCCCACGACGCCCGATCCGTGCCGTCCGGTCAACCCGCGACCGGGCGCTCGGCAAGCCGCGCAAGGAATACGCCGGCCGCCACCCCGACGTTCAGTGAATCGACCCCTTCGGCCATCGGAATCCGTGCGCGATGTGTGCACGCAGCCAGGGCGGTGTCGCTGAGTCCCGCGAACTCGGCGCCCACCACGACCGCGATGCGACGCGGCGTGCGCCCCTCGAGCGCCCGCGCCGCCTCGACGAGCGTGCACGCCCCGTGACCCGTGGCGCCGACCACCGCACACCCCGCCTCGTCGCGCAGCCACGCAAGATCGGCGGCCCAGGCATCACTGCGCGCACACGGCACGCGCAGCGCGTGTCCGCAGCTCACGCGCAGGCTCTTGCGGTACAGCGGATCGTGGCATGAAGGCGAGAGCACCACGCACGCGCACCCGAAGGCCGCGGCGTTCCGGAAGAGCTGGCCGATGTTGTCGATGTTGTTGATGTCCTCGACAACAAGGATGAGCGCGTCGCCCGACGCCGGCACCACCTCGCGGACGGTCCGCTCCGGCGGCCGGCGGCCCACCGCGAGGAACCCACGGTGAATCGCGAACCCGACGACCGAGTCGAGCACCTCGTCGGCCGCGAGCAGGATCATGGGATCCGCACGACCCGCACGCCACGGTGCCGATGCATGCACCAACGCCACGGCGCGTTCGCGCTGGCGCTCGCTCGCGAGCACCGAAAGCGTCTCGACCGGCGACCGCAGCATCGCCTCGATCACCAGCGGGCTCTCCCCCACGAACAACCCTGGACGGCCGTCCACGCCACGCGCATCGCGGTCGCGCACCGAGCGGTAGGGCTCGAGCCGGGGGTCGTTCGGGTCGTGGATCAGGACCGGGTTCATGGTGTTCAGAATGCGTTCAGGATGCGTTTGCGATCCCGCTCCTGCGCACGCCCGGGGACCATACCGCCATGCTCGTACCCCTGGCCATGCTCATGCTCGCGGCAGACCCACCGCTGCGGCACCTCGGCACCCATGCGACCGGCCTGCACGACCGCAGCGCCAGCGAGATCGCCGCCTACCACGCGCCCACGCGCTCGCTGTGGGTGGTGAACGGTGCCGCGGGTCTCGACGTGATCGACATCCGCGATCCCGCTCGGCCGGTGCGCGTCGCCACGCACGCGATGCCGGCGCCGACCTCGGTCGCGGTGTCCGGCGACGTGATCGCCGTCGCGGTGCCCGACGAGGATGGTGGGCCGGGCCACGTGCGATTCCTGCGACCCGACGGGACGACCATCGCCGCCGTGGAAGTGGGCCATGGCCCCGACATGTGCACGTTCACGCCGGACGGTTCGCGGCTGGTCGTCGCCAACGAGGGCGAGATGACGGCCACGGGTGACCCCGACGGATCCATCAGCATCATCGACCTCCGTGGTGGACCCATGAAGGCCTTGGTTCGCACGGCGCGGTTCGACGCGTTCGATGGTCGCCAGGCCGAACTGGAGGCATCAGGCGCACACCTTCCCGTGCCGGGCGCTCCGGTGCGAAGGCAGCTCGAGCCTGAATACGTGTCGATCACGCAGGATGGACGAACCGCCATCGTCGGCATCCAGGAGGCGAACGCGGTCGCGGTCATCGATCTCGACACCGCCACCGCACGCCGCGTGCACCCGCTTGGCCTCAAGGACTTCGCACGATCGGGGCTCGATGCGAGCGCCGCGGACAAGGCAACGAAGCCGCGTCCATGGCCGGTGCTGGGGTTGCGGCAGCCGGACACCGTGGTCTCGTGGACGCATGGAGGCACGACGTGGTTCGCGGTGACCGAGGAGGGCGAGTGGCGCGAAGGGCCGTCGTTCGACGAGCGCTCGAAGGTCGCGGACCTCGCGCTCGCGCCGGAGCTCGCCGCACGGTGCGCGGCCGTCGCGGGCACGGGCACTGACACGAAGGATGCCACTGCGCTCGGCGGGCTTACCGTCAGCCGACCCGCCAGCGACCGCGACGGCGACGGCGTCGCGGAACGCCTGGTCGCATTCGGCGGCCGGGGCATCTCGATCTGGGAACTGCGCGGCGAGGACATTGCCCTTGTGTGGGACTCCGGAGACCAGGTCGAGCGCACGGTGGCGCTCGACGCCCCCATGGTCGCCAAGGCCTCGGATGCGCGCAGCACCGCGCGTGGACCCGAACCCGAGGGTCTTGCGATCGGAGAGGTCGCGGGACGGACGTTGCTCTTCTGCGGCCTCGAACGCAGCGGGGGGATCATGACCTGGGACGTCACGGATCCACGCGCGCCCGAACTGCTCGGAAGCGTGCACCGGCGTGATCCCGCGGCCGACCCGAAGAAGGACCTCGCCGCGGCGGGTGACCTCGGGCCCGAGGGATTGCTCTTCATCCCGGCGAGCGCGAGCCCGAACGGTCGCCCCATGCTGGTGGCGTGCAACGAGGTGAGCGGCACGACCACGACGTGGGAGGTGATGGTGCCGACGCGTGCGGCACCTCAGCCGTGACGAGGATCGGTAGGCTCGCGGCCATGCTGCCCACGACCATCCTGGTGGCCATGGCCGCCTTCGCGGCCGAGCCGACGCCCACCCCGCCTGCGCGATTGGTGCCGCCCGCTGCGCCTGCCGACCTCGCGGCACTCGTGGCGAAGGATCCCTCGGCCGACGCCGCCGCTGCCGCGCGGATGCTCTCCGAGAACGGCGTCGCGCCCGAACTGCGCAGGCGTGCGGCCGAAGCGGTCGCGAAGTCCACGGGCTCGGCACCGCACGCGGCCGTGATCGACGCGATCGCCGCATGCGGCGGCACGTGCGGTGCGACGCGGGACCTCGAGGACCTGCTCGCCGGCATGGCGGATGCGGTCGCCAAGGACCCCGCCGCGATCGTGCGGCTCGACGCCATGGCGGTCGAGGGAAACCCGGGACGCGTGGCGGCGCTCCGCACGATCGCCGCACTGCCCAAGGAGACGCGTCCCGAACGGTGGCGTGAGGTTGCCGTCCGGACCGTCGCGCTGAAGGCCGTGCCCGGTGCGATGAAGTACGACGTGATCGAGGTGAAGGCCGTGCCGAACGAGGTGATCCGGTTCACCCTCGAGAATCCCGACACCATGCAGCACAACCTGCTGGTGACCCTTCCCGGCAAGCTGAGCGAGGTCGGCGTCGCCGGCGACAAGATGGGCGAGACCGCCGTGGGCAAGGCTCGGCAGTTCGTGCCCGACCTGCCGTCGGTCATCGCCGCGATGGGGTTGGTAGACCCGGGCGCCACGGGCACGCTGCACTGGGCGGTGCCTTCGAAGCCCGGCACGTACCCCTACGTCTGCACCTACCCGGGCCACTGGCGCATGATGAACGGAAAGGTCAAGGTCGCCGCGCCGGCCAAGTGACCTTGGACACCCAACGAACCGCGGCCGCCGGCACGGGGCCGACGGCCGCGGGAGCAAACGTCATCGCGGAGGTCACTCGTCCGTCGCAGGCCCGAGCGGATCCCAGATCAGCTTGTTGGTGTTCCAGTCGCCCTGGGGATGGTTCGGGTTGCGGTTGCCCGCGGAGTTGGTGGTGGCCTCCTCGTTCAGCACCCACGCGACGTGGCCGTCAGCGAACATGATGTGGCCGCCCTTGTAGTGGCGGGCCGCGAAACGCTTCCAGTCGCTGCGGTGGCGCTGCAGGTCGTTGCCGTAGAACGGATCCGAGTTCGGGAGCTCATCCTTGTTCGCGCGCATCTCGAGCATCAGCACGGTGCGGTCCGAGTACGCGATCTGCGCCAGGCGCATCGCGGCGTCGGGCGAGTAGTCCTGCAGGTTCGCGTCGCGCAGCATCGTGTTGTTGAGCTGGCTGTTGGGCACGTAGTTGAAATAGAACTGCTGGCGCACCCCACCGGAGCCGGGCTGGCCGAAGCCCCACGGGTCCGGGTTCTCGGGATTCGCCGATGGGTCGATGAACACCGAGTCCGAGTCGGTGAACTGGTCGACGTTCTTCTGGGCGGTGAAGGCCTCGGACGAGATGTCCTTGTAGGGCCGCTGGCCAACCATCGGGGGCACCGCGTTCGCCCAGTACTGCGGCACCGCGAGGTTGAGGTGCATGCTGCTCGCCTCCTTGAGGCCTTCCCATGGCAGCCGCTCCTCGTTGATCCCCGCCCAGGCGATGGTGCCGATGCCCCACTGGCGTAGGTTCGACTGGCTCTTCGTGGCGTTCGCGGTGGCCCGCACCATGCCGAGCCCAGGCAACAGGATGCCGATGAGGAGGGCGATGATGCCGACGGTGACCATCAACTCCACGATGGTGAAGGCGCGGGATGACGGACGTTCGTGCAGCATGGTTCCCTTTCCTGGTGGAAGCGTGGCGTGAGCGTGTGAGGTGGGTTGGGTGGGACGGGGCGGATCAGCCGGGCGTGCCCCACGAGCCGAGCAGGATGCCCAGGTCCTGGCCGTCGACCGTGCCGTCGCCGTTCAGGTCCGCAGGGCCAGTGCCCGACCACGAGCCGAGCAGGATGCCCAGGTCTTGGCCGTCGACCGTGCCGTCGCCATTGA
>CANLMX010000008.1 GCA_947492385.1 Planctomycetaceae bacterium | reverse complement strand
GCCGGCGCCGTGCCGGGGTTGCGGATGTCGAAGACGGCGTCCACCGCGCCGGTCGGGAAGACCTCCGTGGTCTCGCCGGTGCCGAACGCGCCGTTGAACGTCATCTGGCGCCCCATCTGCGCCTCGAACTCGTTGAGCCCGCTCTCGATGATCTGCATCGCGCTCTCGACCTGGCTCTTCTCGGCGTTGCGCAGGAGCGCCGAGCCGACGCCCAAGACAAGCGACATCAGCGTGATGATGACCGTGATCACGATCATCACCTCGAGCAGGGTGAAGGCGCGCGCGGCGCGGGCCCCGGGGGTGGCCCGCCGGGGGATCGTCACGGGCCGAACCTCACGATGTTGTCCTCGTTGCGGCCGGCGTCGTCGGAGCGCACGAACGGGTCGTACTGCTTGTCCGGCCCGGCCGAGAACAGGCCGTACTCGGCGGCGCGGGCGGCGCGGGACGCGCTCGGGTCGTTGTTGAGGTCGGGCATCGAGTCGAAGTCGTCACCCGAACCGAACCGCGCAGGCCGCAGCGCCACGATGTCCGCCAGCGTCCAGCTCGGGTCGAACTGGCGCGGATCGGAATTGACGAAGCCTCGGCGGTAATACATGATCGGGTTGCCGAAGTAGTCGAGGAGGACCTTGGGGTACGCGTCGAACTCGGGGACCTCGCCGGCCTTCGCCACTTGGGGGCGGCCGTCGGGGTCGAAGCCCACGAGGGCGCCGACGTCGGAGTCCGACTTCACCTCCAGATACGGACCCAGGCTCTTTCCCTTGAGGAAGAGGTTCGACTTTTCGGCATTGCCCGACGGGGTGGACGCTGCGAGGTTCCGGGACCCGTAGAGACCGTTCGGATTCTGGCCGGAACGGGGGTTCGAAATCGCGCCCCAGCAGCCGTCCTGGCCCGGGTTGCGGATGCCGAGGACCGGCTGTTCCCGGTACCCCGCGGTGGTGGTGTCCGGGGTGCCCGAGGCGAAGATCCACCCATATCCATCGGCCGACCGGTCACCCGGCCCGAGCAGGAACTCCGGCAGCGCCGTCGCCGATCCGGCCCGCTGCAGCAGCCTCCGCTGGTCGGCGCTCCACCCGCCATAGTTTGGCGCGCCGTTCACCATGGGCAGGCCCGCGGCGTTGATCACGTCGCGCGCCCAGCCGGTGGTGGGCACCGTCCCCGTCCCCCGAGCCGTGGCGGGCGTCACGCCCAACTGCGCCTGCGGGTCGCCGAGCGACAGCGGCAGGTACCCCGTCTCACTCTTGAAGCGCGAGAGCGCCGAAGCGATCGAATTCATCAGGAACTCGGTGTTCGCGCCCCGGGCGCGCCGCGTGGCGATGCTCAGCCCGACGACCAGCGTGCTGATCACGCCGATCACGATGCCGATGATCACCAGGAGCTCGACCACGCTGAACGCGCGCCGGGCCGACGAGGGGCTTCGGTTGGCCATCACTTTCCCTTCTGTCCGGAGACGCTCTCGATCATGCTCACGAGCGGCAGGAACAGCGCCAGCACGATGGTGCCGACGATGCCGCCGAGGATCACCACCATGAACGGCTCCAGGAGGCTCAGGAGGCTGGCCACCGCGACGTCGACCTCTTCGTCGTAGTTGTCGGCGATCTTCATGAGCATGACGTCGAGGTCACCCGTCTCCTCGCCGACGTCGATCATGTTGACGACGATCAGGTCGCAGACCTTCGCCTTGCGCAGGGGGCCGGCGAACGTCTCGCCCTCCTTGATGCTGTCGTGCACCTTGCCCAGCGCCTGCTCGAACACCCAGTTGCCCGAGGTCTCCTTGGTGATCGTGATCGCCTCAAGGATGGGCACGCCGGCGGCCACCAGGGTGCCCAGCGTGCGCGTGAACCGCGCGACGGTGGTCTTCTGGATCAGGTTGCCGATCACGGGGATCTTCAGGGCGATCCAGTCGGTGGCCGCCCTGCCGTGCCCCGTTTTCCTGATGATCTTGAAGAAGAAGAAGATGATGAACGGCGCCGCGAGGATCCAGATGACGCCGGGAACCTTCTGGTCCGGTGTCGCGGTGCCCGCGATCCACTTGCTGGCGCTCACCAGCCACAGGGTCAGCGCCGGGAGCTTCACGTTGAAGTCGTTGAAGATCTCCTGGAACTTCGGGATGACGAAGTACATGATGCCCGTCACGATGGCCACCGCGATGCAGATGACCACCGTTGGGTAGATCAGGGCGCCCTTGATGCGCCGTCGCAGGCGCTGGCCCTTCTCCATGAAGTCGGCCAGGCGCTGCAGGATGACGTCGAGCACGCCGCCGATCTCGCCGGCCTTCACCATCTTGGTGTAGAGGCGGTCGAAGGCCTTGGGGTGCTTGGCGAAGGCGTCGCTCAGGGTGTTGCCGCCCTCGACGTCCTCGCAGACGACCTCGAGGATGCTCTTGAGCTTGCCGGGCTTCTGCTGGCTCTCCAGGATCTGGAGCGACCGCAGGAGCGGCAGGCCCGCGTCCTGGAGCGTCGAGAGCTGGCGGGTGAAGAGCGTCATGCGCTTCAGCGGCACGCCGCCGAAGGAGATCGAGAGCCCGCCCTTCTTTTTCTTCTTCTTGGCGGGCTCGGCGACCTCCTGCTTCTTGCCCTTGCCCTTCTGCTCCTTCGGGGTGCCCGTGGGGAACAGCCCGTCGGCACGGAGCTTGGCCTCCGCGTCGGATGGGCTGGACGCCTCGAGCGTGCCCTTCTTCTTGCTGCCGTCCTTGGTGACGGCCTCGTATGCGTAGGTGGGCATGGGTCGCTCAGTCCTCGCTCAGGGTCTCGCGGACCACCTCGTCGATGGTCGTCTGTCCGTCGTAGATCGAAAGCAGGCCGCACTCGCGCAGCGTGCGCATGCCGCGCTTGCGGCATTCGTGGCGAAGGACCGCGGTGCTGGCCTGCGACATGATGAGTTCGCGCAGGTCGTCCGACATCACCATGATCTCGAAGATCGCCAGGCGGCCCTTGTAGCCGCTCTTGATGCACCGGTCGCAGCCGGCCCCGCGGAAGAAGCTGCGGTCGCCGACGTCCTGCCGCCGGAGCGCAAGCTCCATGAGCTGCTCGTCGCTTGGCATGAACTCCTCCTTGCAGCCGGTGCAGATGCGGCGCACCAGGCGCTGCGCGACGATCGCCTCGAGCGTCGCGGTCAGGAGGAAGCTCTCGACGCCGAGGTCGAGGAGACGGGCGATGCTCGAGGGCGCGTCGTTGGTGTGCAGCGTGGTGAACACCAGGTGGCCCGTGAGCGACGCCTGGATGGCGATCTGCGCGGTCTCGAGATCGCGCACCTCGCCCACCAGGATGATGTCAGGGTCCTGGCGGAGGAAGCTGCGCAGCAGGCGGGCGAACGTGAGCTCCTGCTCCTGGTTCACCTGGCACTGGACCATGCCGTCGATGTCGTACTCGACGGGGTCCTCCGCGGTGAGCAACTTGGTGTCCTCGGTGTTCAGCTCGTTGAGCGCCGCGTACAGCGTGGTGGTCTTGCCCGAGCCGGTCGGGCCCGTCACGATCACGATGCCGTTCGGCTTGTTGATGAGCGTGCGCACCGTCTCGAGGTCGTCGTCGCGCAGGCCCACCTTGTCGAGCGAGAGCTGCACGTTCGACCGGTCGAGCACGCGGAGCACCACGCTCTCGCCGAACATGGTGGGAAGCACGGCGACGCGCAGATCCACCGGGCCCGTCGGCAGGTTCAGTTCGACGCGGCCGTCCTGCGGGAGCCGCCGCTCGCTGATGTTCAGCTTCGCCAGCACCTTCACGCGGCTCACCATCGGGAGCGCCATGATCTTGTCGACCGGCGCCATCTCGTAGAGCACGCCGTCGATGCGGTAGCGCACCTTGAACTCGCCTTCGAACGGCTCGAGGTGGATGTCGCTGGCCTTGTCGGCGATGGCCTGCATCAGCAGGTGGTTGAGGAGCTCGACCACCTTGTTGTCGCTGGCGGCCTCGCTGAGCGTGGTCAGGTCGATGCTGGCGCTCGACCGCACCGCGGCGGCCTTCAGAGCCGGCGACGCCTCCTCGGCGAGGATGCGCTTGGCGCCGGAACTCGCGGCCGCAGGCCCCTGCGCCCCGGCCGCCGTCGCGCCGTAGTGCTTCACCAGCATCGCATCGACCTGGGCAGGCTGCGCGATCACGCACGTGACCTGCCGGAAGTTCAGGACGTTCTTCAGGTCGTCGGCGGCGCGGAGGTTGCCCCGCTCGCGCATCGCGATCTTGACCGTGCGTGCCTGGGGGTCGTATTCGACCGGGACCACCTTGTAGGCGTTCGCGGTGGCGGGCTGGAAGGCCTTGAGCACCGCGGGATCGGGCTCCCAGCCCTCGAGATCGACGTACTCGTAGCCGGCCTTCGCCGCGAGCGCGATCTCGACGTCGAGCTCGGTCACCTTCCCCATCTCGATGCAGATGGCGCCGAAGCGCTTGTCCTTGTGCGTCGTCTCGCGCATCCGCTGCGCCGCGTCGGTGTCCTCGCGGCTCATCTTCCGCATCTTCTCGAAGATGCGGCCGATGCGGCGCTTGGCCAGCTCGGGGATCGGGAGGGGCGTCAGGACCTTCGGACCGGGCATGTTCGTCTCCGGCGGCGCGCGGGCCGCCCTCGGGTCATCCTTCGTGCTTCTCGTCGAGCTCGGCGCGCCCGACGCTTCCGCCGGACCGGTGCACCTTCTCGGTCATGTCGCCGGGGTTGCGGCACTTGTCGATCATCTCCTCGGCGGAGATCCAGCCCTTGGAGTAGAGGCTCCAGAGGTGGTCGTCCAGGAGCTGCATGCCGAACTTCTTCCCGGTCTGGATGGCCGAATCGATGCGGAACGTCTTGTTCTCGCGGATCAGGTTCGAGATGGCAGGGGTCACCACCAGGAACTCGTAGCCCGCCACGCGGCCGGGCTTGTCGACGCGCGGCATGAGCACCTGGCTGAGCACCGCGATCAGCGAGGTGGAGAGCTGCACGCGCACCTGCTCCTGCTGGTTCGTGGGGAACGCGTCGATGATGCGGTTGATGGTGCCGGCGGCGCCGGTGGTGTGCAGGGTGCCGAACACCAGGTGGCCCGTCTCGGCGGCGCGGATGGCGGCCTCGATGGTCTCGAGGTCGCGCATTTCGCCGACGAGGATCACGTCCGGGTCCTGGCGCAGCGCGCGGCGCAGCGCCTCGGAGAACGTGGGCACGTCGATGTGCAGCTCGCGCTGGTTCACCACCGACTTCTTGTGATAGTGGTAGTACTCAACCGGGTCCTCGACGGTGATGATGTGCCGCTCGAGGTTGGTGTTGATGTAGTCGATCATCGTGGCAAGCGACGTCGTCTTGCCGCTGCCGGTGGGGCCGGTGATGACAAAGAGCCCGCGGGGCCGCCGGATCAGCTCCTTGCAGATCTCGGGAAGGCCGATCTGCTCGAACGTGAGCAGCCGGTTCGGGATCTGCCGAAGCACCATGCTGAGCACGCCCTTCTGCTTGAACACCGAGACGCGGAAGCGCGCCGAGGTCCCGAAGGCGAAGCCGAAGTCGGTGCCGCCCATCTCCTGAAGTTCCTGCTGGTTCTTCTCGGGCGTGATGCTCTTCATGAGCTGCATCATGTCCTCGGGCTCCAGCGTCTTGGTCGCCAGGTTGCGCAGGCGACCGCTCATGCGGATGGTGGGCGGCCGGCCGCAGGAGAGGTGCAGGTCGCTCGCATCCTGCTTGACGACGACGTCGAGCAGGCGGTCCATTTGGAGCGTCGGCTTGCCGGATTCGACGGTGGTGGTGGAGTCGGAGGCCATGGTGGGTGCGTGGAGGGTGGTGTGCGCCTCAGCGGGCGCCGGCGAGCTCGTTGGGGTCGAAGCCCTCGATCTGCGCGTACTTGGCGACTTCCTCGGGGGTGGTGACGCCCTTCAGGATCTTGATGCGGCCGTCGCCGAGCAGGCTGCGCATGCCGCCGCGCACGGCGGCGGCGCGGATCTTCGACACGCCCGACCGCTGGAACGCCAGGTCGCGGATCTCGGCGTTCATGATCATCATCTCGAAGATGGCCTTGCGGCCCTTGTAGCCGATGCCGCCGCAGGCGGGGCAGCCGACCGCCTTCATCACGCGGCCCTCGGCCTCCTCGCGGCCGATGTCGCACAGCTTGAGGAACTTGGGGTCCGGCGCGTCGTCGAGCGCCTTGCACTTGTTGCAGAGCACGCGGCCGAGGCGCTGCGCGAGCACCGCCTGGATGGAGCTTGCCACCAGGAACGGCTTCACGCCCATGTCGATGAGTCGCGTGATGGCGCTCGGTGCATCGTTGGTGTGGAGCGTGCTGAACACGAGGTGGCCGGTGAGCGCAGCCTGGATGGCGATGTCGGCGACCTCGCGGTCGCGGATCTCGCCCACCAGGATGATGTTCGGCGCCTGGCGCAGCATGCTCTTGAGCACGGCGCTGAAGGTCAGGCCGATGTGCTCGCGGATCTGCACCTGGTTGATGCCGTCGAAGTTGTATTCGACCGGATCCTCGGCGGTGATGATCTTGCGGTCCGGCGTGTTGAGCACGTCGAGCGCGGAATAGAGCGTGGTCGTCTTGCCGCTTCCCGTGGGGCCAGTGACCAGGAAGATGCCGTTGGGGCGCCGGATGATCCGGTTGAAGACGTCGAGCGAGTCCTGCTCGAAGCCCAGGTTCAGCAGGCCGATGCGGACGCTGTCGGGGCGCAGCACGCGCAGCACCACGCTCTCGCCGTGGTACGCGGGGCACGTGCTCACGCGGAAGTCGACCATGTCGATGACGGGCTTGCCGTCCTCACCGATCATGGGCGAACCGTCGTCCCGCAGCTTCGGCACCGGGAACTTGATGCGGCCGTCCTGGGGCACGCGCTTCTCGGCGATGTTGACGCCTGCGAGCAGCTTGATGCGCGAAAGCAGCGCGTTCTGGAGCTTCTTCGGGAACTCCTCGCGGACGATGCACTCGCCGTCGATGCGGTACCGAAGGCGCACCACCTGCTCGGTGGGCTCGATGTGGATGTCGGAGGCGCGCCCCTGCACGGCCTCGACGATGATCCGCTCGGAAAGCCGGATGATGGGGGCCTCGTCGCCGCCGCCACCGATGTCGATGGACTTGTCGACGGACCGGTCGACCGACCGGTCGACGGACTTGTCGACCGACTTGTCCATCGACGCCGTGAACATCTGCTTGCCCGCCGGCGCGCCCACCTGCCCGCCCGAGCGGATCAGCTCCTCGAGCCCGGCCTTCGTCGCGATGCCGCCCTGGTCGAACTCCTCGCGGGCACGGAAGCGCAGCTGCTCCAGGACGTCGATGTCCATCGGGTCATGGATGACGAGCCGAAGCCGGCCAGCCCCAGCAAGCGGGGCGACGAGGTACTTCTTGGTGACTTCCTTCGGCAAGCGGTCGAGGTCGACCTTGGCGATGTCCTCGGCCTTGCTGAAGTCGAAGTACGGCACGCCGAACTGCTCGGCGAGCGCACGGGCCACGTCGTCGAGCGTGCACGCGGCCGCCGTGACCAGCGCCTCCCCGATGCGCATGCGCCGGGCCTTCGCCTCGGTCGCGGCGGCATCGACCTGCGCCTGGGTGGCCTTCCCCTGCGTGACCAGGATCTCGCCGAGCTTGTGACGGACCTTGCGTGCCACCATGACCTCCTGAAGCGCCACAGGCTCGCCCCGGCGCCGGCAGGGCCGGCGCCTTCGCGGGACGAGTCTTGCAGCCGACTCTTCGCGCCCGGGGTCCGCACAGGTTGCGGCCTCGGGCCCAGGACCGTCCGGAACCATCCGGATCAATCCGTGGATCCGTAGTATGCGGCTTCTCGGGCCGTCGCGCAATGCCGATGGCCGAGAACCGCCGACCCCTCCGCCTGCCGCCCTGCCATGATCCGAGCCCTGGTCACCGCCGGACCCACCCACGAGCCGATCGACGCGGTCCGGTTCATCGGAAATCGCTCGAGCGGCCGCATGGCACTCGCGATCGCCCATTCCCTGGCGGATCAGGGGTGCCAGGTGACGCTGCTGGCGGGACCCGGGGTCGATCCGGCCGGGATGGTGGACGCGACGCCCGACCGGGTTCGCCGGTTCACCACCGCCGACGACCTTGGTCGGCTTCTGTTCGAGGAATGGCCGTCCCACGACCTGCTGGTCATGGCCGCCGCCGTGGCCGATTTCAAGCCTGCACGTTGCACCGAGGGCAAGCTGCGTCGGGACGCGGCGGTTGAACCGATCGCACTGGTCCCCACCGGCGACCTGCTTGCCGGGCTCGCCGCGACAACGCGCCCCGACCAGTTCGTGGTGGGCTTCGCGCTCGAAGACCCCGCGGAGCTCGAACGATCGGCGCGAGACAAGCTGGCCCGCAAGCGCGCCGACGTGATCGTGGCCAATCCGCTGGCGACGATGGACTCGGCGGACGTCGACGCGACGCTCTTCCTGCGCGACGGCCGGATGGAGCGGCCCGCGGATCGCCCGATCCCAAAGCCGCGGTTCGCCGCGTGGCTCGGCGCACGGATCCTGCCCGAGGTGCGCGCACGCATGGCACGCGGCGGCCCCGCTACCCTTTCCGCCCCGCATCCCTGACAACGCAAGGAACCTCATGCAGCTTGGAATGATCGGCCTCGGGCGCATGGGCGCGAACATGGCGAAGCGACTCATGCGCGCCGGTCACCAGGTGGTCGGCTGGAACCAGGACCCGGCGCCCGTCGCCGAGCTCGCTGCGCTGGGCGCGACGGCTGCGAAGGACCTTGCTGACCTGGTGCACTCCATGTCCACCCCGCGCCACGTCTGGCTGATGCTCCCCGCGGGCGTGGTCGACTCGACCATCGACGCGCTGGCGCCGCTTCTTTCGCCCGGCGACGTGATCATCGACGGGGGAAACAGCTACTACCGGGACGACCTCCGCCGCGCGAAGGCACTGGCCGCGCGAGGGATCGAGTACGTCGACGCGGGCGTGTCGGGCGGCGTCTGGGGGCTCGAGCGCGGCTATTGCGTGATGGTGGGCGGACCCACGCACGTGGTCGAGCGCCTCGATCCCGTGCTTCGCGCGCTGGCGCCCGGCAAGGGCACGATCCCGGCGACCGCGGGCCGCGGCGGCGAAGGGGACACCAGCGACCTCGGCTACCTGCACTGCGGTCCCGTAGGCGCCGGGCACTTCGTGAAGATGGTCCACAACGGCATCGAGTACGGCCTCATGGCGGCGTATGCCGAGGGGTTCAACATCCTGCGCCATGCGAACATGGGGAACGACGCCGTCGCGCTCGATGCCGAGACGACCCCGCTGCGCGACCCCGATGCGTATCGGTACGACTTCGACGTCGCGCGCATCGCGGAACTCTGGCGGCGCGGAAGCGTGGTGTCGAGCTGGCTGCTCGACCTCACAGCCACGGCGCTGGCCGACGACCCGCGCCTCGAGAAGTTCGGCGGGCGCGTGAGCGACTCCGGCGAAGGCCGGTGGACGGTGCTCGCGGCGGTCGAGGAAGGCGTGCCGGTGCACGTGATCTCGGCGGCGCTGTTCGATCGCTTCGAGAGCCGCGGCAACGCCGAGTTCGCCAACAAGCTGATGAGCGCGATGCGCCACGCGTTCGGCGGGCACCACGAGAAGCAACCCGGGTCGCGGCACTGACGCCGCGCCCTATCCTGCCACCCGGCTCCGTGGCGGAATCGGCAGACGCAGCGGACTTAAAATCCGCGGCCCGGAGACGGGCGTGTGGGTTCGACCCCCACCGGAGCCATTCGCAGCGCGCGCAGGTAGCCTGACCGCTGCACGATGCCCCCGAACGATCGCGCATCCCCCGGACCGAGTTCCGCATCGGCGGTGATCCTCCTGGTGACGTCGGACGCCGGACTGGCCGCACGCATCCGAGCGATGACCGCACCGGACCGCGAGATCGCCGTGCACGCCTCGCAGTCGGTGGGGGACGCGGAGATCGAGGCCCTGGAGGTGCATCCCACCGTGGTGCTCCTGGACCTCGACCTCAAGGGGCGGACGCCGGCGCTGGACCTCCTGCGCCGCCTGCGCAAGCGCCCCGAGACCAGCGCCCTGCCCGTGATGGTGCTCGGGAGCGCCGAGGAGAGTCAGTTGCGCGGCGCGGTCTTCGATGCCGGAGCGGCCGACTACGTCGAGAAGCTGCCGGACCCGATCGAACTGCGGGCGCGCATCCGCAACCTCTCGGCCACGTTCAACATGTCCGAGGAGCGCAACGAGGCGGTGGCCGCGATGGGCCGGCTGCAACGGCAGCTGCGTGACGCGGTGCGCGATGCCGAGGAGGCGCGGCGCGTGGCGGCCAGCGAGGTGCCAGGCGCCGATCACCTGCTCGGCTGGCAGGCGCGCGTCGACTCGCTCACGCGCCTGGGCGTGGAGCTGAGCCGCATCCACGACTTCCACCTCCTCATGGAGCGGATCCTCACCGAGGCACGCGCGCTGTGCGGCGCCGACGCCGGCACCATCTACACGCGCGAGGGCGACGCGCTGCGCTTCGCGTTCAGCCAGAACGACACGCTCGAGCAGCCGGGCAGGCACTCGACGACCCGATTCTCCAGCCTGGTAGTGCCGGTGAGCGCGCGCTCGATCGCGGGCTGGTCGGCCATGAGCGGCGAGATCGTCAACGTGGTCGACGCCTACACGATCGACCCGTCGGCGCCCTACGCGTTCGACCGAAGCTATGACGCGGTGACGGGCTACCGCACGCGCTCGGTGATCACCGTTCCGCTGCGCAACGCGGCGGACGTGGTGCTGGGGGTGCTCCAGCTGCTGAACGCGCCGGGCACCCCCGACGGCGCTCCCGGGCGCTTCACGCGCGAGGACGAACGGCTGGTCGAGCACTTCGCCTCCATGGCGACCGTGGTCATCGAGCGCGCCCAGCTCACCGAGAGCGTGATCCTGCGCATGATCCGCATGGCCGAGGTGCGCGATCCGGCCGAGACCGGACCGCACATCGAGCGCGTCGCCGGCTACTCGTGCGTCGTGTTCGACGAGTGGGCGCGCCGCCGAGGGTTCGAGGGCGCGGGCTTCGAGCGCCAGCGCGACCGGCTGCGCATCGCGGCGAAGCTGCACGACGTCGGAAAGATCGGGATCAGCGACGCCATCCTCAAGAAGCCTGGCCGGCTCGACCCCGACGAGATGCGCCAGATGCAACAGCACACGGTGATCGGCGCCCGGCTCTTCGCGGACAGCCCCACCCAGTTCGACGAGACGGCCCGGGAGGTGGTCCTGAACCACCACGAGCGCTGGGACGGCGGCGGCTACCCGGGCTACGTTGACCTCGACGGGCGCCCGTTGATCGATCCCGCGACCGGCCTGCCGAAGTCGGGAGGCAAGCGGGCCGAGGACATCCCGCTCTTCGCCCGCATCGTGTGCATCGCGGACGTCTTCGACGCGCTGACCAGCCGCCGCGCCTACAAGGAGGCGTGGAGCGAGGAGCAGGCGCTCGAGTTCATCCAGGCCGAGCGCGGGCGCCAGTTCGACCCGGAACTCGTCGACATCCTGTTCGCGCAGCTCGAGGCGATGCGCACGGTGCGGACCGCGCACGCCGGCGACTGAGGCGGCGCTGAGGACGGGCGCGTCCGTCCCGCCCGTATCCTGCGCACATGACCAGCGGACCCCGGACGCGGACGTTCACGCAAGGCCTGCTCGCACGCATGGTGCTGGCCACAATCGTTCCGGCGACGCTGGTGCTCCTGGCGCTGGTGGGAACGAACGCTTTGCGCAAGTACCACCTGATGGTGGACAACGCGAAGGAGCAGCTCGCGCTGCGGGCCGAAGGGCTCGCGGGGTGGGTCGAGACGATGAATGCGTCGGGGATGGAGTCCGCGAAGTCGCTCGCATTGGCCCAGACGGCGATGTTCGGGAGGCGGCAGATGGCGTCCGATGCGATGCGCGCGCTGCTCGAGGCATCGCCTCAGTTCACGGGGTTGTGCTCCGGCTACGAACCCAACGCCGACGGCAACGACGCGACCATGGTCCCCGAGAACGGGATCGGCCCCGACGGGCGCTTCCTCGTGTACTGGTTCCGCGACTGGACCAAGGGTGACGCCATCCGCCCCAAGCCGCTGACCGGCATGGAAGACCAGGAGTACTACGTCACTCCCGAGCGCAACTGGCGGCAGCGCAAGGTGATCGAGCGACTGGTGACCCAGCCCTACGACTACGAAGGCAAGGTGATGGTCTCGTACTGCTGGCCCATCATCATCGACGGCGAGTTCAAGGGCACGGTTTGCTGCGACCATGCCTTGGCGGACCTCCAGGCCGAGGTCGACAAGCGGGCGGAACTGGACGACGTCGACATCTTCCTCGTGACGAGCGAAGGGAACGTGGTCGTCGCGTCCGACGGAACGGGGCGGCAGTATGCGAACGACCCCAACGAATGGCGCATGATGTCAGTGGACAAGACGCCGATGGCCAGCGTGTTCCGACGCTACATCCAGTTGTCCGAATCCGGTTTCGCCGAAGAACAGGAAGATCCCGGCGCGGGTGGCATGTCGTACTTCGCGGTGGCCCGCGTCGCGACCGGGAAGTGGACGTTGGTGATGAGCGTGCCGCGTTCCACCGTGACGGGCCCCATCACGGCCGACATCGCAACGACGCTCGGCTTCGCTGCGCTGGGAACCGGCGTGATGGCGGTGCTCCTGTGGGTACCGTCGCGGCGCCTGGTGGCGCGCATCGACATCGCGGCGAGCGCGGCGCAGCAGGTGGCGGCCGGCGACCTGACCCGGGCCCCGATCCGCTCGGACTGCCCGGACGAGACCGGTGACCTGCTGCGGGCGCTCGACTCGATGACCGACGACCTCAACTCGCTGGTCGGGCAGGTCCGCTCGGCGGGCGTGCAGCTGAGCACCACCAGCACGGAGCTCGCCACCACCTCGCGGCGCCAGGAGGAGGTCGCCGCCAGCTTCGGCGCCAGCACCACGCAGATCGCCGCGGCCGTCCGGCAGATCACCGCGACCGGCCAGGAACTGGCCCGCGAGATGGACCACGTCAACGACGTGGCCACGTCCACCACGCGGCTGGCGCAGGACGGGCGCGTGCAGCTCGAGTCAATGGAGGGCGCCATGCAGTCACTCGACACCGCGACCGCGGGCGTGGCAGACCGGTTGGCCGCGATCAACGAGAAGGCCGTAAACATCGGCGGCGTCGTCACCACGATCACCAAGGTCGCCGAACAGACGAACCTGCTCTCGGTGAATGCCGCGATCGAGGCCGAGAAGGCCGGGGAATACGGGCGCGGGTTCCTGGTGGTGGCCCGCGAGATCCGGCGGCTCGCCGACCAGACCGGCCAGGCCACGCTCGACATCGAACGCATGGTGAAGGAGATGCAGGGAGCGGTCTCGAGCGGCGTCATGGAGATGGACCGATTCAGCGAGCAGGTTCGCCGGAACGTCACCGACGTACGCACGATCGGACGCAGCATGAACGAGATCATCGGAAGCGTCGCCGAGACCTCGCGCAGCTTCGGCACCGTGCGCGAGGGAATGCAGAGCCAGGCGTCGGGCGCGGCACAGATCTCCGACGCGATGACCACGCTCACGTCGAACGCCAAGGCGACCGGCGAGGCGGTGCGCGAGTTCGGGCGTGCGGCCGAGGACCTGCAGCGCGCGATCGGCATGCTCAAGTCCGCGATCGCGGCCTTCCACCTCCGCGGCTGACCACCACGTGCGCGCCTTCGTGTTCATCGCCGACGGAGCGCGATACGCAGTCGACGCCGCGTGCGTCGAGGCCGTGCATCCGTTGGTGCGGGCGCGTCACGTGCCGGGCGCACCGCCCTGGCTCGCGGGCGTCATCGACGTGCACGGCGAGTTCGTCCCGATGGTCGACGCCGTGGCGCTGATGCGCGGCTCCGGTTCCGTGCGGCCGACGCTCGGTGCGCGGGTGATGCTGCTCGACACGGGCATCGGCACGGGACCACGCGCACGCTTCGCGCTCGCGGTGGACCGGGTGCTCGACGCCGCGACGCTCGACGACGACGGCGCCTGGCGCGCCGGAGCGGGGACCGTCGCGTGGCTCGGGTCGGTCGTGCAGCATGCGGGCCACGCCGTGCAGCGGTTCGAGCCCGCGTCGCTCGCCGAGGCGCACCGGCAGCTCGCGGCGCCGGTGGCCGTGCACGCTCCCGGGAAGGCGCTGCCGTGAGGGCGCTCGCGCGCATCTCCGACCTGCTGACGCGGGCGCAGATCGACCCGTCGCTCGCGCGCGAGGATGCGATCGCGGGCATCGTCGACGAGCGCCGGCGCGAGGTCGGCGGTGACCTCGATGCATACGCAGTGCGGCTCGAGCGCGACCCGGACGAGCTCGCGCGGCTCCGCGAGCGGATCGCGGTCCCGGAGACCTGGCTGTTCCGCTACCCCGCGGCGTTCGAACTGCTTCGCACGCGGATCGCGGGACGCGCCGGATTCCGCGCGCTCTCGGTGGCATGCGCGACGGGTGCCGAGCCGTTCTCCATCGCCGCGACGGCCCTGGCCGCGGGCCTCCCGGCCGAGCGCGTGCGCGTGGATGCCGTCGACCCGAACCCCGAGGCGATCGCCCGGGCATCCACCGGCCGGCTCGGGCGGATGGCCGTGCGCGGCGGGATCCCGGGGTGGGCGAGCGACATGTTCCGCGTGGACGAAGACGGCGTGACGGTCGGCGAGGACGTTCGGCGCTGCGTGCACCTCCACCAAGGCTCCGCCCCGGGCGCGACCGCGGCGTTCCCAACCGGTTCGAGCGACGCCGTGTTCTGCAGGAACCTCGCGATCTACCTCTCCGCGGACGCGCGCGCCGCGATCGGGAGAGAGCTCGACCGCGTGCTCGCCGAGGACGGGCTCCTGTTCGTGGGGCATGCCGAACGACCGGCGGCATTTGGGCTCGGAGATCGCTTCGCGCCCGCATGCGAGCAGTCGCACGGCGCGTTCGCGTGGGCGCGCGCTCCCGTGATGCGCGCGGCCGCGCCGCGTGCGGAACCCGAACACCGTGCGGCCATCCTCCCCGGCGCGCGACGAGACCGCACGGCTGCGGCACGGGCACCCGTCCCGTCGACGCCGTCCGGTGCCCAGCGCACGCCCATGCCGCCGGCGCGCGCGACCCTCGGCGATGCACGGGCTGCCGCGGACGCGGGGAGGCTGGAGGATGCGCGCGCGTCCGCGATCGCGATGCACGCGGCGGGCGAACGGTCGGTCGAGCTGTTCCACCTGCTCGGCACGGTCGAGGCCGCGTTGGGACGCCCGGCCGAGGCGGAGGCATGGCTGCGCCAGGCCGTCTACCTCGCACCTTCGCATCCCGAGGCGCTGGTCCAGCTGGCGCTGCTGGCCGAGGCGCGAGGCGATCACGGATTGGCAACCCGGTACCGCATGCGCGCGGCAAGGAGCACCGGATGAGCCAGCCTGCGCGAAACGACGCGGCGCCGGACCGCGGTGCGGGTGCGCTCGCGCGTGCCGATGCGGGGCTTGACGAGCTCCTGGCACGCCCGCTCGCGGAGGCCGACCTCGACCGCGCCACCGGAGAGCTTGCGGCGCCGATCGCGGCCCGTGCACGTCGCGCCATGAGCGTGCTGGCGGTCCGCGTGGGCGGCGAGCTGTTCGCGATCCCGTCGGTGGACGTCGCGAAGGTGGTGCCGCCCGCACGGGTGCACCGCGTGCCGCACCGGTCGAACGAGGTGCTCCTCGGCATCGCGAACCATGACGGCGAACTGCTGCTTTGTATGTCGCTGGAGGCCGCGCTCGGGATTGCCCGCTCGGAGGCGCGCGCGAAGCCCGCGCTCGCCGTGATCGGTGACGTGCGTGACCGGTGGGCCTTCGAAGTGGACGAGGTGGTCGGCGTGCTCGACGTCGCCGAGGGCGCCTCGCGCGAGGCCCCGGTCACCGTGACGGCGTCGCGCAACGGGTGCGTCGCGCGGCTTGCGCAGACCGAGTCGGGCGAGGCCGCGCTCATCGATGTCCACGGGCTCGCCTCGATCTTCCGGGGGGCGATGGGATGACCGACCTCGGTGGATTCTCGATGCACGAGCTGTTCAAGGCCGAGGTCGAGACGCACTGCGCCGCCCTCTCCGAGGGCCTACTGGTGCTGGAGCGCGACCCGGCGGACGTTTCGCCGATCCAGGCATTGATGCGAGCCGCCCACTCGGTGAAGGGCGCGGCCCGGATCGTGGGCATCGATGCCGCGGTCGCCGTGGCCCACCACATGGAGGACGTGTTCGTCCGCATCCAGAAGGGCCAGGAGCGCACGGCGCGCACCCGCATCGACCAGCTGCTCGAAGGCACCGACTTCCTGGCTCGGATCGCACAGGTCCCCGAGGCCGGGATCGCCGCGTGGTCCGCTGAGCACGCGGGCGAGGTGAACGCACTGACCACCGCGCTGGCGGCCCCGGTGCCGGACGCGCCCGCAGCCGCCCCTGCGCCTGCACCCGCGCAGGCGCCCGTCGTCGAGCCCGCGCCCGTGATCGACGTCCCGGCGCGAGTTGCCGAACCCGCCCGAACGGTTGACGCCGTCGTGCAGCGCCCGATGCCGGCGGCCGAGCCTGCCGCAAGCGCCGCGCCCGTCGTCGAGACGCGTGCGGTGCGGGTGAACGCCGACAACCTCGACCGCATGATGCAGCTCGCGGGCGAGTCGATGGTCGAGGGCCGGCGATCTCCCGCACTCAGGCGCTCGCTCGCCGCGGTGCGATCCGATCTCAGCGCAGCACGCGAATCGCTCGAGGGCGCCCTCCGCCGCGGTGACTCCGCACGCATCGTGCAGGCGCGCGACGCGGTGGCGCGGGCGGAAACCGCGCTCTCCGCGCGCCTCTTGGAACTCGAGGCGTTCTTCCGGCGCACCGAAGAAGTGTCCACCGCGCTCTACCACGAGGTGATCGGCAGCCGCATGCGCCCGTTCTCCGAGGGAGTCTCGGGATTCCCGCGGATGGTGCGTGACGTCGCCCGCCAGCTCGGCAAGCAGGTGCGCTTCGACATCGCGGGCGGCGAGGTCCCGGTCGACCGCGACATCCTCGCGAAGCTCGAGGCACCGCTCAACCACATCATCCGGAATGCCCTCGACCACGGGATCGAGGCGCCCGAGGAGCGGCGGTCGCGCGGGAAGCCCGAGCAGGCGCGCGTCATGCTCGAGGCGCGTCACCATGCAGGGCACCTCCAGGTGCGCGTGACCGACGACGGGCGCGGCATCGACCCCGAGTCGATCCGCCGCAAGGTCGTCGAGCGCGGCATGCAGTCGCCCGAGCTTGCGGCCCAGCTGGGCGAGCGCGAGCTCTTCGACTTCCTGTTCCTGCCCGGCTTCAGCACCGCGAGCAAGGTGACCGAGATCTCGGGCCGGGGTGTCGGGCTCGACGTGGTGCACCAGATGGTGACCTCCACCGGAGGCACCGTGCGCGTCGAGAGCCGGCCGGGCGCGGGGACGACGTTCGCGATGCAGCTGCCCGTGACGCTGAGCGTGGTGCGCGCGGCGCTGGTCGAGGTCGCCGGCGAGCCGTTCGCCTTCCCGCTCTCCCGGATCGATCGCGTGATGCGCGTCGAGCCGGGGGCCATCGGATCCGTCCAGGGCCGGCTTCAGTGCGACGTGGACGGGCACGCCACCGGGCTCATCGATGGCGCGGCGCTGCTCGCACTCGGGAAGTCGGGCGTCGAGGGTGCGGCCAGCGTCGTGGTGCTCGGAGACGAGTCGGGCCGCGTGGGCGTGGTGGTCTCGCGGTTCCTCGGAGAGCAGGACCTGGTGGTCCGGACGCTCGACCCACGGCTCGGCAAGGTGCCGCACGTCGCCAGCGCCGCGATCCTGGACGACGGCAACCCGGTGCTGGTGGTCGATGTCGACGACACGCTGGCCACGCTCCGCAAGACGCTCGCGGAGGGGACCTTCCGCGGGCTCGGGCAGTCCGAGCGCACGGCGTCGGCGGCGCGCGCCACGAAGCGCATCCTGGTGGCCGAGGACTCGATCACCGTGCGCGAGGTCGAGCGCCAGCTGCTGGTGCGGCTCGGCTACGAGGTCGCCGTGGCGGTCGACGGCATGGACGCCTGGAACCAGCTGCGCGCCGGGCGCTTCGACATGCTCGTGACGGATATCGACATGCCTCGCATGAACGGCATCGAGCTGGTGCGGCTCGTCCGCGCGGACGCGCGCTTCGCGCACCTGCCGATCGCGGTGGTCAGCTACAAGGACCGCGAGGAGGACCGCCGGGCGGGACTCGACGCGGGCGCGAACGCCTACCTCACGAAGGGCAGTTTCCAGGACCAGAGCTTCGTGGCCACGATCACGGGGCTGGTCGGCGCGCCCTGAGCGGCGCGTACCCTCCACGGACCGAACCATGGGATTCCGAGTCGCCATCGTCAATGACCTCGCCATGGCCCGCGAAGCGCTGCGTCGCGTGGTGCTGTCGATTCCCGGCACGAGCCTCGCGTGGACCGCGAACGACGGGCTCGAGGCGCTCCAGCGCGCGAAGGCGGATCGGCCCGACCTGGTGCTCATGGACCTCATCATGCCCGTGATGGACGGCGTGGAATGCACGCGCCGCGTCATGGCCGAGGCGCCCTGCCCGATCGTGGTGGTCACCGCGACGGTCGAAGGCAATGCGTCGCGCGTCTACGACGCGATCGGCGCGGGGGCGCTCGACGCGGTCGAGACGCCGAGGCTCGGGCCCACGGGCGCGCAGGGAGACAGGGCCCTGGTCGAGAAGGTGAACGCAGTGCGGCGCATGCGCACCGAGGACGTGATGACGCCTCGCGCGGCGACTGCACCGGTTCCCACGCCCTCGCCGGTCGCGCGTGCCGCGGAGGCGGTGGCGCAGGAACGGTCCGGGACTGCGCCGATCCTCGCGATCGGCGCAAGCACCGGAGGACCGCAGGCGCTTGCCACGCTGATCGGGGCGCTGCCGTCGCCCGCACCCTTCTCAATCATCGTGGTCCAGCACATGGACGCGAACTTCCTGCCCGGGATGGCCACCTGGCTCGGATCCCACACGGAACGGCCGGTGCGTCTCGCACGTGCGGGCGAGCGCCCCGAGGCGGGCACGGTGCTCATCGCGGGTGAGCCGCGGCAGTTGGTGCTGACCCCGCAGGGCGCGCTCGAGTACGTCGAGGGCGATCCGGCGGCCATCCACCGACCGTCCGTGAACGCGCTTTTCCACAGCCTGGCCCAGTGCCGTTCCGCACCCGGGTTCGCAGTGCTGCTCACGGGCATGGGCAAGGACGGCGCCGAAGGCATGCTGGCCATGCGATCGGCCGGCTGGCACACGGTGGTGCAGGACCAGGCGACCAGCGTGGTCTGGGGCATGCCGGGCGCGGCGTCGCAGCTGGGCGCCGCGCAGCAGGTGCTCCCGCTCCGGGAGATCGGTCCGGCGCTCGTCCAGGCGGCGGCCGCACGGCGCACGGGAGGCGCGCGATGAGCGGCGCTTCCGCAGGCCTGCCGGCCGACGCGCCGATGCGCGTGCTCATCGTCGACGACCAGGCGCTCATCGCGGAAGCGGTGCGTCGCATGCTGCTGCCGCACCCGGACATCCAGCTGGTCGCATGCACCAAGGGCGCCGAGGCGCAGGCCAAGGTCGCGGAGGTGAAGCCTGACGTCATCCTCCAGGACCTGGTCATGCCCGACGCCGACGGCCTCGAGCTCGTCAGTGCCTATCGACGGGACCCCGAACTCGCGCGCACCCCGCTCATCGTGCTGAGCGCGAAGGAGGAGCCCGCCACGAAGGCCGATGCATTCGCGCGCGGGGCGAACGACTACCTAGTGAAGCTCCCCGACCCCGTGGAGCTGGTCGCGCGCATCCGCTACCACGCGCGCGCCAACCGCGCCCAGAAGGAGCGCGACGAGGCCTTCAACGCGCTCCGCGCCGAGCTCGACAGCGCGGCGGCCTACGTCCGCACCCTCATTCCCGAACCGATGGACGGCCGCGTGCGCACCCGTTGGTCGTTCGTGCCGTCGGCCAGCCTCGGCGGCGACTCGTTCGGGTACCACTGGCTCGACGACGACCGGCTGGCGATCTACCTGCTCGACGTGTGCGGTCACGGCGTCGGCCCCGCCCTGCTCTCGGTGAGCGTCATGAACGCGCTCCACGTGAACGCGCTCGGCGGCGCCGACCCGCGCGACCCGGGAGCGGTGCTCACGTCGCTCAACGAACTCTTCCCGATGTCCAAGCACAACGGGATGTTCTTCACGATGTGGTACGGCGTGGCCGACCTCGGTGCACGGACGCTGCGCTACGGCAGCGGCGGGCACCCGCCGGCGCTCCTGGCCATGCCCGATGGCGCCGACCGCGAGCTCGGCGGCAACGAGCCCGTGTCGGGACCCATGATCGGCGCATTCCCGGGGCTGCCCTACGAATCGGCCGAGGTGCCGCTTCCCGCGGGCTCCCGCCTGTATGTCTACAGCGACGGCATCCACGAGCTGATCCGCGCCGACGGCACGCTCTGGACGCTCGAGGAGTACCTCGCGGGCGTCTCGCAGGAAGCGCGCGGACCGGACGGCGCGGTCGAGCGGCTCGTGCGCCGCAGCCAGGCATGGCGCGGGCGCGACGACTTCGAGGACGACGTCAGCGTGCTCGAGGTCATGTTCCCGTGATGCGGGCTGCCGCGGCGCGCCATACGGCCGCAGCGGCGCGCGCACGCATCATGGCGCTGCCGGCGGTCGCGGCATGCCTGCTTGCGGGCTGTGCCTGCGATGTGCGCGAGTACCGGCGCATCGTGATGGGCGCGGAGTGCCGCATCCTGCTGTGCGCGGATGAGTCGACGGCGGACCGCGCCGCGGTCGCCGCATTCCGACGGTTGGCGGAGGTGGAGGAGGCGCTCAGCGACTGGATGGTGGCAAGCGAGGTCCGCCGCCTGCCGATGCGCGCGGGCGAGCGGGTCCCGGTCGGGGACAACCTGGCAACCGCAATTGCCGCATCGCTTGCATGGAGCGACCGCACCGACGGGGCGTTCGACGCGACGCTTGGAGCGCTCACGTCCGCGTGGCGCAGCGCACGGGCGGCGGGGAAGCCGCTCGACCCGGCCGAAGCACGCGCCCTGCTCGCGCGATGCGGGTGGCGCCACGTGCGCTTCGATGCATCCGCTCGGACCTATGCGGCCGCCGTCGATGGCCTCCGGCTCGACTTCGGCGCGATCGGCCAGGGAATCGGCGCCGACGCGGCCATGGCCGCGATCCGGGCTGAGGGCGTGCGGAGCGCGCTCGTCGACCTGTCGGGCGACGTCCTGGCGGGCGATCCGCCGCCCGGACGCCGTGCGTGGGTGATCGCCGCGGACGACGGCCGCGGCACGACGCTCTTCCTGCGCAACCAGGCCGTGACGACGAGCGGCGACCGCGAGCAGCACCTCGACTCCGGCGGCGAACGCCTGAGCCACGTGCTCGACCCCACCACGGGCTGGCCGGTGACGACGCGCGTCCAGGTGATGGTGATCGCCCCCACCGCCACCGAGGCCGACGCGCTGGCGACGGCGCTGTGCGTGATGGGTCCGGAGCGCGGCCGCGCGCTGCTCGCGGGGCACCCGGAATGGACCGCCACGTGGTCATGGCCAGACGGAACACCCGCAGGCGCAGGTGCGCCCGCGCCTGCGGTCACGCCGGCTTCGCTGACGCGGCCGGCTCCTGGCCCGGCATCGCCACCCGCTCCACCGGGCCCGGACCGGGGCGCGGGTCCTTCGGCACAAGGTCCATCGGGTCGTTGAGCGCGGCGTCCCACGACAGGTCCTTGCCGGTGTACGCCGCCATACGGCCCATGATGGCCGTCATCGTGCTCTCGGCGATGCGGCGCCCCTCGTTGACGTACGGCGCGTGACCACGGATCGACTCCTGCAGGTCGACGTGCTCCTGCACGTAGGGATTCGGGTTCGGACCCTCGAACGCCCACTTCACGCGACCGGTGCAGCGAGCGCTGCCGCTCGAGAGCCGCATCGTGCCCTCGGTTCCGATGATCACCTCCTCCACCGAACCGTCGGTGCCGTCCTGCTGGCGGCACATTGACGCGCCGAGCCGCTCGCCGGCCGGGCCGCCGTCGAAGACGTAGTGGATCGAAAAGTGATCGTTGATCGCGCCGTAAATCGGCTGCGTTCGCACCTGGCGGCCGCCGGTCGCCGTGCAGCGCACGGGGAGCGCATCGAACGCCCAGTTCATCACGTCGATGTTGTGGACGTGCTGCTCGACGACGTGGTCGCCGGAGAGCCACGTGTGGTACAGCCAGTTGCGCACCTGGTTCTCGATGTCGGAGCGCGCCGGATCCGGCTCCTTCGACCAGAGCCCGCCCTGGTTCCAGTACACGCGCGCGGCCACGGGCTGGCCGATGGCGCCGTCGCGGATCATCGCCATCGCCTGCAGGTAGCAGCGCTCGTGCCGGCGCTGCGTGCCGGCGACCACGCACAGCTTCCGTGCCGCGGCGCGCTGGCTCGCCTCGATCACGGTGCGGACGCCGGTTGGGTCGACCGCCACCGGCTTCTCGAGGAAGACATGCTTGCCGGCGTCCACGGCGGCCGCGAAGTGCGCCGGGCGGAAGCCGGGCGCGGTGGTCAGGATCACCACGTCGCAGTCGGTGGCCAGCACCTTGCGATACGCGTCGAAGCCAGAAAAGCGCGCGGATTCGGGAACCTCGCCGCGCGTGCCGAACTCCTTGGCGAGCCCCGCCGCGACGCCCTGCACACGGTCGCCGAAGACGTCGCCGAGCGCCACCAGCCGCGTGTCGGGACTCGCGCGCAGTGCGTCGAACGCCGCGCCGCCGCCGCGGCCCCCGCAGCCGATGACGCCCACGCGCAACGGGCGCCCGCGGGATTCGGAGGCCTGGCGCGGGGCGAGGTCCGAAGGAGCGCGTGCCGTGGCGCAGCGTGCGGCGAGGATGGTCGGAACCACGAGCGCCGATGCGGCCAGGAAGTCACGACGGTTGCGTTCGCCCATGGTTCACCCCACCTTGTACTGGCCCGGCTTCTTCTCGCCTGGCATCGGAAGTTCGCCCATCTCGTACTTCGCCGGCGCCAGCGATTCGGTGGAAGCGATCGCCTGCTCCCACGTCACCTGCTGCCCGCTGTAGGCGGCCATGCGGCCGAGCACCGCCATCATGCAGCTCGTCGCCATCCAGTCGCCGTCGTCGATCACCTGCCCTGCCCGGATGGCGCGGAAGAGCTCGTCGTGCTCCTCCTGGTACATGTTGTTCTTCGGCCCGTTGGTGGGATAGCGCCAGATCACCTTGCCTGCGGGGTCCTTCATCCAGTGCGTCGGGCCCCACCCGTTGATGAAGCACTGGCCCTTGGTGCCCGCGATCCAGTCGGTGTTCTCGAAGTAGCAGTCGGGCTGCTGGCGGCAGTTGAGGAACGCGCGCCGGCCGTCGGCCCACTCGTAGACGATCGCGAAGTGGTCGTACACGTCGCCGCGCTCGGGAATGGCCTCGCGCAGCTGGCGACCGCCCATGCCGACGGCGCTCTTCGGGGGCTCGTTGCGGAAGCACCAGTTGATCTTGTCGATCGAATGCACCGCCTGCTCGACGATCTGATCGCCCGAGAGCCACGTGAAGTGCTGCCAGTTGCGGACCTGGAACTCCATGTCGCTCCAGCCCGGCTTGCGCGCATTGGTGCCGAGCGGCCCCGTGTAGTAGCACGAATACATCGCCATCGGCGTGCCCAGCGTGCCCTTCTCGAGCTCGGCGAAGGTGGCGCGTTCGGGATTGCTTCGGCGCCAGCAGAAGCCGGACACCAGGTTCAGCTTCTTCGCGCGCGCGCCCTTCACGCTCTCGAGCACGCTGCGATAGCCCGGCGCATCGACGAACATCGGCTTCTCGCAGAAGATGTGCTTGCCCGCAGCGACGGCCTCGGCAAGGTGCATGGGGCGGAAGTGCGGTGCGCTGCAGAGGAGCACCACATCGACGCCCGAGGCGATTGCCGCCTTGTAGCCGTCGAACCCGGCGAAGCGACGTTCCGCGGGGACCTGGACGCGATCCTTCGCCTCGTGCGATGCGAACTGCGCGAGGCACGCGTCCATCCGGTCCGGGAAGACGTCGGCCACGGCCCACAGGATGACGCCTGGATCCGCCCGCAGCGCCTGGTCGGCGGCGCCCGTGCCGCGGCCACCGCAACCAATGAGCGCGACCTTGAGGGGCGGCTTCGAAGCATCCTGCGCGGCCGAGGCGCGCGGCGCAGCGGCGAGCGCGATGCCGACTGCGGTGCCTGCGGCGACGAAGTCACGGCGCGTGAGGCCGGGGACATGGAATGGTTCGTTCATCGGGGATCCTTCGGTGCGGTGGAACTCGGTGCGGGGGCGGGTGCGCTCGGCGCGGCGGGCGTGGCGGGTGCGGCGGGTGCGCTCGGCGCCGCGGGCGCGGCCTGCGCGGCGGATGGAGTGGCGCCCCCGGGCTTCGCGGCGTCCGGCCCGTCGCTCGTCACGACGCGCATCCCGACGAACGGGCCATCGACCAGCCACCACACGCTCTTGGGAAACTGCGGATCGCTGTCGTTCCACGATGGCGTCTCGGGAACCGGCTTCATCGCTGCCGGGTCGATGCGCTCGTCGCGATAGCTGCCGCCGAGAATGCAGAATCCGCCGCCCTCGGCGATGCACCACTCGGCCGCGTTGCCCCACAGGTCGACCAGGCCCGCAGCATCCGCCGGCTTCTCGCCGCACCGGTGCGTGCGCACGTCGGCGTCGGCGTCGGTCCACGCGTGGCGCGCCATCGATTCGGCGGTCACGCCGGACGCCTTGGCCATGCACTTCCACTCCGCGATCGTCGGAAGCCGGTACGTGCGGCCGGTCTTGCGCGACAGCCACTCGCAGAACTGGACCGCACCCTTCGAGCTCATGCTGATCGCGGGCCACCCTTGGTGCCCGAAGCCTCGATCGACCGAGACGTAGGGTTTCGTCGGGCGCGTGACGGCGTCCGCCTCGGGCGTGGACTGCCCTGCCTTCGCGTCGAGTCCGTAGATGAATGCGTCGAAGAGCTCCCACGGGACCTCGGTGCGCGCCGCATAGAAGGGCTTGACCCCTTCGTTTCCCGGGATGCGCATGAGGTCGACCGTCACGGCCGTCCCGGCCACGCGTTCGACGAACGCGGGAGGCACCGCGTCGAGCACGAGCGATGCGGCGACGATCGAAGCCAAGGAAAGCATGGCAGAAACGGTACCGGAATCAGTGGCCCGGGTTGCGGGCGTCCGGGTCCGGCGCGGGTCGGCGGCGCTCGGGCGCGTCGCCCCAGGGCATGGGCGGTGCCGTTCCCGTCAGTGCACCGAGGAATGCCACCAGATCGCGCCGCTCGCGCGCGGTGAGGTCGAGCCGCACCAGGACCGACTCACGGTGGTGGTCGAGCGCCACCGCGCCATCGAGCGTCGAGTAGAACCGCACGACGTCCTCGAGCGACGCGAACTGCCCCGCGTGCATGTAGGGCGGCGTCTCCGCCACGTTGCGCAGGCTGGGCGTGCGGAACTCGCCCCACCGATCCGGCGAGCGCGCAAGCGAGGCCGAGACCTGGGCGATCGGCCCGCGCGGATCGTCCGAATGCGGTCCGGCGGCGTTCATCGGGTCCGTGCGCACGCGGTCGATCACGGCGTAGCGGCCGGGGTCGCGTGGCGGGCCGCCGTCCGGCTCGGGAAGGCCCAGCATGTGGAACTCTCCGTCAGAGAAGTTCGGACCGTGGTGGCACTGGAAGCAGTTGGCCTTGCCGAAGAACAAGGCGAGCCCACGGCGCTGGTCGTCCGTGAGTTCCTCGTCGGCGCGCGGGTCACCGGCGGCGCGGCGCGTCCACCACCGGTCATACGCCGACGGCCCCGTGACCAGCCGGCGTTCGTACGCCGCGATCGCCTTGCCGAGCTGCGCGAACGATGCATCGACCTCGTTGCGGGTGGCGACCGCGGGCGGCCCACCGAAGGCGCGCGTCCATGCTTCGAGCAGCTCCGGGTCCTCGAGCACGTGCGCAAGCACCGTGGCGCGCGGCGTGGCCATCTCCGCCGGCGACTCGAACGGCTGCGTGGCCTGGCTCCAAAGCGTGTCCGCGCGCCCGTCCCACGTGAACCACCGCTGGTGGGCGGCATTGAGGACCGTCATCGAATGCCGCGTCCCGGTCCCGACCCCGACCGCGAGCGCGCGGCGATCGGAGAATCCGTACGCGGGCGCGTGGCACGTGGCGCAATTCACGGTCTGGGTCGCCGAAAGCCCGACGTCGAAGAAGAGGAGGTGCCCCAGGTGCGCCGCCGCGGCATCGTCGGCCCAGCGATTGGTCGGGTCGGGGGGCACGGGCGGCAACGGTGGATTGCGCGCCACGCGCGCGGCGGTCACAGCATCGAGCCACCCGCCAGGACGCGGTCCGGATGCGGTGGCCTCGGGCGCCCGCTGGATCGGCGTGCATGCCGCGGCGCTTGCGACGACGCCGGCCACAACAATCGTGGCGCGGCACGGCGGGACGGACCACGGCCGGGCGCTCACGGCAGTTCCACCACGTCCTGCGCACGCTCGGTCCGAAGGCCGTCGGGCATCGTGAGGTCGAAGTGCAGCTCCCACCTGCCGGGCATGTGCATCAGCCCGTTGCGCACGCGCCACGCACCGGGGCCGGCTTCCTCGACCGAGGGAACCACGTTCATGCCGTGGCCGTGATGCGGCATGACGGCATCGAACCGCAGCGATGCCGCGACGGGCGACCCGTCGACCGCACGTGCCTCGACCTCGACGCCGAACGGATCGCGCACCTTGACCGCCCCGCCCGCCCATCGCCACCGCACGACAAACGCGCCCGAGTTGGCATGCACGGTGCGCCAGCCATCGCCCGAATCGACCGGCGCGGGAAACTGGGCACGGGTGTCGGCGGCGCCCTCCGCCGAAGGCAGCTTGGACGGAGGGTTCACGGGCGCGGTCGCGTTCGGGTCGCGCGGGCGCACCCATGCGCGCCCGATGCCGAAGCTCGACTCCCACGTCGCGCGGTCCGTGAAGCACTGCAGGCGGTGGTTGCCGTGGTCGGCGACGTAGAGACGCGCGTCCGCGGCACCCCACGCCAGGGACGCGGGCTGCCAGAGCTCGCCGGGCTTCGATCCGGTGGAACCGCCGGTCGCGACGATCGTCGCGGCACCCGATGCCCCGAGCGTGATGGCGTACACCGTGTCACGGCCCGCATCCGTGACCGCAACGCCGGATGGCACCGACGCGATCCCGAAGAGGCGCCGCGAGCCCGGGACGGTCCACGCCTGCAGGAACGCACCGTCCGACACGGAGTACGCGCGCACGACCGGCTCCGCGGCATCCGTGACCAGCAGCCGTCCCGCCGCATCGAGCGCACACTGCACCGGAAGCCCCATGGCACCTCCGTCGGTCCATCCGTGCGCGCACCACGCGAAGCGAAGGTCGCGATCGATCCCGATCAGCCGTGGTCCGGTCCGGTCGAGCAGGACGAAACCGCCTCCGGGCAGCCGCACCATGTCGACCGGATGGATCGACGCCGGGAGCGCCGGTGATGCGGCCGCCGCCGAGCGCGCGATCGCGGCGAGCGACGCTTCGCGCACCGCCCGCGGCATGAACGGGTCGAAGCGCGGCGCGCGACCGTCGCGCACCAGCGCGAACTCCGCGATCACGCCTCGCACCGGGTCGATCGCCCACAGGCGGTTCGCGGCCTCGTCGACCGCAATCGCGGACACCTGCCCGAACTGTCCCATCGTGCGCCCGGGCCCGCCGATCGTCGTGACGTGGATCGGTGGCTCGTGGCGCAGGTCGAAGACCAGCATGGACGCGGACTCCGGCTCGTACACCGCCAGGGTCCGCCCGTCGAGCGCGAGTTCCGTGCTGAAGTGGCTCGCGACGCCGTCCATCGAGGGAAGCGGGGTCATCCGCGGCGCGGCAGCGGCGGACGGGTCGTTCGGTCCGAAGACCTGCACGCGGCGTTCGAACGGCTCGGCGACGGCGACGCGGGGCGCGTGCGACGGGCCGTCTCCGCCGCCGTGGATCGCGCGCACGGGATAGTGGATGCGCCCGTTGCCCTCACGCGGCTTCACCGCGTGCTGGCCCCATTGGTCGAGCGTCTCACCGCGCGAATCGACCCGCACGACGCGGTGGTTGTACTGGTCGGTGACGAAGAAGGCCGAGCCGTCCGAGGCGATGCCCACGGGCGTTTGCCACATGCCAGGGAACGCGCCGCGATCACCGCGCGAGGCGGTCACGCTGCCGTTCGCGGGCGCGAGGAACGTGATCCGGTGGTTCGCGGCGTCGGTGATGGCCAGCGTGCCCGCCGCGAAGGCCACGTCGCTCACTGCGGGCGGAAGGCCATCCGCGGGCGAAGGCAGGGTGATGCGTCGCACCACCGTGCCGCTCGAATCGCACACCGCGACGACCGGGCTTGCGCCATCGGCCACGAAGGCCGTGGTGCCGTCGAACGCGACGCCGACGGGCCGCATCGCGCGCGCGTCGCCGGTGCGCGGCACGAGGCGGACCGGCGGGACCGCGGCGTCCTCGGCCACGAAGGCCACCGTACCGCCGGCACGGTCGACGACGGCGATCCGGCCGTCGGGCATGCGCGCCAGGCACACGGCCTCGAGGATGCCGCCGGCAGGCCACGGTGCGACGATCACGCGACGCGTTCCGTCCTTCGCGACGTGCACGACGCCGCCGGGCCCGAGCGCGGCGATGATGGACCCGTCGAGCGCGGGGAGCGCCGCGCGCACGTCGTCGAGCGCGTCGAAGGTGGCGAGGGGGACGCCCCATCCGGCGTCGCGCGCACCCGCATCGGCGTGCACGCGCGGCGCGCAGGCACGGGCGGATCCGGCGCATGCGAGCGTCGGCAGCGCGCACGCAAACGCGACGCAACACCATGCACGGGGACGGCGGGCGAACGGCACCACGCCACAAGCGTACGGACCGCTACGCTCCGCGTCATGCCCGAAGCCGCTGCCAGCGCAGCCCTGCCCGCCTGGACCGTCGTGCCGTTCGTTGCGCTCCTCGGAGCGATCGCCGTGCTTCCCCTGGTCCGGCGGACGGCCCACTGGTGGGAATCCAACGGAAGCAAGTTCCTGGTCTCGGCGAGCTGCGGGATCGTGGCGCTCGCGTCCATCGCCCTGCTGCACGGGCCCACCGCCGCGGGAACGGCGTTCGGCCACGCGATGGCGGAGTTCGTGCCGTTCATCGTGCTGCTGTTTTCCCTGTTCGCGATCTCGGGCGGGATCCTCGTGACCGGCGACCTCCGAGGCACGCCACGGATCAATGCGTCGATCCTGATGTTCGGCGCGTTGGTGGCGAACGTGCTCGGCACCACGGGTGCGAGCATGCTGCTCATCCGGCCAATCCTGCGCGCGAACCAGGGCCGCAGGCACCGCGCGCACGTGGTCGTCTTCTTCATCTTCATGGTCAGCAACACCGGCGGGCTGCTCCTTCCCATCGGCGATCCCCCGCTCTTCCTGGGCTACCTCCGCGGCGTCCCGTTCGGCTGGACGCTCGGGCTGTGGGGCGAGTGGCTGGCCGTGAATCTCCTGGTGCTGGGTGCGTTCTACGCGGTCGACCGGACGCTGGCGCGGCGCGAGGGCATCGCGCCCGAGCACACCGAGGAGATGACCGAGCCGCCCGTGCCGACCGTGCGGGTCTCGGGCGCGGAGAACCTGGTGTGGCTCGCCGGCGTGATCGGCGCCGCGGCGTTCCTGGTACCGGGACGGACGCTGGGCGCGACGGGCGTCGTGATCCCGAACGGCGCGCGCGAGGCGGTGATGGTCGCGTGCGCAGGGATGAGCCTGTGGCGGACCCCGAAGGCGATCCGAGCGCAGAACCGATTCAACTTCGTGCCGATCGTCGAGGTCGCGGCGCTGTTCTCCGGGCTCTTCGTGGCCATGCAGCCGGCGCTTGAGCTGCTGACCGCGCGCGGCGCGGAGCTGGGGCTACGGACCCCGGCGCAGTTCTTCTGGGCCACCGGCCTGCTCTCGAGCTTCCTCGACAACGCGCCCACGTACCTGGTGTTCGCCGACGTTGCCCGCACGGTGACGCCCGACGGCTTCGTGGGCGGGGTGCCGTACTCCGGGCACCCGGTCGATCCGGCGCTGCTGGCGGCGGTGAGCTGCGGCGCGGTCTTGATGGGCGCCAACACCTACATCGGCAACGGGCCCAACCTGATGGTCGCGGCGATCGCGCGCGAGGAGGGCGTCCCGATGCCCACGTTCTTCGGGTACATGCTGTGGTCGGGCGCGGTGCTGCTGCCGATCTTCGCGCTGGTGACCGTCGTGTGCTGGTGACCCGCGGAGGAGGCCGGGTCGCGGCAGCACGCCCCCGCGACGGCCCCGGCACGCACGCTACGGCTCAGCCTGCTGGCGCATCAGGTCGCCCGCGCGCCCGAGGTCCTGCTCGACCGGCACGTCCCCGCCGATGCGCACGTTCACCTTGCCGGCATTCACCTCGAGTGCGCCGCCCTTCCCGCCCGCGGCGGCGTCCCCCGGCTTGGACGGGTCGTTCTGCTGCATCATGGCGAAGATGACCGCCTGAGCGGCGGCGCTCTCGGAGACCATCCGCCCGGCGCGCTCGCTGGCGGCGCGCAGGTCGCGGAACTTGCCGGAGTCGAGCTCGCGCTCGAAATCGACGAGCGCATTCTCGACCGCAAGCATCATGTACGCGAGCACGGCCCACTCCTCGCGGGTGTCGGGGAAGTAGCCGCTCGAGCGGGCGAGCTCGATCGGCACCGCGACGCGCCAGCCCTCCGGCGTCTCGCGCATCGAGAGCGCACCACCGAGCGCGGGCTTGCCGTCGATTTCGAACGTGGCGGTTCCGTCGCCGAGGTCCTCGACCGCCAGGCGCGACCGATTCGCGTCCAGCCATCCGAACGGATCGGCCATCACCGCGGTGAAGACGTCGCCGAAACCGCTGCGGGTGGCCCACGACCCGCCCTTGGCGAGCTCGCGGTCGACGTCGGCCGGGTAGCGCTTCTTCAGCTTCATCGACACGCGCCACAGCCGGGCCAGCATGTCGCCCGCCTTGCCCTTCACGTCCTCGATCGCGCTCGCCTCGGTCACGCCGTCGGCGAACTCCACGTCGCGTGCCTCCACGAACAGCATCGTCGGCAGCATCTCGACCCGGCCGTCCTGCACCATGCGCGCCATCGAGTCGATGGCCGCCTCGGGGGTCGAGGTGTCGTACCGCGGCTTTCGGCACCCGCCGAGGGCAAGGGCCAGCGCCACGGCCGCGGCGAGGGCAAAGGGTGGAAGCGGGGATCGCAGCATCGGCACGGCCTGATCGTAGCCGTGCCGCGCCCTACAATCGCCCCGATGCGCATCGAACTGAACGGAGCGCCGCGCGACCTCGACGGTTCCCCGACCGTCGCGGATCTGGTGCGGACCCTCGGGCTCGAACGCTCGGCCTGCGCGGTCGAGGTGAACGCGCGGCTCGTCCGCAAGTCCGAGCATGCCGCGCATCCGCTTGCCGAGGGCGACCGGGTCGAGGTCGTCACGCTCGTCGGGGGCGGCTGAGGCCGTCCCGAGGACCCGAACCACCATGCACGCCGAAGCCGCCGCTCCCATCATCCCGCCCATCACCATCGGCGGGTTCACGCTCCGCAGCCGCCTGGTGGTCGGCACCGGCAAGTACCGCGACTATCCCACGATGCAGGCGGCGATCGACGCCTCGGGTGCCGACTGCGTGACGGTGGCGGTGCGTCGCGAGCGCTTGGTCGACGCGCAGGGGCGCTCGATCCTCGACTTCCTGCCGCTCGACCGCCTGACCATCCTGCCGAACACGGCCGGATGCTTCACCGCCGAGGACGCGGTGCGCGTGAGCCGGCTGGGGCGCGAGATCCTGGAGCAGCTCGGCAACCCCGGCGCGGGGTGGGTGAAGCTCGAGGTGCTCGGCGACCGCACCACCCTGCTGCCGGATCCGGTGGGGACCATCGAGGCGTGCAATGAACTCGTGAAGGATGGGTTCACGGTGCTCTGCTATTCGAGCGACGACCCGATCGTGGCCGCGCGGCTGCGCGACGCGGGCGCCGCGAGCGTGATGCCGGCAGGCAGCCCCATCGGCAGCGGGCGCGGCATCGCCAACCCGGCGGCCATCCGCATGGTGATCGACCGGCTGAAGCTGCCGGACCAGGGCGGCGCGGCGGACTACCCGGTGATCGTCGACGCAGGCGTGGGAACGGCGAGCGACATCGTGCACGCGATGGAGCTGGGCGCGGACGGCGTACTGCTGAACACCGGGATCGCGCATGCCCAGGACCCCGTCCGCATGGCCCACGCGATGCGCTTGGCGCTGGACGCCGGCTGGCATACCGCGCGTGCCGGACGCATCCCGCGCAAGCTGTACGCGAACGCGAGCAGCCCGTGGGAGGGCGTGATCACGCACATCCCGGGCGAGTAAATTCGTCCCGTTCCTCCGGGACGAATTTCAGTGCTCGACGCGGTGGCCGAGCACCGGCTCGAGCTCGCGCACCTTCGCCGCGACGGTCGCCGCATCGCGCGCCTCGAGGTTCAGGCGCAGGAGCGGCTCGGTGTTCGACATGCGGATGTTCGCCCACCAGTCGCCGCAGTCCATGCTGAGGCCGTCGAGCGTGTGGAACTTCGCATGCGGGTACTTCGTCCGCAGCGCGTCGAGGGCGCCCTGCTTGTCGTCGTTCTCGAAGTTGATCTCGCCGCTCTGGCAGTAGCGCCGGAACGGCCGGATGCACTCGGACATCGGCTTTCCGGCCGCCACCAGCGCCGCCACCACGTTGGCGAACGCGCGCGCGCCGCTGTCGGTGCACCACATGTCACCGAAGTAGAAGTGGCCGCTCAGCTCGCCGCCGAACGGCGCCCCCGTCTCGCGCAGCTTCTGCTTCATGAAGACGTGGCCCACGCGGCCCTCGACCGGCACCCCGCCTGCCTCGCGCACGGCCTCGGCCACGCTGCGCGTGGAACGCAGGTCGTAGACGATCGACGCGCCGGGATGCGCCTTCAGCCATCCCTGCGCGAGCCACGCCGTGAGCAGGTCGCAGCCCACCGGCTCGCCGCGCTCATCGATCACCATGCATCGGTCCGCATCGCCATCGAAGCACACGCCGAAATCGGCCTTCAGCGCGCGCACGCCCTCGCGCGTCGGCGCCAGGTTCGCCTCCACCAGGGGATTCGGCTCGTGCACGAACTCGCCGGTCGAGTTGTCGAAGTTGATCGCGGTGATCCGCAGCCCCTTCACGTCGCCGAAGACCTTCGGCACCATCGTGCCGGCCATGCCGTTCGACGCATCGATCACCACGTGCAGCGTGCGAGTGCCGTCGAGCACCTCCTTCGGCAGGAACCGCAGCAGGTGCGCGCGGTACTCCGCCCACAGATCGCGCTGCTCCTCGCCGCCGCCGCCTGGTCCTGCACCCGGCGACGCCGCCTCGGCATGCGCCTTGATGGTCGTGAGCCCGGTGTCCTGTCCGACCGGCTTCGCGCCCGCACCGGACACCTTGAACCCGTTGTACTGCGCCGGATTGTGGCTCGCGGTCGTCTGCACCGCGCCCGCCGACTTCAGGTGGTTTGCCGCGAAGTACGTGAACGGCGTGTCGACCATGCCGACATCGACCACGTGGGCACCGCCCTCGCGCATACCGTCCTTCAGGCTGCGCGCCAGGCTCGGGGAGCTCTTGCGCATGTCGCGGCCCACCACGATCGTGCGCGCGCCCGCGTCGGTGCGGCCGTCCTTCTGCGCCTCCGTCAGCAGGAAACGCGCGCACCCGTAGCCGATCTGCCACGCGTCCTTCTCGTTGAGGGGCTCGGGGTAGATGCCGCGGACGTCGTAGGCCTTGAAGATCTTGCTGAGCATGGTGTGTGCCGCGGGATGCGGGGCCCGGAATCGTAGTATCCCGCCCATGCCAGCCGCCCGCCGCCACCAGGGGAACGACCGCAGCCTGACCCGCATCGTGGCCACGGTCGGCCCGGCAAGCGCATCGCCCACCATGCTCGCGCGGCTCCTGCGCGCGGGCGTCAGCGTGTTTCGCCTCAACATGAGCCACGGCGACCCGGCCACGCACGCGCGCACGCTGGCAGCCATCCGCCGCGTGGCTCGGACCGCGGGAACCGAGGTCGGCGTCCTCGCGGACCTGCCCGGACCCAAGATCCGGCTCACGACGATCGACGGCGGCGAGACCATCCGCGTCCGTCACGGCCAGCGCATCCATGTTCGTGCGGGGACCGCGCCCATCGACCCCGAGTCAAGCCCCGTCACGCTCCACGTCGACTACTCGCGCTTCGCCGCCGACGTCCGCCCGGGCGACCGCGTCCTCATCGACGACGGCGCCGTGCAGCTGCGCGTGCGCTCGAACCGCCGCGGAACGGTCGAGTGCAGCTGCGAGGTGGGCGGCACGCTCTCCGGCCGCAAGGGCGTGAACCTGCCCGAGACGGCCGTCAGCCTCACCGCGCCCACCGCGCGCGACCGCCGCCTGGCCGACTGGGCCGTGCGCCAGGGTGCGGACTTCGTGGCGCTCTCCTTCGTGCAGCGCGGGGCCGACCTGCGCGCGCTGCGACGCTCGCTCGAGCGGAGCGCCCGCACCGCACGCGCGCGCGTCCCCGCGATCGTCGCCAAGATCGAGCGCCCCGTCGCGCTGGGCTGCCTCGATGAACTCGCCGCCGAGTGCGACGCCATGATGGTGGCGCGCGGCGACCTCGCGATCGAGCTCGACTTCGCCCGCGTCCCCGCCGAGCAGCGCCGCATCCAGGCCGCCTGCGAGCGCCACGCGATCCCGTGCATCGTGGCGACGCAGATGCTCCAGAGCATGATGGAGGCGCCCCTTCCCACCCGCGCCGAGGCATCCGACGTCGCGAGCGCGATCTTCGGCGGCGCCGACGCCGTGATGCTGAGCGGCGAGACCGCCGCCGGCCGGTATCCGCGCGAGTCGGTCGACGCCATGCGCCGCATCGCCGTCGAGACCGAGCGCTGGGTGGCCGCGCAGCCCGCGCGCTCGCTGCGCGCCACGGAGCTCGCGGAGAGCAGCGAGCCCGCGGCCGTCCTGGCGCGCAGCATGGCGCAGATGGCGACCGCCGGACATGCCCGCGCGATCGTCGCGTTCACCGACCCGCGCTCGGTGCGCTTCATCAGCCAGACCGACGTGAACGTGCCGATCTACGCATTCGGGTCGAGCGATACGGAGCTGCGCACGCTCTCGCTGCTTCGCGGCGTGCGGGCGGTGCGCATCCCGCACCCGCGCGACTCGCGCGTCTTCGTCCGCACGGCCGAGCGGCTGCTGCGGGCCCAGCGCGCGTTGGCCGCGGGCGACCGCATCGTGGTCGCCACGGGATTCGCCGGGCGCGGCACGGAGCGCCTGTGGCTGCGCCAGGTCGGGGCGCGGGCGGTGTAGGCGGCGCCGGTTCCCCGGTACCCGACACATGAAGAGGTGATAGCGCGTCTGCGATTCACGCGGTCGCGGCTCCGGGCCGATGGCTCCCGGCCCGAAACCGCGTTGACGAGGGCGGAGCACCATGCGTGCAACCGACCCTCGCGTCGGGACCCATGGTGCGGGAGTCGATCCGAACCCCGGCACGGGATTTCGGCATCGGGGACGCCCGCCGACGGTTTCGGCGTGTCACGTGCCTGCACGGGAGTGTGGGCCTCAGATGGGGCGTTGCCCCAAGGATGTTCACGATGCGAAACGCAATCAAGGCCGCCTCGACCGGCGCGCTGCTCTTCGGCGGAACCCTCGGTGCGACGAACGCGGCGGAGGGTGCGCTGGTGGTGTGGAACTGCAACATCGCGGTGAGCAAGTACGTCAGCGGGTCGTACAACTACGGGCTCAACGTGAACGTCGAGACGCAGCGGTACAACAATGACACCGCTGCCGGAAACGTCGGCAACAACGGGGGCGGTCTCACCAACTGGGATCTGTTGTTCCAGCCGAACCAGGGGAGCAAGCTGGGAATCACCACCTTTGATCCGACGAATGGGTTGGTCATGCCGAGCGTCGGCATCGCGAGGCTGGCCAGCGGAGCGACGATCGGTGGCTCGCTCGCAAGTGGCTTGGGCTACGGCCAGGGCATCTCGCTGAACACCCAGACGGGCGGTGCCTACGAATGGACGTCCGGCAGCACCGGCTACTTCGGCTTCCAGTTCAAGAACGCCGCCGGCCAGGTCCGCTACGCCTGGGGCGAACTGGCCCTCAACTCCGGCTCGAAGCAGGAAGGCACCATCGTCCGCTTCGTCTATGACGACACCGGAGCCGCGGTGACCACCGGCGTCGTCCCCGCCCCCGGCGCGCTCGCGCTCCTCGGCGTGGCCGGCATCGTCGGCGCGCGCCGCCGGCGCTGACTCTTACCCTGCGCATCTCCGTCGGCCTTCGGCCGACGACCACACTCCTCGCCCCTGCGCGCCGATGGCGCGCGGGGGCGAGTGGTTGTTTGCGGGCGCCGATAACGCCCGTCGTGGACCCCCGCCCGGCTCGCCCGACGGGATTTGACGCCGACGGACCGTCCACGCAGCGCCTCGCGCATTGCGTGGACCTCCCGAAACCCGTACCCTCTTCCGTTTCCCCCCGCCGATGCGGGGCGGCGCGGACCTCAGGTGGACACCGCGCCGAAGGGGCCTCCCTCCAGGGAGTCCCCGTCCTCGTTCCAAGCGCCCTTGGATCGGGACGGCCGCCGGAACCTCCGGCGTCCACCGGCCGTGCCCGCGGTGTCGCTGCAGTCGCTCGCAAGGAGAGCCCCCATGTCGGACCAGAAGTCGCTCGCGAAGGAACTCGTCGAAGCCGGAGTCATCTTCGGACAGCGTCGCTCCCAGTGGAACCCGAAGATGAAGCCGTACATCTACGGCACGAAGAACGGGATCTCCATCATCGACATCAAGGAGACCATCAAGGGACTCCTCCTGGCGAAGAAGTTCATCGCCAAGACCGTCGCGAGCGGCAAGGACGTGTGCTTCGTCGGCACCAAGCGCCAGGCGCGCGGCGCCATCGAGCAGCACTGCGCCGGCTGCCGCATGCCCTTCGTCACCGAGCGCTGGCTCGGCGGCACCCTGACCAACTTCCGCACCATCCGCGAGCGCCTGCGCCGCCTCGATGAGCTCGAGAAGCTGGGCGAGACCGGCAGCATCCGCAACTACTCGAAGAAGATGGAATCGCAGCTCGCGCGCGAGCAGAAGAAGATTCACCGGAACCTGCACGGCCTGCGCGGCATGACCAAGCTGCCCGGAGCGCTCGTGATCGTGGACACCACCCGCGAGCTGAACGCGCTGCTTGAAGCCAAGGCCCTCGGCATCCCGACGATCTGCCTGATCGACACCGACGGCAACCCCGACCTCGCCGACATCCCGCTGCCCGGCAACGACGACTCGATGCGTTCCATCGACATCGTCATCCGCGAGCTGTGCGCCGCCGCCGCGGAGGGCCTGGGCCACCGTTCGAACGCGTCCCCCGAGGACATGGGTGCCGCGGCCGCCGCGGGCATCGATGCCGACGCGCCGAATGCCCCGCGCCCGGCACGCCGCTCGAGCCGCAGCCAGTTCCGCGCCGACGGACGCTCGGCCAGCGCCGATGCCCCGCGCAGCGAGCCGGCGCCCTCGCCCGGCGCCTGACGCGCGCCACCATCCAGGACCCCCACCCGCACCCCCAAAGGAGAGGTGAACGCAATGACCACCGCCAACATCAGCTCGAAGGACGTGATGTCCCTGCGCGAGCGCACCGGACTCGGAATGATGGACTGCAAGGCCGCCCTGATCGAGGCCAACGGCGACGCCAAGCTCGCCGAGGAGCGCCTGCGCGAGAAGCTCAAGGGCAAGATGGACACCCGCACCGACCGCGCCGCCGGCGAAGGCTGCATCGCGGTCGCGGTGGTCGGCTCCAAGGCCGCCATCTGCGAGGTCCGCGCCGAGACCGACTTCACGGCGCGCAACCCCGAGTTCCGCGACATGGCCCACGAGCTGGCGAAGATGGCCGCCGCCGGCGCCGCCGGCGCGGCCGTGAACACCGACGCGATGAAGAAGCGCCTCGACGAGGTCCGCATCAAGACCGGCGAGAACCTCTCGTTCGGCGGCGGCATCGTGCTCGAGGGCGCGGGCTTCGCGCACTACGTGCATCATGACGGCAAGAAGGGCGCGCTGATCTCGTACACCGGCACGCTCGACGCCGACACGGGCACCGGCATCTGCCAGCACATCGTGGCGGCCTCCCCCGCCCCGATCGCGGTCGATGAGGCCGGCGTTCCCGCAGACGTCAAGGCCAAGAAGGAGGCCGAAGCCGTCGAAGAGGCGAAGGCCTCCGGCAAGCCGGCGCAGATCGCCGAGCAGATGGCCAAGGGCAAGATGCGCAAGTTCTTCGAGGAGATCACCCTCCTCGGCCAGAAGTACGTCCGCGACGACAAGAAGGCGATCAAGGAGATCCTCCCCGCCGGCGTCACGGTCACGAACTTCGTGCGCATGACGGTCGGGCAGCACTGAACCGGCGCCACCACCACGCGTGAGTCACCACGGGCGCGGTCCGCACGGACCGCGCCCGCTTCATTTCGCCTGCGTGTCCGTGGGTCCACTTCCGCCCTTCGTGCCCGCGCCGCCTGACCCGCCGATGCCGCCCTTGGCCGGCATCAGGTCGATCGCGATCGGGTAGTGGTCGCTCGCGTACCCCGCCGGGATCTTCGTCTTGTCGGGATCCTTGCGCCAGTCGTAGTCGCTGGCCGGATGCACCGTGCTCAGGACGAAGAAGCTCGAGTCGACGACGTCATCGGCCATCCCCTTGGTCATGTAGACGTAGTCGATCACGCGACCGGAATCGTGCGTCGTGTAGAGGTCCTTCGTGTTCCCCTTCTTGGTGCCGCGGAAGTCGTACGCGCCGCGCATTCCCGCCTCGGCGAACACCTTCGGGGTCTTGTCGGAGGGCGACGCATTGAAGTCTCCGAGCACGGCGACGTTCGCGGCCGGATCCTTCGCGAGGATCTCGTCGATGAACTGCATGACCTGCAGCGCCTCGCTCTCGCGGTGGTAGCTGAACTCCTTGCCGCCGGCCTTGAAGTGCACCGAGAACAGGGTCAGCCGGTAGCCGTTAACGTCGATGTCGACGCGAAGCGGCGAGCGCTGGAACTTCGCGCCCTGGTCGGCCTTGCGGCCGGCCCACCCCGAACCGACGCGCTTCGCGTCCATGTCGGAGAGATCTTCCTGCACGTAGGTCGCGTGCGAGATGATCGGGAAGCGGCTCAGGCACGCCTGCTCGACGCCGCGGTAGTAGCCGACGTCCTCGCTGATGGCGTGGTCGTACCCCATGCCCTTCAGGTAGGTGTCGCGGAACCACTTCAGGCAGTCCAGGCCCTCGATCTCCTCGATGCACAGGACGTCCGCGTCAAGGCGCCTGATCGCGTCGGCGATGGCCTCGAGCCGACCGGGCTTCGTGGTCATCTTGATGTCGTCGTATTCGCCCTGGAGCGACGGGTCGTCGACCCCGTCGAAGACGTTCTCGACGTTGTAGGCAGCGACGCGGATCGCGCCCTTCTTCTTCTCCGGGGCCTTCGGCACGCCGTACCAGAACCCCGCCGCGCGCACGGTCTTCGACTTCGAGGCGCTTCCATCCTGCTCCGATCCGGGCTTGGCGGGTGCCTTCGGCGAGGCGGGCGCCTTTGGCGCGGGTGGTGCCTTCGGCGCGGTCGGCGCCTGGGGCGCCGACTGCAGCGCCAGCAGCAGTGCGGAAATCGCAAGCGACGCCGGGAGGGCGAAGGAAGGCATCCACGGAGTCTAGTCCCGGGCGCACATCGATCGCGCCCGACGCGCCCCCGTCACCTGCGCGGCGCGGACTGCAACTGCTTCATCGGGTCGAGGTAGCGCTCGCGGGCCATCTGCACGAGTCGCAGCTCCATCTTCGCGATGCTCGCACCGAGCCATCGCTTCTGGAGCGACTGGATGTAGCGACCCTGCTCGATGCGCTCCTGCGTCGCCTGCAGCTCGCCCCGAAGCGCCAGCTGGAGGTCGGGATCGAAGATGGAGATCCCCTGCTGCGCGTCGACCCCGAGCACCGCGAACCACGTGACCGACGAGCGCTGCTCGAACGGCGCGGACACTTCGCCCGGCTTCAGGGGCCGAAGCACGGCCTGCAGGTCGTCGGTGAGGTCCGACACGTTCATCTGGCCATCCTGCGTCGGGACGCTGCGCCAGAACCCGTCCTTCTCGACGCCGACCGTGCGCGCGACCTCGACGAACGGCTTGCCCTCGGCGAAGAGCCGCTTCGCCTCGTCGATCTTGTCCTGCTGCCCCTCCTTGACCAACCGGATGCGCCCGACCCGCATCTCCGGGTTCGGTGCGTATGCGGCCTGGCGCTGCGCGTAGAGGCGCTCGACGTCGCGCCAGCTCACGACCACGCGGGGCTCGACCTTCCGGCGGAGGATGTCGCGCGTGAGCTCGGTGTTCTTGCGGAACTCGACGAACTCCTCCACCGACATGCGCATCTCGTCGCGCAGCGCGTCCTCGGCGGCGGCGCGGTTGCCGCCCCGCTGCGCGATGGTGGTCTCCTGGAGGTCACGAAGCCAGCCGAGGAGCCCCTGCTTCATCTCGGGCGACAGCCGGCTCTCCGCCTCGGCCAGGATGAGTTCCGACTCCACCTGCTGGCGGAACGCGCGGCGGACCGTCGCGTCGACGCCGGCGCGCGCCTGCTCGGGGTTCGGGTTCTGCGCGGCGAGCATCACCTCTGCCTCGACGCGCGAGAAGACCTCTTCGGCGAAGATCGGGCGGCCGTTGATCTGGCCGATCAGGCTCTCGACCGGCCACCGCTGCCCGACCCGCAGCACCGGCGACTCGCCCCCATCCATGACGTCGGTCTGCGGCGTGTTGGTGGCGGGGTTGACCGCGGTGACCTCGGTCGAACGCTTGGTGATGGCGGTGCCATCGGCCATCACCTCGGTCTCGGTGACCTCGCGCACCGATGGGGCCTGGACGACCTCCATGGGCGTCGCCACCACCTCGATTCCCGCACCCGCGGACGGCTTCGAGAAGGACCGGACGTCGACGTCGCGGATCACGCGCTCGTCCTCGTGGCCCGTCGTGCAGCCGACGGCCAGGCTCGCGACGAGCACCCCGGACAGCGGGGCCGTGATCGCGCTCAGAATCGCTGCGGGGAGCCCGTCCATGGGGCTGCGAGTGTAGCCCCGGTGCCGTCCTATACTTCGGGGTCCACCCAAGGACCCCATGACCGAATCGACCCCGACGAATCCGTCCGACGCCGCCGCCTCCGGGATCCACGTCGATTCCGACTGGAAGGCGCAGGCCGAGGCGGAGCGCGCGCGGCTCGCCGAGAAGGAGGCCGCGGCGGCGGCCCGCGGCGGTCCCGGTGCCGGTCCCGACCAGCTTCCCCCGGCGGAGTTCCGCAGCCTGGTCGGGCTGCTCGCGTCCCAGTCCGTGATGGGCCTCGGAACGATGGCCGACCCGCAGGGACGCGTCGTCGTGGACCTGGAGGGATCGAAGTTCGCGCTCGACCTGCTCCAGGTGCTCCAGGACAAGACCAAGGGCAACCTCACGCCCGAGGAGTCGGGTGAACTCGACGAAGTGCTGCGCGAGTTGCGCATGCGGTTCGGCGCGATCGCCCGCATGGTGGCCGAGCAGATGGCCCGCGACCCCGGATCCGTGCGCATGGCCGCCCCCGGCGCGACGTCGCCCGCAGCGACAGGCGGACCCGCGGCGATGCCCGCGCCCGCATCGAAGCCCTCGACGGCCGCAAGCAAGCTGATCATCCCCTGACGCGCGCACGCGCGACCACGAAACCCCGACCCGCACGAAGACACGAAGAAGAGAAGGACCCCGCACCGTGACCACCCTGGCCAACCATGACCAGCCCGCCGCGACCGGCGGATCGATGCTCTCGAAGCACTACTTCGCGCTGCGCCGGCTGCACTCGCTGACCGGGATCGTGCCGATCGGCGTGTTCCTCTTCCCGCACCTCTTCACGAACAGCTCGATCATGTGGGCGCGCTGGACCAGCCCCACGTCCACCGTCGCGCCGGTGGTGCGCGGCATCGAGACGTTCCAGGAAGAGGTCAACTTCATCCATTCGACGCCGTTCCTCTTCCTGATCGAGCTCTTCGGCATCTGGCTGCCGCTTCTCTTCCATGCGGCGTTCGGCTTCTACTTCGCTGCGCAGGCCAAGTACAACACCCAGCGCTACGCGTACCAGGACAACTGGCGATACGTCTGGCAGCGCATCACGGGGTACGCCGCGTTCGTGTTCATCTTCATGCACGTCTCGAGCCTGCGCTGGGGGTGGACGTACGGCGGCGCGTTCCCGACCTTCGACGCCCACCATGCGGCGTCGACCACGGCCTCGCACTTCCAGCAAGGCACGTTCGGCCTGGCGCTGGCGGCCTTCTACCTCGTGGCCACGCTGGCCATCGTCTTCCATTTCGCCAACGGGCTCTGGACCGCCGGCATCACGTGGGGCCTCACACTGAGTGCCCCCGCGATGAAGCGCTGGGGCCACGTCTGCGCCGGCATCGGAGCCACGCTTGCGGTCGCCGCCGTCCTCTCGGTGTACGGGTTCTCGACCCTCGACATCGCGACCGCCCGGGAGACCGAGGCCAAGATGCTGGGCGCGGAAGGCGCCGCCGAAGCGCCACGCTGACGCACCCACGAACCCCCGAACGACACCACACACCATGTCCACCAAGAACCAGCGCGTCATCATCGTCGGAGGCGGGCTCGCGGGCCTCGCGGGCGCAGTCAAGTGCGCCGAGCTCGGCATGCAGGTCGACCTCTTCAGCGTCGTCCCCGTGAAGCGCAGCCACTCGGTGTGCGCCCAGGGCGGCATCAACGCCTGCAACGACGTCGCCCGGCAGCAGGGCTTCAGCGAGTGGGAGCACTTCCAGGAGACCGTCTACGGCGGCGACTTCCTGGCGCAGCAGCCCCCCGTGTACGAGATGGCGCACTGGGCGCCGCGGATCATCGACCTGTTCGACCGCATGGGCGTGCCCTTCAACCGGACGTCCGAGGGCCGGCACGACCTGCGCCTCTTCGGTGGCTCGCTCTACAAGCGCACGCACTTCGCGGGCGCCACGACCGGCCAGCAGCTCCTGTACTCGCTGGACGAGCAGGCGCGCCGCGCCACCGATGAGGGGAAGATCACCCAGTGGATCCACTGGGAGTTCCTCCGCCCGATCGTCGACGCCGACGGCCGCTGCCGCGGCATCGTGGCGCAGGACCAGCGCACCATGCAGGTGCGCGCATTCCGCGCGGATGCGGTCGCGATGGCCAACGGCGGGCTCGGCCTCGTCTTCGGCAAGAGCACCAACAGCATCATGTGCAACGGCGCGGCCTCCGGCCGCTGCTACCGCCACGGCGTGGCCTTCGCCAACAGCGAGTTCGTCCAGGTGCATCCGACCGCGATCCCGGGCGCCGACAAGCTCCGGCTGATGTCCGAGAGCGCGCGCGGCGAGGGCGGGCGCGTCTGGGTCCCCCGAAAGAAGGGCGACACGCGCGACCCGCGCCAGATCCCCGACGCCGAGCGGTGGTACTTCCTCGAGGAGCGCTATCCCTCGTACGGCAACCTGGTTCCCCGCGACATCGCCACGCGCGAGATCTTCAACGTGTGCGTCGAGGACGGGATGGGCGTCGGTGGCAAGCGGCAGGTCTACCTGGACCTCTCGCACCTCGAGCGCGGGTACATCGAGCGCAAGCTCGGCGGCATCATCGAGATCTACCGCAAGTTCGTCGGCGAGGACCCGGCGGAGGTGCCGATGCGCATCTTCCCCGGCGTCCACTACTCGATGGGCGGCATGTACGTGCAGTACGAGGCGAAGCCCGACATGAAGGGCCTGGTCCAGGGCGCAAGCCGCAACCTGATGACCAACGTCGAGGGCCTCTACGCGCTCGGCGAGTGCAACTACCAGTACCACGGCGCGAACCGCCTCGGCGCGAACGCCCTGCTCTCGTGCACGTTCGATGGCCTCTACGGCGGATTCTCGATCGTGAACTACGCGCGTGAGCATGCATCCGACGCCGATGCGCCCGCCTCGCTCTTCGACGACGCCGTGCGCGCCGAGGAGGACGCGATGCGGCGGCTGACGGATTCGACCGGCACCGAGAACCCGTACGCGATCGGCTTCGAGCTCGGCGAGGAGATGACCGAGGCGAGCACCGTGGTGAAGACCGGCGAGCGGCTGGCACGCGCCCGGAAGAACCTCGAGTCCATGCGCGAGCGCTACTCGCGCATCCGCCTCAGCGACACCGGCACGTGGACCAACCAGAACCTGTGCTACGCGCGCGCGCTGGGCGACATGCTGGCGCTCGCCGACGCGATGCTCGCCTGCGGCGAGGCGCGCCGCGAGAGCCGCGGCAGCCACTATCGCGCGGACTTCCCCGAGCGCAACGACGCGGAGTTCATGAAGACGTCGATGGCGCGCTTCGATCCCGCCACGCAGCGGTGCATCGTGGGCTGGGAGACCGTCGAGGCCCCCCTCGTGGCGCCGCGCGCGCGCACGTATGGGAAGAAGGACGGCGCCCCGGCGAAGAAGGAGCCGGCGGCGGCGGGGCGGTGAGCTGAAATGCGCAACGAGGGCAGCTCTCAATGATGCTCGACGGAAATGGCGCGCTCTTGACGAACCATGTCCGCGAGAGATGGGCTGTCACCGCATGGTGGGTCGTCTTTCTCATGCTGGCGGTGATTCCGCCACTCACGCTCATTCTCATGGACGCAAACGGCGGACGCGCCGCCTACGACTCCATCATCTACCACGAACGAGTGATTCGGGACTACGCACTGAACTGGCCGGATCTAAACCTCAAAAATCCGCTTACGACGACGATCCCTGGGTACCACGTCCTGCTTGCGGCATTCTCGCGATTCTTCACAGGGGATCCGACCGCCCTGCGACTGGTCAATCTCGGAATCGGAACAGCATTTCTCGTGCTCGCCGCGCTGACCATGGGGAGATGGGCCGGCGCTCGCAACGGACTGCTGCTTTGCATGCCGCTTGCAGCTTGCTCGTACGTCCTCGGCGCGTCGGCATGGCTACTGCCAGACAACATCAGCTGGCTACTCGTCCTGCTGTGCATGACTTCGATCCTAAGCCGGGGGCCGTTCTTACGCACGATGTTCATCAGCGGAACGCTCCTTGTCGCGGCCGTCGCTGTAAGGCAGGTGAACATTTGGATGGCTTCAATCGTTGCGATCTCCGCGATGATGGGAGATTGGCCTGACCTCGAGAAGTCGCAGCGCAACCTAGGGGTACGAGCATCCGTTGCATTAGTGGTTGTCGCTCCGTCCTTCGTCCTTGTTTATGCGTTTGCCCGAATGTGGGGCGGATTGACCCCGCCACGCTTTCAAGCCGACGTGTCCGGATTCAATCTTGCGACGCCCGCTTTCCTGCTTTTTCAATTCGCCGCGCTGGGCTTCTTCTTTCTTCCATGGCTGTGGGGCTCGTGCATCGACTTTGTCCGCCGACATCGAGGGACCACCATCTTCATTTCTTCAGCGGCACTGTTGATCGCATCACTGCCGAGGACTGCTCCGGGCGAGCAGTGGGGACGCTTTGCGGGCTGGTGGCGCCTGCTTGAGGCACTTCCAATTTGGGGCGGGTGGTGCTCGATTCCAATCGTATTGCTCGCGCCCTTGGGAGCGTTGCTGCTTGCTAGCTCGATCAGTGGCATCAATGCTCGGGCACGAATCGTTGTCCCAATTGCCTTGGTCGCATTTGCCTCCGCGATGACCTGCACGTTCTACTCTTGGCAGCGATACCACGAGCCATTCGTGTTGATGATTCTGGCCATTCTTGCGTCGCTCCAACCCAAGAGGAGCGAGTCCAGGCATCGGGCGACATCAAGGATCGTGCTGATTGGCACGCTGACCGCGGTTCTTTCGCTACTCACCTATGCGAACATGTCGGCCGAGCGGATTGACCGAACTGAGCCACCTGCGATCTTTCACCTGAGCGAGGAAGAGCGAAATGCGTGGCACTATGCTGCTTGGATTCAAGCGAATCCGAATTCTCGCCAGAGTCGTGAGTTGTCCGAAATCCGAAAGCTGCCCGACGCCAAGCGCTGAAGACCGCCCGGTTCCACGAGTGCCGATCCCCCCGGCGCCGAACCCTACTTGAACACCTTGTCGAGCGCCTCGGCCGCCGGCGGCCAGAAGAGCGTCGTCAGCACGCCGATCACGAAGAGCGCCGTCGCCGCGCGCGCTCCCCGGTCGGCGATCACCGCCGCCACCGGGCTGTCGGCCTTGCCGAGGTTGGCACGCAGGTACATCCGGTGGATGACCACGAACACCAGGGGCGCAAGCAGCGCGAACCCGGTCGCCCGGACGCCGAAGATGCCGCGCGCATGGTCGCTCAGTGCGTAGACCAGGTACGCCATCATGGTCACGCTGCCGGTGACCGCGAGCAGCCAGTTCAGGTCCTCGGCGCTGTCGTAGCCGGCGCGCGGCTTCCATCCCGCGCCATCGCCGCGCGAACGTTCGAGCTCCGCGGCGCGGAGGTCGCCGAGCCGCTTCACGAACCCGAGATAGAGCGTGAGCGCGAACACGACCACGACGAGCCACGTCGACACCTCGATGCCGATCGCCAGCGCCCCGGCGATGGCTCGCAGCACGAACCCCGTGGCCACGGTGGCCACGTCGACGAGGCGGACGCGCTTCAGCTTCGCGTTGTAGCCAACCTGGAGCGCGACGTACGTGACCACGACCGCGAGCACCGCGGGCCGCACCCACCACGCGATCGCAAGCGACGCCAGCACCAGCGCCACGCCGATCGCGGTCGCGGTGCCGGGCGCGATCGCACCCGAGGCCACCGGACGCCGGCGCTTCACGGGGTGGCGGCGATCCTCCTCGGCGTCGAGCGCGTCATTGATCGCGTAGAAGCCGCTGCCCGCGAGCGAGAAGGCCGCCGCGGTCAGAAGCGCCTGCATCACCTGCGTGGCGGCGTCCGCCTCGCCCCGCCCGTCGCCCGCCAGCCAGAACACCAGCGGCACCAGCACGAACACGTTCTTCACCCAGTCGCCGGGGCGCAGGAGCTTGAGGGGGGCCGGGAGCATGGGCCTCCCCAGTATCGGATCGGGCCTATCATTTCGTTCCCAAATGGTCGCCCCGAACGCCCCCGTCGCCCAGCAGACCGTCCTCGTCCGCGTCAAGCGTCAGGACACCCCGCAGTCCGCCCCCCGCTGGGAGGAGTTCCGGGTGCCCTATGGCGAGGGCGCGAATGTCATCAGCGTCCTCCAGTGGATCGCCGCCAACCCGGTGACCGTCGCTGGCGAGCGCACCACCCCGGTGGCGTGGGAGTCCGGCTGCCTCGAGGAGGTCTGCGGCTCGTGCACCATGGTCATCAACGGACGGGTGCGCCAGAGCTGCTCGGCGCTCATCGCGAACATCATCCAGGCCGACGGCACAATCACCCTCGAGCCGATGTCGAAGTTCCCCGTCGTGCGTGACCTCGCGGTCGACCGCGAGCGCATGTTCCGCAACCTCGCGCGCGTGAAGGCGTGGGTGCCGATCGACGGAACGTGGTCGCTCGGGCGCGGCCCGCTCGAGGCGCCCGCGAACGCGGACACGCGCTACGTCCTCAGCACCTGCATGACCTGCGGCTGCTGCCTCGAGGCATGCCCGCAGTTCGGGCTCGAGGACGACCCCGCGAAGTGGGACACCGCCCTCCAGGGCGCGCAGGTCTGGAACCAGGTCCGCCTCTTCAACATGCAGGCGGTCGGCGCCACCCTCTCGAACCAGCGGCTCGATGCCGTCATGGGCGAGGGCGGCATCGCCGACTGCGGCAACGCGCAGAACTGCGTGAAGGTGTGCCCGAAGGAGATCCCGCTCACCGAGTCGATCGCCGAGATCGGCCGCCAGTCGACGATCCGCGGCGTGAAGCGGTACCTCGGCGGCTGAGCGAGACACGCCCCGGATCCGCCCCCGCGGAACCCTGGGCCGGGCCGGCGCGCACCTCACACCAGGTCGGCGAGCGTCGCGTTCGCGGTCATCATGCCGCGTTCCGTGAAGCGAAGCCGGCCATCGGTCCGTTCCATGAGGCCGGCGCCCACCGCGCGCGCGATCGCGCGCGCCCGCACGGCACCCCGCTCGCCCAGCGAGAGGATCGCATCAATCTCGGCCTCGGGCAGCCCGTCCACGAGCCGCAGCCCCATCATGAGCCGCTCGCCGGCCTGCATGTCGGGCGTCGCCCGCTCGACGTCGACCACGGGGCTCGTCCCTGCGGACGCAAGCCAGTCGCCCAACCGCGGCACGTTCTTCCAACGCACGTTTCCCGCATGGCCCGACGCGCTCGGCCCCGCGGCCAGCCAGTCGTGGTCGAGCCAGTAGAGCATGTTGTGCGCACACTCCTCGGCTCGGGGTGCGCCGTCGCGCACGCGGGCCCAGTTGCTCACCTCGTAGCGGCGGAAGCCGGCGGCCGCGAGCCGCGCGCACGCGGTCTCCAGCATGCGCGCCTCGGATGCGTCCTCGCAGGGCTCGAAGTCGCCACGACGCAGGCGCGCGGTCATCGCGGTATTCGGCTCGTACGTGAGCCCGTAGCAGCTGAGGTGATCGGGGCCGAGCGCGAGCGCGGCGTCCAGGTCGCGCTCCCAGTCCTCGACCGACTGGCCCGGGATCCCGAAGATGAGATCGAGGCTGATGCGGCCGATGCCCGCCGCCCGCAGCAACGCCACCGCACGCCCGACGCTGGCCGGATCATGCCACCGCTCGAGCGTCTTCAGGTGGCGCGGGTCGAAGCTCTGCGCGCCGAGGGAGACGCGCGTGACGCCGGACGCGGCGAGCGTGGCGGCCACTTCTTCGTTCACCGTCTCGGGATTCGCCTCGACCGTCCACTCGGCGCGCAGGTCGGTCCCGAGCCGCTCGCGCACCGCGCGAAGCGTCCGCGCGAGCAGCGGCGGCCGCAGCAGGGTCGGCGTGCCGCCGCCGACGAACACCGTGGAGAGCGGCGCGCGCACCCATGGTGCCAATGCGGAGAGCTCGCGCTCGAGCCGTTCGACGAACGCCTCCTGGCGGTCCTCGGAATCGACGAAGCTGTAGAAGTCGCAGTAGTGGCACTTGTGAAAGCAGAACGGCACGTGGACGTATGCGCCCTCGAAGCGGGCCTCGATGCCCGCGAGCGCATCGGCCGCGCATTCGGTCGAGGCCCCGCCACGCGTTGCCCCGACGGCCTGATGGAGTGCGACGTCCTTCACGGAACGCAATCCTAGAGGCGGTACGATCACTCGCCTCCCCGAGGACCCGCGCCCCATGACCCGACGCCCGAACGAACGCCCTCCGCACACCGCCATCGTCGGCCTCCAATGGGGCGACGAGGGCAAGGGCAAGATCGTCGACCTCCTGACCTCGGAACACGACGTCATCGTCCGCTACAACGGCGGCGCGAACGCCGGCCACACGGTGGTCGTGGGCAGCGAGCGCTACGCGCTGCACCTGATCCCGTCCGGCATCCTCTATCCCGACAAGGAGTGCGTCGTCGGCAACGGCGTCGTCGTCGACCCCGAGAAGCTGCTCCAGGAGATCGACGCGCTCCGCGCGCGGGGCGTGCGCGTCGCGGACAACCTTCGGATCAGCGACCGTGCGCACGTCGTCATGCCGTACCACAAGGAGCAGGACGCCGCGCTCGAGGAATACCTCGGCGCAAAGACCGCCTCGGCCCGAGGCAACCTGTCGATCGGCACCACGCGTCGCGGCATCGGACCCGCATACGCGGACAAGATCCGCCGCTCGACGGCGATCCGCGTGGGCGACCTGCTCGACCCCGACTACCTGCGGAGCCGCCTGCACGTCATCTGCACGCTGCGCACCGCGGAGCTCGAGGCGCTGGGCGTGCGCACCGCGCCGCTCGACCCCGACGCCCTTGCCACGCAGTACGCAGCATTCGGCGAACGCCTGCGCCCGCACGTGGTCGACTCGGTGTACGCGCTGCACGACGCGATGCTCGCCGGGCGCAGCCTGCTCTTCGAAGGCGCGAACGCCAGCCTCCTCGACATTGACCACGGGACGTTCCCCTACGTCACGAGCAGCAACTGCTCGACGCTCGGGATCCCCTCGGGCACCGGCGTGCCGGGCCACGCCATCGGGCGCGTGCTCGGCATCATGAAGGCCTACTCGACGCGCGTCGGTGCGGGACCGTTCCCCACCGAGCTCGACAACGAGCTGGGGCAGCGGATCCGCGAGCGTGGCCGCGAGTACGGCACCACCACCGGCCGCCCGCGCCGCTGCGGATGGCTCGACCTGGTGGCCGTCCGATACAGCGCCATGGTGTGCGGCGCGACCGGCATCGCGTGCACGCTGTTCGACGTGCTGGCCGGGCTCGACGAGGTGCGCATCTGCACCGCGTACCGGCTGCCCGACGGCACCGTCACCGACCGGTTCATCCCCGACGCGCACCGGCTCGAGGGAGTCGAGCCCGTGTACGAGACGCTGCCGGGCTGGCACGAGGACATCCGCGAGGCGCCGGACCGCGACTCGCTTCCGGAGGCCGCGCGCGCGTACCTGGCACGCATCGAGGCGGTCGTCGGCATCCCGGTCGAGGTGGTGAGCCTGGGGCCCGAGCGCACGCAGACGCTGGTGGGAGGCCGCCGCGCCGCGGCGCTGGCGCATGCCTGACGACGCCCCGGCGCGCATCCCCCGCCACGTGGCGATCATCATGGACGGCAACGGCCGCTGGGCCGAATCGCGGGGGCTGCCGCGCATCGCGGGACATCGCGAGGGCGCGCGGCGCGTGCGCGGGGTGGTCGAGGAGTGCGCACGGCTGGGGGTCGAGGCGCTCACGCTCTACTCGTTCTCGAGCGAGAACTGGAAGCGCCCCGAGGACGAGGTGGCGGCGCTCATGGAGCTCGCCCGCCACCACCTGCAGCTCGAGCGCCAGATGATGCTCGCCAACGACGTGCGCTTCCGGCGGATCGGTCGGCGCGAGGGGCTGCCTGCACCGGTGCTCGCGGAGCTCGACCGCACCGAGGACGAGACGAGCCGTTGCCGGGGCATGACGCTGTGCCTGGCGATGAACTACGGGGCGCGCCAGGAACTGGTCGACGCCGTGCGTGCACTTGCGCAGCGGGTCCGCCGCGGCGGGCTCGACCCGGAGGCGATCGACGAGGACGCGATCTCGGGAGCGCTCGACACGCGCGGGCTGCCGGATCCCGACCTGCTGGTCCGGACGGCAGGCGAGCGACGCCTCTCCAACTTCCTGCTGTGGCAGCTGAGCTACGCCGAGCTCCATGTGACGGACGTGCTCTGGCCCGAGTTCCGCGTGCCCGAGCTTCGGGCGGCGCTGGAGGACTTCGGCGCGCGCCACCGCACGTTCGGCGGCCTGGCCCGGAACGCCCCCGCCCCGTGATCCGCAAGGTCCGGGAATCTTGCAAAATCCGGCGGTTCCCCTGCCCGTGCCGAGCCCCGACGATCGTATATCTATCCGGACGCAGCACCCCCATGGTTCGTGAAGTTCGCCCGCTGTTCCTGATCGCCTTCGCCCTCGTCGCAAGCCTCCTCGGCGCGGTGAGCGGTGCGCGTGCGCAGTGTGCGGACCCGGCGGGTGCGTGCAACCTCGCGCGGGAGTCTCTGTTCCTCGGTGACCTGAACAACGACCAGCGGGTCAACGCCGACGACGTCGACTTCTGGGCCGCGTGCATTCGCGACAACCTGGCTGCGTCCGGCGTCTACTGCCAGTGGGGCGACTTCAATTACGACGGACTGATCGACCAGAACGACCTCAACTACCTCGAGCGCCTGGTGCAGATGGCGGCCAACCCCGCGATCGGCAAGCTGCCGCGGACGATCATCTCGGAGGTGCGCGTCGCGAAGCCGGCGTCGCAGACGAACCCGGCGATCCCGCAGTCGAGGTACGTCGAGATCCGCACGCCGCTCAACGCACCTGCGGGCGCGTTCCCCACGATCGACCTGCCGAACCCGGCGGACCCGACCAACTCGACGCGGCTCTACGGGGAGGGATGGTTCTATCTCAAGGTCGCGCGCAGCACGAGCGCCACGGCGCTGTACGGCACCATCGGCGTCGTCGTCGACCTCGAGGGCATGCCGTGGGTGAATGACCCGGTCAACGCCGACTTCTCCTCGGGTCTCTCCCTCGTCACGGACAGCTCGTTCGTGCCGGCGACGCCGGTGCCCGACGCGGTCCCGCTGAACTCGCGCCAGTGGGAGTTCCCCCTGCCGCCGGGTGGATCGCTCGCCCTGCCGGGGACGGTGGGCGGCATCACGTTCCCCAACGAGATCAGCACCAACGTCACGCACCTGATCGTCTACCGCGACCCCGATCCCGCGAACACGCGCGCCCTCCCGGCGGTCGGCCAGCGCGTGAGCGGCGCATTCAACGACCCCGACACCCAGTGCGCCCTTCCGTGGCTCGTGCCCGGCTCGGGTTCCCTGCCCCCGTGGGACGCGATCGTCGATGCGATGACCCTGATCCGCGGCGAGCAGGTCTCGTCGTACGGGTGCATCTTCGCCGACCGCGGCGACAAGAACGAACTCGGCCCGATCGGCTCCGGCGGCACGCAGGTGTCGCCGATCCACCCGTACCGCTGCCGCTCGGCCTCGAACCCGGTGATCGCCAACCGGATGACCAACGGCCTGTTCACGATCACCGCCGTCAGCGACACGCCCTTCGTGCGCAACCCCACGTGCGGCACGGTGCAGACCGGTTGCGGCGAATTCAATCCCGACGGTTCCACCCGCAACTGCTTCCAGGCCCAGCCTGCGGGCCGCGGATGCACGGACGCCGACTGCTGCACGACGGTGTGCGAGGTCGACCCGACCTGCTGCTCGCAGGTGTGGGACCAGCAGTGCGCCGACCTCGCCGACGCCCGCTGCAACCAGTGCGGCCTCACCGACGCAAGCTGCCTCGAGCCGCACGACACCGCCGGATGCAACGACCAGACGTGCTGCGACCTGGTCTGCAAGTTCGACCCGTCGTGCTGCTCCGTCCGCTGGGACGCAAACTGCGCCGACCTCGCGGCCGAGCGGTGCCTGGCCTGCGGCAAGGTGGTCGCCGGCGACTGCGACGAGGTGCACGAGAACCCGTACTGCTCCAACGAAGCCTGCTGCGAAACGGTCTGCGAGATCAGCCCCGACTGCTGCTCGGTGACGTGGGACCAGGTCTGCGTCAACCTGGCGTCGCAGCGCTGCTCCGGATGCGGCTCGGATTCCGCCGGAAGCTGCTGCATCATCCACCCGACTCCGTATTGCAACGACGGCGACTGCTGCGAGGCCGTCTGTGAACGTGACCCCTTCTGCTGCGAGAACGCCTGGGACCTCAACTGCACCTTGCTGGCGGTGACCACGCCGCAGTGCAGCGACCAGCGCTGCGTGTGCCGGCTGCCCGACCCGGGCGAGCCACCCGTGAGCTGCTTCGAGGAGCAGCGCGAGGGCGGCTGCGGCGACCCGTACTGCTGCCAGATCATCTGCCAGCGCGACCCCTACTGCTGCTTCGTCGCGTGGGACAGCGTCTGCGTCGACGGCGCCAACCAGCTCTGCACCATCAACCGCGCGTGCGTGCTGCAGCCTGACGGCGTGCTGCCCGTGACCGGCAGCTGCTTCGTGGAGCATGCGACCCCCGGGTGCGACCGGCCCGGCTGCTGCGACGCGGTGTGCAAGATCGACCCGACCTGCTGCGACATCGAGTGGTCGGCCGAGTGCGCCAAGCTGGCGGCCCAGACGTGCGACTCCTGCGGCGACCTCTTCTCCGGGAGCTGCTTCGAACCGCACGGGACCCCGAACTGCTCCGACGAGGCCTGCTGCCAGAAGGTGTGCGCCCTCGACCCAATCTGCTGCGGCAAGGCGTGGGACGACATCTGCGTCGCGCTGGCCAACGCCCAGTGCGACGCCCCCGGCGATACCTGCGGCGAGTCCCCGCGCAGCTGCTGGGTGGGCAGCTACTGGTCCAGCGGCTGCAGCCAGCAGGCGTGCTGCGAGAAGATCTGCGAGTTCATCGACCCCTACTGCTGCGAGACGCGCTGGGACTCGGTCTGCGCGTACCAGGCGGACGAGCTCTGCACCGCGACGTTCCCCACGCAGATCGGCCGCGAGGGCTGCCTCGATGCGCACGAGAGCCCGGGCTGCGCGTCGGCGCAGTGCATGCGGACCGTGTGCAGCGTCTCGCCGCGGTGCTGCACCGACGCATGGGACCAGGAGTGCGCGACGCGAGCCGCCGGCATCTGCGTGTCGCCGGGCTCGTGCCCGAGCGACGGCGACTGCTTCGCCGCGCACCAGAATCCCGGCTGCGACGACCCGTCCTGCTGCAACGCGACCTGCATCGTCGACCCCATCTGCTGCAACGGTGAGTGGGACACCAACTGCGTCCAGATCGCGCGCCAGCGGTGCCAGCAGCAGTCCGGCGAGCCGTGGCCGTGCCCGTGCGCGGGCGACTGCTTCAGCGCGCACGACAACCCGGGGTGCGACCGCGGCACGTGCTGCACGGTCGTGTGCAACATCAGCCCGACCTGCTGCGAGAACGACTGGGACCAGGAGTGCGTGAGCCTGGCGCGCCTGCACTGCTGCGGCCCGGTGGGATGCGGCTCGGGCTGCAACAAGCCCTGCCTCGAGCTCCATGCGGAGCCCTTCTGCGACGACCCCAACTGCTGCGCCACGGTGTGCGCCGAGGACATCACCTGCTGCGAGTTCGCGTGGGACGCGCTGTGCGTCGAGATCGCCGCGCGCCGGTGCGCGGGGTCCTGCGGCATGCAGGACGCCGGCACGCCGTTCGACTTCCACGAGACGCCCGGCTGCAACCAGCCCCAGTGCTGCGGGACGATCTGCAAGCTGCGGCCCGAGTGCTGCACCATCGAGTGGGACAACGAGTGCGTCGCGCTCGCCAAGGACCCCCAGAACGCCGACGTGTGCGTGCTGCCCCAGTGCGGCGACGAGACGGCGGGCCCGCCCTGCCGCGTCCACGCCGACCCCGCGTCGACCAATGCCACCTGCTGCGACGCGGTCTGCAAGATCGACCCGTTCTGCTGCGACACCACCTGGGACATCAACTGCGTCGACGAGGCGCGCGCCATCCCGGACTGCGGGTGCGGCTTCACCTGCGGCGATCCGTGCGCAGGCAACTGCTGCAGCGCGCACGACAACGGTGGGTGCGACGACGCCGACTGCTGCGACACGGTCTGCAAGATCGACCCGTTCTGCTGCGACAACGTGTGGGACGGCGACTGCGCCTCGACGGCACGCCAGTTCTGCGACGGCCAGGACGAGGCCTGCCCGGCGCCGACCTGCGGCAGCGATGAACTTCCGAACTGCTGCGTCGCAAGCCCCGTGCCGCACTGCTCGAACGAGGCGTGCTGCACCGCCGTGTGTGCGCTCGACTCCTTCTGCTGCGAGACACGCTGGGACGCCAACTGCGTCGAGCAGGCGCGCAAGACCCCGTCGTGCGAGTGCGAGATCGGCGTGTGCGGAGACCCGGCCAGCGGCAGCTGCTTCACCGAGCACTTGAACCCGGGCTGCAGCGACGGCGGCTGCTGCCAGTTCGTGTGCGCGGCGGATCCGGACTGCTGCGACGACTCGTGGGATTCGTCGTGCGTCAAGCTCGCGACCATCTTCTGCGGCGCGCCCTTCGAGGGCGTGATCAAGGGACTCGACCCGACGGGCGACGTGAAGCCAGGCCGGTTCCGCAACCCGCCGAGCGTGCCGCCCACGGCGATGCCGCTCATCCCGATCCGCGAGCCCGTCGCGCCTCCGCCGGGCGTGACGGTCCCGGCCCGCCCGAAGCAGCCCGTGCCGCCGCGACGGCGCCCGGCCCCGGCAACGATCGCGCCAGTGTCCGCGCCCGCTCCGGGCAAGCCCGCGGCGCTGCCCGCGAACTCATCGAAAGTCCCGTGATCGCCGCGCCACCGCCTCGCCCTCGGCGGCGCGGGCGAGGTCCGGGCCCAGGTCCGCGAGACTTCGCACGATGAGGTGCGTGACGCCCGACCGGTGCTCCACGCGGCCCTCGGCGACCAGCGCGGACGCATGGCGCGCCACTGCACGGAACCGCGCGTAGGTGCGCGGCCGCACGATGAGGTTGGCCACGCCCGTCTCGTCCTCGAGCGTGACAAACAGGATGCCTGACGCCGTGGATGGCCGCTGACGGCACGTCACCAGCCCGCCCACTGTCGCGCGGCGGAAGGCCGCCATGCGCGCACACTCCACCGCGCCGCGGCGCGCGAGCCCGTCGCGCACGAACGACACGGGGTGCGCCCGCAGCGAGAGCCCCGTGCCCGCGTAGTCGGCCACCACCGCACGCAGCGGGTTCACCGCGGGCAAGGGCTGCGGTGCCAGGTCGAAGAGCGTGGCACCCTCTCCTGCCGCATGGTCGAGCACGGGTTCGGCGAGCCCGCGCAGGGCGCGCACCTGCCAGAGCGCCTGCTGCCGCGGGACGCCCAGCCCCGCAAACGCATCGGCCCGTGCCAGGCACCGCAACGCGCGCACGCCGCAGCCCGAGGCGCGCCACAGACGCTCGACGGTGGGCGCGGCCGCGTCGGGTCCGGTGTGCGCGGCACGCGCGTGCGGCCGGTGCTCCTGCACCGCCTGCTCGACCGCGCGCGCCTCGTGCTCGGCAAGCCCCGCCACCATGCGCATCCCCAGGCGCACGGCGGGCATGGCGCCGGGGACGTCCTCGAGCGTGCAGTCCCACCGGCTGCGGAGCACGTCGACCGGCCGCACCTCGACGCCGTGCTCGCGCGCGTCGCGCACCAGCTGCGCGGGCGCATAGAAGCCCATCGGCTGGCTGTTGAGGATCGCCGCCAGGAACGCCGCCGGGTGGCGCAGCTTGATCCACGCCGACACATAGACCAGGAGCGCGAAGCTCGCCGCGTGGCTCTCGGGGAACCCGTACCCGGAGAATCCCTGGATCTGCCGGAACACCTGGCACGCGAACTCGTGCGAGTAGCCGCGCTCGAGCATGCCGCGCTCGAGGCGCGCGCCGAACTCGGCGATCCGGTTGCCCGAACGCTTCCAGGCCGCGATCGCGCGGCGCAGGCGGTCGGCCTCGCCCGGCGTGAACCCCGCGGCCACCACCGCCATGGCCATGGCCTGCTCCTGGAAGAGCGGCACGCCGAGCGTGCGCCCGAGCACCGCGCGCACGGCCTCGCTCGGATACTCGACCGGATCGGTGCCGTCGCGTCGGCGTAGGTACGGGTGCACCATGTCGCCCTGGATGGGGCCGGGGCGGACGATGGCCACCTCGATCACCAGGTCGTAGAAGCAGCGCGGCCGCAGCCTGGGCAGCATGCTCATCTGCGCACGGCTCTCGATCTGGAACACCCCCACCGTGTCGGCCCGCGAGACCATCTCGTAGACGCCCGGGTCCTCGGGGGGCACGTCGCGGTACGTCAGCGGCCGCGGCACGCCCGGCACCGGATGCGCATTGCAGAGGTCGATCGCCTTGCGGATCGCCGTCAGCATCCCGAGCGCCAGGACGTCGACCTTCAGCATGCCCATGGCGTCGGCGTCGTCCTTGTCCCACTCGATGACGGTGCGGTCCTCCATGGCCGCGTTGCGCACGGGGACCAGTTCGCAGAGCGGTGCGTCGGTGACGATGAAGCCGCCCACGTGCTGGGACAGGTGCCGGGGGAAGCCCAGCAGCTGCCCGGCGAGCCCGAAGAGGCGCGCGATCGACGGATCCGCCGGGTCGAGCCCCAGCTCGCGAAGCCGTGCGGCGCGGTCGGGCGGGTCGCGCCAGCGCCCGTCGCGCTGCCCGCGCAGGCCCTCGATGCCGTCGAGCTCGCCCCACCAGTCCGCGGCGCGTGCCAGCCGGTCCACCAGCCCGTCGTCCATCCCCAGCGCGGCGCCGACGCCGCGGATGGCGCTGCGCCCGCGCCAGCACGCGACCTCCGCGCAGAGCGCCGCGCGCGCGCGGCCGTACGTGGCGTAGACGTGCTGGATCACCTCCTCGCGGCGCTCGTGCTCGAAGTCGACGTCGATGTCCGGTGGTTCGTCGCGCTCGCGGCTGATGAACCGCTCGAAGAGCATCTCGGCGCGCGAGGGATCGACCGCCGTGATCCCCAGGCAGTAGCACACCGCGCTGTTGGCCGCGGCGCCGCGGCCCTGGCACAGGATGCCGCGGCCGCGCGCGAAGGCGACGATCCCGTGCACCGTGAGGAAGTAGCGCGCATAGCCAAGGTCCGCGATCACCGACAGCTCGTGCTCGAGCTGTGCGCGCACGCGCGCGGGCACGCCGCCCGCGGCCTCGGGCCAGCGCTCGCGCGCGCCGTGCTCCACCAGCGCACGCAGGTGGCCGTCGGGCGTGCGGCCGGCGGGAACCGTCTCGGACGGCCACCGGTAGCGCAGCATGTCCATCGAGAACCCCGCGCAGCGACCGGCCACGGCCACCGATCGTGCGATCGCCTGCGCGACCACGTCCGCAGGCACGCCGTCGAGCATCCGCACGATGCCGCCATGGCCCACCATGGCGCGCGCGCCGCCGGGCGCAGGCCTCGGTCCGTCCCACGCGCACCCGTGCGCCAGGTCCACCGGGCGCGAACGCTCCAGGCGCCGCAACTCGTCCACCGTGCGGCGTGCGCGGATCGCCGTCAGCACCTCGTGCAGGTCCTGACGCGCAGGATCGTGGCAGCGCGGGTCGTTCGTCGCCACGAGCGGCACGCCGGCTTCCTGCGACAGCCATTCCAACTGCAGCAGGCGCAGCGCGTGGTCGGGGCCCTGGCGCCGCACGAACCCGAGCGACAGCCGGTCGCCGTCGAACACGCCGCGCAGCCAGCGCAGGGCCTCGAGGAACCGCGGCTGCATCGCGCCGTAGCCCTCGGGCGGCATCACGATGGCCTCGACGCCCGGGAGCGCCGTCGGTGCCATCGCGCGCGGCGCGTCGGGCGCGCGCCCGCCCGGTTCGCTGCCACCGGGCTCGCCCGAGCCGAGTGCCTGCACCGACGCGTCGACGAGGTCATGCAGCCACAGTCGGCACGCGGTGGCGTCGCGTGCGTCTTGGCGCCCGCGCACGCCGCCCTCGGCAGCGAGCGCACTGGCCTCGAGGTCGAGCGTCCAGCCGGCGCGGCGCTTGCCCAGAGTCAGCAGCCGGCAGAGCCGCGCATAGCCCTCGGGCGTGGCTGCAAGCAGGACGAGTTCGACGTGCGCAGGCTCCTCGTCGGCACCCAGGATGAACTCGCAGCGCGTGCCCACCACCAGCCGCACCGGCCCCTCGCGCGCGGCCACATGGGCGCGCACGACGCCGGCCATCGTGTGGCGATCGGCGATGGCGACCGCAGGCATGCCAAGCTCGGCGGCGCGGGCGACCACTTCCTCGGGGTGGCTGGCACCGTCAAGGAACGAGAAGTTGCTGGCGGCGGCCAGTTCGCAGAACGTGGGCGATGCAGGCATGGCGTTCTTGTACGGTGTTTGTTAGGATATGCTCTGGAACCGCGCCCGGCTCCGGGTACGAATGCGCTCCTGCCATGCCGCGCAAGCTCACGACCTCCCTGCTCACGCTGATCCTCGCCGCCCCCGCCCTCGCGCAGAACGAGCCCGTGGCGGTCTCGCTGCCGGCCGAGGGCGCCACGCCCGCCGTGCAGCAGATGGTGCGCCCCGACCGCCTGCTGCCGGTCGACCCGGTGATGCTCAAGCAAGGCAAGGCCGTTGCGGGAGACCGATCGCTCGCGGTGGCGTTCGAAGGCAACACCTACGTGTTCACCACCAAGGACACGCGCGACACCTTCATGCGCGACCCGCGCACCTACGCCGCCACGGACGCCGGCGCGTGCGGGCGCATGGGTCCGCTCGGCGGGCTCGGCGATGCGCGGCGATACGCGATCGAGGAAGGCCTCCTGTACTTCTTCGCGTCGCCCGAGTGCATGGCGACGTTCAAGGCGAACCCGCACGGCCACATGGAGCCCTACGACCAGCTGCCGTCAGGCCTTCCCGACGCGCAGATCGACGGCATGGCCGCGTTCGACCGCTGGGTGGCGTACGCGGGCGGCAAGGACGCGATCCGCAAGGCCGAGACGTACCGCCAGACGTCGACCGAGCGCGTGCAGGCGAGCGGCGCCGAATGGGACCGCATCGAGGAACTCGAGATCACCGGGCCCACGCGCGCGCGCCAGCGCGTCACGTGGCGCAAGGTGGGCGATCCGCAGGCGGATCCCACGGTGATCGAGACGATCCTCACGCCCGAACGCGCGATCATCGGCCCCGAGGGGCCCGGCGCACAGGAGCTCTACGGGACGCGCCGGACCGCGTTCGAGCGCCAGCTCAACCGCCTGCCGTGGTCCATCCTGCGTGCGCGCGTGCGGCCGGAGGCAGGGCTCCTCGTCATCCGCACCGGCGGCGGGAAGCTCGGGCCCTACGACTGCGACTACGTGGTGACGTGGTTCGAGGGCAACGCCACGCACCTGGCGATCGACAAGGCCACGGGCCGCATGGTGCAGATGGGATCCATGGGCCGGGACACGCAGTCGCGCGTGATGTCGCTCACGATGGACGCGCTCGGCGATGCGGGCCCGCAGGCGCTGCGCCTGCCGACGCAGTGGGTGACCTACCCCACCGGCGAGAAGGAAGGCACGAAGGGGCCCGAGCTCACGATCGTCACGGGCCCGGCGGCGGCACCGGCGGCGGCGGCTCCGGTGAACGCACCGGCGACGCAGGCACCGGCACCGGCGCCTGCGCCGGCCCCGCGCTGACGGCTCCGGTGCTTCGGTAGAAGTGCGCGACGTGCTTCCATGCGTCGTGCGTGCGCACGACCGGGACGTACGTCGCGAACGTGCCGCGCTCGGAGATGCCGCGCTGCATGATGGGGTCGGCATCGACCTGCGTCTCGCGGCCGTCCCACTTCACGCTCCAGGTCGCGAGGTCGGCACCGACGGCGCACGCGGCGTCGAGCACGTGGCGCTCGCGCAGCGCCGTGTCGCTGGTGCGGAACTCGCTGGTCCCGATGAGGCGGGCCTCGCTGTCGGCGGGCGGTGCCTCGACGATGCGCGCGGCTTCGACCGGCGCGAAACGCTCGCCCTCGTAGTGCTCGAGGTAGGGGTTGCAGCCGGCAAGCGCGCCGAAGGCGACGAATCCCGCGACGGCAGGGAGGACGTGGGCACGCATGCGGCGAGTGTAGGGACGCGATCACGTCGCGGGCCGGCGCACGGCATCGTCGCCGAGGCGCGCCGCGAGCTGGTCCACGAGTTCGCCGAGCGCACGCCGCGCGGCATCGGCCGGGCCGGGGCCCCCGGGCGCCGCCGGCATGCCGCGCGTCCCCACGCCTGGGACGAGCGCGCCCATCCCGTCCGGCACCCGCCCCGTCCGCAGGGCGACCAACGCGATGCGTTCGACGCCCTGCCCCAGCTCATGGCGCCCCAGGTGCATGCGCTCGACGCGCGGCCGCAGCACTGCCCACAGGTGCGCGGCGTCGCGCGTGGGCACGCCCAGGTGCACGGTGCCGCGCACCGCCGGAAGCCCGGCGCGCTCCATGCGCACCGCGAGGGCCCGGACGCCGCGGGCGCGCGCGGCAAGCGCCGTGCACAGGTCCTCGAGCGCATGGCGCGTGGCGCGCGCCGTCGCCTCGGGGCACGCGCACGGTGAGGCGAACTCGAATGCGGCGCGCGGCGGGTCCGGATGCGGGATGGGCACGAAGTCCCACGCGCGTGCGCCCGACGCTTGGTCGAGCCGCATGCCCACCGTGGGTCCGAACCGGTCGGCGAGCGCGGCACGGCCGATCGCGCGCAGCTCGCCCACGGAGCGCACGTTCACTTCACGCAGCGCGGCGCACGCGTCCGCACCGATGCGGAGCGACTCGATCGCGAGCCGATCCAGCGGCACGCGCAGCGCCGCGCCGGGCGTGCGGGATGCGCTCAATTCGATCGCATGGGCCGTGGCCCGCGCCGCGGCCGCTCCCGCACACGCGTCCATGCAGCATGCGTGCTCGATGCCACGCCGCGCGAATGCACGCGCGATGCGCTCGCGCAGGCGCGGCGCACCGCCGTGCACCTCCAGGCACCCGCGCAGGTCGAGCAGGATGAGCGGCCAATCGCCCTCCACGTGCTCGGCATGGACGCGTGGCGTCCACCGCAGGCACCGCTCGGCCATCCGACGCAGCGCCGCGGGACCCGGCGCCGGGCGCACCGGCACGATGGCCGCGAACCATGGCTGTGAACGCGCGTGCATGACGCCACCTCAGGATGCGCGCGCCTCGCGCAACGACGCCGCGCGCGCCACGCGGTGGGCGCGCACGCGGCGCACGCGCGCGGGCGCGTCCGGCACGCCCTCGGTGCGCCACCACTCGGTCGCGACTGCCTCGGGGCACGCATCCGGGTCGATGCCAACGCCCTTGGCGCGCTCGAGACGCACGGTCCACGCAGGCTCGGGCACGATGCGGGCAGCCAGCGCATGCATCGCGCGCAGCCATGGCACCTCGCGGATGCCGCTGGCGGGCGTCACCCACCAGCGCGTGGCGCACGCGCTGGGCACGGTGCGCCGCTCGCCGGCGCGGCGCTCGGGGCCACGCATGGACAGCAGCAGCGTGCCCGAAGACGCCAGTTGCAGGCGACGCGTGGCCGGCATCGGGAACCCGCGACCGTCGGCCACCACCGCACACACGCCCGGGCAGCGGGCCGCCTGCTCGATGGCCCACAGGCGCGCACCGTCGTCATGCGCGGGCACGTCGACGAGGATCGATCGGTCGTGCAGCCGCGCGTCAGGCCAGGAAGGAATGCGCGTCGCGCCGAACATGCCGGCGAGGGGTGCACGCAGGCCCCGCACCAGATGATCGGGAGACGGCCACGCGGCCCGGCCGACCCACGCCACATGGCGGCACTGCCCGGGCCGCTCGGCATCGTCCTGCAGCACGGCGCGCCAAGCAAGCTGCACCAGCACGGCACGCACGTCCTCGCTCGCGCCCCACCATTCATGCAGCCCGGCGGACGCGATGCCGCCGCCGAGATGCGCGTCGATCGCAGGCCATCCGGTGGCGACACGCGGACCGCCCGCGCCCCGCTCGCCGCACGTGCGCTCGAGCCGGGCGATGCACTCCGCCAGGAGATGGGGGCGTTCAAGGCGCATGCGGTACGGTGTTTGTTAGGATACCACCGTCAGGCATGGCGCACGCCTTCGGTCCGCCGCAAGCGCAAGAAACCTACGCTGCGCCTCGATGGAAACGCACGCCCGGCCTCGCCCTGTCGCCGTCCTCGTCGCGACCGCCCTCGCGCTTGCCCTGGCGGTGCCCACGTCCGCCCAGGACGACGCCCCGACGCCGATCGACCTCCCCGCCCGTCGCCCCGCACCCGCGACGCAACCGGCGGTCACCCCCACCCCGCCCGCCGCCGCCGCGCCCGTCGCCGAACCACCGGCCGCGACCCCGGCGAACGCCCCCACGGCCGACGCGACGTCCGCCGCGGGATCCACCGCTCCCACCCGCCCGGTGCCCGCCGCGCCGCCCGCGCTCGTCCCGCCTCCGGACGCACCACCCGCGCCCGCGCATGACGACGGCGAGACGCTCTGGCCGCAGCAGGCGACCGTCGACGGCGTGACGTACGTCCTCTACGCCCCGCAATTCGAGACGCTCGACCCTTCGCGCGCCACCGCCCGATGCGCCTTCTCGATGGCGGATGCGGGGAAGTCGCCCACCTTCGGCACGTTCTCGTTCGATGCCCGCGTGGACCACGACGGCCCGTCCGGTGCGATCGTGCTCTCGGGCATCGAGGTCCAGCGCGCAACCCTCGCCGACGGGCGCAACGCCGACGCCGCCGCCACCGAGTTGCAGTCGATGATCTCGGGAGCGCGATTCACCGCGAACCGCGCCGGCGTGATGCGGAACATGCAGGTCGCGAAGCGGCACGCCTCGACGCAGGCACGCCTCTCGCGGGACGTGCCGGAGATCCGCGTCGTGCAGCGACGCGCGACGCTGCTGCTGCTCGACGGGGCGCCCGTGCTGCGCCCGGTCGGCGACGGGTCGATGGGGCTTGCGCAGAACACCGCATCGCTCCTGGCCTTCGACCGCGAGTCGCGCACGTGGTTCACGCGGCTCGCGGACGGCACGTGGATGCACTCCGCGGCGTTCCGCGGGCCCTACGCGTCCGGCCGCACCCCGACGCCCGACCAGCGCGCGGCGATCGAGTCCGCGCTCCCGAAGCGCAACGAGCGCGGCGACACGACCCCGCCCGGCGATGGACGGACCGCCACGGCGACCGCCGACGGCGCAGGCCCGCGCACCGCTCCCGACGTCATCGTGAGCACGCGGCCGCTGTGCTTGGTGAGCATCGACGGATCGCCGCGCACCGTCGCCGTCGCCGACGGCGTGCGCGCGGTCGCCAACGCCGGCTGCGACCTGTTCACGAATGACGCGGGAGACCGATGGTGGCTGGTCGCCTCCGGGCGCTGGTTCACGACCGCGGACCTCATGGCGGGACCGTGGGCCTCCGTGCCGGTCGCCGAGCTTCCGGAGGCCTTCGCGTCGATCGACCCCCATGGCCCCTGGGGCAACGTGCTCGCGAGCGTCCCGGGCACGCCGCAGGCGGTGAATGCGCTCTACCAGCAGCAGATCGTGCACCTGGCGACGCTCGAGCGCGCGACGGCGCACGGGAAGGTCTCGTTCCTCGGGGGCACGCCGAGGCTGCGCCCGATCGAAGGCACGTCGATGCGATACGCGACGAACGCGAGCGATCCGCTGGTCGCGTGCGACGGGCGCTGGTACCTCTGCCAAGGGGGCGCGTGGTTCGTGGCAGACGCCGCGACGGGACCATGGTCGCCATGCGACGCGCTTCCGGAGGCCATCGGTTCGATCCCGCCCACCTGCCCCGTGTATCCCGCGACGTTCGTGGAAGTGGCCGGTTCGTCGCCGGACACCGTGACGTACGCATTCACCGCGGGCGCGATGAACAGCTACGTGCAGGACGGCACCGTGGTCTGGGGCACGGGGTACGCGACCCCGGGCGCCACTGACCAGGGCGACGTGCCATCGACCGACGACGTGATCGATCCCACGTGGGGGCCGTACGCGGGATGGCCGATCACCTACGGCTACTGGCCGAGCTACGGGTGCGAGTTCGGGGCGTGGAACTTTTCGCCGTTCCCGGGCTGGGCCGATGCGGGCCTGTGGTGCGGCGCACCATGGTGCGGCAGCGGATGGTGGGGACCGGGCTGGGAATGCTGCACCGGCTACGCGCTCGGGCTGGGCTTCGCAGGTGCTTGGGACTGGGGCTACCACCCGTGGGGATGGCGCGACGGGAGCGGGTGGTGGAACAACCACTGGCAAGGCACCGCCCGCCGCACGTGGGACCACGCGATGACCGACGCGAATGCGGCAGCACGCGCCGGGGTGCACGGCACGCTCGGTGCGGGCGCGCGAGCGGAGGCGAAGGGCGCCGCGGGAGCGATCGCGTCGGGCAACGGCGCGCGTTGGGCCCACGCCGCGGGCGTGGCGAACGACGTGTACGCCGGACGCAACGGGCAGGTGACGCAGCGTCGCGCCGAGGGCACGTATCGCCGCACCGACGGCGCATGGCAGCGCGACCCCGAAGGCGGCGCGCGCGGCGGCGCGGCCGAGCCGCGTGATGCGGAGGCCACGCTCGTCGAGCGCGATCCCGGCACCGACGCGCATGCCGTGACGCGCGACGGCGGCGTGGACGCCGGGTTCCGCCCGGACCCCAACCACAACTACGACGGCAGCCCACGCGGCGCCTTCGCACGCGGCGAGACCAACTACGTGGACCGTGGCGATGCGGGCATGAACCCCGCGCAGGCGCCCGCCTCAGCGAACCAGGGCCAGCGGACGGGCAGCTGGAACGGCGGCGGCTGGGAGCGCGGCGGCTGGGAGCGCGGCGGCTGGGGCGTGAGCGACCAGTACGGCACCTATGCACAGCGCTGGGGCAACGACTACGACCGCGGCATCCCGGGGTTCAACCAGGACACGGGCTGGTACGACCGCACGGTGTCCCGACCCGTGAATCCCTACGGCTACAACTACGCCGGCTGGTCGAACGGATACCGCGGATACGGCGCGCTGAGCGGTTGGACGGGAGCCCGCGGCGGGTGGGGCACGATGGGCGGCTTCGGCGGCATGCGCGGCGGCATGGGCGGGCACCGATAGGGCGCGCCGCGAGGGCGCACCCCGCGCATCACGGCCGAAGCAGCGCGCTGGTGACGTCCGACGGGCGCGTGCACCCGCACAGCGCGAGCGCCACGTCGAGTTCGGTGCGCAGCAGCGCCAGCACGTGCGCGACGCCCTCCTCGCCGCCCGCCGCAAGTCCCCACAGCACGGGGCGGCCGACGAACGCCGCGTCCGCGCCGAGCGCCAGGGCCCGGACGACATCGATGCCGCGGCGGATGCCACCGTCCACCATGACGGACGCGCGACCGGCGACCGCTTCGGCGACGTACGGCAGCGACTCGCACGTGGGCGGCGCGCCGTCGAGCTGACGACCGCCGTGGTTCGAGACGATGACGCCGCGCGCACCGAGCGACACGCCTTGCGCCGCATCGTCGGGCCGGCAGATGCCCTTGAGCACCACGGGCAGCGGAGTCGAATCGCGCAGCCATTCGAAGTCGGCCCAGGTGAGGCTCGCGTCGATGGTCCACGCGAGCGCTTCGTGGATGCCGCTGCCGGCGTGGCCGGTCGGGCCGCCCGGGCGTTCCAGGTGCACGATGCGCAGGCCTTCCGGGACGCGGAAGCCGTTGCGCACGTCGCGCTCGCGGATGCCCCAGACCGGCGTGTCCACCGTGAGCACCAGCGCTTCGCATCCGGCTGCATGCGCGCGCTGCGCGAGTTCGCGCACGGCCGCGCGGTCGCGCCCGACGTACATCTGCATCCACGTGCGCGCGCCGGGCCGCACGGACCGGGCCGCGGCGCGGATGTCCTCGATCGTGGTGGTCGACAGGCTCGAGACGATCATCGGGACGTCGGCGGCGGCCGCGGCACGGGCGGTCGCGAGTTCGCCGTCCGGGTGGGCCATCCGGTGGAGCGCCGTGGGCGCGATGCCGACGGGCATCGCGCTCGGACCGTCGAGCAGCGTGCACTCGGTGGTCCGGGCGGAAACGTCGCGCATCACGCGGTGCCAGAGCCGCAGCCGCCCCCACGCGGCGATGTTCTCCGCGAGCGTCGATTCGCCCCAGGCCCCGCTGCGGAAGTAGTCACGCGCGGTGACGGGCAGCACGTCGAGCGCCACCCGCTCGACCTCGTCGAGCGACGAACATGATCGGGGATGTGGTTTCCCATGTTCCATGTCGGGGCCCGAAATCCTACCCTTCCCACATGCTTGAACGATCGACCGCGCGACGTCCCGTCGCGATCGCCACCCACGCGATCGCCTGCGCCGCGCTGGCGCTCGCCGCGTGCGCCCCGCCGCCCACGCCCGCACCGGCCCCGTCGGCATCGCCGTCCCGTGCGCCGGCATCCGAATCGCCCACGAACGCGGCCGCCGCTGCGACAACGTCCGCACCGCCGCTCGGCGCATACGGCGAGTGCGACCCCACCCCCGACGGCATCGGTCGCACCTACTTCGGCCGAGAGATCGCGCACTTCATGTCCCACGCCGGCATCCCGTGGCTCGAGCGCGACTCGCGCGAGTCCGAGGAACGCACGAGCGCCCTGCTCGACGCGCTCAGACTGCGTCCGGGGATGTGCGTCGCCGACATCGGCGCAGGCAGCGGCCGCCTGACGGTGCCCATGGCGCGACGCGTCGCGCCCGGCACCGCGTACGGCACCGACATCCAGCCCGAGATGCTCGCCTTCCTCGAGGCCCGCGCGCGCACCGAGGGACTGTCGAACCTCAAGGGCATCCTCGGTGATACGCAGGACGTCCACCTTCCCGAATCGGGCGTGGACCTGGTGCTCCTCGTCGACGCGTACCACGAGTTCGACCACCCGTGGGAGATGTCGCGCTCGATCCTGCGCGCGCTTCGGCCCGGGGGGCGCGTCGCGCTCGTCGAGTTCCGCGCGGAGGACCCGGAGGTGCCCATCAAGGGACTCCACAAGATGACCGAGGCACAGTGCCGGCGCGAGTTCGAGGCGGCGGGTTTCCGGTGGGTTCGCACCGACGCGCAGCTTCCGTGGCAGCACCTGGTGTGGTTCGAACGGCCCGCCGACGGCCCCTGACGCCCGCCCGCCCGGGCACGCACGGCCTCAGGCGATCAGGCCCTTCACCACGCTCCCCTTCACGTCGGTGAGCCGGTAGTCGCGTCCCTGGAACCGATACGTGAGTTGCGTGTGGTCGAAGCCGAGCAGGTGCAGCAGCGTCGCGTGCAGGTCGTGCACCTCGACGGGATCCTCGGCGACGTTGTACGAGTAGTCGTCGGTCTTGCCGTAGCACGTGCCCGCGTTCACGCCGCCGCCGGCCATCCACGCCGTGAAGCACCGCGGGTGATGGTCGCGCCCGTAGTTGTCCTTCGTCAGCTGGCCCTGGCTGTAGACGGTGCGCCCGAACTCGCCGCTCCACAGGACGATCGTGTCGTCGAGCAGGCCGCGCTGCTTGAGGTCCTTGATGAGCGCCGCCTGCGGCTGGTCCACCGCGCGGCACTGCGCGCGGATCTCGCCCGGGAGGTTGTTGTGCTGGTCCCATCCGCGCATGTAGAGCTGCACGAAGCGCACGTCGCGCTCCACCAGCCGCCGGGCCAGCAGGCAGTTGGCTGCGAAGCTGCCGGGAACGTGCACGTCGGGACCGTACATCTCGAGCGTGGCCTTGCTCTCGGTCGAGAAATCCGTGAGCTCGGGCACCGACATCTGCATCCGGTACGCCATCTCGTGCTGGGCGATGCGCGTGCGCGTCTCCTGGTCCAGGCTCCTCTCGAACTCCTCCTCGTTGAGCCTGACCAGGAGGTCGAGCATCCGGCGGCGGTCCTGGCGCGTGACGCCCTCGGGGTCGCGCAGGTGCAGCACCGCGTCACGGCCTGCGCGGATGCGGCAGCCCTGGTGCTCGCTCGGCAGGAACCCGCTGCCCCAGAACCGCGCGCTCAGGGCCTGCATGTTCCCCGGCCCCTGCGTGATCATGACCACGAATGCAGGAAGGTTCGAGTTCATGCTGCCGAGCCCGTAGCTCATCCAGCTTCCGAATGAGGCGCGGCCAGGCTGCTCGGAGCCGGTCTGGAAGAAGGTGATGCCCGGCTCGTGGTTGATCGCCTGCGTGTGGAGCGAGTGCACGAAGCACAGGTCCTTCGCGACGCCGCCTGTGTGCGGGATCACTTCCGAAAGCATCACGCCATCTTGATTGTTCGCGTAGCGGTCGAACCGGAACGCCGACGGCGCGACGGGAAATCGGCTCTGGCCGCTCGTCATCGTGGTGATGCGCTGGCCGTTGCGGATCGAGTCGGGCAGGTCCTCGTTGAAGCGGGCGACGAGCCCCGGCTTGTGGTCGTAGAGGTCGAGCTGGCTGGGCGCACCCTCCATGTGGAGGTAGATGACGCGCTTGGCCTTCGGCGCGAAGTGCGGGCCGGTCGCCCCCGAGGGCAACTGCACCGGCCCCGGTACACCGGACGCCGCACCGCCGGCCGCATCGAGCCGCGTCGCGGCGGCCATCGCGTGGCGTCCCGCGAGCCCCGAGAGCGCGAGCCCACCGAGCCCGGCGCCGATGGTGCCCGCCATGCGGCCGAAGAACCGCCGCCGGGTGAGGTTGAGGAGGTACTCCTCCATCGGGTCGGCAGATGCGCTGCGTTCGGGTCGGGGCATGGTGCGGTCCTCAGTCCTTCACGATTGCGGCGTCGCTCGCGAGGATCGCGTTCGACAGCATGGTCCAGGATGCGAGCTCCGTCGCGGGCACGTCCTGCGGCACCGGCGCCTCGCCCGTGCGCACCAGCCTCGCCGCCGACTCCGCGTCGGCCCCCCAGCGCGCGCGTTCGGAGGCCAGTGCTTCCGCGAGCACCTCGACCTGCATGTCGTCCGCCGGCTCGCCGGTCATCCGGGTCCACAGGCGGCCCAGCCGCGCGCGGTCGTCGCCCGCCTCGCGCAGCGTGCGCTCGGCGGCGACGCGCGCGGCCTCGACGAACTGCGGGTCGTTCCACAGCACCAGCGCCTGGAGCGGCGTGTTCGTCGTGAAGCGACGCGTGGTGCAGAACTCGCGCGTCGGCGCGTCGAGCGCCAGCATCGAGGGCGGCGGCGAGGCACGCTTCCAGTACGTGTAGAGGCTTCGACGCCACAGGTCGTCGCCCGTGCCCTGCGCATAGCTGCGCGTGTTGCTCTGCGGCATGCTCGTCTCCTCCCACAGGCCCGCAGGCTGGTACGGCTTCACGCTCGGGCCGCCGGCGCGCTCGCGCAGCAGCCCCGCGACGAACAGCGCCTGGTCGCGGATCTGCTCGGCCGCCAGCCGCTGGCGCGGGTACCACGCAAGCAGCCGGTTCTCGGCATCCCAATCCGCCACGTCGGGACGCACGCGGGACGACTGGCGGTAGGTCGCGCTGGTGACGATCTGGCGCACGAGGCGCTTCACGTCCCACCCGTGCGTGCGGAAGTCGACCGCCAGCCAATCGAGGAGTTCGGGGTGCGTGGGCCAGTCCCCCTGCAGCCCGAAGTCCTCGGTGCTGCGCACGATGCCACGGCCGAAGAACTGCTCCCAGAACCGATTGACCACCACGCGCGCGGTGAGCGGGTTGGCATCACCCACCAGCCACTGCGCGAGGCCGAGCCGGTTGCGCGGGGCGTCGGGTGGCAGCGTTCCGATGGCACGCGGCACCGCGCGCGCGACCGGCCGCTCGCGGTCGGCCTGGTCGTAGAGCCCGCGCCGGAGCACGAAGGTCGGCGTGGGTTCCATGCGCTCCTGCATCACCATCGTGCGCGGCGCCGCCGCCACGTGCGAGGCGAGCGCGGCTTCGGCCTCGGCCGCGCGCGCCGCGCGCTGCTTGTAGCCCTCGGAGTGGTGCGCGCGCCACGCGTCGCGCGCGGCCGCCTCCGCGGCGGGGCCCACCGTGCCCGCGGGCATGGCGAGCACCAGCGCGTCGCGCGCCACGTCACCCGGGCGGTCGAGTTCGCGGTGGTAGAAGCCGCCCTGCCCGCCCGTGTTCACCACCTTGCAGACGATCGCGTTCGCCCCGGCCTGGAGCGGGACGGTCACGCGTTCCTGGTCGGGGGCGACGGCGCGGTCGATGCGGCGTTCGTGCACCATGGCGCCGTTGACGAACACCTGCAGCCCGTCGTCGGAACCGAGCGAGAGCTCCATCGAGCCCGCGACCGGCACCCACGCCTCGCGCGCCACGAACTCGGCATCAACGCCTTCGGCCAGCCGCACGGGCGTGGCCTCGAGCACGCCGGGCGCGTACCGCCACTCAAACTCCCCGGTCGCGCGCGAACCAAACCGTTCGGCGACGTCCAGGCGCGTGCGGGTCTCGGGCCCGTAGCGCGCGGCATACGCCTCGGCGCCGCCGGACGCCGGGAACGGCCCGCAGATGTACCAGTTACCCGTGGCGGGCGGCATCCGCGTCAGCAGCGCGTCGGGCACCGTGCCCGGCCGCACGCGCACGCGCCCGAACACGTGCCGCGCGTACGGCGATCGCGTCACCAGCCGCACGCGCAGCTCGGTGCCGCCATCGAAGCCGAACGGCGCGCTCGACACGAAGAGCGCGGTGCGCCCGCCCGGGCGCACGTGCGCATCGACGGCCCAGACGCGACCGTCCGCCACGAGCGCGTTCGTCACCCGGAAGTCGCCATTGGACTGCTCGACGTCGGCCCAGGCCCACGCGAGCGGCACCGGCATCCGCAACGAGGGGTCCGCGACCGACACCGCCTCGACCTCGATCGCATCGAGCACCGCGTTGCCGTTGTCGGCGCGTCCCACGCGGCCTCCCGGAAGCGACGGGTCCGCGAGCGCCTCGAGCAGCACCGCGCGCATCCCGGTTCCGTCGGTGCGCAGCACCAGCTCGTGGACGTCGTGGTCGGGGTTGGTGCCGGACGCCAGCACGCTGCCGTCGGCCTGGGGAACGAGCGTCGCACCGCCCTCGCTTGTCGCGCGCACCACGGTCGACGGCACCCATGCGATGCCGCCGCGAAGCGAGGCCGCGAACGCCTCGAATGCCTCGCGCTCGGAGTCGTCCACGCGGTCGCGCTCGGCGCGCGCGGACTCCGCAGCCGCGCGAAGTACGCCCGTGCGCTCGGCGTGCGCGGGCGTCGGCACGTCGATCGACGGCTCGAACGCGCGATTCGCGTCGGGCACCTGGCTGTAGATCCCGGGCTCCTCGTTCGAGTTGAAGAACGCCATCAGCGAGTAGAAGTCCTCCTGCGTCACCGGGTCGAACTTGTGGTCGTGGCAGCGCGCGCAGTTCATCGTGAGGCCCAGGAACGCGGCGCCCACCGTGTGCGTGCGGTCAGCCGCGTACTCGAGCAGGTACTCCTCGTTGATGGCCCCGCCCTCGTCGCTCGTGACGTGGGCGCGGTTGAAGCCGCTGGCCACGCGCTGGGAGACGGTGGCGCCGGGAATCAGGTCGCCCGCCACCTGCTCGACCACGAACCGGTCGTAGGGCATGTTCGACCGGAATGCCTCGATCACCCAGTCGCGCCAGGCCCACATCTGGCGCCCCGCGTCCATGTGGATGCCCGACGTGTCGGCATAGCGCGCGACGTCGAGCCACGGCGTCGCCATGCGCTCGGCGTACCGCGTGGCGTACGGCTCCTCGCCGAGCAGGCGGTCGACGAGCCGCGCGAAGGCGTCAGGTGCGCCGTCCTTGAGGAACGCGCCCAGTTCCTCGGGCGTCGGGGGCAGCCCCGTGAGGTCGATGAACACGCGTCGGCAGAGCGTGGCGCGGTCGGCTTCGGGACCCGGGGCCACGCCGGCGGCCGCAAGCCGCGCGTGCACGAACCGGTCGATGGGACTCCCAGGCGCCTCGGCTTCGGCCGGTGCGGCCGGGACGGCCGACCCGCCACCGCGGGACGCCCGCAACTCGGGAGGCGTCACGGCGCGCGGCGCCTCGAACGCCCAGTGCGGCTCGTAGCGTGCGCCTTCTCGGATCCACCGCACGAGGGTGGCGCGCTCCGCTTGGCTCAGCGCATGCTTGCCGCTGTCGGGCGGGGGCATCACGGCGTCCGGGTCGCGCGTCAGCAGCCGACGCACCGCGAGGGACGCGGCCGGGTCGCCCGGGACGATCGCCGCACCGTGCGGCCGTGACGCCGTCGCCGCCTCGAACGAGTCGAGCCGCAGCCCCGCCTGCTGCTTGGCCCGGTCAGGTCCGTGGCACAGGAAGCATCGGTCCGACAGGATCGGACGGACGTCGCGACCGAACCGCAGGGGCTCGCCGTCCGCGGGACCCATCACCGCGAGCGCCGCCGATCCGGAGTCCGCCCCGGACGGCGCCCCGGCTCCCTGGCCCAGCACGCCGAGCGACAACCCGTGCCCGACCCACATGAGGCCGACCACGACCACAGCCACCGCCGCGATGGAGGCGGAACGGAGCGTCAACGCCGGTGGTACCGGCGCGCCGCACCCCGGTTGCGGCAATCAGCGCAGGTTCTCGGTCTCGAGGTAGGTGTACCCCGACAAGCCCGCCTCGTAGGCCTTCAGGAGGCCCTGGCTCTCGGCGACCGTCATCTGCTTGTTCACCACGGCCTTCTCGCACTCGCGGCGGATGTCGCCGAAGAGCTTGCTCAGGTCATAGTGGACGTAGCTGAGGACGTCGCGCACCGCGTCGCCCTCGATGACCTCGTCGATCCACCACTCGCCCTGCTCGTCGATCTTGACGTGTGCGACGTGCGTGTCGCCGAACAGGTTGTGGAGGTCGCCGAGCGTCTCCTGGTAGGCACCGACGAGGAACGCGCCCAGCAGGTACTCCTCGCCATCCTCGAAGTCGTGCACCTCGATCCACTTCTTGACGTCGTGGTCGTCGACGAACCGGTCGATCTTGCCGTCGGAATCGCACGTGAGGTCGGCGATGGTCGCCTTGCGCGTCGGGCGCTCGCCGAGCCGGTGGATCGGCGCGATCGGGAACAGCTGGTTGATGGCCCAGATGTCCGGAAGGCTCTGGAAGATCGAGAGGTTGCAGAAGTACGTGTCGCTGAGGGCGCTCTCGAGGTCGCCGAGCTCCTCGGGCGGACGGCTCATGGAGCGCGCGATGTCCCGCACCTTGGCGCAGCTCGCCCAGAAGATGCTGTCCACCAGCGCACGGTGCTCGAGGCTCATGAGGCCCACGCTGAAGAGGCGAAGTGCCTCGTCGCGGTCCTCGAGGAGGTCGTTGTAGTTCTCGACCAGCCGACGCTCGCTGATCGTGCGGTGGACGTCGTAGATGTCGACGAGCGGGCGCGGCAGCTCCTCGCCCTTCGGGGGCGCCGGCAGCTGCGCGGGCACGGTGAACCGGTCCAGGCGGTTCGCGCCGAGCACGTCGAAGATGAGCACGCTCTGCTGGGCCACCATGGCGCGGCCCGACTCGCTGACGATGGTCGGGTGCTTCACGCCCTCCTCGTCGCAGACCGTCATGATCTTGTAGACGACGTTCGATGCGTACTCCTGCAGCGTGTAGTTCATCGAGAACTCGAAGCTCGTCTGGCTGCCGTCGTAGTCGATGCCGAGGCCGCCCCCGATGTCGAGGTAGCGCATGCCCGCGCCGGCCTTCGCCAGCTGGGTGTAGATGCGCGCGAGCTCGTTGATGCCCTGGTTCACCTGGCGGATGTCGTGGATCTGGCTGCCCATGTGGCAGTGCAGCAGCTG